>DASRGZ010000149.1:0-23239 GCA_035650735.1 Chthonomonadaceae bacterium
GACCGGCTCCTCGATGGTCAGGATCTTCTTCTCCACGCTGTAGATCTCGTTGAGGCTGGCGTAGAGCGTGGTCGTCTTGCCGGAGCCGGTGGGGCCGGTGACCAGGATGATGCCGTGCGGCTCCTGGATCAGGCGGCGAAACTTGCCGAACATGAGGCTATCCATGCCCAGCTCGGTCAGGCCGAGCATGGCCGTCTGCTTATCCAGAATGCGCATCACCACGCCCTCGCCGTAGAGCGTCGGGATCGTGGAGACGCGCAGGTCAATCTGGCGCCCGCCACTGCGGATGCGCATGCGCCCGTCCTGAGGCAGGCGCCGCTCCGCGATGTTCATGTCGGAGAGAATCTTAATGCGGCTGACGATGGCCGGATGGAAGCGCTTGGGCGGCGCGTTGACCTCGTGCAGCACGCCATCCACGCGATAGCGCACGCGCAGCTCTTTCTCGAACGGCTCCACATGGACATCCGAGGCCCGATCCTGGATCGCCTGGTTGATGATCAGGTTGACCATCTGGATGACCAACTCCTCGCGGGCCATCTTCTGTAAGTCGGCGACGTCCAGGCTCTCCTCGTCCTCGGCGGCGCGCTCGGCCTCCTGCACGTCCTGGATCATCCGGGACATATAGAACTGCTCGCTGAGGCGGCGTATCTCCGTGGGGGAGGCCAGCATCGGCGCGATGTCGAGCCCGGTGAGCAGGCGCAGGTCGTCAATCGCATGGATGTCTAGCGGGTTCGCCATGGCGACGGTCAGCGACTCGTCGTTCTGGCGCAGCGGGATCAACTGATGGCGCAGGGCGAACTCGCTCGGCACGATCTCCAGGGCTTTCGGGTCGGGCGGCTCCTGGGCTAGGTCCACCACGGGACAATCCAATTGAATAGACAGAGCATGGAGCAGCGCCGGTTCGGAGAGTAAGCGCAGGGAGACCAGAATTTCGCCCAGGCGTTTCTCTCCGTTGCCGCGCCGCTGTTCGGCAAGGGCCACTTCTAGCTGTTCTGGAGTGATCAGGCCCTCCTCCATAAGGAGCGTGCCGAGGAGTGTCCGTCTGAGTTTCAGCAAAGCACCGATCTCCTGTCCGGATCTGGATGAAGAACGCGCCGATAGGACCTCTCCCTCTTCCTGAGGAGCGGAACCGCGTCCCTTCCAGAAGCAAAACCGAGGGCATAGCAGGCGTTCCAGGCTTAAACAAGAAGGATACTTCGGGGCGATGGGGCAAACTGCTCTTTCGTTCCTTACGCCGTCATAGAATTAGACGTTGCGGAGGGTAATTCGTTTCGGAATTGGAAGATTCCTTTTTACCTGCTTCTTGGGCCTGCCGGCGCGGCCACATAAAGCAGACTTCCGCGTATAGGAAAGAGAAAGACGCAGGGGAAAGCCAGGGCCAGCGCGAAAATCAGATCAGCCCCCCATGCGTAGGGCGCACCACCGAGCATGAAAACGCCTCTCCCCTCTCCTTCTAAAGGAGAGGGGCCGGGGGTGAGGTCTATATTCACCTTCGTCTATATCGCTTGCTCAGGAGAAGGTTTCATGTCCAAAATCACGGAACTGAACGTGAACGGCGCCAAGCGTCCGGTAGAGGCCGAGGGGGAGAGAAGCCTGCTCAGCGTTCTGCGGGACGACCTGGATCTAACCGGCGCCAAGTACGGCTGCGGCGAGGGCCAGTGCGGAGCCTGCACGGTGCTGCTCGACGGGCAGCCAACCCATTCCTGTATTACGCCGGTAAGCCTGGCGGCAGGCAAACAGATAACCACGATCGAGGGATTGGAGAGGAACGGCCAGCTGCATCCGGTGCAAGAGGCGTTCCTGGAGGCCGGTGCGCTGCAATGCGGCTACTGCACGCCGGGCATGATCCTGACGGGCGTGGGCCTGCTGGCGCAGAACTCCGATCCCAGCGAGCAGGAGATCATTCGCTATATGCAGGGCAATATCTGCCGCTGCGGCATCTATCCGCGCATCGTGGCCGCGATCCGCCGGGCCGCGCAGCAATCGAAAGGGGTCACCCGATGATCCAGAAACCGTCAAACGCAACCGAATGGGAACCCGAGCGTTACGAATTGGCCGCCGAGCCGGCCTACCGCTTTGAACTGGCCCGGCGGGAGTTCTTCCGGCTGGTGGGCGGCGGCATCGTCGTGCTCCTGACGCTGCCGGAAACGGCCCTCTCGCAGGAGTCGGGGCGCAGGCAGCGCGGATTTGGCGGCGCGATCCCCCAGGAGATCGGCGCGTGGCTGCACATCGGCGAGGATGGCAGCGTCACCGCCTACACCGGCAAGGTCGAGTTCGGCCAGAACGTGCGCACGTCTTTAACGCAGGCCGTCGCAGATGAATTGCGCCTGCCCCTGGAGAGCGTGCGGCTCGTGATGGGCGATACGGAGCGGACGCCTTTCGACATGGGCACGTTCGGCAGCCGAACGACCCCGACCATGGCCCCGCAGCTTCGGAAGGCGGCTGCTGCCGCGCGGGAACTGCTGATCGGCCTGGCCGCCGCGCAGTGGAAGGTGGGCCGGGACGGCCTGACCGTCGCCGAGGGCAAGGTCACCAACCCGCAGACCGGGCAATCGCTCACTTTCGGGCAGTTGACGCAGGGCCAGAAGCTCCTGGAAGCCATCGGCCCGGAGACGGCGACCACGCCGGCAGCGCAGTGGAAGATCGCGGGCCAGTCTGTTCCGAAGGTGGATGGCCGCGCGTTCGTGACCGGCGCGCACAAATATACCTCGGACATGAAGCTGCCCGGAATGCTCTACGGCAAGGTGCTGCGTCCGCCGGCGTTTCATGCCACGCTGGTCTCGCTGGGGTCGGACAAGGCGAAGGCCCTGCCCGGCGTGGTCGTGGTGCGCGATGGCGACTTTGTCGGGGTTGCCGCGCCCGATCCGCATACCGCCGAGCGCGCCGTGGCGGCGCTGCGGGCCGAATGGCAGACCACCCCGCAGCCCTCAGACAAGGAACTTTTCGCCTACCTGAAGGCCCACCCCGCCGAGGCGCAGGGCTTTGAGGGCGGCATGCAGCATGTCCAGGGTTCCGTGGAGGAGGCGCGCGCAAAGGCCGACAAAACCCTGGAGGCTTCCTATACCGTCGCCTATATCGCCCATGCCCCCCTGGAGCCGCGCGCAGCCGTGGCCCAATGGGAGGGGGACAAGCTGACCGTATGGACGGGCACGCAGCGTCCTTTTGGCGTGCGCGGGGAGCTGGCGGCGGCCTTTCGGATGCCCGAAGAGCGCGTGCGCGTGGTCGTGCCGGACACCGGGGCCGGCTATGGCGGCAAACATACCGGGGAGGCAGCCATCGAGGCGGCGCGCCTGGCACGGGCCGCAGGCAAGCCGGTCAAGATCGTCTGGACACGCGAGGAGGAGTTCACCTGGGCTTACTTCCGCCCCGCCGGGCTGATCGAGATTCGCAGCGGCGTCCAAAAAGGCGGCGCGCTCACCGCCTGGGAGTACCATAACTATAACTCGGGCGCGGCGGCCATCCGCACCATGTACGACGTTCCCAACCAGCGGATCGAGTTCCATCCCTGTCAGACCCCTCTGCGTCAGGGTTCCTACCGCGCGCTGGCGGCAACGGCCAACCACTTCGCCCGCGAGAGCCACATGGACGAGCTGGCGCACGCCGTCGGCATGGACCCGCTCGCCTTCCGCCTGAAGAACCTGCGCGATGATCGCCTGCGGGCCGTCTTCGAGACGGCGGCACAGCATTTCGGCTGGGGACAGGCCAAAGCCAGGGCGGGACATGGCTTCGGTATCGCGGGCGGGTTTGAGAAAGGCGGCTATGTGGCGACCTGTGCGGAGGTGGCCGTGGAGCGCGGGCAGGTGCAGATTGTGCGAGTTGTGACGGCCTTCGATTGCGGGGCGGTGGTCAACCCGGATCACCTTCGCAGTCAGATCCAGGGCGCCAACATCATGGGCATTGGCGGCGCGCTGTTCGAAAGTATCGCGTTTGAGAACGGCGCTATTCTCAACCCGCATTTTTCCCGGTACCGCGTGCCGCGCTTCCGGGATGTTCCGGCCATCGAGGTAGTGCTGATCGACCGCAAAGACCAGCCCTCTGCCGGAGCCGGCGAGACGCCCATTGTCGGCCTGGCCCCGGCGGTCGGCAACGCCATCTTTAACGCGACCGGCATTCGCCTGCGCTCGCTCCCGATGGCCCCACACGGCCTGAAAGCCTAGCGAACGGCAAGGAGAGGCCCTCACCCCCAACCCCTCTCCCGCAGCGCCGGGAGAGGGGAAACCCGGATAGCGGTGCAGGAAAATCAGCAAGGCGGCAAGAAATTAAATCCCAAAAGATTCACGCGCGGCCTGACACCGGGCACGCCACGCTCACGTACTATAGTTGTATGCTGCGGAGCAACAAGGAGATAGGCGATGGATATTATGGGGGTTGTCTGGCCGATCCTGGCCGGATGGGGGTTTTGGTGGTTTTCTGGGAAGTGCCGGGGCCGGAATGCGCGCAACGCCTTCCGCTATCTGGCCTGGGGGGCATGGCTGTGGCTGCTCGTGTTTATCTGGATGCCGATCCCCTTCTACTTTATTCTGAAATTCGTTCCCTCGCTGGTGTGCGTCTGGCTGGCAGCGCTAAGTATGCTCAAAGAGATGCGCGCCCAGCAGAAAGGTGAATACACGGACGCCGCCTGAGCGCGCGGACAGTTCCGTAGAAAAGACGTGGCCCGCGCCCTTGCCAAACCCAGGAGCGCGGGCCGTTTGTATGGGACATCAGTAGCCGCGCGCGGGATCGTAGAGGTTCTGGAGCGGCAGGCCGTGAAGATATCGCTTGAGGTTGTCGGCGAAGAGGGCGGCGGCGCGCGCGAAGTAGTGGGGCGTGATGCCGGCAACGTGCGGCGTGATGATCACGTTCTCCATCCGCCAGAGCGGACTCTCGGCAGGCAGCGGCTCCTCCTCAAAAACATCCAGGCCCGCGCCCGCCAGCCGGCCTTCCTGAAGCGCAGCGATCAGCGCCGCCTCGTCCACGATCTTGCCCCGCGCGATATTGTACAGGTACGCGGTCGGCTGCATGTACGCCAACATCCCCGCATCGAACAGGTGGTGCGTTTCCGGCGTATAGGGCAGCGCGATACAGACGTGATCCGACTCGGCCAGCAGGCGCGGCAGTTCCTCCGGCGGATAGAGCGCATTCGGCACGACGGCGGCGTTGTAGCGCGCCTGTGGATTGCGCTTGGTCGCCACAACCCGCATTTCAAACGCCTTCGCCCGCGCCGTCAGCGCCTCGCCGATCCGGCCCAGCCCCACGATGCCCAGCGTCTTCCCGGTCAGCTCCTCCGCGCCGCCGCCGGCGCGCGAGCTCCCGAAATGCTCCCACCGGCCCGCCATCTGCGCCCGCTGGTAAAACGGCATCCGCCGCGTGAACATCAGCATGAAGGCCAGGACGTGCTCGGCGATGTTGGGGCCGTGGACGCCGCTGGCGCTGGTCAGCAACAGGCCGCGCGTCAGCAGCTCCGGCCTGGCCTTGCCATCCATCCCCGCGCTCCAGAAGCTTATCCAGCGCAGGTTCCGCGCCGCCGCCACCTGTTCTGCCGAGACGTTGCCGCAGGTAACGACCTCCGCATCCGTAATCGCCTCGCGCACGGCATCGCCTGTCGCAAAGCGCAGCGTCACCCGCTCCCGTAACTCTGGATCGCCCTCCACCGCCTGCCGGTAGGCTGCCGCGTCCCCACTCTCCGGCGACAGCAGCACCAGCACAACCGTTCTCTTCACGCGCCGTCCTCTCCCAGCAATCGCCACAGCGCTTCACGGCACTCCGTAAAGCTTATCTCCCGCACCATCGCCTTGGCCGCCGTCACCTGTCCCGGAAAGACAATAATTCCGGAAACGCCCATCCCCACCAGAAACCGTACCGCCGTTTCCAGGGTATCCGCAGGGTACTCCTCCCCGCATAGGCTAAACATAGGGTGCGCTGAGGACGTGACCGGTAACAGGTTCGCTCCTGCCGCCGCCACCAACGCCTCCACGGGCGGCAAGGCGCCTTCATGCAGCCATGTCTCTCGCAGAGTGAGGACAAGCCGGGTCGCGCCGCGCGCCGCCAAAGCCTCCACCCGCGCGCTGACTTGGTCTGCATCCGTCTGCTCCGGCACATACACAATATCCGCCGCCAGGCGCGGCAGGCTGCACACGACCTCATTCTCAAAACACTCCGCCTGCGCCGTCTCAAACTCCGCGCTCAACTCCGTCAGGCCCAGTCCCTCCAGTTCCTCTCTCGGCGGGACGGCAAGCGTGATGTCGGCGCGCGATGCCGCCTCCAGCACCGTCATCAAGGGCAGGGAATAGTCATCGGAGAGAAGAAGGGGCTTGCCTGCGGCCCTCTCCACCAGCGCGAAAAGGTTGCGCCGCTGGGCCGCATCGCTGGCGCTTGCAGGCAGCAGGGGAACATCAAAGGGCACGTAGAGCGCATCCGCGCCCTCCAGCAACGCGGTTTCAACAGCGTCCGCCGTTTCGACGCGTGCCAGAACCTGCACCGCACGGCCATCCAGCGTCTGCGCGGGCAGGTGTTCGCTCTCCAGGTAGAGGCGGCGCCTGGGGGCCAGGTTGGTATACTCCGCCTGGTATTGGGCGATGGCTAAACCATCGGGGTTGACCAGGACAACGCCGTGCGTGGCATCCACCAGCATCAGCATATCGTCCTCAACCATCTCCATCAGGCCGGGCACATTGACGACGGCAGGAATGTCGGAAGCAGGCGCGTCCGGCTCGGCAGTTTCGGCGGCGATCCCTATCACCTTCGCCCAGGATAATCGCCCCGTCAGCGCCAGCGCGGTCCGATAGTCCTCGGCAACCAGCACGACCTCCGGCGTCTCCGAGGTGCGCCGAAACCCCGTGCGCGCGGCCAGGCGCGGCGGCGCCTCAGGAGCCATCGGGATGCCGCCGTGCGCGCGCACCACCGCCGCCGTTGCTAACGCTATCCCTGCGCCCAATCCTCTGCCGCGCAGACGCGCCATCGCGCCCTCCGATTATTGCTGCTCGCCTTCCATCTCGCCGATATGGAGTTCAATGTCGGCGCGCTCCTCGATTTTGGCGATTTTGCCGTCGCGGATCCAGACGATGCGGTCGGAGACGTCCACCATTTTGAGGTCATGCGTGGCCGAGATGACCGTCACGCCCTGTTCGCGGTTGAGGCGGCGCAGCAACTCGATGATCTCCGTGCCGGTCTTGAGGTCCAGGTTGCCCGTCGGCTCGTCGGCCAGGATGATGGAGGGGCGATTGGCCAGCGCACGGGCGATGGCGACGCGCTGCTGCTGACCGCCGGAGAGCTCGCTGGGGCGGTGATGCAGGCGATGACCGAGGCCGACCAGGTTGAGCAGCTCAATGCCGCGCTCAATGCCCTCATCCGTCGGCATCCCCGCAAACACCGTCGGCAGCGTCACGTTCTCCAGCGCCGTCATCACCGGAATCAGGTTGAATGTCTGGAAAATATAGCCGATGGTGTGGCAGCGCAGATAGGCCAGTTCCGCCGCGTCCAATTGCGCCATATCTACATCGTTGATAAATACCGAGCCTTCCGTCGGCTTGTCCAGCCCCCCGATAGCGTTAAAGAGGGTGGATTTGCCGGAGCCGGACGGCCCCATGATAGAGATATATTCGCCGCGCCGGATGTCCAGGTCCACTCCGTTGAGGGCGCGCAACGTCTGATCCCCCATCGTGAACTCTTTGACCAGTCCTTTGGTGCGGACGACGTATTCATTCGTTGCCATTCGCAATCCTTTCTTAAGGGTATAGGGTGCAGGGTATAGGGTGTAGGGTATAGGGGGTAGGGTGTGGTGGGCAGCATCCGAAGGCTCTTCCTACACCCTATACCCTACACCCTGCTTTTAAATTTCTGAGCGCAGGGCGACCGCCGGGTGCATTTTGGCGGCGCGTATCGCGGGTGGGATGGCGGCAAAGAGGGTGATCGCCGCGCCGATGCCCACCGATTGCAGCATCTGGAGCAGGGTGCCCACCCAGAACTCGCCGCCGAACGCTCCCAGGCCATCCGAAAAGATATGGATCAGAGCGATAATCAGCCAGCCGACAAACCAGCCGGCAAACGAAGCCAGCAGGCCCATCAGGATCGCTTCGATGAAGAAGAGCTTGACGACAAAGCTATCCAGCGCGCCGAGGCACTTCATCGTGCCGATCTCTTTGAAGCGCTCGGTCACCGACATCAGCATCGAGTTCATGATGCCCACAAAGCAGACCAACAGCGCCATCACGGCCAGCCACTGCTGACGGTGCGCGGCGGCGGTGATCTCGGCCAGCCGCTCCGGCGTCATGCCGGGGCCGATGTGGGGCGTAAAGAGCCCTGCCGTGCGCACCGAACTATAGAAGGCTATCCCTAGGAAGATACCGGCCGCCGTGATAAGCGAACGCGCCAGACGTATCTTGATGCTTTTGATGCTGATCTGCCACGCCTTGCTGAAGGGAAGCTGTATTTGCCGCTGCACCTTCATCGCCGCAGGACGTGTGGCTTGCTCTAGCTGCTCTGCGCTCATAGCGTTGTCATCTCCCTCAGGATTTCTTGCCGACTTTTTTATAGAACCCGATAAAATTGCGCTCGTGGAGCATCTGGAGAAACATGGTCACGGAGACTTCCGCCTCGCGCCGGTTCATCTTGTACTGCCGGCCCGTCTTCTGAACGATGGACTCAATGGTATGGTGCCCGTCGCACAGCTCCCAGACGTAGCCTCCGACCTCATCCAATTCCACATGCCGCGCGTTGGGCACGTTCATCCACTTAGCGAGCCAGCGCGTCATGCGGCCCACCTTCTGGTTTTGCGGCACGGTCAGTACCGTCTCACCGCTGTCGCGCTTTTCCCAGGACAGCAGGGAGTTGCGGCCCGGACGCAGGGTCAGCGCCGCCTGCCGGTCTACCTGCGGCGGGCGGATCTTCAGGAATGGCAGATGGCGGCCTATTCCATAGTAGAGCCGCATCTTCAGTGGCATACGCATCGGTTCACAACCTCGGTCAAAAGCCCCTCCGTGCGCGCGCTGTGGAGCACCTGCAGGGCATAGATTTTATTCGATTCTGCGCATGCCCAAATGCTGCCCTCAAATCGGGTCGGGATGCGGCCCAGCGCGCCCAGCGATTCGCGCAAAGCCCGAATACGCGCAAACAGCGAAAGCCGCCCGGAATAGCGCTCCGCCTCATGCCCCTGCGGCGTGGTGAACGTCTCTTTTTGCAGGCCCTTGAGGCGCACGGCGGCGTTGTTGGCAAACCACTCCCCCAGGGTGAATTTCTTGAGGGTCATGTTCGCCAGCCCCCACCGATCCAGCAGAATCTTCTCGCCCCCGCGCGCAAACGCCAGATGGAGGTATCCGGAGAGCAGTTTCTGAGTCTCCAGCCGGAAATCCTGCGGTATCTGGGCCTGAAGGTCGTAGAGCGCCCAGAGGGTGTAGCCGTTGTCGGAATGGTCGTGCAGGGAGGCAAACAGTTGGGAGGCGATGTCGGCGATGGCGTGCTGGTCTTTGGCCGCGCCGACCACCTGCGCGATGACGACGCGGTTGCAGGTGGCGCAATGCCAGATCTTGCCCTGCCCGCGCCCGTTGCCGCTCCAGGTGAAATTGATCGCCATGCGCTCGTCGTGCTCGCCTTCGGTTTTTTCCGGCTTAATGCTGCTCTCGAACCTGGATTTGGCTTTTTTGGCCTGCCGGGCCGTCTCCTTGAGGACGCGCTCCAGGTTGCCCTTGAGATCGGGCTTGGGCGTGGGCGGTTCCGGGCGGCGCAGCAGCTTACGCACGCGCGACGCCAGCAGGTTATACAGCGTTGGTGCGTTGTTGCCCTGCGAGGCGGCGTCCATCCAGCGTATCTGCACGGTCAGGGCGCTGTTGCCGGGCGCATCCACGCGCAGATAACCGCTCTCATGCTCCATCGAGAAGCCGGTCACGTTCCAGTCCGGCGGCAGGACGCACCGAATGCCCTGCCATCCCACGACCGTGCGCGTCTGCGAAGCGGGAGGCGCCGTCTCGGTCTCGGCTAGAGATTGGGACGGTTGGTTGGTTTCAATTTCTGTTGGCATACCCTATAATACGGATTTCAAACTACTTTGGCGCGACGGCTTCCACCCGGCCATCGCAGTAGAGAATGTTATTGCGCCCGCCGTGCCGGCCCGGATGCGGCAGGCTGGTCACGGCATCGTGCGCGCTTGGAGCGAGATTGGTCGAGTCATAGAGCAAGGGCGTTGCCGCCGCGTCCGGCATCTCTTTGAGCGGCTTGCCGTTGAGCTTGCGCCCCGCCACCTGATCGTTATAGGCGTAGCCGTATTTGTCGTCGTGGCGGTTGGAGACGGCGGGACAGTGCAGCCACTCGTTCTGCCGCACTTTGGAGGTCAGGTCCTCGTTTTGCATCCAGTTGGCGGCAGGCGGCAGTGCGCCGTAGTCCTCGGCATACATCGAGAAGGCGATATACAGGCTCTTCAGGTTCTCCGGGCAGGCTTTGTTCTTCTCCGGCTCATACTTAGCCGTCTTTTGGTCCAGGCCCAATTGCTTGGCGACGCGGATAACCTCCGGGTGCTTGGCGAACGCGCTCTGCAAGATGCCCCCGACGGCCCCTGCGACCAGAAGCGCGACGCCCACAGTGGTCAGCAGCGTCGCCCGCTGCTTGATGACGCCGGCCAGGAACCCGCCAAGCAGCGCCAGCACCCAGGCCACGGCCACGCGCATCGCTTCCTGCGTGACAATCGGCCCGATCTGTCTTGCGGGGGCCCGGGCCCCCGCAAGCAGCCCGGCTGCCAGCAGCAACGCCACCGCAATGACCGTAATCGCCGCCACCGTTCGCCGGCGTGTCAGCAGGCCCACTGCAAACCCTGCAAGAAACACGCCAGCCGCCAGCACTATCGCGGCTATCTCAATGGTATGAAGAAGAGCCTCGATCTGCAAAATGACCTAACCCCCTATAGCGGCAGGCTGAACCCTGCCGCTGTGGGGCTCTGCTAGGGTCGGCGCTACAATGGTTCGCGCCTCCGCCTAGCGAGGCCATCCGCCCACCTGCGTGGGCGGGAAAAGCCGGTAAGATGCCAGGATCGCCGCCATCCCCTCTGTGGGTAATCCTGATGCCTACGCAGGCAGAGAGTCTCGCTCCCGCAGGTAGGTGGCACTCTAACCTCAAGGCGCTGCCTCGGACGCTTGATCACACTTGCGCAGGCAGAACGTTTCGCCCACAAGGGTGTCGCCAGGTGTCGCTAGACGGAGGAACGAGCGAGCGCAGTTGCGACCCTCGCAGTGGCGCGAACCGTTGCAGCGCCGACCCTGGCAGTCGGCGGGCGTCTTGCTCCCCACAGCGGCAGGCTAAACCCTGCCGCTTGCCAACCGCCCGTCGTGGAGAGAGGCCAGGCGAACTTACCTGCCCCTCTAGCCCTTCCCTAGTGAGGAACGAACTATCCGCCGCTACGAAGAGGACTACCCAGTCCTAAAACCTCTAGCCCTTCCCTAGTGAGGAACGAACGGATAGGGAAGGGGGCCAGCTAGAACGGCAAGTAGTTGACGGATTTGGCGATCAGCGCCAGCGCGATAGAGGCCATGGCAATCAGGCCCGTGCCGCAGGAGAAGCCCGCCAGCAGCACCGGCGTATACATGCGCCAGTTCTCCACGCCGAAGCGCTTGGAGAAGTACCGGCGGCCCAGCCACGCACCCAGGAAGGTCGGGATGACATCGTGCGGGAAGGCGCCCGTGCCGCCGATGAACCCATAATAGAACAGCGCCGGCAGCTTGAACAGGCCGAATATCCAGTAGAGCGCCAAGCCGGCCCCGATCCCGCCCAGCACGCGCGGCCCGTTGATCGCCTCTTTGACCCAGGAGATGCCGCCGTCTTTCCGGTTGATCGTATTCCACATCGCCTGGAACGTCGCCTGGATCGGCCAGAATTTCGCCGCATAGGGATGCTGCGACGAGGGAATCTGGCTCGTATGCCAGAAGAAGGCCCAGAAGATGAAGCTGGCCGGGAGCATGACAAACAGCATCAGGATCTCAACCTTGACCACGCTGACAAACTTGGTGCCCGTCAGCTCCACCTCCCGGAACTTCTGCGCCAGACCGCCGTAGTCGGATAGCGGGATGGGCATGTACCAGATGTCGGCGTAGGGATAGCCCGATTTCATAATCGACACTTCCTTGAGGAACGGGAAGGTCACGCCGGAACCCGTCAGGCCCACCATACGCGCCGAGACATAGGAGTTGATCGGCGACCAGACCAGGCCGTAGAAGACCAGTAGCCAGGTCGGGAATATCATGTGGTTCTGGCCGGTGCGCACCGTCTCCACGTGCAGCAGGAAACGTACAAGCCCGATATAGAAGACGGTCACGCCAAGCCAGACCACCACCGGAATCCAGAGGGGAAGATCGCCGCGCCCCTTGGGAATCTGCATCTTCATCCCGCGATTGCGTGTCTGGTCACGCAGGCTCTTAAACGCCCTTCCCACGCTCCAGAAGCCGATAAGCGCTACCGCCACCTGCAAGCCGATACCGACCGATATCCAGAACTTGATGTCGGTGGCCTGCTTGGTGAAGATGGCGTCCATACCGCGCGCCCACCCATTCGTGGCGGAGGAGCCGAACGCGCCCCAGTGATAGAGGATCGGCGCGGCGACAATGCGGCAGAGAACCGAGCCCCACAACGACCCATGCACGATGGGGTAGGGGATGACGAACCCGACCAGGATCTTGGTCAGGTCCCCGGAGATGCCCGTAATGGCGCCCGGAAGGATGGTCTCCGTATTCGTCGTCAGGTCGAAGAAGGGGATGGGGATCAGTGTAAAGGCTTTATTAAAGACGACGCCGGTAAAGACCGGGACGGCGATGTAGAAGAAGCCGAAGATCAGCCCGATAACCGTGCCGGTAGAGAAGACGCGCCAGCGCCAGGATTCTTCCTTGCTGGCCGCTTCCGCCAGCGCCGTCGCGCCGGAGGCGGCGACCGGGGCCATCGGGAACGGCAGCCGCTCGACATCGGAGGTGACGCGGAACAGGAAGTAGCCCGCGCTCATCCAGTTCAGGCGCCCCAGCACCTCTCCGACGACGAGCAGAACGATAGGCCAGAACCAGGCCATATCGAAGAAGGTGCGGTGCTGGAGGGCCGGTGAGCCGGCTGGCGGCACGACCCAGTGCGGGATGTCCTTGGCGACGATGCTGGCGGCAGGGCTCTGGATAAAGTATTGATTCCAGATAAGATAGCCGAACGGCCCGCCGGAGATGCCCTTTTCCGCCCAGATACCCGTCAGGGACGCCGCCACATAGTAGAGCATATAGATTTCCTGCTTCTTCATCGGCAGGAACGAACGGCGCATGATCTCGGCGAACAGGACGATGGTCACCCATTCCGCCGCCGGGCCCAGACCCTGTCCGGCCACCAGGCCCAGGTAGAGCGCGCCGGGCAGCATGATAAACCCGACGAAGAGCGCTCCGATGATGGTCTTGTAGCTGAAGCCGTCTTCGAATTGGGTAGGCTGGCCTTCCTCGGTCGACTCCGCCTCGACTTGCTCCCGTATTTGCGCGATCTCTCTATCTTCCGCCACGCTACGGAGTTCTCCTTTCACGCATATTAACACAGCGTGCGTTTTTGTTTTTAGCAAATTACAATGAATTCACGGTAGACACTCCCAGCCGTGTGGATCAATCTCACGCAGCCTGCTGCTGAGGAGATACGTCAACACCGTTGGGAGGGATTACCGAATTCACGGGCAGGTGTCCTTTACCCGTCAGCGGGTTCAGATCATTTCACGCCCGCTTGCTCCAGCGCTTTGCGAATCCCGTCCTCATCAAAACCGACAAAGCGGGCCAGAATTTTGCCATCGCTGCCGATCAGGTAATTGGTCGGGATGGCCTGCACTTTGTACTGGTCGGAGACCTTATCGCCGCTCATGGCGACGAGCATAGTAAACTTACTTTCCTTCCAGTATTTGGCGATCGTCTTCGCGTCGTCGCCCGCAACTGATTGAGCATATCGGGATTGAAGAAGACCGCACCCTCTATAGAAATGGTGCGCCCAACATTACCTCCGGTTGCGTCGGCAGCCTCGGTCGCGTATGTCTTCTCCGAACGCCGATAGGTAGTGAGCGTCTTGCCATCCGAAGGAATAATCGTATTCATATCGGCAGCCGAGCTTGAGAGCGCTATGTGCGCCAGGTTAGGCTTTTTGAGCCGGAGAGTGCCCTGCGCCGTCTTAATAACCTGCCCGCCTTCTTTCACCTGCAGAATAATATGCGCCTGCAAGGTTCTGGCGCGGCTTTCGGCGGCGACGCACTTTTGCAGGAGCGCATCCCCAGCCTTATCGGCTTGAGCGGCAGTCGGAACAAGTAAACAGATCCCTAGAAACGCCAGAAAGGGATTCGTGCGTTTCATGGATGTAGCCCTCCCTCTGAGGACAGTCCCCAATCTCGGCCCCTACTGCTAGGGTTGGGCCTGCCGCTTTAGAGCCGAGGGGTGGGGGCCTACCCCGCTGGCGAGGGCTCCGGTCCCATCGCCGGCGGGGTCGGCGCGCTGACGGTCTGCGCCTTATTGTTCTCTGCTTCTAGCAGATAGCGCTCGCGCTCGGCCTGCTTGAGCGTACGCCAGATCAAGAACTGCTTGCGCAGCGTGTTCAGGAACCGGCGGTTGACCCGCTTCCAGTTGGAGATGTCGCCCGACTCGCGGTCGATGAGCAGGCGGATGTCGAACACGTCCGGCGTATCCGTCGGTGTCGTCTCCACGGCGACGCGCTGCGAAACGCCCAGGTCGAACGGGGCCAGCCACGTCATGCATTTGATGCGGTAGCCTTTGCCGTTCTCATGCTGGAACTCTTCGGACTCCACGCCCTGGGTCACGAAGTCGCCGATGCTGTACTCCTCGTAGGCGGCAAACCACTCGCCCAGGAAGCTGTTGAGGCCGGCAGCCTGCTCGCCCGTGACGGCAAACGGCAGCGGGATAACCCAGTGGTCGCCCTCCGGCTCCGGCACGCGCCATGTGCGGTCAATGGCGGGCGTCGCCACCTCCGCCGCCTTGCGCGCCGGATAGAGCGTGGAGAGCAGCACCACGCCGACCACGATCAGCGTCGTCATGACCGCGCTCACGCTGGAGAAGTTCAGGTACAGGTCCGGCAGCCAGCCCGTCCAGACCAGTATCTTACTGGTGAATTGGCCCAGCAGATACCCGGCCACCGAGCCCAGGATGGCGTAGACCAGCGCCTCCGCGATGAACAGCATCCCGATATGGGACGGGGCGAGACCAATCGAGGAGAAGATATGGATCTCCTTGATGCGCTCGAACACCGACCCCAGCATCGTGTTCAAAACGATCAGCGAGGCGATCAGGATCGGGAAGAACACCAGCTCCAGGCCGCGCGAGGAGGTCGCCGCGATGGACGAGTACCGCTCGATGTGGCCCCGGTCGCGCGGGTTGGGCGCGTTCGGGTTGGTGATCTGGCCGGCGTAGAGGTTGAGTCCCAGGCGATGCATCAGCGGGTCGAGGCGCTGCAGCACGGCCTTCGGGTCGCCGAAGTCAATGGCAATGGAGCGGATCTCCGCGCCAATGTTGACCGCCGTCTGGTAGGGGATGAAGAAGACCATATCGGGCTCCAGGTGCGTGTACTCCTTGAAGCCCTGGTCGCCGCCGCCCTTGCCCTGCCGGTTGAGCTTGTTCATGGTGATGAAGTCTACCGGCGTCAGGATTTCGTTGTCGAGGTCGGCGAAATCCTTGAGTTTTTGCGAGTCGAGGATGCCGATGACCGTGTACTCAACGCCGCTGTAGGTCACCTTCGCCTTGCCCACGTCGGCGGGGTCAATGCGCAACTGGTTGGCGATGGCGTCCGGCAGAATCATCACATAGCGGTCGCCTGGCTGGAACCAGCGCCCGATGGGTCTGCCCTGGTTATCGGTCTCCAGCGCCTCCTGCGGACGGGTGATCTTGGCCTCGGCGGGCGACAGGCCGACCATCGCCTTCGCCTCATACTGCTTATCCGCGCGCTTCAAGGTCAGGAACGACTGCTCGCCAAGCTGCGTGCCGAAGTACCAGGCGCGCGGCGCGACGGCGTGCGTGCGCCCGTACTCGTCGGCCAGCAGGCGGTAGGCCGGCTCCTGGAGCGGGTCCCACATGGCCGTGCGGATCATGATGCCGTTGTAGCGCGGGCCGTGCTCGTTGGGCGCGGGGACCCGGTTGAAGCGCATCGTCTGCACGACCGAGGTGAACGACAGCACCGTAAAGGTCAGCAGGATCAGGGTGATGCAGGTCAGGAAGGTGCGCGCCTTGCGCCGCCGCATGTTGGAGATGCCCAGGTTAAAGGCGGCCAGCGCCACCGAGACGCGCCCAATGTCGGCCTTGTGGATGCCGCTGACGCTGCGGTTGATCTCCTTGAGCTGTTCCTCGAACTTGCCCGCGATCATGGCGATCACGATGGAGGAGAGCGCCAGCATGACGAAGGCCAGCAGCACGATGATCGGGTTCATCGTGATGTCGAAGGCCGGGTGCACGAACCGGAAGCAGAGGAAGATCGCCAGGAAGATCAGGGCCGCGACGCTCAACTGCCGCTTCAGGTCGAAGAAGCCCCAGATCAGGCGCTCGGCGAAGTAGGCGAAGGGCAGCAGCAGAGCCAGGTAGAAAAGCACGCCCTGCACGACGTCAATCGCCGTCTGCTGCACGTCGGGATAGGCGCGGCTCTCGAAGCCCCAGGCGGCGCGCGAGGCGGCGTCGAAGGTCTCCCAGTCCTTGGCGTCTTTGGCCTTCTGCGCCCGCGCTATCGCCTCCGCCGCCCGCTTGTGCAGCCCCGGCACGCCCTCATCGCTGTTCATGTCCAGGATGCGATACTTGGCCAGGCGGCGCATGCGGAAGTCGTCGAGCTTCCACATGTCCTCGGCGACGTGGAGCGCCGTGTCGTAGATGGCCCCGGACTTGGCGATCTCTTTGGTCGGATCGTAGGAGACCTCTTTGGCGATGCCCATCAGGTCGGCGTTCTGCGCCTCGCGCGGGTCGCCCGCCACGAGGTAGCCGATGCCTTCGGGATTGTAATTGGGGTCATCCTTCTTATTGAAGGGGTCGCTGGGGTCGTACTGCGAGTTGATGAGCAGCAGGCGAGTGGCGCCGGGGCCGCTGTTCATCGAAATCTTCAGACGCGAGCCTGGCTGCGAGAACAGCACCGCCACATCCTCGACGTAGGAGCCGACCAGCGAGGGGTCCTGCGGGTCAATGGCGTAGCCGTACATGCGCGGCTCGCCGTTGGTCTCGCCATCGTAGACGTCAATGCCCGTGAGCGCGCGCAGCGACTGCTGGTCCACCAGGTCGTAGATGGCGGTGGGCACGCAGCGGAAGACGATGATCGGCGTCTCCTTGACGGCGGTGGTCACCAGCACATCCAGCGGGATGTATTTGGCGCCCGTCATGCCCAGGTCGGGAGCGTAGTCAATCTCGCCGCGCGCAGGGTTCGCTACCGGATTGCCCTGCGCGTCCTTGAGGATCGTCTTGCCTGTGCTGTCGATGGGATTGGTGCGATACTCCCGGTTATCGAGATGGTAGGCCGCCAGCAGCGCCGGCTTGTTGTAGCCGTAGGCGGTCAGCGGCGCGACGCCGTGGAAGGCGAAGAAGTTCTCGAAGGGCACGGCGCGTCCCTGCTTGTCCAGCGCCTCGCCTTTGGCGTTAAAGACGGTCGGGTGGTTCTCCGCGTCCGTGACCATGTCGGCCATCCTCTCCGGCGTGGACCACTGCGAGCGCTGGATCATGTTGCCGCGCACGCCCATGAACGACTTGGTGCGGTTGCGCACGACCACCAGCGAGTCGGCCAGGCGCGGGTCGGAGCTGGCAATGAAGGATTTGCGCGGGTCAAACATCTCCACGCGGCCTTGCAGCGTGGAGAAGCCGCCCTGGAGGGCCATCCGCGACCACTTGGAGGGGTCGGTGATGGGCATGCGCTGCGCGTTCACATCGCCCGGCGCATTGGTATCGGTGACGATGTGCCACATCAGGCAGGCGAGGAGCTTGACCTGCTGATCCAGGTTAGAGATATTGACCTGTCCGGCGCGGTCGAAGGGCGTATCCACAAGGGCGCGGCTGTCATCCGTGGAGGCGAAGGTGACGCCGTTGCCGCCGGCCATCGTCACCGCCTCGGAGTCGAAGGCGGGCTTGCCGGAGATGTAGTTGCGCCAGTTCTTGCCGTCTACGGGGTTGATGCCGTCGTTGAAGAAGCGCTTGGAGTCGAAGCCCAGGGTGTTGCCGATCTTCTCGGCGTTCTCGCGGCAGACGCGGGCGATGTCGCTGAACTTGCCCTGGATGTCCTCGCGATAATCATAGAACCAGCCCTTGTAAAAGATGCCGACGGAGCGCGTCTGGCTGGTCAGGTCGAGCCCGCACCAGAGGTAGATGTCCTTGACGGGATGCTTCTTCTCAAACCAGCCTGCCGGCGTCCACTCGTCCATGTGCGCGTTGATGTACTCGCGGATGCCCTGGAGGGCCTGGAAGTGGCCGCTGGTGGCGACGAACATCATGGAGCGCTTGGGAGGGTGGGCCTTGAACGTGCGGGCTAGCTCCAGCAGTCCCGCCATGCCGCAGGCGGTGTCCGCGCCGGGCGCCAGCGCCGGCACGACCGAGATCGAGTCGTAGTAGGCCTGGACGACGATAATCTGGTCTTTGAGCTTGGGGTCAGTGCCCTGAATCCAACCGGTGATGTTGCGGGCCTTGCGGGTCTGCCAGGGCATATTACAGGTGAGCTTGACCGTGGGCGGGCGTCCGCTGGCGCAGGCGGCCAGCAGCGGGGCGGCGTCAGCCTTGGACATCCAGAAGCGCGGGATGGAGATGGGAATGGAGATAAACTTGGCTTCCGCCTCGCCGCGCATGGTGGTGGTGGGTGCCACGAAGATGACGGCTTTCGCGCCGAGCCGGGGCGCGTTGAGCCACTCTTCGGCGGAGTTGAAGTCCACCATGACAACGGAGCCTTCGACGTCCTTGCCGTTAAAGTTGCGCAGCTTGCCGTCCCCGACATAGATCAGGGGCGCGGTGAGGCCGTCTACGGGCAGCGTGGAGGTGCGGATCAGGTTGGGCCAGAGCGGATACATCCGCAGCTTGGGGCTTGCGCCTGCGCTCGCCTCGCCGGATCGGGCTTGCAACTGAGCAAACGCGCCCTGATCCGGGTTATCCACGCCGGGATCGTAGGGGACGGTGACGGGAAACTCGTCTACCTGCACGTTGCTCAGGCCCAGCGTGCGGAACTGCTGCTCGACGTAGTCGGCGGCCTTCCTATCGCCGGGATAGCCCGCCACGCGCGAGCCGAAGCTCGCCAGCGTGTTGACGGTCGCACGCATCCGCGCCGGGTCAATGAACCCGCTGTACTCGCGATAGGCGTCCTGAAGCGGCTTGGGGACATCGGCTGCCCGTGCGCGCAGCATACAATAGGAGACGAGCAGCAGCGCGGCAGCGGCGACTATCTTAGGAAGATGGCGGTACGGGCTTCTCTGAAGGCTCTTCCACAGATAAGGCATGGATATTTCCCTTTCATTGGGAAAACGAGCGAACACAGAGACACATGGGGGGACGTCTTGGTCGTTCGTTTTTGCTTACGGCGGTTTCAGCGCAGGGGTACGTGCTATTCTGCGCTAGGATTTATGCATATCAAGGCAAATAGGAAAGTACAACGGGGCTTTTTGCACCCCTGATCATAACATAAGGGCACGCAAAAATCAAGCATCCCGGCAATCCGCCGCATCCACGCCTGGCATGCAGCGGAACGGCGCCCTAGGATTCGACACGGAGGGGTCTTCTTCCTCTTTGACGCTCAAAAGCCCCAAATGTGACAGTCCTGGCAGGCCCGGCAGGATGGCAACACAGAGGAGAACTGGATTGATTACTTTATGGAATTATTTTGCGTAGCGTGCAGGAATACCAGGAAGTCACTGCGAAGTCAGGGGTAGGCCCGGCCTCACCCGGCCTTCAAAATCCCGCCCGCACGCTCCTGGCCGGCTTCGTCTCCTTAAGCCCCATCGAGAAGACGACGTTTCGCTCACCCAGGTAATCTACGACGCCGGGATTCCCTTCCATGCGGCCCGGCGCTGGCTTGCGCAATCCTCGTGTATCCGGCCGGGCGGGGTTGGCACGGCGGCAGCGCGCAGTCGTAGCACGCGCCGTCGCCTCTCTTTCAGTTGTACCTGCATCTGATAAGGAGAGACCCGTTATGAAATGCCTTCTGCAAGCCATTCTTCTCACGGCGGCGATAGCGCTTCTCGCCCCGACCAGTCAGGCCCAGGCCTTCATGGCCGATCTTACCGGGGCAAGCGAATCTCCACCCAACACCTCACCGGGAACCGGGCAAGCCCTCGTTATCCTCGATCCAGTTGCCGATACTATGCATGTGCAGGTGAGCTTTAGCGGCCTGGAGGGGACGACAACGGCCTCCCACATTCACAGCGCGACGGCGGCTCCCTTTACCGGCAACGCGGGCGTCGCAACGACGGTTCCTACGTTTCCTGATTTCCCGTTGGGAGTGACCAGCGGAACCTATGACCGTCTGTTCGACATGACGCAGGCCTCGTCGTACAACCCGGCGTTTATCACGGCGCATGGTGGGACGCCGGCCAGCGCGGAGGCGGCTCTTTTCGACTCGATCATGGCGGGGACGGCGTACCTGAACATCCACACCAACGTTCACCCTGGCGGCGAGATTCGGGGCTTCCTAGTCCCTGCCGTACCGGAGCCAGGAGTCCTGGGCCTGCTGGGAGGGCTGGGTGTGTGCGGATCGCTGTTGGCCCGGCGTCGGCGCTGCTAAGAGCCCCTAACAAAACCCGTTCTCCCTCTGCCTTGCACGGAGAGGGCCGGGGTGAGGGGAGAGCCTGACAGCCACGTTGTGTTAGGGGCTCTAAAGCTCTCTCCTGAAGGGGGCGCATAAGGCCGCATGGAATTCGGTGGAGCGGGGCTGAGGTTTCTCAGCCCCGCTTTCTCCGGTCTAGAAAGGTCGGGAATTTGCCCACTTTTTGCGGGCAGGGCTAGACATTTACGCGCAAATTCGCTATACTGGCACTAATTCGGTGCCTGTCTATCCGGCCCTTATCAAGCGGGGGCCGCCTTGCCGCTGCCAGCCGCCTGTTCCATTCCGCTCCGCCATTTCCGACGACCCTCAGCGTCCCAGATTTCCCGGCAAAGGTAGGTGCTTATGGTCCAACACATAACCTCTGACTCCGACTCCGCCAACTTGCGCAAAGGACGCTCTCATACTGCCGTTTCTCCTTTGCTTCCCCGCTTTCTTCGCCTGGCGCTGCCGTTCCTTCTCGTCTGTCTGCCCTTCTCGGCTCGTGCTGATGACGGCCTCACTCCGGTTCATTTGCGGATAGCGGGCCGCGAGATTCGGGGCAAGACGGCCTCTCTCGCGGATGAGCGCGAGACGTATGTACCTCTGGAGGCCCTGGAGGCGGTCGGGGCCACAGGGCAGATCAACCGGCGCGGCGATGCCGTTCTCGTCACGCTGACGCGCTCCCAGGAGCGCGCCGAGCTGGCGCTGGCCCAGATCAACGGCCAGCCCATGATCGCCCTCTCCGATCTGGCGCAGCTGCTCGATGCGGTGGTGGATCGGCCCGACAAGCTGGATGAGGACGGCAAGCCGCTGGCAGGAACGCCGGGCGATACGGTCTACCTGTTGGCGCGCGTCACCGACGCCCGGCTGGAAAACGGCGTGCTGCGCGTCACCACGAGCTTCCCTGTTCCCTATCGTGCGCGTATGCTCTCGGAGATGAAGCCGCCGCGCGGACTGATTGACTGCGTCGGCGCGGCGGTCGGCAAGGATTTTCGTCCTGCCCCGCTGCCGGAGGGCGAGAGGCGCGCGCTGCGCCTGCGCGCCGGGCAGTTCACCGACGAGGTGGCCCGCATTGTTGTCGAGTTGAACGGCGGCTGCGCGCTCGTGCCCTCGACCTCGATCACCAACGCGCAGACGACCATCCAGGCGGCGCTGACGGGAACGGGCAGCGAAACGAAGGCGGCGGATGCGCGCCTACGGAGGCCCGGCGCGGTCGGCGCAACGGACGAGCGTGCGGCGGGCGAGGGGCAGCCGGAGCCCGATCCACGAAACCAGTCCGGCTCTCAAACCGTACCTCCTTCGGGGAGCGCCGCGCAGAAAGCGCCGAGCACTCCGAAGCCGCGCGGCAGGGGAGCGTGGGCGTCGCGCGGCGGCAAGGCTGTGCGCGCGCCCGTTGCCATTCGCGCCCTGACGTTTGCCGAGGAAAATGAGACGCGGGCGCGGCTGGTGATCGAAACCAGCGGCAAGGCCAGCGCCTATGTCCATTATTTGCGCGGGGCCAAGCAGATGGCGGTGGATATTCCCAACGCTATCCTGTCTCTGGCCGCGCCCACGGGCTGCGATCAGACGTTCACGCACCCGCTGGTGAGCGCGCTGCACGCGGTCATGGCGCAGGAGGCGCCGCCCATGGCGCGCGTGACGCTGGAGATGAACCGCGTCGTCGGCTTCAGCCTGAACGCGCAGAACGATAAGCTGGTGCTGGAGCTGCGCCTGCCGCGCAGCGCGACCGGCGCGCTTGCCGGCAAGCTCATCGTCGTGGACCCTGGACACGGCGGCTCTTCTACCGGCGCGACCGGGCACGGCGCGGGCTACACGGTCTACGAAAAGAACATTACGCTCGCTATCGCCCTCAAGCTGCGGACGGCGCTGGAGGCGTGCGGAGCGCGCGTAGTGATGACCCGCGAGCGCGATATGGACGTGCCGCTCTATGACCGCCCGCGCCTGGCCAACAGCATCGGCGCGGATCTGTTTATCAGCATCCATAACGACTCGAACGGCCAGCCCAATTCGGCCTCCGGCACCAGCACTTACTATCACATGGGCGATCCGAGCAGCCGCGCTCTGGCCGTCTGTGTTCAGGAGGCGGTCTGTGCGGTGACGGGCCTGCCCAACCGAGGCGCGCTCTCGGATGGTATACTGTATGCCAGCGGACTCGCCGTGCTGCGCACGAGCCGGATGCCGGCCGTCCTGTGCGAGGTCGCCTATATCAATAACGCTTACGACCGCCATAAGCTGATGGATCCAGAGTTCCAGCAGCGGGTGGCGCAGGCGATCTGCGACGGCATTCGCGCCTATATCGAGGGAACCAAGCAGGTCGCCAGCGCGCGCCCCGTCGGCCCGGAGGCGCGACTGTCCGAAACGGCTGGCTTTACCGGGCACTGAAAGTACCCGGCTCTAGGGCCTACGACCAAGCGTCCTGGCGGACGCCCCCTTGTGGCAAGGTCTGCCTGCCCTACGAAGGCAGCAACCTCCCGATAGGCAGGTGGTTCCGTCCGCAGGCATAGCCGCCCCGGCACGCCGGGGGGTGAAAACCCCCGTC
>DASRGZ010000150.1:0-19212 GCA_035650735.1 Chthonomonadaceae bacterium
CGCAAGATATCGCCGAGCACGGGCGTCAGGGTCGTGTGGCGGATCTTTCCCGACTCCCCCTGCTCGATCCAGCTAGGCGTCATCGGCTGTTCGAGCGCGGCCAGATCGGTTCCCGCCGGTAGGAGCAGGCGGCTCTCCTCCCAGCCCTCTGTCTCCAGCTTCTTCATCTCTTGCAGGAACAGATCGGCGGTTGCCGGCTCCCAGACCCAGACCTTGACGACCTCCATCAGGCCCCGGCTGGCCACGATAGCATCCAGGGTCAGGCGGGCAGTGGTCGCGCCGGTCTCGCGGCGCTGCTCGTCGGTAATGACGGTCGGCTGGGTGAGCAGGTTCTCCGTCATATCCGGGACGATGATGGATCTGGCGCCTTTGCGGCGGGCCTGCTGCATGGCGTTGCGAATGGCCAGCAGGAAGTTCTGCGGGGTGACGCGCTTGAACTCGTCGAAGATGACCGCCAACAAGGTGTACTTGAAGCGGTAGCGCCCTCCGGTGCCCAGGAAGGCGGTGCCGGGCGGCAGCGGCGCGGCTTTGTTGGCCTCATACTGCGCGGCGTCGCCCCCATAGTCGCGGATCATCTTGGCGATGCCGCTGACCATCTTCAGGTCAGGGGCGACCGGCGCGATGATGGCGTCGGCATGCATGAAGAAGGGGAGCTTGCGTTTCGTGACCCACAGCTCAATGGTCGTGTTCTCTACGGAGACACGATAGATCGGTCGGTAGAAGATACGCATTTTGGTCTCAATTCCCACTCGCCCTGCATAGCGGGCGCAGCTTCCCTCAAAGGCAACAGTGCGTTTACCGTCAGGCAGGATGCGCTTTGCGTTCGTGGCGGCGCGATGGAGCCCGGAGCGCCCTGTTATTGGAAGCTACTTGGTGATTATAGGTTCCGTATTTTCACCGCTCCGGCGCCCGCTTTCCCCATGCGGCCTTCATCCCCGATAGACCTCCCCCCCGGCCCCTCTCCTTCGTAAGGGGAGGGGAGAGGAGAAGCCAACTCTGCCTCTCCCCCTGTTCTTGGGGGTCGCCAGGTGTGGCCAGGCGGAGGCAAGGGCCGTAACCTTGCCGACCCTGGCAGTGGCGCGAACCGTTGAGCGCCGACCCTAGCAGTGGGAAGGGGGTGGGGGCCAGAACGGAATAATCCTGTCTAAAGCCTTGCGCGGCCAGGAAAGCGGGCGGCAGCTAGGGAATTATAGCACATTTGCCCGGAGGAAACGCGCATCAGAAAGTGCCGTAGAGGCGGTCTCCAAAATCGCCCAGGCCGGGGAGAATAAATTTGCGGTCGTTGAGGTCGCGGTCGAGGGAGGCGGCGATAATTTCGAGTTTTGGGAAGCTTTCGGCCAGGCGCGCTACGCCCTGGGGCGCGGCCACCACGCAGAGCAGCTTCACGCGCGCCGCGCCCGCCGCATAGAGCTGATTGGCCGCCCAGGCCGCCGAGCCGCCTGTCGCCAACATGGGATCGAGCAGCAAGGCCGTGCGGCCTTCGGTGGCAGGCAGCTTGCAATAGTAGGAGGAGGCGATGGCCGTCTGCTCATCGCGCTCCAGCCCCACATAGCCGACGACGGCTTGCGGCAGCAGTTCCAGTGCGGCCTCCAGCATCCCTAGCCCGGCGCGCAGCACCGGCACCAGCACCACCTGCGTATCTAGTTGACAGGCGGCGGTCTCCTCCAGGGGAGTGAGAACGGTGATCGGGCGGGTCGGCAGATCGCGGGCGGCCTCGACGACCAGGATCTGGGTCAGAGCGCGCGTCAGCGCGCGGAAGTGTTCCGGCGGCGTGGCCGTGGCGCGCAGTTGGGCCAGGATATGCGCGGCCAGGGCATGTTGTAAGACTGTCAGCGGCATCCTACCTTCTCCCGGAACCCCGATTGGTGGGCTGCACGGCGGCGTTGCGCTCGATGCGGGCATCCTGCCCGGCAACCGTCTGCCCTGCGGCCCCTTCTGTGCTTGCGGCTTGCGGCTCCCGACTGCCGACCGCCGGCGTCGGGGGCGAAGTGGGCCGGCCATTGGCGGTCATCAACGCGGCGATAGCGTCCATCACCGCCGTTGTGATCTCTTCTCGCGCCGCATCTGGCCCAAACCGCAGCGGCTTGCCGAACGCGATGGTAATGGGCACGCGCCGGATGGATTTTCGGTTGGCGGGCAGCATTTCGTAAGTGCCCAGGATCGCCACCGGCACCACCGGAACGCCGCTTTTCTGGGCCAAGAGCGCGATTCCGGGCAGCGCCGGATGCAGCAGGCCGTCGCGCGTGCGCTCGCCCTCCGGGAACATCGCCACCGCCTCTCCCTGCGCCAGCCAATCGAGGACGCGGCGGAGGGTGGCCCTGTCTGCGGAGTGCCGCCTGATGGGAAAGCCCATGCAGCGGTCGCACAGGAATGCCATGAGACGGCTCTGCCAGAGCTCGGCTTTCGCCATGATCCAGAGACGCCGATACCCGTAGAGCGCCGCCCCGAGAAGCGGCGGATCAAGATAGCTGGCATGATTGGCTGCCAGCAGCAGGCCGCCCGTGCGCGCCACGTTCTCCAGGCCCACGACCTTCCAGCGCGCATACAGGCGAAAAAAGAGGCGCAGTGCCACCCCTACCAGATGATAGATGGGATTATATCCGGCGCGTGGATAGGGCTTCCATTCTTGCTCTTGCGACATCTCTATTCTCCGGGCCATGAATGACCCGTCTGGGTGGCTCTGCTAGGGTCGGCGCTGCAATGGTTCGCGCCTCCGCCTAGCGAGGCCAAGCGTCTTAGCGGACGCCCAGTAAAGCCAGGTTGTTCCGTCCGCAAGGACGGTTGGCGGCAAAGCCGCCCTCCAGACGGGTACTTTCAGTGCCCGGCTCTCAGTGCCCGGCGAAGCCCTGTCGGCAGAGGGCTAGGACGCGCGCCACCACCTCGTCAATGGCCAGGCCGTCGGTGTCCAGGATGACGGCGTCGGGCGCGGGCGCCAGCGGCGAGGTAGCGCGCAGGCTGTCGCGGGCGTCGCGCTCGATCATGTCGGAGAGCACATGCGCGTAATCCACGGCAAAGCCGCGCGTGCGCAGCTCGGCCAGGCGGCGTCGCGCGCGCTCCTCCGGGCTGGCCGTCAGAAAAACCTTTACCTGCGCGTTGGGGAAGACGACCGTGCCGATGTCCCGGCCTTCCAGCACGACGCCGCGCGGGGCCTGCTGCGCCATCTGTCGCTGCTGGGCGACGACGACATTGCGGACGGCGGGAAAGGCCGAGATCGCGGAGGTCAAGTTAGAGACGGCGGGCTCGCGAATAGCCAGCGTCACATCCTCCCCATCCACGCGAACGGCCTGCGTCCCGTCGGGGGTCAGTGGCCCGAAGGCGAGCCGCATCTGCTGCGCCAGGGCCGCCAGGGCCTCCGGGTTGGCAACATCCACGCCCTCCCGCAGCGCTTTCCAGGCGAGCGCGCGGTACATCGCGCCGGTATCTATATAGGTAAAGCCGAGGGCGGCAGCGACCCGCCGCGCCACGGTGCTCTTGCCTGCCCCGGCAGGCCCATCTATGGCGACGATAAACGGCATCCGTGCTTCTTTCCTTCCGACCTTGCGCCGCCCATTTTCGCCGCGCGGGGAGCGGTTTCCTGCCTCAATTTGCAGGCCGGTTTCCTCCGCAGGCGCGAGTAGTGGAAAAAAGTCCAACCCAGGTTCCAAATCCCGAAGGAAAAATGGTACTATAACAGAAACAGTAGGGCGCAAGCCCTGCTTTAATCTCGTATTATCACCTCACATTACGCATTCGGGCTATTCCTCAATCACACCCACCGCCTTGTTCAAGGCCGAAAATGGCTTGCTGGCTTGGGGAGAAAGCCTGGCTGGGTACGGTGAGTTATCAGGAGAACTTCTCAATGCGGCAACTCCTTTCGCCCGCCCAGCGCGCCGCCAGCGCGCTGCGAAAGGCCGAAAAGGCCCTGCGCGACTGGCAGGATGATCCTGACAGCCCGCGCGCCGACGTGGATAAGATGCTGGCTATCGTTGGCGACCTGCGCCAGTGGGTACAGGGCCACGTTCTGGCCGATATTGAGCGTACCGAGCGCCTTCTGCGCGAGCGGGCCGCCCGTACCGCCTCCGCTCCCAATCCCCCGCCATCTTCGCCGGGCGGCGACTGACTCGCCTCCCAGGGGCCTGCCGTTTTGGGCCGCGGGCGAATAAACTCGCGGCAACCAAGGCGCGAAGTCGCCCTGCGCGGACTCCAAACCTCACCCCCGGCCCTTTGTGTAGGGTGTAGGGTATAGGGTGTAGGGGGTAGGGGGTAGGGGGTAGGGCCGCCCTCATCCCCGGCCCTTCTCCCTTGCAGGGAGAGGGGAGAGCAGAAGCCGGATCACTCCCTTCCCTGCGAGGGTCGCAAGGCGGAGGGCTGTGGCAAGGCGGAGGCAGGGGCCGTAACCCTGCCGACCCTGGCAGTCCATTGCAGGCCCGACCCTGGCAGTCCGTTGTAGCCCCGACCCTAGCAGTGGGGGACGGGGGGTTAGGTGCTCTTGTTGCTGCGGCTTGAGCCACCCGAAAGGAAAATGGAATGCCCCTGTGAAACCGCCACACGTTGAAGACGTCTCGATTCCCAGGGCGCGGGCTGCCGCGCTCTGCCCTTCACCCTTCCTGACCCGGCACGGAGAGGCTTGGCCTATGGATGCAGATGTCTTCGCGCAACAAGGGTATCGGTGCAAGCTGGAGTGGGGACAGCGCGGCGCACAGACGGCGGCAGAGCGCCGCGATATCCTGGTCGTCGTGGATGTCCTCAGCTTCTCCTCTGCCGTCGTCACCGCCGTGCAGCACGGCGGCTTGATCTACCCGTGCGCCCAGGACGAGGACGCCACCGCGTTCGCCCGGCGCGTCGGCGGCGAGGCGGCAGTACACCGCCAGGGCGTACCGGAGATGGGACGCTTTTCCCTCTCGCCACTCACCTACCTGGGGCTGTCACCGGGAACGCGGGTTGTGCTGGCCTCTCCCAACGGGGCCACATGCAGCCGGTACGCGCGCCAGGCCCCGTTCCTGTTCGTCGGGGCGCTGCTCAATGCGGATGCCGTCGGCGCTGCTGTCTCCCGCACGCTCGACGCCACCGACCTCGGCGTCACGGTCATCGCCTGCGGGGAGCGCTGGCAGACGCCTTCCGAGGATGGCACGCTGCGCTTTGCCCTGGAGGACTATCTGGGCGCGGGGGCGATCCTGGCCGCGATAGAGCATGAGAAGTCCCCGGAAGCCCGCGTCTGTGAGGGCGCATTCCGCGCGGCTGCGGGCCAGCTTGCCGAGATCGTCTGGGAGTGCGGCAGCGGGCGCGAGCTCCGCGCCAAAGGCTACGGCGAGGACGTGTGGCACGCCGCGCAATGGAACGTATATAGCGCCGTCCCCCTAATGCAGGACGAATGCCTGCAGGCGGCAGGCTAACTCCTGCTGCCTGCGCCGTCCCTTCTTTGCTGCCGTCCCAAAGCCGCCTCGCGCCGCCAGGTCAGCAGCATCCAGCCCGCCACCCCCAGCAGGATGAGCGGCCCGCCCAGGCGTGTCGCTGGCGGAATCGCCTCGCCAACGATCAGGTAGGTCCAGAGCGGATTGAGAACCATCTCCAGCAGCGTGATCAGCGCGGCCCGGTGCGCCTCCACCGATTGCAGCGCCAGCGAGAACAGCACATAGGGCAGAGCGAACTGCGCCACGCTCAGCAGCACCAGCAGCCCCAATTGGCCCGCCGTGAGATGAAACGTGCTCCAGAGGGCCACCGCCGGGGCCAGTAGGAGCCCCGATCCCAGCAGGTTGAGGCAGGTTACCACCGTCGGGTCCACGCGGCGCAGGCCCCGCAGCACGACGATCAGGCTGCCGTAGCCCAGCCCGCTTGTCAGCGCCACCAGCAGCGCCGGCATATCGGCGGCGGGATGCCCGGCGAAGAGGACCGCCACGCCCGCCATTGCGATCAGGAGCACCAGCCCCTCCTCGCGTCGGGGCCGCTCCCCCAGGATCAGCGGCGAGAGTAGAAACACCCACAGCGGCGCGGTATATTGCAGGCTGATCGCGTTGGCGGCGGCCGTCATCGTGGTCGCCAGGACAAAGGTGACGGTCATCAGGGTGAAGGTCAGCACGGAGGCAGCGGGCCAAATGGGAGCGACCACCCGCAGCGTGCGCCGTCTCCGCCATGCCAGCGGCAGAAAGACCAGCCCACCGAGAAGCGAGCGGTAGCAGGCGATGGCCAGCCCCGATACGCCGCCGCCCTGGTAGTTGAGCAGCTTGATAAGTGGTCCACTCAGGCTCCAGAGCGCCGCGCACGCAATGAGCAGCAGCACGCCCATCCAGACCGGTCGCGGCGGCGCGGGCGCGCGGCTTACGGCAAGCGCTGTTGTGTGCTCTCGCTGTTGCGTGGGTATGGGCCTGTTCTCCATCTCAAACCACGGTTGCTGGGGGTGTTGTAAGACGCGCATCTTCCATAGTATAATCCATAATTCTGCGCGCTGTATGGATGGAGGTCAATATTTTAAAGCCGGCGAAAAACGCGCCGAATCCGCCCGGCAGAGCCACTATATAAGGAATAGGATGCCTTCAAAGGTCGTGCCCAACAGAGCCGCTTGTTGCAACTCTTCCACGGGCCAAGCTGTCTCTGTAGGTATCCGCAACGCCGCCAGGCACAACCGCCGTGCGGCGCCAAGCACTCTATGAGAGCCGCTATGTTCACCCAATCCGCCCGCTATTATGATGCGATCTATAGCTTCAAAGACTATGCGCGTGACGCCGAACGCGTCCATGCCCTCATTCAGCAATATAAGCAAAGCGCGGGCTCAACCCTGCTTGACGTCGCCTGCGGTACCGGCGCGCATATTCCCTACCTGCGCCAGCACTATATGCCAGAGGGCCTGGACCTGGACGAAGGGATGCTGGCCGTAGCCCGCCAGCGCCACCCGGATATTCCCTTCCACCAGGCCGACATGGTCCACTTCGACCTCGGACGCGCCTTTGACGTCGTCCTCTGTATGTTCAGCTCTATCGGCTACGTCAAGACCGTTCCCCGCCTGCAATCGGCGCTCCAGAGCCTGAGCCGCCACGTCAAGCCGGGCGGGCTGGTCCTCGTCGAGCCCTGGCTCACGCCGGAGAACTACCGTGGTGGCGGCGTGCACGCCCTGTTTGTGGATCAACCCGACCTCAAGATCGCCCGCATGAACCTCTCCCGACAGGAGGATCGCGTCTCGATCATGGATTTTCACTATCTGGTCGGCACGCCGGAGGGCATCACGCACTTCACCGAGCGCCATGAGCTGGGGCTGTTTACACCGGGGGAGTATCGGGAGGCGTTTGAAGCCGCCGGATTGGAGGTGGTTTATCAGGAGCCCGCCCGGGAAAGGGAACGCGGGATCTATGTGGGTCGGCGGCCTCTGGCCTAAGATTGCGGCATAAATTGGGGCTGTGCGCGGGCGCAAGGGTTGCGGCGGGCTGCTTCTCTGTGCTATAATAGCCAGAATCTTTCACGGGAAAACCAGCCTTAGTTTGCTAATTTCAGGAGCGCTTTCTACCGATGAAACGGACATACCAACCTCACAACCGACGCCATAAGCGCGTACACGGCTTCCGTAAGCGCATGCTGACCAACGATGGACGCAATGTCCTGAAGCGGCGGCGCTTAAAGGGACGCCACCAACTGATTAAGTAGGAAACCAAGGCGCGAGGGGAAACCATTCGCGCCTTTCTTCCGTAAGGACATGCGAGGCCCGAGCGGCCACGGGTACCTCGCGTGTGCCGGGAGACGCCTGTTGCGCCATGCTGCCCGAGGAGCAACGCCTGCGGGATAACCGGGATTTCCGGCGCGTCTATGCGCGGGGCCGCTCCTACGCCAACGGCCTGGCCGTCCTCTATGTCCTGCGGCGGGACGCCGCCGACACTCCGGCGGTTCCCGGCCGGCGCATCGGCTTTGTCGTCAGCAAGAAGCAGGGCGGCGCCGTCGTGCGCAATCGCATCAAGCGGCGGCTGCGGGAAGCGGTACGTCTGCGCTTGCCGGCGCTCCGTGAAGGCCCGCTCGACATCATCTTTGTGGCGCGCGGGCGCCTGAAGGAGGCTTCCTGGCCTGAAGTGCAGGCCGCTGTGGATGACCTGCTCCGTCGGGGGCGCCTACTGCGAGCAGACACGCCGACGGCGATGGCCGAAGCGCCGCCAACGCACGCCGGCGCGGAGGCTTCTTCATCGGCCCACACGAAAGGAGAGACGCAGGAGTGACTCCGTTGCAGCAGATCGGGAGCGCGCTGCGCCGCCTGGCCGACCTGAGCTCGTTCGGCGCGCGGTGGCTGGCCGTAGCCTGCATTCGCGTTTACCAGGCGACGGCGTGCGCGCGCCCGCGCATCTGCCGCTACGAGCCGACCTGTTCCGAGTATACCGCCCAGTGTATCCAGCGGCACGGCGTTCTGGCCGGCGTTGCGCTGGGCCTGCGGCGCATCCTGCGCTGCAATCCGTTCAGCCCCGGGGGCTACGATCCGGTTCCCCTGACCCTCTCGCCCGATGCCGCCAGGGGATCGGGCGTCGGCGGTCACCCTGAAATTATTGAGGAAAAACGTTGAAATTTATATCGCGTACCCTTGCTCTCTTAGCTCTTGTCGTCCTGCTCGGCGGCGTGCTGTCCGGCTGTGTTCCTGGCAGCCAGGGTCCCTCCGGCCACTACACGCTGGATCAGGTCAAAGCCATGGAGACGACGGCGCCGGCCCATAAGGTGCTGGATGCCTATGCCGCCGTCAAACGAGAATACTCCGAGTCCGGCAAAGATCAGAGCGTTGCCGCCCAGGCGCTCCTGCGCGAAGCCGAGTTTGCCGCCAGCGACAACTACGGCAAAGTGGACGAGCAGCAGCTGCGAGAGCGCATTGATGTCAAAGATCCCAACCGCGTGCCCGATGCCGTGCGCGAGCAGCGCGAGCAGATGCGCTCTGAAGGCGACTATCGGGCCCATGACGCGCTCAAGCAGCTTTTCAAGGAGTATCCCAACTCGCAGGCGGCGGCCATCGCCCGCCAGGAAAATCTGAAGCAGATATTGGAAGACCGCATTGACCAGCGCAACTCCACCGGCATCAGCTACAAGATCGTGGATGTGCTGGTGGCGGCGACGGGCCGTCTTCCTGCGTTCAGTTACTGGTTCGCGCTGGTCATCATCGCCGTGCTCGTCAAGCTGATCACGCTGCCGCTGACGCTGCGGATGTACCGCAGCCAGCGGGAGATGCAGCGCATCCAGCCGGTCTTAAAGGAGATCCAGGAGAAGTACAAGGGCAAGCCAGAGCTGAACGAGAAGGTGATGGCGACCTACAAGGAGCATGGGATCAACCCCTTCGCCAGCTGCCTGCCGATGGTCATTCAGTTGCCCTTTATGATCTGGGTCTACAACATGATCCGCCAATACGAGTTCCATTTCTCGCACGGCAAGTTTCTCTGGATCGGCAGTGCGCTCTCGTTCAAGTTTCCCGATTATCTGGCCACCAACCTGGCCCAGTTCGACCTAGTACTGTTGCTCATCTACGCTGCCAGCAACTACCTGACCATGAAGCTGACGCCGCCCGCCGACCCCCAGCAGGCCCAACAGCAGAAGAGCATGTCGATCATGATGACCGGCATGATGATCTGGATGTTCCTGCTGTATCGCTGGTCCGCCGCCTTCATGCTGTACTGGCTCGTCCTGAACCTGATGTCGGCCTGGCAGCAGTACGTCTATATTTACAAGCGCAATACCGGGCTGGCGGTCAGCGCCAACGGCACGATCACGCTCCCGGCTGAGCCGAAGGAGGCAAAGGAGACAAGCGAAAAGCCGCGCGCCACGGGAGGCGCCAGCGGTACACTAACGACCGCGCGTCCGGCGACTTCCACGGCGGGCGGCGATGGGATGCGTCCCCGCCCGCGCCGCAAGAAGCGCTGAGCCTCTGGCACAAGGGAATCAATTCCCTCGCTCGGTGGCCTACGGCCCAGTGTCGGTCTACGCCGACACGACCTTTCGATAGGCTGTTTGGTGCCCGCGTAGGTGGGCAGCAGGCCGTAGGCCCCACAGCGGCAGGGTTTAGCCTGCCGGGGGGTTAGGCCAATCGGCAGGCCCCTGAGGGGCGAACAAGGAGAGAGCGAGCGATGACAGACTTGCACGCAGGACAACCGGAGTCCGCCGCAGAAGGCACGCCGACAGGGGCAGCGGAATCGATGGCAGGGCCTGTCGATCTGAATGCGGATCAGGGCCAGGCAGTGACCGTTATGGAAGAGGTTTGCGCCGCCAGCGGCCTGGACATCCATCCTGTCGTGCGTGCCGTCCATGATCCCTACCTGGATATCGAGCTCGTCGGCAGCGACACGGCCATCACCTTCGGGCGGCTGGGACCGGCCCTGGATCAACTGCAATTTCTCGCCAATCTTATCCTGGCGCGCCGCATCCGCTCGGATGTGCGCATCATCCTGGATGCCGCCAATTACCGGGAGCGGCGGGCCGAAGTCCTGCGCCGCCGCGCCATCGAACTGGCCAACGAGGTCAAGGCGCGTAACGAAGAGGCCGAGCTGGAGCCGCTGCCTCCCCACGAGCGCCGCATCATCCATAAAGCCCTCGCCGATGACCCCGATATTATGACTTACAGCGAGGGCGAGGAGCCGGATCGTCGTATCGTTATTTCCCCCCGTCGGTAAGAATACCTAACCCCCCCGGCCCCCTTCCCTAGGAGGGAAGGGGGTGACCCGGCTTTTCCTCTCCCCTCCCCTGTTCTTTTTGATCGCCAGGCGGAGGGGTGTGGCAAGGCAAAGCCGTGTCGCCAGGTGTCGCCAGGCGGAGGCAAGGGCCGTAACCTTGCCGACCCTGGCAGTGGGCCGAACCATGGCAGCCCCGACCCTGGCAGTCGGAGAAAGGGGTGGGGGCTGTTAGAGCCGGACTGTTCCCTAAATTCACCTTGCTTTTCTGCCAATTGTCGCGTATAATAAAAGTGCTATGGGGGTGATTGGTGTCGACCTGGTGGATGCTGCCCCTAGTTGCAAGCCGAGGCGCCGCTGGCCTCGTAAAAAGCGGCAAAACAATAAACGCGAACACTCAACAGTACGCGCTCGCGGCCTAAGTGCCGTGCGTCTGACCCGCTCCTGTTGGCCGAGAGGATGTCAGGCGTAACCTATGCCAACTAACCGCCTAAGGCCCGTTCGCCGCCTGTGGCGGGACACCTAACGCGATCTAGCGCTCCGCTAGCCTGGCCCCTGTGGCAGGCGGACGCGAAACCTAAACGGGGGCTACGCTTGTAGACGCTAGGGACAAGTCGCTGGGAACGGGAGTTCGAGTCTCCCCACCTCCACTTTCTCTCTCTTTTACTGACGGGGCAGCGCCAGGCGCGCTGTCCCGTTCTGTCGTCTCAAGGCCATTTCCACGGGAACGGTCGAGATAGGCTTGCCTTTTTCATTTAAAACGCGCTACCATAAAAGCGGCGCATCCAAGCCCAGGAAGGTTGGTGAGCGAAATGCAATTTGTAGATGAAGCCCAAATTGAGGTGCAGGCGGGCAACGGCGGCAACGGCATGGTCACCTTTCGCCGCGAGAAGCATGTGCCCCACGGCGGCCCCAATGGCGGCGACGGCGGGCACGGCGGCAGCGTCCTCCTGGAGGTAGACCCGAACCTCTCCACGCTGCTGGATTTCCACTACAAGCGCAAATACAAGGCCGAGCGCGGCGGCGACGGCGGCAGCAAAGATATGTTCGGCAAGGACGGGGCCGACCTGGTGCTGAAAGTGCCCCAGGGCACCGTCGTCTACGACGCCGACACCGGCGAGCAGCTTGCCGACCTGGATACCCCTGACGCCCGCTTCGTCGTGGCGCGCGGCGGGGTCGGCGGGCGCGGCAACGCCCACTTTGTCACCTCCATTCACCAGGCCCCCAAGTTCGCGGAGAAGGGCGAGCCCGGCGAGGCCCGCCATCTGCGCCTGGAGCTGAAGCTGCTGGCGGATGTGGGGCTGCTCGGCTTTCCCAACGTCGGCAAGTCCACGCTGATCGCCGCCGTCTCCGCCGCCAAGCCCAAGATAGCCAACTATCCCTTCACGACGCTGGTGCCTAATTTGGGCGTCGTCTACCTCGGGCCGGAGCGCAGCTTCGTCATGGCCGACATTCCCGGCATTATTGAAGGGGCGCATCAGGGCGTCGGGCTGGGCCATCAGTTCCTGCGGCACGTCGAGCGCACGCGCCTGCTCGTCCATATCCTCGACGTCAGCGGCATGACCGGGCGCGAGCCGCTGCACGATTTTGAGGTTCTCAACCGGGAGTTGGCGCTTTACAGCGAGCGGCTGGCCCAACTGCCCCAGGTCGTCGCCCTGAACAAGATAGACGTGGCGGCAGACCCGGAGATGGTGGATAGCGTCGAGGCCGAGTTAAAACAGCGCGGCTATACGGTCTATCGCCTCTCGGCGGTCACGCGCGCTGGGCTCGACCCGCTCATCTATGACATCATGAGCCGCCTGGAGCAGATACGCGCCGAGGAAATGGAGCAGGCGGTGACGCAGCCGCCGGCCCTGCGCATCACGGCCCCGCAGGAGGAGGATACGCGCCGCTGGGAGGTCCGTCAAGTAGATGCGACCACCTTCGAGGTCGTGGGGCGCGGCATCGAGCGCCTGGTCGCCATGACCGATCTGAACAACGAGTACGCCCTGCGCCGCCTGCAGCGGACGCTGGATAAGATAGGCGTCACGAACAAGCTCAAGGCGCTAGGCGCCAAGGACGGGGATACCGTGCGTATTCGGGACGTCGAATTCGAGTACGAGGACGAGGATAGGTGGGATCAGGAGAACGAAGGGGAGGAGACGCGGGGCAGCCGCCGCGCGGCGCGGCGCTAACCGGGGAGCGCCTTTCCCGGCTGGTCGTCAAAGTCGGCACCAGCACGCTGACCGACGCGCAGGGACGCCTGGATCGCGCCTTTATCGCCGATCTCACCGCGCAATTGGCCGCGCAGCGGGCGCAGGGACGCGACGTGCTGCTGGTCACATCCGGGGCCATTCGCGCCGGACGCGAGCGGCTCGCCTCCCGCCTGGAGCCGCGCGCGCCCTCTTCTCTGCCCCCTCCGCCCTCCGCCTCCCTGCCCTACAAGCAGGCGGCTGCCGCACTCGGACAGGGCCTGCTCATCCATACCTATACCGAAGCCTTCGCCTGGCGCGGCGTGGACTGCGCCCAGGTGCTGCTCACCCGCGACGACCTCGGCGACCGCCGCCGCTTTCTCAACGCGCGCAACACGCTGGTGGCCCTGCTCTCGCTTGGGGTCATCCCGGTTATCAACGAGAACGATACCGTGGCCGTGGACGAGATCAAGTTCGGCGATAACGATACGCTGGCTGCGCTCGTCGCCACGCTCGTCGAGGCCGACCTGCTCCTGATCCTTTCCGACGTGGAGGGCCTCTATGAGCAGCCTCCCCTGGGGGAGCAGGAAAAAGAAACAGGGGCCGATGCAGAGCGGCAGCAGCGGTTTCTCAAAGCGAAGCAGGAGCGCAAAGAGGAAAAGGAAACAGCGCCCGGCGCAGAGGCCGAGTCCGGCGAAGCGTCCCCCCGCATTATCCGCACGGTCGCCTGCATTGATGAGACGATTGCGGCCCTGGCCGGCGACTCCGCGAGCGGGGTCGGCACCGGCGGCATGCGCACCAAGATTGAGGCGGCGCGCATCGCCGCGGCGGCGGGCATCCGCACCGTTATTGCGCCGGGGCGTCGGGAGCGCGTGGTCGCCGAAATCCTGGCCGGCGAGGAAGTCGGCACGACATTTTTGCCTCCTCCCCGCTCGGCACGCCTGCCCGCCCGCAAGCGCTGGATCGCCCACGGCGCTCGCCCGCGCGGCTACGTCACCGTCAATGCGCCCGCCAAAGAAAAGCTCATTGCCAGCGGCGTCAGCCTCCTGGCGGTCGGCATCGTCGGCGTGCATGGCGCTTTCACCAGTGGCGATCTGATCGAGGTACGCGATGAGGCGGGCCAGGTCTTCGCGCGCGGCATCACCAACTACGCCGCCGCCGAAGTGCGCCGCGTTCTGGGCCTGCGCAGCGAGCAGTTTGAGGCGGTGCTGGGATATCGCGGCTTTGAGGAGATCATCCACCGCGACAATTTGGTGGTAGACTGCCGGCCAGGAGCCAGAGGCAGCCAGTAGAGGTCCGGCCCGTCAGCCGCGCTTGCCGAGCGCGACGAGGCCGCCGTCCACCACGATCTCCTCGCCGGTCAGCGCGCTGCCGTCTGTGACGAGGAAGCGCACCACGGCGGCCACATCCTCGACCGTCACCAACTGCCCGATATGGGTCTCCTGCGCTGCCTGCGCGATCATCTCACGGGGCCAGCCTGCAAAGCCCGTATCCACAAATCCGGGCGCGACGGCGTTGACCCGGATCTGCGGGGCGAAGGCGCGGGCCAGAGACTTGGTCATGGTGGCTAAGGCGGCCTTGGAGCCGGCATAGATGAGGGAACTGCCGGTGCCCATGCGCCCGGCAATCGAGGTGATATTGACGATAAAGCCGCCCCCGTTCTGGAGCATATAGGGCACGGCGGCGCGGGCGCAGTAGATCGGGCCTTTGACGTTGACGGTCAGCGTCCGCTCCAGGACCTCCTCTGTCAGCCCGTCCAGATCGCGATGCGGCACGCGCTGAGTAAAGCCGGCATTGTTGACCAGGATATCGAGCCGTCCAAATCGCTGCGCGGCAGCATCCATGAGCGCGCGGGCCTCGGTATCCCGGCTCACATCGGCGCGCACGGCCACCGCACGGTGCCCCTGGCTTTCTATCTGCTGGGCGACTGCCTCGGCCTCGGCCTGCGATTGGGAATAGTTGACCACGACGGCGGCTCCTTCCCCGGCCAGCGCCAGACAGGTCGCCCGTCCGATTCCGGTGCCGCCGCCGGTAACCACGGCGACGCGGTTGTCGAGTTTCACGCTTTCTTCTCTCCTCCGACGTTCGATTGCTTGATACAAGTAGCCTTATCTTCGCCATTGGCGCGGATACTTCCTGATAGACAATCCAAAGAACTTCGCATCCTCGCAGGGTGATCTCCACCTGAGCCTGGTGCGGCGTCTGCCGGATGGCTCTATGAGGTCAGGATGCATACGTCAAACTCGATTGACATACGCGGTGACGCCGAACGCATTTACGGGCGCATCTACCAGCTTGCCGCCGACATCCAGGACTGGCCGACTCTCCTGCCGCACTACCGCTATCTGCGCGTCCTGGAGCAGTCTCCCACGCACAAAATCGCCGACTTCGGCGCCTCCCGCGACGGCTTCCCGGTCAAATGGCGGGCGCAGCAGGAGCTATTTCCCGACGAGGGACGTATCACCTATCAACATACCGGCGGCATCACAAAAGGGATGCGGGTGGAGTGGCGTTTGCAGAAGCGGGGCGACCATGTCCACGTCGCCATTGACCACGAACTGAGCTATCCCGTTCCCGTTCTCGGCCCGCTGTTCGCGCACTACATCGTCGGCAGCCTGTTCGTGCGCAATATTGCCGGGAAAACCTTGCGCTGCATCAAATCCAAAGTCGAATCCGAACTGGCCTGAACCAGTGAAGTGCAAGGAGATTATCGGCGCGTGGTGGAAACATCAGGCAGCGGCAAGCCGGTGTATGTCGTCGGAGTTTTGGGGGCAGAATAGCGAGTACAAAGTAACCCTTCTCTGTCTGATTACCGCAAGGAGGAACACCATGACGGCCCAGCCGTCGCATTCCCAAGAGGCGTTCATCGGCCTCAAGCCGGACCTGGCAGCCGCTTACCAGCAGATGGCTGCGGAGGAAGAGCGGGAAGCCGAAGCCCTGGAATGGGCGGAAGAGACGCTGGAGGATATAACTAACTCAAGTTGCTACCTTGCCTCTTCGAGAAGGCAAACGGTGATGCAAAAGCCGGTTTCCAGAGCGATTCTCTCTCAAACGTGTTCCTAGGTAGCAACTTGGGTTAACTAATCTGCCTGAAAGGAAACGGGACTAAGATGAGCAAAGCAACACTGGACAAAGTGGTAGAAGAACTCAAGGGCTTATCCCCTGAGGAGCAGCGGCAGGTGCGCGATCTACTCGACGCCTGGCTCTCCGTTCCCGCTTCCTCTGCCGGTGAGCAGGCCCTGGCTCAAGCACTCCTCAAGGCCGGGCTGCTCAGCCATATCCCGCCGCCGATTACAGACCTAACGCCCTATCCGAACCGAACTCCCATACCCGTACGGGGCAAGCTGGTCTCGGAAACCCTGGTGGAAGAGCAAGGATGAATAAATCTCAATTTATAGACAGGATACGCCGTACACGGGCAGAAGGGGACGCCTTGATTGCGCAGATGGATGATGCGCAGATGGTTCAAGCAGGGATCTCAGGGGAGTGGTCTGCGAAGGATATTCTCGCGCATATCACCTGGCATGAGCGTGAGATGATCAAGGTATTGCAGGCGCGTGCCCTGATCGGCTCCGAACTCTGGGCGCTGCCCCCGGATCAACGCAATGACACCATATACGAGGAGAATAAGGCGCGTCCGTTACAGGAAGTCCGCGACGAAGCGCGACAGGTGTTTGCTCTGCTTTGGTCGTTGCTGGAATCGCTTTCAGAAGAAGATTTGCATGACCCATACCGGTTTGCGGAAATGCCCGTTGACTGGCAGCCCTGGCAAGTGATTGCCAGCAACACCTACGAGCATTACGAGCACCATATTCGACAGGTCCGGGCATGGCTGACTCAAGAAATGCCCTCGCCTTGAGAGCCGGGGCACGCTGTCAGGGAAAACCACTACCCATTGCTCTTTTTATCTTACTTCTTATGGCACAGTCTGATCCAACAAGAGCGCAGGCGCACACAGACTTCCGGCGCGTAGTCATCACCGGGATCGGAGCAATCACGCCTATCGGCAGTGGGCCGGACGGGCTGTGGGAGGGCGTGCGCTGCGCCCGCTCCGCCGTCGGTCCCGTGACCTGTTTCGACGCCAGCCCATTCGCCTGCCGCATCGCCGCCGAAGTCCACGATTTCGATCCCGCCGACTACCTCGAAGGCAAGGCGCTCAAGCGCCTGGATCGCTGCTCGCAGTTCGCCCTTGCCGCCAGCCGGCAGGCCGTCGCCGATACGCGGCTGGATTTAGCGCAGGAAGAGCCGGGGCGTATCGGCGTGTGCATCGGCAGCGCACTTGGCGGGGCGGCCTGGGCCGAAGAGCAGCACGCCCTCTATCTCTCGGAAGGGCCGCGCGCCGTCAGCCCCATGCTGGCGCTGCAAATGTTTGTCGGCGCGGGAAGCTGCAACGTCGCCATCACGCTCGGATTGCGCGGCTACAGCACCTCCAACGCCGACTCCTGCGCCTCCGGCGCTATCGCCCTCGGCAACGCCTGGCACGCCATTCGCCGCGGCGACGCCGACGTGATGCTTGCGGGCGGCGCAGAAGTCCCACTCGCCCCGCTCTGCTTCGGCGCGTTCTCGCTCATTCGCGCCATGTCCACCCGCAACGACGACCCTGCCTGCGCCTGCCGCCCCTTCGACCGCGACCGCGACGGCTTCGTGATGGGCGAGGGCGCTGCCGTTCTCGTCCTGGAGGAGCGCGAACACGCATTGCGGCGTGGCGCGCGCCTCTATGCTGAACTCGTCGGGTTCGCCTGCACCAACGATGCCCACCACATGACCTCTCCGCGCCCGGATGCCGCCAGCGCCGCCGACTGCATTCGCAAAGCCCTGGCGGTCGCGCAGGTAGCGCCGGAGGAAGTAGACTACGTGAACGCGCACGGCTCCTCCACGCCCCTGAACGATGTCACGGAAACCCGCGCGCTCAAGCTGGCGCTGGGAGAAGCGAACGCCCGCCGCATCCCCATCAGCGCGACGAAGGCCATGCACGCGCACGCGCTCGGCGCAACCGGCGCGATAGAGGCCGCCATCTGCTGCCTGGCCCTGAAGCACGACTGGATTCCGCCTACCATCAATCTGTTCACGCCCGACCCGGAATGCGACCTGGACTACGTTCCCCACGTAGGACGTGCCGCTCCACTGGACGTCGTGCTCTCCAACTCGTTCGGCTTCGGCGGCATCAACGCCGCCCTCGTCTTCCGCCGCAGCGGGGAGTAGGCAGCCCTCAGCCGCAAGAGCCAGCAAGGTTCAGGAGGCTTTTGCGCACACGAGCCAAAAGGCGCTTCGCGTCGCTTACGCCCGGCTGCCGCCCTTCACCCCGACACCTTTCGACTCAGTTAAAAACACTTAGACGCAGTTGGACTCAGTTTGCCTCACTCTTTAACAAAAAGATTGCTAACTTTTTAGAACCAGGCAGGAAATTCTCTTCTGCCAGCAGAATTACGCGGCGGATTCACGCCCTTTTGCTCATCCATCCCATTCCACTTGCCTGACTACTCGGCCCCTGACACCCATCATGCCATCTAAAAAATCGAGCAAACAGAATGTACCCGCTATTCAACTGCCCCTCAACAGCGTCCTGCACGGAGACTGCCGCACAATTCTGCCCACCCTGCCGCCCGGCTCGGTGGACCTTATCTTCGCCGACCCGCCCTATAACCTCCAACTTAGAAACGACCTCTGGCGTCCTAACCTGACGCACGTGGATGGCGTGGACGACGCTTGGGATAAGTTCAACAGCTTCGAGGAATACGATCAGTTCACCCGTGAATGGCTGTCTGCCTGCCGCAATGTGCTCAAAGATACCGGCACGATCTGGGTCATCGCCTCCTACCATAGCCTGTATCGTATCGGTTCCATCCTCCAAGACCTCGGTTATTGGATACTTAATGACGTATCCTGGGTGAAATTGAATCCCATGCCCAATTTCAAAGGCACGCGCTTCTGTAATGCGCACGAGACCTTGATCTGGGCCAAAAAGTCGGAGAAGCAAAGCAAGTACACGTTCAATTATAAGGCGTTGAAGGCGGGCAACGACGACTTGCAGATGCGCAGCGACTGGTACATTCCTATCTGTACCGGGGAGGAACGTCTGAAGATCAATGGGGAGAAGGCGCACGCCACGCAGAAGCCCGAAGCGCTGCTGCACCGCATCATCCGTGCGTGCAGCCATCCCGGCGATGTCGTGCTGGACCCTTTTTTTGGTACGGGTACAACGGGGGCCGTCGCTAAGCGGCTGCGGCGCCACTGGATCGGGATAGAGAAGGAGGCGCTCTACGTCCAACTGGCCTGCCAGCGCATCGCCCAGGTCGTGCCGCCGCTGCTGCCCGATGAGATGTTGCCGCCGCCGTTGGACGCGCCCAAGCTGCGCATTCCCTTCGCCATGCTCATCGAGCACGGCCTGCTGCCCATTGGCGCGAAGCTGCGCCTCGACCGCACCGAGCACATCGCCTGTGTTCTGGAGGACG
>DASRGZ010000151.1:0-3598 GCA_035650735.1 Chthonomonadaceae bacterium
GACGGGGGTTTTCACCCCCCGGCGTGCCGGGGCGGCTATGCCTGCGGACGGAACCACCTGCCTATCGGGAGGTTGCTGCCTTCGTAGGGCAGGCAGACCTTGCCACAAGGGGGCGTCCGCCAGGACGCTTGGTCGTAGGCCGACCTGGAAGCCGTCATCACCTTGCAGCTTATCCGGGGGCGTCCGCCAGGACGCCTGGCCGTAGGCCCTAGAGCCGGGTACTTTCAGTGCCCGGCGAGGAACGGACCGGGCGCAGCGCAGAAGCGCAGAGGAAAAGAGAACGCCATGAATCCCGAAAGCAGGCCCTTTGAATTAGGGAAGAACCGCATCGAGGCGCTGAGCGATGGCCTGTTCGCCATCGCCATGACTCTGCTCGTTCTGGAACTGAAGGTACCGGAACTGCCGCATAACTCACCGAATGTAATCGTTTTCCCGGCCCTGATGAAGCTGGTGCCCAAGCTGGGCACCTATGCCGTCAGCTTTATTAGCCTGGGTGTCTTCTGGGTCGGGCATCACAACATGTACCATGCGATCCGGCGCGCGGACCGCGTGCTGCTCTGGCTCAACATTCTCTTCTTTATGTTTGTCTCGCTGCTGCCCTTTGCGACCAGCGTGCTCAATGCCTTCCCGATGGCCCAGATAGTGACGGTCGTGTTCGGGCTGAACCTGACCCTCATCGGCTGGACGCTCTACCTGCAATGGGTCTATGCGTGCACACAGCCGGATATGCTTGCAGAGTTCATCACTCCGGCCTACCGCGACCTGGTGCGGTCGCGCTTCCTTACCTATCCGGTAGTGGCGACGCTGACGATACTCATCTGTTTCTGGAGCATCGAGATCAGCCTGGGCATCTATCTGTTGCTGCTGCCGCTCTATATGATTCCCGGCAAGATTAATCAACCCGGCGTTCCAGGTCTGGAAGCTGTCGGTCGGGAAAATGGACTATAATGAAGCAGCGCAGGAACGCCGAGGCGTCTCTGTTAAGACGTGGATGGGATGAACCCATGACGGATATGCATCACTCCAAGCGTGCTGCCGAGAAGTTTGAAGCCCTGCTTGAGCCGATACTGGGCGCGGCCTACGGCACGGCCTACCACATGACGCACAACCGTGAAGAGGCCGAAGACCTGGTACAGGAGGCGGCGGTACTGGCCTTCCATGCCTTCGATACGTTCCAGGAGGGGTCGAACTTCAAAGCCTGGTTCTTTAAGATTATGATCAATCGCTGCCGCGCCAACTACCGCAAACGCCGTCGCGAGCTGGAGATCGCTCCGCTGGACGACGCGCCCGACCTCTATCTCTACATAGAGACGTCCAACGCTGGCTTGCAGGCGCGGAACACCAATCCGGCAGCGCTCGTCATCAACAAAATGAGCGAAGAACAGATCGAGGCGGCTATCCAGGCGTTGCCCGAGGAGTACCGGATCGTCTCCGTGCTCTACTTCATGGAGGAGATATCCTACCAAGAGATCGCAGATATTCTCGACTGCCCCGTCGGCACTGTCCGCTCCCGTCTCCATCGCGGGCGAAAACTACTACAGAAAGCGCTGTGGCAGGTGGCCCAGGAGCATCATGTTGTTGCGGCTCTCGGCGCTGAGAAAGAGGGGCAACTGAGATGAGACAAATGGACCGATATGATTGCGAGCATGTATTTAAGCGTCTGGATGATTACCTGGACCGTGAGCTAACGCCGCAGGAGATGAAGCTTATCGAGGAGCACCTGGAGATCTGCGCGTGGTGCGCCGAAACCTACCAGTTTCAAGCCGAAGTCCTGAACGCAGTGCGCAGCCGATTGCAGCGTATTCCGACCTCCTCCCGGCTCCTCGCCAAAGTGTCCAGCGCTCTGAAGAAGGCGCAGGGGGAAGTCTCCGATTAGTCGCGGCCCTGCGGGGCCTGTCCGGCATAGAGGGTCCGCAAGGCCGCGACCTCCTCGGCGGAGTAGCCAACGCCCGCGAGGAAAGCATCGGGCAGATAGGCTATTCCGGCACGGAGCGTCTGTTGATCTAGCGAGCAAGGCCCGACGTGGTCAACCTGATCTAGTCCCGTCGCCAGATGCAGGTCGGAACAACGGACAAATAACGTATGCAATAAGAGCGTTCCCTCCAGGTCGGCCCCCTGGAGCGCGGCCCCATACAGATTGGCACGTGTCAGATCGGCATTGCTTAAATTCGCTCCACGTAAGTCTGCCTCGGCCAGATTAGCCCCGATCAGGGTCACATAGCGCAGATCGGTGCCCGTCAGGATCGAGTGGCTCAGGTTTGCCTCCGTCAAGTCCGCGCCCGCTAAATCTGCATCCTTCAGGTTGATCTCCTCCAGCTCGGCGCGAAACAGCTTCATGTTCTGGAGGCAGGCGCCGCTCAGGTCCACTCCTTTCAGGCTGGCCCGCGTCAGGTCTGCGCCGTCTAATTTAGCATCGCGCAGCCGGACTCCCCACATCCGCGCCGCCGTCAGGTCGGCCCCCCGCAGATCGGCTCCGGTCAGGTTCGCGCCCCATAAGCATGTTCCCATAAGTTTTGCGCCGCTCAAGAGCGCGCCTGTCAGATAGGTCTCGTTCAGATCGGCCCCAGACAGATCGGCGCCCGTCAGGTCCATCCCGGAAAGGTTCGCCTCAAACAGATTCACGTAAGGCAGATCGGCATTCGCCAGGCTGCTCGTCTCCCGACGCAGAAGCACTTCGCCCGTCTTCTTATGCCGTATCTCAATCATTGCCGTCCTCCCTATCCTGAACCTGCTCTGAGGTGTTTCTGGCCCCCAAATGCTCGCCCACAAACCAAAATACCCCAAAACTTCTATGCTGTATCACAAACAGTGGGAACCATTCTGCGTGCGCTGGCATTGTAGCAAGCAACAAAAGGATTCTAGCGCAACGACAGCGTTGAAGGAGATTTCTATGTTAACTAGAATAGTGAAGCATACCTTTAGACTTCCTCGACCCACACTTCTTATGGGGAGCGTCCTGTTGTTTGCCCTGGAAGCACCGGCGCTCTCTATGGACAGGCAGTACCCCTATGCCATCGAGGTCGCCGCGCCGGAACTGGTCGGCGGTCCCTGGCTCAATACGCCAAAGAACGCGCCGATCAAGCTGGCGGCGCGCAAGGGCAAAGTCACCATCGTCGAGTTCTGGACTTTCGGCTGAATCAACTGCATCCATAACCTGCCGAGTTACGGCAGATGGCAGAAGCAATTCCAGAAGCAAGGCGTGATCCTCATCGGCGTCCATACCCCGGAAACCGAGGCGGAGAAAGTTCCGGCCAATGTGATCCGCAGGGTAAAGAGCCTGGGTATCACCTATCCGATTTTGCTGGACCAGAAGGGGGAGAACTGGAAGCGCTGGGGGCAACAGTTCTGGCCCACCGTCTACCTGATAGATAAAAAGGGCCGCGTGCGCTATCGCTGGGAAGGCGAGCTCGAATACGAGGGCGCGGGCGGCGAGGCGCAAATGACCCAAAAAATCAAGGAACTGCTGCAAGAGGCCAATTGAGGGCGCTCAGGAGGTAGCGCGCATGAAACGGCTGGAGAAGAAGCACCCTCTGGCGATTCGCTGGTTCCATTGGGTTAACTTTCCCGTGCTGATGGTCATGATCTGGAGCGGGCTGCT
>DASRGZ010000152.1:0-38255 GCA_035650735.1 Chthonomonadaceae bacterium
TACTTGAGGGCGACGATGTCGTTGGTGCCGCTGCCGAACGACTGGCCGGCGACGATGGCAAAGTCTCGCCGGTCGATGGCCAGCGCGTGGGCCGCGTCACGCTCGGAAAGAGGGCTGCCATAGTCACCGGCCCAGAAGACCTGCCCCGCCGGAGTATATCGGACGCAGTGAATATCCCGCTGTACGCTGTCCGGGGCCACGCCAGGACGGTTAACAGTCCACGTCAGCGTGGGATAGCCTTCGGCCGGGTGGCTGAGGACCAGGCATTTCCTCAGGCTCGCGCCCTCTAGAGCCATCTGCTCCTCCATGCGCGCCCAGAGCTGGGTGCCGTGCCGGTCGTACTTGAGGAGCGCCACGTTCGGCGTCCGCCTGCCCTCGATCTCGTCCGACCGATCCCGCGACATAGACGCTGCCGATCCCGTCCACGTTGATGCTGCGCCCCTCATCCTGCGTGTGCGCTGGGCCGTCGAAGCGGCGTACCCAGAGCTCGCGGCCCGATTTATCGTACTTGATGGTTAGGATGTCCGACCGGTCCCTGAGGTGCCGGTCGCCGGGAGCGTGGGCACAGCCCGTAACGTAGACCGCGCCCTCCGAGTCCACCGCGATTCCTGCTGGCGTCGCATCGGCATGGTCGCCCCCGCCCCACCGGCGCAGCCAGCGCACCGAGCCGTCGGGCCTATACCGCACCGTGAGGATGTCCAGCTCTGCATCGGGCGCGGCTGAGCCGCGTGCCTCCAGGGTGACGCACAGGTCGCCGTCCGGTGCAAGCTCCATGTCGATCCGATCCGTCAGCGGCCCGGCCCCATGCGGCTGGCGGTGCGCCCACTTCAGATCGCCGGCGGCGTCGTACTTGAGGATCACGAACTCGGATGCGGGACCAGAGCGGGCATCGCGGCTCCAGCTTACGCCGGCCACATACACGTTGTCCGCTCGGTCTATACGAATCTGCCGAGCGCGGTCCTCTCCCTGTGCCGGCCCATCGTAGGGACGGACCCAGATGCGATGACCGTCGTGCGGATCAAGCTTTATCGTGACAAGGTCCAGGCCGCTCAGGCGCGTCGCGCCATTGCCCCCCCCGGTGAGCGAATCGCCCGTGACGTACACGCTGCCGTCCGATCCGAGCGTGATGCCGCGCGCCCGATCCACATCATCGGCCAGCCCGTTGTAGCGCGCCTCCCAGATCTGTCTTCCGTTGGGGTCCAGCTTTAAGACCAGGTAGTCTACATCGTGCTCGGCGGTCTTCAAGAAACCGGCGATGTAGATGCAGCCGGCAGTGTCGGTCACGATGCTGGACGGCTCGCTGTCGCGGTCTCCGCCCTGCGGCGTATAGCGCCAGGCCCAGAGCCGCTGCGCCTCGGGCGCAACCCGACTCAAGCGCGCAGGGTTCGTTTGCGGCTTGCGCGCGCCGCGGCGCCAGGTCCCTGAGTACCGGATCAGCACGACCAGAAGCACGAGGAGCGCCAGGGCGGCAGCCGCGACCAGGGGCTGCGCGCGGCCACGGAGATGCCGGGACCTAGCGGGACCGGGGGCGAAGCGCCCTCTTGCGGGCGGGGGTTCCGGTACCGTGATCGGCGGGAGAGCGGCCGCAGCCGCCTCTGGTTCGCGATAGGAAGATTGTCGCGGGACCGGTTTCGGTCCTTTGAGCGGCGGGAGGTCAACAACGGCCGGGCTCTGTCGGATGGTATCGCGGAGCTGGCGCACCGCAGCCGACGGCTTTTCGTCTAGCTCCTCCTTAAGGAGCCGCTCCAGCTCGGCATATTGGCGCATGGCAGCAGCGGGCTGCCCGCTCGCCGCGTAGGCGCGCATGAGCACGCAATGGGCCTCTTCGAGCAGCGGCTCTTTGGCGACCAGCCTGCGAGCCGTCTCAATAGCGCGATCCCACTCGGCGGCCTCCTCATACGCACGGGCAAGCTTGAGAAGCAGGGCGCCGTGCGCCTCCGCTAACTGCTGACGCTCCAGCAGGATGAACTCCTCATAGAATCCGGGGAGCAGCGGCCCACGGTAAATTGCATCGGCGCGCAATAGCGCTTCGATCCGTCCCTTCCAATCAGACGAGGCGCCAGCATCCGCAAGGGCTTGACGGAATTCCGACACGTCGGTCGTGATCCTGCCTGCGGCCAGCTGGATCGTCGCTCGGGTGGCGACAAGCAGCTCTTCGCCCGTAGCTTGCTTGAGAAGCCGACGGAGAGCGAAGAGTGCCTGCCGCAGCTTGGGGCGCGATTCGGCAGGATCTTCGTCCGGCCAGAGCAGCTCCAGAAGCGCTTCGCGAGCGTGCTGGCGCGTCGGATCGAGCAACAGATAGGCCAGAAGGAGCGTGGTTCGGTTTGGCGGGACCTCGGAGGGCGGCCGGTTTGGCGCTGTGATTGCAATCCCACCGAGCAGCTGGAAGTAGACGAGAGGCGCATTTCCCATCGCAGTGCGGACGTTTGATCAGACAACCAGCGAACGTGGTTTCCATTGTTGCCTGGGCGTCTGCGCGAACTCCACAGGCGGCGTATGCCCTGAAGCCGAGCGCAGCCGCTTGTGGTTATAGACCCTTCCATTATACATCCTAATCTTTAGCTATATCAAGGAGAACGGAAGGTCTTTCCCCAATCCCAGGTCAGGCAGGGTTGGGGGCGCTCAGCGGCCTCTTGCCGCCTTGATGGGGAGAGTAGGCGGCTGGCTCAGAAGCAGTTCGCTGACCGGCACGACCTGCGCGCCGATTTTGTCCAGATACTCAAAAATGCGCGGCAGGGCCTCCGCTGACCCCACGCAGGAGACGTGCATGAGCGTGATGTAGCCCGGCTTGACTTTGCGGCAGATGCGCTCGGCCACGAACGCCGCCGATTTGGGCTGGCCTACGCTATCGAGCGAGTCGAGCGTCCAGGCAATCGGCTGATAGCCCGCCTGTGCGACGACGGCGCGGGTGCGCCTATCGCTGTCGCCGTAGGGAAACCGGAAGAGCGGCTTTGCGCCCCGTCCACACGCCTTGATAATGGCGGCCTCAGCCCGCTCCAGTTGGCTGCGTATTTCGGCGTCGCTCAGCCGGGTGAAATGCGGATGCGAATAGGAGTGGTTGCCCAGCTCCATGCCGGCGGCGGCGATGGCCTGGCACTCTTGCGGGAAGGTGGCGCAGAATTTGCCGGTGAGGAAGAAGGTCGCATGCGCCTTATGCTCGGCCAGTATCTTGAGGATGATCGGGACGGCCTTGGCGTCGCTGCCCGCATCAAACGTCAGCGCCACGCGCGGCGGCGCGCTCTGGCCTTCATAGAACTGGACTGGCGATGGCTTCCATTGCGCTAGAGGCGCGTTCGTGGGATCAGGAGGCGCACTGCGGGGCGAATTCCGGGCGGAAACCTGCGGAGGGAACCGGGGCATAGCCTCTTTGTGGCCGCCCTGGCAGCCTGAGAGCGCCGCCAGAAGACCCAGCGACATTACGCAGGCGGCAATCCGCCGAACGCGAGCAAAGAAAGGGAGTCTGGCCGGCGCCAGGCTCCCCCTGTATGTGGCACGAATCAACGCTGTCTTCCTGGTTATCAATTGCAATTCCACGCTAGATTCGGTTAAAAGGGCAGTACCAAGCCAGCTTCCGCGTTAGTTTCAATTCCACGCTGGTTCGATCCAAAGATGGAAGGGCACTGTGCTACGGAGTCTGCGTTACTTCCTGCGCGGCCTGGGCGATGGTCTTGCCGTTCAGGCGGGCGCGCAGGAACTGGAGGGCTTTCTGCAACTGGACATCGTTGGTCTTGTCCTTGAAATCCTCCTCTTTCCAGTTCTTCGATTGCTTGACCTCGATATCGGGCACGATGCCGCCGGAGCCAGGGATCGGATCGCCATCCTCGTCGCGCTTGCGGTTGATGTCGGTATGCTTGGGCGTATAGTACTTGGCCGTCGTCAGGCGCAGGGCCGAGTGATCTCCCAATTGGAACAGCGATTGCACCAGCCCCTTGCCGAAGGTGCGCTCGCCCATGAGCGTGCCCACGCCATAGTCCTTGATGGCCCCGGCGACGATCTCGGAAGCGGAGGCGCTCATGCCGTTGGTCAGGACCACCATCGGCACCTGCCGATGGGTAAATTGCGCCTCCTTCAGCCGCATCGCCTGCTCCTTGCCTGTGCCCTCCTTGATGTAGACGACCGCGTTATCCAGGTCTTTGTTCTGGTCAGGCGGAATGAAGAGGCTGGCGACATCAATGGCGACGGTCAGCAGCCCGCCGGGATTGTAGCGCAGGTCGAAGACCAGCGCGCGCATTCCCTGGCTCTCCAGGCTGGCAAACGCCCGCTCCATCTGCTCAATGCTTTTCTCGTTAAAATCGGTCAGGACGATATGGCCGATCTTATTCTCTTTATCCTCCATCCAGTACTTTACGACGGGCGGTTCGACCAGGGCACGCCGGATGGTGAAGTCCAACGGCGTCTTGCCGCGCATCACGCCAAGCCGGACGTAGGTGCCGCTCTTGCCCTTGATCAGGTTGACGACCTCGTTGAGGTCCTTGCCGAGGATGGGCTTGCCGTTGACGCGCACGATCACGTCGTCGGCTTTGAGGCCCGCCTTTTCCGCCGGGCCGGTTTCGATGGGTCGGACGACCTTGATGGCGCCGTTATTCGGCGGTTCCTGTTGCAGCAGCGCGCCGATGCCTTCAAAATCACCGCGCGTCGTCGCCTGCATCTGGGACCAATCGTCGGGGTTGAGGAAGCTGGTGAACTGATCTTTGAGGGTATCCAGCATCCCCTGGATCGCCTCGTAGGTAAGCTGGCGCGTCTTCTTGGCATCAACGGGCGGGCCGTAATAGTCCTTTTTGAGCAGGTTTAGCGCGGTTTTGTAATCTTCCAGCGGATCGCTATTCTGCCCAGTATAGTCGCTGCCTTTCTCGTCGCCCTCCTGCGGCGCGAGCCAGGCAGTGAGAACGCGCCGCGCCATGCGGGCGCGTTCCAGGCTGTGATGGCCCCAGATCTCATCGCCCGCGTAGCCTACCAGCACCGAGGCGAGAACCAGCCCGACGACGGCAGGCACGACCAGCAGACGCGAGAGAAGCGACCGAAACCCTCTTGATGATAGACGCATAGATTTCCTGACCCTATTTCCCACTCAAGTCCGGCCTGAGTCCCCCAGAATCGGACAATATAGATTTATAGATTTCACGCTGAAACGTTCAGGGCCGCCAGGGCACGCTCCAGGGCGGCATCGGTACCGGAGGCGCCCGACGTCACGGCAATATCCGGCGTGACCCCTTGCGACAGGTCGGCGCCCTCGGTAGTGAGCAGCCTGGCGGTCGCCATCTCTACGCCGGAACCGTCCCGCAAGACCGTGAAAAGCTGGAGGATCGCATCCCCGAACGTGCGCGTGCCGATCACCTTCGCCCGGCCCGCGTCGCGCAGCGCCGCCGCCACCAGTTCGGAGAGGTTCGCCGTTCCTGAATCGACCAGCACCGCCAGCGGCACCTCCAGCGGCGACTTGGCGGGCGTGACCGTCAGCGGCTCGCGCCGGTTGGGTTTGCGCTCGATGGCGGCGACCTCGCCGCCGCGCGTCAGGCGCGCGATGAGCTTGAGCGCCGAGTCATAGCCGTTGGCGTCGGCATCCGCGGCGGCGCGCACCCCGCCCGGATTATCCCGCAGATCCACGATCAGGCCCTTTAGTTGGCCCTGCGCCTTGTCCAGCGCGCGCTGGAATTCCTCCGTCGCCTTCGCGTTAAACAGGCGCACGCGCAGGTAGCCGACCCGGTTTGCCAGCGTCCGAAACTCGACCGGATGGACCTCCGTGAGAGCGGTCGTCAGGTCTAGCTTGAGGGGCGCAGGCTGACCGGCGCGCTCCACGGTCAGTTGCAGCGGCTTGCCTTCGCCGGCGCTAAGCAGCGTGAGGGCCTTGATAAGGCTATACCCCTTCTTGAACTTATCGCGTGCCTGTTTGAACTGCTCCTGCTTGGCTGTATCGTCCTGATTTGACGCTCGGATTCGGCCTGCATCCACCGCAATAGAATAGGCGATAATCCAGTGCCCATTGATTTCGGTGATATGATCTCCCGGCTGCAAACCGGCCTTTTCCGCCGGGCTGCTCGGCATGGTATCTACAACAGTCAGGTAGCGGTATTCTACATCGTCTTTTTTCGTTCTGGTAACGGTCAGCGCCGCGCCGATACCGTGGAAGTGCCCCGCCAGCGCCTCCTGCCGCGCCTGCCGCAGGGGCGGCTCCAGGAAGTTCGTCTTCGGGTCGTCCAGCGAGGCGAACATGCGGGCCAGCGCGCCGTGGCTCAACTGGGACTCGTTATTGATGCCCTCGACGTAGTCGCGCTGCACGTAGTCGAGCACGGTGGCGAAGACCTCGGAGGGGGAAGCGTCGGCGTCCTGGCCGTCGTCATCCGAGCTGCCGATGGCTCCGCCGCTGGAAGAGGCCGAAAGCAGGAAGGGCCGGATATGCTTATGTAAAGGCAGTGCATGACGCAGTTGACGCCCCCCATAAAAGCCGAGGGACACCGCCCCGCCCAGAAACATCACTATCAACAGTTGCTTGGCAGACCGAATCACCGTTCTCCTCCACACCGGACACGCCCTATCAACGACGACAGCCGGCCCAGCGCTCGGTGCGCCCGCCGGAAAGCCGCCACTTGTCTCTATGTTTAAGTGGTTGGGACTAAGGAATAGTTCCCGATTTTGCGGCCCGCTGTGAGATTTCCTGTAGAGGGTGGGGCCTGGCCGCGAAACTTCTTCCAGTAAACAGGATAACACAACGCCCCGCAAAAGTCAACGCAGTCGGCAGCAGGAGTATCCTAACGGTAGCCGGGTACGGCTGTATGCATCCCTCATGAGAGGACAGGGAGTTGGACTACCAGGCGATGTGCCTCGCGGCGTTCCCACGCAGCGAGACGGGCCAGCAGCCTCCTCACGCGGCCCGTGACGTCCCCTGGCTGCTGGCCCAGAGCAGAGGAGAGAATGGCAAGCGGGGATTTAGCGGGCAAATCGAGAAGATATTAGAGGGCCTTCAGGAACGCCACGAGGTCCTGCTTCTCTTCCGCCGTTAAGCCGATATGGAACCGCGTGTCGTAGAACTCGACGACCTCCTCCAGCGCGGCCGCAGAGCCGTTGTGGAAGTAGGGCGCCCGCGCGGTCAGCCCACGCAGCGCCGGGCCTTTGAACTTACCGATGTCGGCCCATTTGCCGGTAAGAAGCGCGCGGCCCGGATCGGTGGTGTAGATGAGCGCGCCGGTGGTACGGTTGCGCAGGGTATAGAGCGGCAGGTCCGGCGTGCGCCGGCTCGCGTCCGATATGCCGATGTCCAGCGGTATGGACAGGGAATGGTTGCCGATGTTGGGCGTGTTGTGACAGGTGGTGCAGGTTCCTACTACCTCTTGTGGGCTGCCGAAGTAGGGATTGTCGTTGAGGCCCTTAACGCCGGTAATGCGAATGGGCTTGCTGATAAATAGCTGCTCGCCCCGCGCAATCGCCCGCCGGTGGGGATTGCGGGAGTTCGCCCACGCGGCATAAAGCTGCATGGAGTTGGGGTCGAACGGGCCATTCGGGTCGGCCACGTTGTCATTGATGCCAATGTAGAACGGGAAGCTCGCCAGCGTTTCGGGACCGCCCAGCGCCCCCCGCGCCGCCAGATTGCCGGCCTTCCGATCCTCACTCTGGGCCGTGTAAAGCCCCGTCTCGAACGCGACGATCTGCTCTTTTTGCGCCTCCGTGAGGTCCTGAGCCGCCTGCGCGTGGCCGGTCGTGGCGCCGTTGGCCTGGTGCATCAGATCGAAGAGCAGCGCAGCGACGTTGGGCGCCTCGCTTCCGCCGAGGGGCTGGATGCTCATCGGCTGAACGGTCTCACGGCCATCCCACATCACCGCGCTGAGGAACCGCAGGTTGGTGGCGGGAAGCGGCCTGCGGAACAGGGAGAGTTCCTTGGCGCTGGCGTAGCCGTATGGGTCGTCTACGGCGACCAGCTCAAACTCCGCATTGTCCGGGATGCCTATGCCGACGCGGATAAGGCCCTTGGTCAGCAGCATACTGTACGCCTTTCGCCGCGCCTCCACCGTAGAAACATCGGCGTTGGGGGAGTTGGAGCCGTCGTTGGTGCGGAAGAGCGGGTCGCGCCCTCTGGTGGCCTCAAACCGCTCCCGGACGTGCTCCGGCGTGATGGACCAGCCGAAGGCGGGCTGGTGGCAGGTGACGCAGGCTCGTCCGTTGGTCCCTAGCACCTGAAAGAAGGGATTGCGGAGATCGATGGGGCCGTTCACGCTGATGGTTCGTACCCCGCCGGCGTCGTCGGGGAACTCGCCCCGGGGCGGGCGCTGACCGGCATAGGATGCGGCCATACCAAGCTCTCCCAGTGTCAGGAGAGTAGCGATGGCGACCGCGGGACGGAACCTGGAAACGCGGGGTCGAGGCGTCCAGAAGAACGTAAGCTTCATGGTGTCCTCCTTGCAGCCGAATAAGCCGCTCCACTACGGATGCGTCACTATCCTTCGAGAGTTGAAGTGGCTTGGGCCGCGTTACCATATCGCTCTGCGACGAAGGCGTGACGCAGGAAGAGTGTATGGCGTCGCCGTAGAGCAAACGCAAAGGTGGCGTAATCTGCGCGACAAATGTGTGTAACAGGATGATAGAGCGATGAGAGCGCATCCGGTAGGGCGAAAGGTAGCAGATGGTTATCTTATTGGCTGCGGGAGGGAAAATATCATGCTAATTTTGCATGTTTCTTGCGATATTTTTATACTGCCCCCGTATACTCTTCTCGCAATCGGGCGCTGTGGACGGCGCCCGCTGCTCCTGGGCTGGTATGACGCGTGGATCGTGCGGGAGCGGGAACGGCTGGCGTGGGAGTGGGGGAATGCCTCGCTGCGGTTGGGCACGCTGTTGGCGGAGGGCAGCAAACTGGAGCGCGCCACGGAGTTGGCCCGGCAGGTGTTGGAGGAAGAGCCGCTGCGCGAGGACGCCTGTCTCCTCTTGCGTAGAGGGTGGCGCCTCTCTTCGTCTGTGGGACCTGCGCCTGCTGCGCTGCTGGCTGGCAGCCATCGGACTCGACTGGAATCTACCCCGTCCGCTATTCTAAAGGACACTTTCAGTTGCCGGAGACCGAGTCCACGCGACGGAACAGACGCCTGAGCTTTTCGATATGCCCCGGCGGCAGAGGGGGACGGGTCAGCGACGCCGCATTGGCTTCCAGGTGTTCCAGGCTGCCTGTCCCGGACAGCACGACATGGATGCCCGGCTCGTGCCGGCAGAAGCGATAGGCGGCATCCGGCAGGCTTGCCGCCGAGCCGTCCCGCACGAGGAAACCGAGTGGGTCTTCGGGATCGTAGGTGCCTACCTCCACCAGCCCTTGCGCGGCCAGATCGCCCATCAGCGCGCGCAGCGCCTCCGGGCGGCTTAAGGCGCGGCGGACCGCGAACATGCAGAGCACGCCGATATTGTTCTGCTGAGTCCGCACGAACAGGCGCTCCCGCGCCGACTGGTTGATGAGGTTGAAGCCGGCCATGATCACGTCCCAGCACGCATCGTCGAGGGCGCGGTTCAGCATACGGTGCGAAGGATCGGAAGCAAACGCCTCGGTAATCCCGAGGAAGCGGACTTTGCCCGCCGTGCGCAGCTCCTGCAGGGCCGGAAGAAGCTCGGAGAGGGCATAGGCGTAATCGTCTGCCGCTACGCCGTGTAGGTGCAGGACGTCCACATAGTCGGTACGCAGCCGCTGCAAGCACGCCTCCGCCCGCTCCTTGATCTCCGCCGCGGTCGCCAATGCTCCCTCGCGCCGGGGAGAGACCTTCGTGGAGAGCACAACCGCCTCCCGCCGCTTCCCTGCAAGCGCCTGTCCCACGACCGTCTCGGTGCCGTAGGATTCGGCGGTGTCCAGGAAGTTGACGCCGAGGTCGAGGGCCTTTTGGACCACCGCGATAGCTTCGGCCTGCGTGTGGCCGGTCGCCAGCCCCAGGCGGCTGTGCCCGCCGCACCCCAGCCCCATCACGCTCACCGCAAGGCCTGTCCGGCCCAGGATCGTGTAGTCCATTCCCCCGCCCACCTCACTTCAGAAGAATAGATGCAGCCCTCACTCCCGACCCCTATCCCACGCTGAGGGAGAGGGGAGAATCCGAGCTTCTCGGTTCCTCCCCTCCTAAGTTTTGGGAGAGGGGACAGGGAATGAGGGCTACATTAGGAAAATAGAAGGACTTTGCTAGCAGACCGGCTTAGTAGATCAGCACAAAGCTGCCGTCCGGGCGGGTGTAGGCCGTCAGCAGGCTCCAGGCAGGAACGCCTTCCGCCGCGCCCCGACTGCCGACCGGCCTGCCCTCCCGATCATACACCTGCCAGGCAAGCGAACCGCCCCGGTTCCAGCCCGTTCCTTCCGTCCAGGCGAATAGGGTCTGTCCCTGCGCGTTGGCGAGGATGACCGGATGCTTGCTCTGAACTGCCCCCGGAGCGACAATGGGTTTCGAGATGCTTCCGCTGGCAGGGCTGATCTGGCCGTAGTAGACCCGATTCTGCGTCTCCCAGGCCGCCAGGATACTCCCCTCGCCCTCAGAGAGCGCAAAGCTGCTCATCGGGCAGGCGTTGAGGTTCCACCTATCTACCAGCCGCTCCTGAAAAGTCGCGCCCCTATCGCGGGACAGCAGCAGCATCGTGTCCCGCCGGACGTTCTCCCCCGCCGCGCGATAGAGAATAGAGAGCACGCCGTTGTGATCCACGAAGGCGCGCATCCCGCAGCAACCGCAGGCTCCGGTCGGCTGTGGGTTGATCTGCCGCTCGCGGGGGAACGTCTTGCCGTTGTCGCGGGAGTGGGTCAGGAAGACAGCGCGTCCTGCCTCTCCGGCCTTGCTGCCGGGCGGTCCCGCGTGCCAGACGACATAGACGTTTCCTGCTTTGTCTGCCGCCACCGAGCCGCCGCCATCCAGCCCGCCCGCCCAGGTGCTGAGGTTGCGCTGCGGTTCAAAAGCCGTTCCCTGGTCATTCAGGCGCGTATAGGCCATATAGAGACCGGGATAGCCGTTCGCGCCGGCCTTCCCCACGCCGTTCCACACCACATGGATGCGATCTCCCTGCCCAATCGCTATCTGCTCGCAGCGAATCGTGCCGATGGCGGTCACGCTGCCGGGCTGGCTGTTGACACGGATCGGCGCCGAGAGGGCTTTCTGCCCCGGCGTCATGCGCAGATAGTACAGGTCTCCGGCTTCCGGTTTGCCTCTGAAGTAGACGAGATGGACCACGCCCCGGGAGTCCACCGCCGCCTGGGGCTGAATTCCCTTCTCCGGGACGCGCCATAGCGTTACCAGGTCGGCCTTCGCCTCGGCGCGTGCGGCAGGCAGCGCGCCTACTTTGATCCACAGGCTCAGAAGCGCCAGGCCGATGATCCCGTGCCATGCACGCATCCTCATCTTACCTTTCTCCTTCGGTTCTCATTCCACAGTCCCGGTCTGCTCCGGTTCATAGGGCAGCCTGCGCGATAACGAACGTCTTGATCTCAAAGGGGCCGAGATCGAAAGTAAAGGAGCGGCCCTCTGTACCCACCGGGAGAGGGCGTCCCTCCTTCTCAATCAAATTGGTCTCCTCCACGCTCTCGAGCCGTGCCCAGGAGCGCAGAACGACATTGGAGGCGGCGCGGCCTTCTGCCTCGTAGACGCGGACGACCGTTCCTGCCGGGCTGGCCCGGACCGCCGAAATCACCACGTTATCCGCCGAAACCGAGAACAGGCTCATCCGCTGCGGCAGCCGACCCGGCGCTGGCTTCACCTTGCGGGCCAGTAAGGGCCGGTTGAACTCCATTCCCTGCCGGTATATCTTTGCATCGCGCCAATCGCCGGCGTGCGGCACCAGCGCGTACTCAAAGGTGTGCTCCACGCCGATCTCGTAGCCATCCGTCGTCTTCGTGCTCTTGCGGAACCCGCCGACCTCGCCGTACCCTTCCTTGAGCGCGGTACACTTCAGCAGGGAGAGCAGCAGAACGCCGTCGTCAACGTTATTGCCCGGCAGCCCCTTATTCAGCAGCGCAATGCCTTTCCCCTCCCCGCTATAGTCTACCCAGTTCTGCGCCGGAAACTCTCCCTGGGGCCGCTCAATGGCGCCAAAGGGAATCTCCTGCGTGATGATGCCGTTTGCAAGGGTGGTCGGACAGGCGGCGCGATAGCGCACGCGCTCATCCTCATTGACCAGCGTGGTCTGTATCTCCACGCGCGGGATGCCGGCGTAGAGGCGCACGCGCGTAGCGAAAAACCCCTTCCCGAAGGCGAAGCTGACGTTGTATTCTACCCGCGCCCGCCCGTTGGTGACGCGCCCATCGCCGCCGTAGTGGTGGGAGAAGGCGGCGCGGCCCGAGTCCTCGTTGGGCAGCGGGTGGTCGCGGTTCATGGGCAGGAAGGCGTCTCCCTTGCAGTGGCCGTTGTACTCCCAGAAGTTGCCGTTGTCCAGCTCCTTGACGACGGTGTTGCCGAACCGCCGGTCTTCCGGGATGACCTCCCAACCGTTCCCCTTCGCAACCAGGCTGCGGATCGCCCCATTCCAGGCATCAATTTCCAGGCGGCAGAACTCATTTTCGATCACGTCCCGATCAATCTCGGCCATGAAGACGTCCGGCTGGTTCGAATGTAGGGACGTTTCGGCCTGCTCCGCGCCTTTGCGCCGGATGCGGAAGACCTCATAGCCAAGCGACGGCACCTGCTTTGCGACAAAGAGCACGGTGGCGCGCTTGATGCCGCCCGTCTCATAGCGCTCTGCGGAGATCAGGTCACTGACCATCAGCCTGCCGGAAGAGTCGCGAACCTCGACCTCAAACACATCCTTCTCGGAGAAGCCGACGGCGCACTCCGCTACGTCGTCTCGATCCCAGCTCAGCGGGTTGAAGACGACAACGGGAACGCCGTCGCCGGTGGTGTCTATCTGCGCGGCGATCCCTTCCAGAGACGCTTCCAGGCAGCGGCTCGCCATCGCGTGCGAAGCCTTGTAGCGGTCTATGGTGTTGGCGTAGACTTTATCCACATGGGAGCCGCAGATGATGTCGTGGAATTGATTGAACAGCACGCCCTCCCAGGCTTGTGTTATCTGTTCGCCCTGAGACGCCTGGCCGAGCAGCGCGGCAAAGGCGTCGGCAAATTCGGCGTTTCCAAGTAACGTTTCCAGGCGGCGGTTCCATTGCTTGACGGCGATGCGCGCGCTGTAGCAGCCCTGAAAGACGGGGTTCAGGTCGCCCTCTAGCGTGGGGAAGTCGGCTAGGCCCTTGACGAGATCGAAATACTCGCGCGGCGTAGAGACTACAAGTTTCACATCGTCATACGTCCGGTTGTATTCCTCAAACAGCCGTGTCACGTGCGGCTGAATAGGCGCAAGGTCGGCTCCGCTGAGGGCAAGCAGGTGGGGCGTCAGGGCGTGCTGTTTCAGGTACTTGAGGCGGGTATCGGCAAACTTCTTGAATTCGTGCAGATTGCCGGGCGCCGGATAGAGGATCGCGTAGCTGCTGCGCATCCAGTGGCAGAAGAGCTTCGAGCCGTCCAGTCCCTGCCACCAGTACTCGGTCGGGCCGTCGAAGGTGCCGATGCGCTGGAACACGTTGTGGTCGAAGCCGCACTTGCGCATAAGCTGCGGTATCTGCGGGTGCTGCCCAAAGGTGTCCAGCAGCCATCCGCAGCGCACATCCAGCCCTAATTCCCGCTCGCACCAGAATTTGCCCGCCATTACCTGCCGGATAAACGACTCGCCGGAGGGAATGTTGACATCCGGCATGGCGTGCATCCCGCAGGTGATCTCCAGCCGTCCCTCGGCGATCATCTGCTCGAAGAAGGCGCGCTCCTCCGGGTAGGTCTTCAGGAAGGGTTCGATGTAGCAGGTCTGGTCCAGCACGAACTTGAACTGCGGGTCCTGACGCATCGCGGCCAGCGCCCCCAACAGGACGGAGTAGCCGATCTCAAAGGTCTCCTCTCGCGTCAGGAAGACCTCCGCATCGTAGTGCGTGTGCGGCACATAGTGAACGGTGAATTTCATAGCGCTTATCCTGCCTCTCCGGTCTTCCATGCACTCTGCTCTGTATGTGGCTGTCATGAGAGCAGCAGGTGCGGCTTTGCGATAAGCTGAGATACGCGCTGGAGGAACCGCGCCGCCGGCCCGCCGTCCACCAGGCGATGGTCGAAGGTGAGGCTGAGCCAGACGCATTGACGCACCGCGATCTGATCCCCAACGACGGTCGGCTGCGGGCGGATTCGTCCTACGCCGAGGATGGCGCACTCCGGCAGGTTGATGATCGGCGTGAAGGCGTCAATCGCGTACATGCCCAGGTTGGTCAGCGTAAACGTGCTGCCGCGCAGAGCCTCCGGCGGAATTTTGCCCTCGCGCGCCGCCTCGATCAGCGCGGCGGTTTCGCGGGCGATCTCTGCCAGCCCTTTGCGGTCCACATCCCGCACGACCGGCACGAGGAGTCCGCGCTCACTATCTACCGCCAGCCCGATATGCACGCGCTTCCAGACGGCAATGGTCTCTGCTTGCAAGGAAGCGTTCATGCGGGGGTGCTCGCGCAGGGCGCGGGCCAGGATGTACAGAAACAGATCGTTGTAGGAGACGGGGACGCCATCGGCTTTCAGGCTGACGCGCAGATCCACCAGCGCGGTCGCATCTATCTCGGAAGTCAGCGTGACCGGCGCCGTTTCTGTCGCACTCCGTACCATCCGATCCGCGATCAGCCCGCGCACGCCGGCCAGAGGTATCTTCTCGGCCACATCCTCTTCCGCAGGGACCGCCGCACTCTCTTCAGTCGGCGGCCCGAGGGCACGGAGAATATCTTCCCGAACCACCTTCCCTCCCGCGCCCGTGCCGGTCAGTTGGGTCCAATCCACGTCCTTCTCCGCCGCGATGCGCCGCGCGAGCGGTGTGATGGCCGGAGGGGACGCCGAGTCCAGCGCGGCGTGCACATCCCGCTCCACGATGGCTCCTTCGGGTCCGGTGCCGCGTAGCGTGCGCCAGGCGACGCCTTGCTCCTCAGCCAGCCGCTTGGCACGGGGCGAGATGAAGATGCGCTCTCCTGCGCTTCCAGAAGGCGCACGCTGGAAATCCGGCTGACCTCTCTCCGCCTGCTCCGAACGGTTCGCGGGCCGCGCAGCGGCAGGGCCGGCGGCAGGCATCGTCCTGGACTCCTCGGACGTCGCGATAACGGCGATCCGGGTCAGGCAGGTGACTTCCGTTCCAGGCAGGCAGGCGACCTGGCGCAGCACGCCCGTCTCCGGAGCCTCGACATCCAGGACCGCCTTATCGGTCTCCACCGCAAACAGTGGTTCGCCCTTCTGGACTGTCTCGCCCTCCTGCCTGTACCAGGAGACCAGTGTTAGCGTATCTACGTTGGTGCCCAGCGGCGGCACCAGCACATCTACCGGCATCTTCACCCCACGCGACCCCGAATGGGGATCGTAACTATTCCGCCTGCCCAGACGGGCGCTCTCTATACGCAGAAGGTCGCAAGCCCCAGCTAATGCAAAACCAGCTTGTGTATAAGGCACGACCAACGCATATGCGCGGATACCTGCGTCGTTGTCTTTATGAGCCGTATACACGCGAGAGCCTGAAACTATGGTTGCGTTCAGGGGCGGGGCGCAAAAAATCCAACCATTAGACTCAAGAACCGCCTCAAAGTTTCTCCTTATGTGATAAGACGCACACAAATGAGGGAACAAAAGCCACACGGAAACCTATCCTAACCACGCTAAGCGAGTATACAGCGCTCCTGGCAGCCCGCCCCGCATGACCTTGCATTTCTATTTGGGTAATGGCCTGGCTTATTCGGCAGGCTAAACTCTGCCTATCCGGCCTCGCGCAAGGCGGAATGGCTGCTTTTGCGTACCAGATCATAAGGAGAATAGTATGAAGAGCCTCAAAACGCTTCTGTACGTTGGTTTGCCTTCGGCCGCGCTGACGCTCTCCCTCTGGACGGCGGTGGCTCTCCAGAAGCCCAAAGCGCCCCCGCCCATGGGCCATCCGCACATGCAGGTTGCCCCCGGCGCTAGAAGGCTGCACAGTGAGCTGGAGCGCGTCAGCCAGGCTGCTGCCAGGAAGGGCCAGTATACCTGCTGCATCAATCCGCCCTGCGAGTTCTGCGCCGTCCACATGGCCATGTGCCCCTGCGGGAAAAACCTCGCGGCGGGCAAGGCCGTCTGCCGCGAGTGTAAGGGCGGCTGGGACGTGGGCGAGGGCCGCATTCCGGGCGTGAACGCCGCCGAGGTGAAGGGCATGTCCGCCCAGCAGGTGGCGAGCATGATGAAGGGCCATATGGGCGGCGGCCATCGCGCCCCGCACCGCGCCGCCGGCCCTGGCGGAAGACACAGGTAACAGTAAACCGTCAAGCCATCGGGCCGGGCTGGCAAACGGCCCGGCCCTGAGCTGCTCTGCGATCCAACCTTGCCGAGGGAGCCGCTTATGTCCGCGTTCTCCTGGCCGGAAGTCCATGGCGCGCTGACCCATTTTCCGGTAGCCCTGCTGATCACCGCCTGCGTCTTCGAAATCGGGGCCGTCGTTTCTCAGAGACCGGCTTGGCGCACGGTGAGCTTCTGGCTGCTGGCAGCGGCAGTAGTGATGGCTTTGCCCACGCTGGCGGTCGGCTGGGTGGCCGGCGATACCCTTTTCGGCAAGACGCCGCGCCCGCCGGATATCTTCGTGCGGCACCGGGCCACTGCCTTTGCTACCTCGGGCCTGGCCCTGGCCTTACTTCTCTGGCGCATCGTCTCGAAGGATCGCCTGGAGGGATCGGCGCGGTGGGGTGCGGTGCTGCTGGCGCTGCTCGCCGCCGGAGGCGTGGGCTATACAGGCTACCTGGGGGGTCGGATGTTGTTTGGCAGCCAGAGCCAGGAGCAAGAGCACGCCGAGGAGCATGCCGAGGGGCACCGGGGCGCGCACGGGGAGGAACCTGCGGCCCCAGGCCAGCCACGCCCGGTAAGTCCCCAGTTGGCGGCAACTGGGCAGAAGCTCTTCCAGAGCCGCAACTGCCTCTCCTGCCATAAAATGAACGGCCAGGGCGGCACGCTCGGCCCGGATCTGACCCATGAGGGCCAGGCGCACCCGGATATGGGCTGGCAGATCGCGCACTTAAAGCATCCCGACCAGGTACATCCCGGCTCGGTGATGCCCAGTTTCGCCTATCTTAAGCCCGAGGAGCTACAGGCATTGGCCGCTTTCCTGGTTACACGCAGGTAGCGTCACTCTCCTGATCAGGAGCGAGACGATGAGCGATATCACGGCACGGGAACAGAGCCAGACCTCCCCGCAGGAAACCCATCAGAGCCGGCCCGCACAGCCCTCTCTTTTCGCCGGTTATGGCGGCGGCAAAGAGATGCCGCTAGGCGGTTACGCGGTCATTGCCGGGCTCTACGGCGCGGCGTTTGCAGGCTTCCTGCTGACAGCAAAGAAGGCGGATCGCCCTCTCCCGGAGCGGATAGGCCTCAAGGACATTCTGCTCCTAGGCGTGGCGACCCACAAGGTAAGCCGACTGATCACCAAAGACTGGGTCACCAGTCCCCTGCGCGCCCCTTTCACCGAGTACCAGGGCACTGCGGGAGCTGGCGAGGTCAAGGAGAAAGCGCGCGGCCAGGGGTTGCAGCGCGCGCTGGGCGATCTCTTCACCTGACCGTGGTGCATGGGGGCCTGGGTGGCCTCCCTGTTTAGCTACGGCCTGGTGCTCAAGCCGCGTCTGACGCGCCTGCTGGGCACGATGTTTACGGTAGAGGCGATCTCCGATTATCTCCAATTGGCCTACGAGGCCGCCAAAAAGCAGGAGAAGTAGCCGCGCGTCTCCCGCTCCCGGTTAACCTAACCCCGCGTCCCCTTTATGCCGCCAGTCGTACCGGGGCGGGCGCGGCGGCGGGTTGCGGCGCTCCTGCCGGACGGCGCTTCTCCGCCGCGCGCAGAAACGCCTGCGCAATGGCCGGGTCGAATTGCGTGCCGATGTTGGCTTTGATCTCCCCGAGGGCCGTGTCCCAATCCATTCCCCGGCGGTAGGGCCGGTCGGTGGTCATGGCGCTGAAGGCGTCGGCGACGGCCAGCAGCCGCCCCAGGAAGGGCGTATCCTCGCCTTTGGTCCCATCCGGGTAGCCCTGCCCGTCCCAGCGCTCGTGATGCGAGCGGACGGCATCCACGATCTCCTCCATGCCCGGCACCGCCCCGACAATGAGCGCGCCCAGGCGCGGGTGCCGCTTCATCACCTCGTACTCTTCCGGCGTGAGCCGACCGGGCTTGTGCAGGATCTCGTCCGGCACGCCGATCTTGCCGACGTCGTGCAGCAGCCCGCCGATGCGGATAAGCCGCAGCGTCTCCTCCGAGACGCCCAGTTCCTCCGCCGTCCAGAGCGCATATTCGGTCACGTCCTCGGAGTGTCGGCGCGTATAGCGATCTTTGTTGTCTACTGCCGTCACCATTGCGTCCAAAACATTGAAGGAGCCGGAAGCGGCGCGCAGCCGGCGGTTGGCACGCTGCATTTCCGTCGTGCCGTGGATGCCACTTTCCGATTGCTTGGCCGTGTAGAGGTTGTTGTCGGCGATAGTCAGCAGCTCGTGCCGATTGACGCTATCCTCCGGGAAGGCGGCAATGCCGAAGCTGAGGGAAACCGGAATGGTGCGCCCCTCCCCGGAACGCCGGTAGCCCTGCTGGAGCATTCGTGCTTGAAGCCGTTCGGCCACGGTCACGGCCCCTTCCGCGCCGGTGTCCGGCAAAATCAGGAGGAACTCATCCCCGCCGTAGCGGCCCGCATAATCGGTCTCCCGACAGGTCTCGCGCAGCGCCTGCGCCACCCCTCTGAGCACCTGATCGCCGACCGGGTGCCCATAGGTGTCGTTAAACATCTTAAAGTTGTTCAGGTCCATCATGACGACGGCTAACGGGCGCTCCAGCTGATACGCGCGCGCTAGCTCCCGATCCAGATGCTGATGGATGGCCCGGTGGTTATAGAGGTTCGTGACCGGGTCCTTGTCGGCGGCTTCCAGGGCGGCGCGGTGGCGGTAGGCGTTCTCCAGGGCGGTGCCCACTTCCAGGCCGATGCTCTGCAGCAGCCCCCACTCGGTGGGGTCTATGCTGGCCTCCCACCGGACGATGCCGATCATTCCCAGCGCCTTCTGCTGCCAGATCAGGGGCGCGCGCAGGCAGACGCCCGGCTGCGTTTCGGTCGCGGTCGGCAGGGGCAGCAACTCCACCTGATCGCGCACGGCCTGCCGGGCCAGAAAGGCCAATATGCTGGTATGTTCCTCCAGCCCTTTATGCAGTGGGAGGGTAGTGACCTTACTGCTCCCTGCCGACTCATCGGAGAGCCAGACGGCCACCGCCTCCGCCTGAAACGCCCGCTGCGTATGCTCCAGGGCGGCGGCGAGAACATCTTTGACCTGGAGCGTGTTGTTGACCGCCTGGGTCAGCCCCAGCAGCGCGCCTAACTGCTGCGTTCGCTGTTCCACGCGCTGCTCCAGCCCCTCGTTCAGGGCGCGCAACTGCGCCGCCAGCTCCTGGTTCTGCTGCAACTGGTCGCTCAATTGCCGCGTTAGATCGCGATTCTCCAGCAGCGTAAATACCTGCCGCAGCAGCACCAGCGCCATCATTCCCAGGCCCACAAAGAACATTGCCGCACTGATACCGCCCCCGTCCAGAGAATCCGCCGTAATGACCACGGTCAGCGAAATGCCTGCGGCGGCGTAGGGCGCGAACAGGCGCACCAGGCTGCGCGCCTGGGCGCTCTGGACGTGCAGCGCGTTGGCCTGCGGCTGAATGCCGCGGTGCCGGGCCCAGAGGAGCGATAGGCTCGCATAGGCAATGAGCAGCGCCCCGAAGGGCCATCCCCAATCGTACCAGGAGCCCATGTGGTAGCGGCTGAGGAAGCGGTAGTAGGTATAGGGCGTATCGGCAAAGGCCCAGGAGATGATCCCGCAGGCCAAAAGCCCCAGCGAGCGGCGCAGGTGCCGGTCATCCGACATACTGTTGAGCAGGACGAGGGCGCTAAACAGCGAGGCCACATCGCCAAGCGGGTAGCTGACGCTGACGATCTTGCCCAGCAGCGCCAGGCCGGAATGCCGCCACAGCTGGCGCAGCAGGAAGTGCCAGACCAGCACGCCGATGCTGCTGGTGAGGATGGCGCTGTCGAAGAGCAGGCGCGCGCGCCCGGCGCGCGGCATACTGCGGAAGAGCAGCAGCACGCCGCCGATAATGAAGGGAAAGACGCTGACCCAGGCCACATCCGCCCAGCTAGGGCAGGGCACCGGGCCGCCGCACACGTTGGCATAGTAATAGTAAGCGAAATCGCCTGCCAGATAGGCGAAGCAGGCCATGCCGATCAGCAACCAGGCTAACCCTTGGGCGCGCGTGGAATGCCGCCCACGCCGGGCATAGACGAGGCAGCAGACCCCCGCAAAGGTATGGGGCGAGAGATGCAAGAGCGAAAAGATGGTCTCAAAGGTGTCCTTGCTGCCCGGACGAACCAGCAGCATGAACAGAAATCCAGCAACATAGGCTATGGAACAGAGGATGCAGACGCGCTGGAACAGAGAGCGCCCCTTCAGCAAAAACATTATCTCAAGCTCCGTCAGGCATTTCGTAAAGGCCAACCGTCTTCCGTGGTCGTTGGCACAACTCCGTGAACGTGTTTCCACAGATCCCGGCAATATTACACTGGTTTCAGCCTTTAGGAAGGAACCGGACAGGAATCCCATTTCATTGCCGCGCCTGGAAGAGGTCGGCGCGAGGAGGCGATGGATGAGGGAGCCTTAGGGAGTGGTTTCCTTAAATCAGAGCGTAGTGGAGTGGGAATAACGAGCGTAACCGTGGGAGAGGCAGGGCAGAAATCGAATTAGAGCGCCGAAGAGAGCGCTGTTGCAGGTTCCAGGGGAGAGGTTTTCGTGGCTAGAAGAAGGGCAGAAATCGTATCGGGGCGCTAGCGCTAGCGCCCCGAGTTCAGATCGTGAGAACCAGAGGAACCCTAAAGCTCAGGTTTCAGAAGTGGCGGGCTCGGCGGCGAGGGTGCTGCGCGCCGCGGCGGTTGCCACCGAATCCCAGCCGCCGAGACGGTACATAGACTTGCCACACACGGCGCAATGGCCTTTTAAATCCCGGCCACCGCGCCGGTTGCACACCTGGATCGCCCCGTGCATGGGCCGCCGGCTGCGGCAGTGAACGCAATACCCCACCACCTGCACGTCGGGTTGCGGGGATTTGCCATTCTGCGCGGAATCCATGTCAGCTTACTCGCTTCAGCAGAGGCAGCCCCGTCTGCGCGCTCTCGGTCACCGTGTAGCCTTCGGGAAGCTGATCGATAGCGCCATCCTTGATCTCTTTGCTGAAGAAGTAGAGGCGGCGTTTGCCTCCCCGTGAGTCGGTCTCTTTGGAATGCAGGTAGTAGGTCGTGCCAGTCTTCTTACTTTTGACGGAATAGGGCATGGTGATCTCCTTTTCTCGAAATCCAGTTCGATCGTCGCGTCCGTGCCTGTAGAGCGCCCGCAAAAATTGGCTCGCCTGGTCGAGCGGCGCTTTTCTGGCCCTGTTAATTTTCTCCTACGTGCTTGGTGGCTCTCTGCCTGGCCCTAAAGAACCGGGCTGCCAAGAGGTTTCGTACCCCTCTCAGGCATCGCTACACCTGACAGACAGACGATCACTTAACGCAGAGTCCCCACAAAAATGCTGCAAACTATGAAGGATATAAAGCGCTCACGGAAGTTTGGACCGGTGCAGCGGAGGCTTCCGCAGGGGAAGGGAGTGCGCACCTCCGCTGCCGGAATTCAGCGGCCCCTGCCGATGATGGGCTATGATAGCATACACGGCGGCTAAAGCGCAAGTCCCTTTTGGCGCTTTCCCGGCCCATTTTGCGCTCGCGCAGCCCCCGCTTGACAACAGGGCGACCGGGTGCTAGACTGGCCCCAAAGCATAATTAACTCAAGTTGCTACCTTGCCTCTTCGAGAAGGCAAACGGTGATGCAAAAGCCGGTTTCCAGAGCGATTCTCTCTCAAACGTGTTCCTAGGTAGCAACTTGGGTTAATTATCCTTGTAGGGGAGATGCGCACGTAGTGGCCAGTGACGAGCGGCCAGAAAAGCGGCCCCAAAGCGTAAATTATCATTGCAGAGGAGAGGATCCGTGAAACCCACCGTACAGATCTCGCTTGACGTGACCAGCAAGGAAGAGGCGTTGGAGACGGCGGCGATTGCCCTGCGCGCCGGCGTGGACTGGCTGGAAGCGGGAACGCCGCTCATTCTGGCCGAGGGCCTGCACGGCGTTCGGGCGCTGCGCGCCGCCTTTCCCGAAACGCCCATTGTCGCCGACCTCAAGACCATGGACGGCGGCTATCTGGAAGCCGAGATGATGGCCAGGGCGGGCGCGACGCATGTGGTCGTGATGGCGCGGGCGCATTCGGCGACCATCAAGCAGGTGGTTCAGGCAGGCCGGGATTACGGCCTCAAGGTGATGGGCGATAATCTGGCCTGCGAGGATATGGTGGCCGGCGCCCAGAGGCTCGAAGACCTGGGCTGCGATTACGTGATCCACCACATCGGCTACGACGAACGGCGCGATCCGGAGGTGCAGGCCCGGCATGGGGGACGGATGCCTAGCCCGCTGGATCAGTTGGCGGAAGTTGTACGGGCAGTTTCCGTGCCGGTACAGGCGGTCGGCGGCCTGAGCATCGAGCAGGCCATCGCCTGCCCACAGTACGGCGCGCCGCTGGTGGTGCTGGGCGCGCCACTGACGGTGGATGCGGAGGCGTTTAAGACGGCGGCAGGCGATCTGGAGGGCCTTCTGCGTGAAATCTGCCGCCGCATTCATGCCGAATAGCCCTCGGCGCTCTCCAAAACCTCGCCCCGGCCCTGGTAGCCCTCACTCCCCAGCAGGCCTCACCCCCTGCCTTCCTGACCTAACCCCCGTCCCCCACTGCCAGGGTCGGCAGGGTTACGGCCCCTGCCTCCGCCTTGCGACACCTGGCGACCCTACGAGAGAAGGGGGTGACCCAGGTTTGTGCGATCTCGTTAGACTCTTAAGTCTCGTGGGTGGAGACGACCTCACCCCCGGCCCCTCTCCTTCGTAAGGAGAGGGGCCGGGGGTGAGGTCTGGAGGAGAGCAGAAGTCGGGTCCCCCCCTTCCCTGTGAGCGAAGCGAACGCAGTAGGGCCGCAAGGTGTCGCAAGGCGGAGGGCCGAATTATTGCAGGCCCGACCCTGGCAGTGGGGGACGGGGGTTAGGTGAATCTATCTCAGAAAATCTTTTCACTGCCAGCACAGGAGTTCCCAACCAACCCGTAGAATCAGACGTAAAGATAAGGAAAAGGAAGCTGTGAAGAGTTAGCATGGCATCGAATCTACCGCCAAATATGCCGCCCTCCGCCGGTTCCAAGCCGCCGACGGCGACGGCCTTTCGCCGCTTCCTGACGCGCGGCGAAGCGGCGACGCTCATCGGCATGCTGATGGTCATTTTCAGCCTCTACCTGATATGGGAGTATCATGCGGTGGAGGCCGGCCCGTTGCCCGCCGTTTCTGGCCTGTTTGCCGAGCTCAAACCCATTCCGCGCACCGGCCAGGCATTGCCTAAATCGATTCGCTGGACGCTCATAGGCAGCGCGCTGCTCTGCGGGGCACTGCTGCTCTGGCCCCCCAACGAGAAGACACGACTGCCGCTGGCCGTCCTGAACGGCGCGTGCGGGCTGGCCTGCGTGATTATTCCGCTCTCCTGGCTGGCGCGGTTCGGGCTCCAGCCGGGCATTGCGGTGGCGCTCCTCGGAGGCATCCTGCTGGTGTTCGGCGCGCTGGAACGTCTCAACGCGCTCAGCAAGCCGGCCTCCGCGCCCTGAATTGGGGTAGCGGGCGGATAAATTCGCAGCAACAAGAGCACGCAGTCGGCCTACGCCGACTCCATCCTCCCCTCTGCCGCAGCGCCGGGGGTCGCCAGGCGGAGGCGCGAACCATTGCAGCGCCGACCCTAGCAGGGGCCCAACCATGGCAGGCGCGACCCTGGCAGTAGGGGAAGGGGGTGAGGGCAGAACCCGCGCAGGCGGGTTTTGTGCCTTGGTTGCTGCGGCTGATGACCTTTGACAATCTAACCGGATAGTGTTGAGTTAGAAAAACTGCCCCCTTAGACAATCCAAGGTCCTGAGCCGCCCGTAAACAAAATGGCACGAACCTGGGTGAGCGTATGGATCGTAGGGGCTTGTCCCTTCCTTTCACAGCCCATTTAACAGATTTCTGAAACCTGGAAGCGGCGTCCTACTTCTTTATAGCATCTTGCATTCATCACGAGGCAGCGCGCCCATGCCTGAACCCGTCGCGCCGCCTGAAACGGGGGTGTCTTTATGAAAGCCGTGATCATGGCAGGTGGAGAAGGAACCCGACTCCGTCCCCTGACCTCCCATCGTCCCAAGCCGCTGGTTCCAGCGCTGAATAAGCCCATCATGGAGCATATCGTGCTGCTGCTCAAACAGCACGGCATCACGGACATCGTCGTTACCCTGCACTACCTGGCTGACGAGATTGAAGGCTACTTTGGCGATGGCTCGGAGTGGGGAGTCAATATGGTCTACTCCGTCGAAGACACCCCGCTAGGCACGGCCGGCAGCGTCAAGAAGGCCGAAGAGTACCTCAAAGACGATACCTTCCTGATTATTAGCGGCGACGCCCTGACCGATATTGACCTGGATAAAGCCATCGCCTACCACCGGGAGAAGGGCAGCCAGGCAACTATCGTGCTCTCGCATGTGCCTAACCCCCTGGAATTCGGCGTGGTCATTACCGACGATGAGGGCCACATACGCCGCTTCCTCGAAAAGCCCTCCTGGGGCGAAGTCTTCTCCGACACGGTCAATACCGGCATGTATCTGCTGGAGCCCTCCATCCTCGACTATATGGAGCCGGAGGGCAACTACGACTGGAGCCAGGACATCTTCCCGCGCATGCTGGCCGAGGAGAAGCCGCTCTACGGCTTCGTGATGGAGGACTACTGGTGCGACGTAGGCAACCTCCAGCAGTATAGGGAGGCGCAATACACGGTGATGGACGGGCAGACCCGCGTGCGCATCGGCGAGACCGCCTCCGAGACGCACAACGGCGTCTGGCTCGGCGAGGGCTACGAGATCGATCCGACCGCCCAGATCCTGCCGCCCGTCGTCCTCGGGCGCAACTGCCGAATCAAAGCCGGGGCGGTCGTCGGGCCCTACTCGGTGCTCGGGGATAATACCATCGTCGAAGAGAGGGCCACCGTTCACCGCAGCGTCCTCTGGGATAACGTCTACGTCGGCGTCGATTCACGCCTGAGCGCCTGCACGGTCTGCTCCCACGTCACCATCAAGCACAACTGCACTATTCAGGAGGGCGCCGTCATCGGCGACCGCTGCCGTATCGAGAACGATTCGACCGTCCGCACCCAGATCAAGCTCTGGCCGGATAAGGTCATCGAGGCGGGCAGCACCGTCACCATGAGTCTGATCTGGGGTCAGAAGTGGGCCGGGTCGCTGTTTCGCAACCTGGGCGTGACGGGGATAGCCAACATCGAGCTCACTCCCGATTTTGCCTGCAAGCTCGGCGCTTCCTTCGGCGGCTATCTGCGGCGGGGCGCCACGGTCGTCACCAGCCGCGACTCCGGCCCGGTCGCCCGCATGATGAAGCGCGCCATGATCTCCGGGCTACTCTCGGTGGGCGTGAACGTCCTGGATATGCGCTCCATGCCCTTGCCCATCGCCCGGCACGGCATCCTGGGCGCGCAGGCGGGCGGTGGCGTGCATGTCCGCCTGGCTCCCAACAACCCGAAGATGGCCCTGATCGAGTTTTTTGATAATCAGGGCATCTATCTGTCCAAAAACGCCGAGCGCAAAGTGGAGACGATCTTCTTCCGGGAGGATTTCCGCCGCGTAGACGCCGATCAGGTGGGGCAGTTGGAGTTTGCCGGGCGCAGCGTAGAGCAGTATGCCGAGGACTTCTATCATCATCTCAAGGTAGATAAGATTCGGACGCGCAATATTAAGGTGGTAGCAGACTTCGCGTTCGGGCGTCTGGCGGGCGTCTACCCTTCCATGCTAGGGCGGATGGGCTGCGACCTGATCGCTCTCAACGCCTACCCGGACGTGCAGAAGACGCCCAAGACGCGCGAGGCGCGCGCGGCTCTGCTGCCCAACCTGGCCCAGATCGTCCAGACGCTCCAGGCCGACCTGGGCGTACTCTTCGAGGCCGACGGCGAGCGCATGACGCTGGTGGACGAGAACGGGGTCGTCATCGAGGGCGATAACCTGCTGGCGCTGATGGCCGTACTGGTGTCGCGGACGCGGGAGCGCGCCCGCATCGCCGTGCCAGTGACGGCCCCGCGCATGATCGAGCCGCTGGTGGGCCTGCACGGCGGCCTCGTCCTGCGCACCAAGACCGATGTGCGTGACCTAATGGAAGTCTCTGCCGGTGGGCCGGAGCGCATCGGTCGGGCGGATTTTGCCGGCGACGACGCTGGCGGGTTTATTTTCTCGGAGTTTCAGCCCAGCTTTGATGCCATGTACGCCTTCGGCAAGCTGTTGGAGCTTCTGGCAATCACCGACCTGCGCATCTCGGAGCTTGCGGCGGAGCTGCCGCCGGCGCACGTGGTTCAGACCTCCGTGCGCTGCCCGTGGGAGATCAAGGGCCGCATCATGCGCGTGCTGACCAAGGAGGCCGACGCGATTGAGCGGAACAACGGCAACCAGGTCGAACTGATTGACGGCATCAAGTTTATCCAGGGCGATAAGTGGGCGCTGGTGGTGCCGGATGCCTCCGAGCCTTACTTCCATGTCTACGCGGAGGCGAACACGCCCGAGGAGGCCAACAAGCTGCTCTGCCAGTACGTTGAGAAGCTTGAGGCGCTGCGCGGGTAAGCGGCAGGGTTTAGCCTGCCGGACGGAGGTTGGCGCTTAGGCGGCCTGACGCAGGTTGGGCAGGCTCTCGTCGGCGCTATGCACCCGGTTCCGGGCTGCCATGACGCCCAGCTTCCGGTCGGTTTTGTCGCTGTACATTTTGCTGTCCGCCGCCGAGAGCAGCGTGGCGCAATCCTGCCCCTCCTCCGGGAAGCAGGCGAATCCGATGCTGACGCCAAGCCGCAGAGCGCCCAGCTTGGCATGATGCAGGCCCGGATCGTAGCTTTCGACCGCCTGCTTGAGACGCCCTGCCATGCGCTCGGCCTCAACCGATCCGACGCTGTTGAGCACGATCAGGAACTCATCGCCTCCATAGCGGGCCACGATGTCCCCCTCGCGGACGGTCGCCAGAAAGATGCGGCTCAGGTCTCGCAGCACCTGATCACCCTTCTGGTGGCCAAAGTTATCGTTAATGGGCTTGAAGCTATCCAGGTCCAGGCAGAGCAGGGCAAAGGCATCCTCGGCTCGCTGCGGCTCAACGGAGAACGTGATGGCGTCCTCTTCCGCTGCGGCTTCGCGGGCCGACTCGCCTCCCCGAGCTTCTCGCTCCTTGAGGGCTTTGCTGCACCGCTCCTCCACGTACTCGGTCAGATAGCGCACATTGTACAGGCCCGTGAGCGGGTCCGTGAAGGCATGGCTGCGCGTGCGGTCGTAGAGCAGGCCGTTGTAGAGCGCCATGGCCGCGCGCTCGGCGATCATCTCCAGCAGCTGCTGGTCGTGCGGGCCGAACGCCTCCGGCTGCGGGTGGTACAGGTTGATGGTTCCCAGCACCTCGCCCTGATGGACTATCGGCACGATCAGCGCCGTCCGCAGCGGAGTCCAGGTCGCGATCTGGGAGCTGGTCAGGAGCAGGTCGTCGGCATCGTACTCGCCCAGGTAGGTCTGGCGGCTGCGCGCGACGGCCAGGGATCGGCTCTCATTATTGAGGGTGCGCGACCCGGCAAAAAACTCTTGATTGATCCCCACGACGGCCTGCGCGATCAGCGTATCGCTCACCTCGTCTTTTAGCAGAAAGAGGCAGGCCGTGCCGGGCAGAATCGCTTCCAGCTTGCGCGCCAGAATATCGAGCGTCTCCTGCAGGCCCAGGCTCGATGAGAGCGTCTGTGCTACCTCATAGAGCGCCCAGAGCTCCGAGGAGGCGCGCTGAATATCGCGCGCCGCCTGATCGGCCTTGCTGGCGGGCGCTTTGCTCGAGGCGACCGCGGCCAGCGGCCCGGTACCCTCCTGCGCCATCTCGGCGACCACGTCATCAATGACTTCCAGGAACGCTTCGACCACCTTCGGGTCGAAGTGCGAGCCGGAATCCTTCTTGATGGTCTCGATGGTGCGCTCGTGGCTCCAGGCGTTGCGGTAGGATCGGGAGGAGGTCAGCGCGTCGTAGACATCCGCGACGGCCAGAATGCGCGCGATCAGCGGTATCTCCTCGCCTTTGAGCCCTTCCGGGTAGCCCGTGCCGTTCCATTTCTCGTGATGATACTTAACCACGGGCAGCACCGGCCAGGGGAAATGGACGGGGTCGAGAATAGCGGCGCCAATCTCCGGATGCTTTTTAATCTTGGCGAACTCTTCGTCGGTCAGGCGCCCCGGCTTGAGCAAAACGTACTCGGGAACGCCGAGCTTGCCGATGTCGTGCAGCAGCGCGCCGGTATTGAGTCCCTCCAGCTCATCCCCCGAAAGGCCCATATGCCTGGCGGTCGCCATGGCGTAACGCTGGACACGCAGGATATGTTGGTGGGTATACTGATCTTTGGCATCAATGGCCAGCGCCAGGCTCTTGATCGTGGCCAGGTAGAGCTCGGCCAACTGCTGCTGGCTGCTGTTGAGCTCCTCAATATGCTTTTGCTTCTCTTCGGCCCGGGCCGTATAGACCGCGTAGGATTGATAGGTCAGGTAGGCCACTGGGGCAATGAAGAGAAGGATGATCCCGGCGTTGCGATTGAGGAGCATCATCGCCAGCGTGCTGATGGAAGCGCCGGCGAAGTAGCTGGGGGCAGTCCAGAGGAAGGTCTCTTTCCAGACCCCCCAGGCTCTCTTGCCGGTGCAGCAGCTAATGATGATGGCGACCCCACCGGTGTTGATGGCGTAGTAGACCAGAACGGAGCCGATGACGGCGCGGAAGGTCTCCACCGGGGCCATAGCCAGCATATCGCCCTTGAGGGCAAACAGCACGACGCCGGCCGCCCAGGCGTCACAGGCGGCCAGGGCCACGTTGAACGCGAGTTGATGCCAGGGCTTGCGCTGGGGATACAGGCAGCTTGCCAGGCAGCCAGTGGCGCCAAGCAGCACGCCCGCCGCCGGCCCAAAGTGCAGGATGCCGGCAAACGTGATCGTGAAGCCCAGCGACATTGATCCGGCGTCTTCGTCTTTGAGGGTCGGAACCAGGCGTACCCGCTTGCTGCCCGCCAGGCAGGTTAATATCAGAAAAAGAATAACCTCCCAGCGCTGTGACTGGAGATCGGGGCCGGGCATGAGGATCGCCCCCAGGGTAGCCCCGGTGCCGAGCAAACAAACGGCTATGAGAAAAAGCTGTGCGCTGCGTGGCAGATTCCGCATTCTGCTGCCTCCATACGGCGTGCCCTATCGGAAAACATCCGACGGGTTATTCCATATGGAGGCCCGGATTCATAAGTAAAACCTCCGTGTTTTCTCTGGCCTAACGCGCGGGATTAAAGGAGCCAGGCCGGCGCTGCCGCAGGGCGAGGGAGCCGTCTGGCCTCGCGCAGGAAACCAAAGAGATGGCACGGCCTCCATGCCGGAGACGATTCGGATTCGCGCAGGGAATCAAAGGACACGGGCAGCCGCAAAGATTTAGGTGTCGTCGCGGACACGGGCATAATGGAGGATGGAGATGCATAACCTTTTTAATACCCTTCAGCATTTTACGTTTGGCGGCGGGCGCACAGGCCAGTACTACTCCCTGCCGCAGCTTGAGAAGGAGGGCGTCGGCCCTATCTCCCGGCTGCCGATCAGCATTCGCGTGCTCTTAGAGTCGGTGCTGCGCAATGTGGACGGCACGCGCATTCAAGAGTCGGACGTGCGGGCGCTGGCCAACTGGGAGCCCAACGCCGAGCGCACCGCCGAGATCCCCTTTATGGTGGCGCGCATTCTCCTGCAAGACTTCACGGGCGTTCCGCTGCTGGTGGACCTGGCGGCGATGCGCTCAACGGCAGCCCGCATGGGCAAGGAGCCGGGGATCATCGAGCCGCTGGTGCCGGTGGATCTCGTCATTGACCACTCCGTGCAGGTAGACTACGCCGAGGTGCCCGATGCGCTGCAGCGCAACATGGAGATCGAGTTCAAGCGCAACCGGGCGCGCTACCAGTTCCTCAAATGGGGCATGCAGGCGTTCAACGGCTTCCGCGTCGTGCCGCCCGGCATCGGCATTGTCCATCAGGTCAACCTGGAGTATCTGGCGCGCGGCGTGCTGGAAAAAGACGGCGTCTACTACCCAGATACGCTGGTGGGCACCGACTCGCATACGACGATGGTTAACGGCCTGGGAATCGTGGGGTGGGGCGTCGGCGGCATTGAGGCCGAGGCCGGGATGCTGGGCCAGCCCGTCTACTTCCTCACGCCCGACGTGGTCGGGGTGCATCTTTCCGGCCAGCTCCCGCCCGGCGTCACCGCTACCGACCTGGTGCTGACCATCACGGAGATGCTGCGCCGGGCCAGAGTGGTCGGCAAGTTTGTGGAGTTTCACGGCGAGGGAGCGGCGTCGCTTTCGGTGACGGACCGGGCCACTATCGGCAACATGGCTCCCGAATACGGCGCGACGATGGGTTACTTCCCGATGGATGAGCAGACCTGCCGCTACTTCGCCGCCACGGGCCGCAGCGAGGAGCAGGTAGATACCATCCGCCAGTACTACCAGGCACAGGGGATGTTCGGGATGCCGCGCCAGGGCGAGATCGCCTATAGCCAGGTGCTCGATCTCGACCTGGGCACGGTACGGCCGAGCGTGTCCGGCCCCAAGCGCCCGCAGGATCGCATTGACCTGCCCCAGATCAAGTCCCGGTTCCGCGATCTGCTGCTCAAGCCGCTGAGCGAAAACGGCTACGCCAAAACGGAGGCCGAAATCGGGAAGCGGTACATGGTGCGCACGGGCATGAACGGCGCGAGCAAGCCGGTAGAGATGCCGCTGGCCGGTGGCGGCGAGCAGGACCCCGCAACCGCCCCGGAAGCGGTAGATAAGCACGTCAGCGAGAAGAACACCAGCACCGATACCGAGGTCGAGATGATGCAGAACCGCCCCACGCCCGACCGCGTGGAAGAGGTGCTCGTCGGGGAGTATCCGAAGGCGCTGGTGGATCTGGGACACGGGGACGTGGTGATCGCGGCCATCACCTCCTGTACCAATACCTCCAACCCGGCAGTGATGTTGGGCGCGGGGCTGCTGGCGAAGAAGGCGGTGGAGAAGGGCCTCACCGTGCGCCCGTCGGTCAAGACCTCGCTGGCGCCCGGATCGCGCGTGGTGACGGAGTATCTGCAAAAGACGGGCTTACAGCACTATCTCGACGAATTGGGTTTCCAGACCGTTGGCTACGGCTGCACGACCTGCATCGGCAACTCCGGCCCGCTGGAGCCGCATCTGGAGGAGGCCATCACGAACAACGACCTGGTGGTTGCCAGCGTGCTCTCCGGCAATCGCAACTTTGAGGCGCGCGTGCACCAGAGCGTGAAGGCCAACTTCCTGATGAGTCCGCCCTTAGTGGTCGCCTTCGCGCTGGCCGGGCGCGTGGATATTGATATGTCCTCCGAGCCGTTGGGGAAGGGGAAAGACGGGCAGGAGGTCTATCTGCGCGACATCTGGCCCAGCATGGAGGAGATCCGGGCGCTCCTGGAGACCGCAAGCGACCCCGCAACCTACCGGCGCATCTACCAGAGCCTCGAGCGGCTCAACCCGCTGTGGGACGAGGTGCCCAGCAGCACAGGCAAGGTCTATGAATGGGATCCCGAGTCGACCTACATCCAGGAGCCGCCGTATTTTGATAGGTTCGGCATGGAGCCGGGGGCCGTCAAGGACATCAGGAAAGCCCGCGCGCTGGCGATCCTGGGCGACTCGGTGACCACCGACCACATCAGCCCGGCAGGGTCCATCAAGCCGAGCTCGCCGGCGGGCCTCTATCTGCAAGCGCGAGGCGTGGCGGTGGAGGACTTCAACAGCTACGGATCGCGCCGGGGCAACGATAAGGTCATGGTGCGCGGCACCTTCGCCAACGTGCGCATCAAGAACCTGATGGTTCCCGGCGTGGAGGGCGGCGTCACCGTGCACCAGCCGGACGGCGAGCAGATGAGCATCTACGATGCCGCCGTCAAGTACCAGGCGGAGGGCATTCCGCTGCTGGTATTTGCCGGGCAGGAGTACGGAACAGGCAGCTCCCGCGACTGGGCAGCCAAAGGCACGATGCTGCTGGGCGTGCGCGCCGTGATCGCGCAGTCTTTCGAGCGCATCCACCGCAGCAATCTGGTGGGCATGGGCGTGCTGCCCTGCCAGTTCAAGGAGGGCGATAGCGCCCAATCGCTCCATCTGGACGGCTCGGAGACTTTCGACCTGCTGGGCCTGGAGGAAGGCATCCGGCCGCGTCAGGATGTGACGCTGGTCATTCACCGGGTGGACGGCTCGGAGCAGGAGGTTCCGCTGACGCTGCGGATAGACACGCCCGTCGAGGTGGAATACTATCAGCACGGCGGCATTCTGCCCTACGTGCTGCGCCAGCTTATCCGCCAGGCGGAATAGGCCCCTCACCCCCAGGAACGACATGGGAGGTCATGGGAAAAACCATGACCTCCCTTTTTTGTGCGTGCGCCCCAGAAACTTTGCAGCGGCCCAGCTATCTTCCTATCCACTGACTTGAAAATAGGCCCCCACCCCCAACCCCTCCCCAAGAACAGGGGAGGGGAAAGGCATTTCATGCGCCCGCGTGAATGGTGATTCATGGAGGCTCTCTGCCGCGACTCGAACTTGTTCTGTAGAGGCTTTCCAGGTTGTTCGGCAGCCTGAGAGTGAGAGAAGGGGAGGACGGCTTTTCTGATTGGGCATGTTCGCACAGCACCAATTGGCGCTGCGGTCAACGTCCGGGCGAGCACGCCAACTCTATGCTGGAGGCGAAAAGAGAAATACACGACGACGATCTTGAAAACTTCGAGGCAAACGGTGCAGCACCCTTACCGGCCGCAACGGAGGAAGGCTATGTGGAGAATGACGGCGCTCGCATCTGGTATGCTTCCTACGGGGCCGGCCCGCCCGTCCTCCTACTCCATGGCGGCCTCGGCCATAGCGGTAATTGGGGCTATCAGGTCCCGGCACTTGTCCATGCTGGCTATTGCGCCGTGCTTATTGACAGTCGCGGCCACGGCCGCAGCACGCGCGACGCGCGGCCGTTTACTTATGAGCTGATGGCCTCCGACGTTCTGGCTGTGATGGATCGGTTAAGCCTGGAAAAAGTGGCCGTTGTCGGGTGGAGCGACGGGGCGTGGAGACTTCCGGGCCGCCGTTCCTGCGCTATCATGTGATAGATATGGCCGGGGACATGGATATCGAAGTGGGCTTTCCGGTGGCGACGCCGCACGCGGGCGAGGGGCGCGTTTCCGCCGGAGTTCTGCCCGCTGGTCGCTATGCGAACCTCATCTACATCGGGTCCGGGTTGGCCGGCAATAAGGCCCTTATCGAATGGGCGAGGGCCAACAATCTTGCGTTTGATCGGTGGGACGATGAGAAAGGCGATGCGTTTCGCAGCCGCTATGAAGCCTATCTCACCGATCCCAGGGTTGGGCCGCGAAAGACAAAATGGGAGGTTGAGGTTGCCATCAAGTTGGCGGACAGCCAGCCATGACCTCCCTCGTCAGGCCGTGCGGCTCTGCCTGAGCTTTCATAAGGGTGGGGCCATGTGGCTCTTCACGCCGCTGCCAGCGAGCTAGAGCAGGGTAAATCAGGCAGAGCATTCTCTTTAGCAAGGACGCCCTGGCAGGAGATAGAGAAGGTGTGTCGGTCGCAGGCGCAGGATTCGCCTGGCGGCCTGCCCTACCCTTTTGCTCTGGAGGTTACTGTATGTCGTTGCGAGTTGCAAGTGAAGTGTGGTCTGGCAGCGCAAACCGTTTGGCGCGTTTCCGAGCTATAGATACCTGAAATCGGGCGGTCGAACACAGAATTCGGCTCACCCGGCACCTGGTCTCGGTCACGCTATCGGGCCGCAAGCCCTTCTGCCTGCGGCCCCGGTCGGCTTGCGCTTAGGGAAAGGTTTCGCAGGCGGCGCTAACGCTGCCCGTGTAGAAATACGCGCGGAACCAGACAGCCCCCTTCTTAATCTGCATCTACGACTACAGGAGACTGCATTGAGACCGAAAGCGCAAACACGAACCCGCCGGCCTGCCGATGCCGATAAATGGTTCCATTGTATTCGCTGCGCGCAGCCCGTCGTGCCGGAAGCCTGCGGCACGGCGCACCGCAACCACTGCCCATGGTGCCTGTGGAGCCGGCATATAGATGATACGCCTGGCGACCGAGCCGCCGACTGTGGCGGGGCGATGGAGCCTATCGCCGTGTGGGTGCGTCCCGGCGGCGACTGGTCCCTCATTCACCGCTGCCGCAAGTGCGGAGAGATACATTCCAACCGCATCGCGGGCGATGACAACGAGCTGGCGCTGTTATCGCTGGCCGTCCGACCGATCTCGCAGCCGCCGTTTCCCCTGGAGCGACTGCAATCCGTCGGCACTCCATTAGAGACAGCTTAATTGCGTTCAAAAGCCAGGGGGAATTTGTCCCGTCCCCTCTTGGCGCAGGCCGGGCGCTCTGATTGGCGTTCCAGGCCGGGCACAGAACGTACCCGGCCTGGTTTGCTTACAGCGGCTTTTCAAATGCCTCCTCAATCACGCGGCCTTCCCACTCCCGCGCTGGCGGCAGGCCCAGGAGCGCGGCCAGAGTAGGGCAGGTATCGTAGATGCGTACCGGCGTGTCCAGCCTAAGTCCGGCGCGTATCCCCGGCCCGGACAGAACCCAGGGGATCGTCATGTCCTCCGGGCCGTCCGTGCCATGCGAACGGCCATGCCCGCCGTGATCGCTCTGCACCAGCACAATCGGTTCCTGCCCCGCGCGCTCGCACGCCTCCAGGACATGCCCGATGCAGCGGTCGGCGTTGGCAATGGCCTGGAGGTAGGGGCGGCTCATCCATCCCTCCCGGTGGCCGCACTCGTCCGTATACCCCAGGTAGACGAATAGAAAGTCAAAGCCCTGATCCGCAACATGCTCTGCCGCCGCTTGCGCCACCCGCCAGTCGCCTTCCAGAGAGTAGCAGTCCCGCCGGCAGTAGGAGACATCCAGGCTGGCCGGTTCGCACAGGTCGCGTAGCTGGCCCCAGTTATAGAAGAACCCGCAGCGCTTGTCCGCTGCGTGCGCCGCATCTATCAGGCTGGGGACCGGTCGCGCTAACGGCTGGAAGGTATTGGTGGTGATGCCGTGCCGGGGCGTATCCACCCCACGCAGCATGGAGGTATGGCAGGGCAGCGTCACCGACGGCATGACGGCCTGCGCCGTCAGCGAGACGGCCCCGCGCGCCATCAGGCGATCCATCGTCGGCGTATCGGCCTCTAACAGCGCATCCGGGCGCATTCCATCTATCGAGACGAGCACAACGGTGGTATCCGAGAAGGAGGGCATAAGGTTCTCCTGAGGTGAAATTGGCCCCATTATAGCGACCGGCCCCGCCGCGCGTCAACGTATTTTCTCTCGGCCCGCCAGCCGCGCGATAATCGCCTCTACGTCATAGACGCAGCCGCCCCACGTGCCGCCGCCGACCGATTGCAGCGCGGCCCAGAGGCGCGTGTCGTCGGGCAGGTTAGGGTCGGGCGCAAGGTCGGGACGCGGCGGACGGGACGCCAGCACGCGCGTTCCCTCCTCCACGCCGAAAACGGTATCGCCGTGCCCGATCAGGTTCACGCTGCCTTCCAGCCGGTTGCGGTCAATGGTGATCTCGATGAGGTCGTCGTCCAGCACTTTGCCGATGGGACCGCCTGCCAGTGCCTCCGGCCCGATATGCCCGATACAGGCCCCGGTGGAGACGCCGGAAAAGCGCGCGTCGGTCAGCACGGCAACCTGCTTACCCCAGGGCAGATGCTTGAGCGCGGAGGTGATCTGATAGATCTCCTCCATGCCCGCACCCATCGGCCCGCGACAGATCAGCACCAGCACGTCGCCCGCCTGTACCTTCTTCTCTCCCAGTCCCTTGATGGCGGCGACGGCGGCCCGCTCGGTCGTGAAGACCCGCGCCGGACCGACCTTGCGATAGACGCCATCGGCGTCCACCACGCTCGGATCAATCGCTGTGCTCTTGATAACCGAACCCTCCGGCGCCAGGTTGCCGCGCGGGAAGGTGGCGGTGCTGGTCAGGCCGCATGCCCGCGCCCGGTCGGGCGAAAGGATCACGTCGTCGGGGTCCACGCCGTCCTGCTCTCGCAGGCGTTCCCGCAGGCGCGTCCGCCGCTCGGAACGCTCCCATGCTTCCAGAGTCTCCCCCAGCGGCTTGCCCGCGACCGTTAGGCAGTCGAGGTCGAGCAGGCCCAGCGCGCGCAGGTGCAGCATCACCTCCGGCACGCCGCCCGCCAGGAAGAACCGCACCGTCGGATGGTCGGTGGGGCCGTTGGGCAGCACGTCCACGAGGCGCGGCACGGCGCGGTTGACCGCGATCCAGTCCTCCACCCTGGGGCGGGGCAGCCCGGCAGCATAGGCGATGGCCGGAATATGGAGCAGCAGATTGGTCGAGCCGCCGCACGCCGCATGCACCGCCATCGCGTTCTTAACGGCGGCTTCCGTGAGGATGTCGCGCGTTCGCAGCCCTTTCTCCTCCATCGCCACCAGGGCGCGCGCCGAGCGGCGGGCCATGTCCAGCCAGATCGCCTGGCCGGAGGGAGCCAGCGCGGAGTGGGGCAGCGACAGCCCCAGCGCCTCCCCGATGACCTGCGAGGTCGCCGCCGTCCCGAAGAACTGGCAGCCGCCGCCGGGCGTGGCGCAGGCGCGGCAGCCTAGCTCCGCCGCCTCTTTGAGCGTGATCTGTCCGTGCGCGAATCGCGCCCCGATGGTCTGTATCTTGCCCGCATCCTCACCGTTCTCGGCAGGCAGTGTCACGCCGCCCGGCACCAGCACGCAGGGCAGGTCGTGCATGGAAGCCAGCGCGATCATCATGGCGGGCAGGCCCTTGTCGCAGGTCGCCACGCCGAGGACGCCCTTGCGGGTGGGCAGGCTCCGGATCAGGCGGCGGAACACGGTGGCCGCGTCGTTGCGATAGGGCAGGCTGTCCATCATGCCGGTCGTGCCCTGGCTGCGCCCGTCGCAGGGGTCGGAGCAGTACCCGGCAAACGGAATGCAGCCGAGCGCGCTCAACTCCTCCGCCGCCGCTCGCATCAACAGGCCGACCTCCCAGTGGCCCGTGTGATAGCCGAGCGCGACGGGCGTGCCGTCCGGGTTGCGAATGCCGCCCTGGGTGCTCAGCAGCAGGAACTCGCGGCGGTTGAGCTTTCTGGGGTCCCAGCCCATGCCCGCGTTCTGCGATAGGGCAAACACGTCGCCGCTGGGCCGCTCCAGCAGCATCTCCGGGGTCAGCGGCAGTTCCCCGCCAGGCCCTCTTGCCTTCGTCTGCACGGCATACAGGTCATTGGGGTTGGGATCGCTCATGGCAGGGTATTTCTCCTTGTAGTGGTAACATCCATTGGGCGAGGATGGCGCTCTGGAGGCAAGGGTAGGCAGTCGCGCACAGTCTCAAGCGGCCTGTGTGTGGTTGTTCTCGCGCCTGGGTTTGGGCCGCAGCATCTCACGGATTGCGCCGCCTGATTTCAGAGCGTGCGTATTGACAGTCCGGCGTATCTTGGCTAGAATGAACTGGATGGCACGCTTTGCAAGCAGCAGCCAAGTATATCTCATTCTACCCGATTTTCGGTCTGTCCTGCTCTGCCCAACTTCTACCGAACGTTGAGCGGCATTGCAGATTTGAGCCTTATGTCCCAAGGCAGAGAGAGCTTTGTCAGAAAATGCGCCTCCTACTCGCAGGGCTTTTTGTATGGATATGCATGGCGCTTCTCGCCACATTCCTATTAACCCAAGTTGCTACCTAGGAACACGTTTGAGAGAGAATCGCTCTGGAAACCGGCTTTTGCATCACCGTTTGCCTTCTCGAAGAGGCAAGGTAGCAACTTGAGTTATTAGGAATTATTCCCGAGGGCTTTCCGCCCATTCTCGTCGGATTGGGACTGGGAGTGGTACTCCTTCTGCTGTGCCATATTGCGCTGGTTCTCTTAAATCATCCTGGGGCGCACCCTTTGGAATTTGGTAGACACGGTAGTGTACACTTCTTTCTGTAGAATTGGTCTGGCCTGCTGAGCGGGTAAGCGGCAGGTCATGGGGTATCCTTTCGGTTGCCAAGACCAGAAAAGGAGCCAATCCCATGACCGACCAACTTGATTCTACTCTACCCGAAA
>DASRGZ010000153.1:0-10426 GCA_035650735.1 Chthonomonadaceae bacterium
CAGGGGAACGCCATCGGAGAGGATGCCGGCCAGCGGCTTGATGTAGATGGGAAAGTTGCCGGCGGCGAAGAACCAGGCGGTCGCATGCGGCGGCAGGCCCAGATGATCCTTGAGCAGATACCTGAGGGGCAGGTCGGCGATGCCCATTGCCAGCGCCGTTCCCAGCCAGCCCACGCCGATCAGCAGCGCATCGCGGCGCAGGCTATCTGACGCCTCCGCCCGATCTGGCGGGAGGGAGACGGCCGCCAGCGCCTCTTCATCGCTCTTGGTGTCGGTGCGCACCGTCTCCATCCGCAGCCTCCCGCCCGCGCCAGTATCCGTAGACACTTTCAGTCGGACAGGGCGCGTCCGCGCGTCTCAATGACCCAGGGCATAGCCAGCAGGCCGATCAGGGGCACGACGCCGACCCAAAAAAGAGTGGACATTACTGCATTGCTGCCCCGCGCGGCGATAGAGCCGACCAGGAACGGACCGATGGCCGCAACGATCCGCCCCACGTTATAGCAGAAGCCCGCGCCCGTGCCGCGCAAACGCGTCGGGAACAGCTCCGGTAGGTAGTAGGTGAAGCTGCCAAAGACGCCAAAGACCGTCAGCCCGATTGGGAAGTACATATACAGGCGCGTCACCGGGGATAGATCCAGCCCGAAGGCCGCCATGAGAGAGACCGCCGAGAGCAGGAAGTAGATGGCAAACATCGGTTTGCGGCCCAGGTATTTGGAGGCCGGCACGGTCAGCAGCGTCCCGATCAGCCCGCCGATATTGAAGCTGTTGGTCGCCAGCACCTTCCAGTTCTCGACCAGCTTGAGCGTGGCGGCCTTATCCAGGCCCTGAGTTGTGGCGCTTGTCTGGGCCAGCCCCGTCGCTACCGTCGGAATGAAGGCGTTGCAGCTCCACCAGGCGACGAGCGCCACCACGGCCATGCTGAAACCGCTGAACGTGATTGCGCGGTACTCCGGCCGGAACAGCTCCGACACAGCCGGAGGAGCGACCCGCGACGCCGCATTGCGCCACCGCTCCGGCTCCTTGATAAAGAGACGCACCAGGAAGGCGACGGCCGCCGGGATCAGGCCGGACAGGAAGACGTAGCGCCAGGAGAGCTCCGGTTCCCCCTTCAGGTAGATGCCGGCTATCTGGAAGTTGACAAAGGTTGCCAGGAACAGGCCGAACGGCGCGGAGGTATAGAGCAGCGCTCCGGCCTCCACCCGCCGCTTCTCCGGCACGACCTCGGCCACCATGGACGCTCCGGCTGCCCACTCGCCGCCAATGCCGAGGCTGGCGACGATGCGGCAGAGCATCAATATCCAGATATTGGGGGCCAGCGCGCAGGCCGCCGTGCCGAGCGCATAGAGCGTCATCGTCAGCATCAGCGTTTTCGTGCGCCCGATATGGTCGGCCACCTTGCCAAACAGGATGCCGCCAATGGCCCATCCCACCAGCAGCACGGAGGTGAGCAAGCCTCCCCATTGCAGCGTCGCCGCCTTGGCGGCGGGCGAGCCGATGGGAAGATGCAGCAGCGTCGGCACGCAGTTGGGCGCGACGTAATTGAAGAGCAGACCATCAAAGACGTCGAAGCCCCAGCCGAGCCAGGCCGCAAAGAGCACCGTCCACTGGTAGGCGTTCATATCGAGCAGTGTGCGGCTTCGGGCGCCCGCAACGCTCGTTGGTGTGCCCATAAAGTCCTCCCTAGGCTCAGCGGGTTACGATCTCGCCCATACGAACGACCTCAAAATCCCGGCCTTTAACCCGCTTCAGCGTCGCCAACTCCTCATCATTCCAGCGCGGATCGGGCGCCCCGCTCACAAACCAGTCGCCGCCGTTGTCGGCCACGATCATGCCGTATTTCTTCAGCGCCGTCAGAATCACGCGCGCCGCCGACGGAAACTGGGAGATATCGTAGGAAGCCTTCAGCCGCACGCGCATTCCCATCGGCGGCAGGTTGGGATCGGTGCGGGAACTGGCGTAGTGCCGGGCGGGAAAGACGTAGGCGCGGCGGGAGCGCTCCACCGTAAAGCGCAGGGCGTGTCGGATCGCCTTCTGCTCGAATACCTCGTCGTAGCGCACCAGGCCGGGAAAGATGGGCAGGCCCGCCGCGTCTGCCGACGTCCAGCCTGCCGGGCGCAGCGTGTTAGCGTTCAGATCGAAAATCGCTCCCGAACCCGCGCGCCAGCCGTTGCCCTCGGGAGCGGCGGCAAAGAGCTCGTAGAGCTTCCAGTGGTCCCGGTCTATCACCAGCACGTGCCGATCTCCCTCGGAATGCGGCCCTCCCTCGATGGGAGCGTTGGGAGGGATAGGATAAGGGCCGGGATCGCTCTCGTCGGGGTAGGCGAAGCGCACCGGCACCTTCGGCTGTGTGCCGGGCACAACCACATAGGGGATACCGCTGGGAGCGCCGTTGTAGACGGTGCCGAAGTCGGGATGCAGGCTCTTATCCAGGCCGATGCTGGCGATCAGGGCGTCCGAGTTGGGGTCAACCGGCAACCGAGAAATATCCTGGTTCCAGGGATTATCCTCAGGAAAAACCCGCTTCCCATGCAGGCTTGCGCCGACGCCCAGATCCGGCGTTCGCTGCGCAGCATGTCGCCCTGCCGACCGCGCGCATACTCCCCAGAGCAAACTCACACCGAACAATCCGGCGCAGAGCGCCCACTGATACCGTGTCATTCGTATTTTCCTTACTCCTCTGACGCAACACCCAGGATTTGCCGGATACTATCCCAATCGAGCCCTTTGAGAAGGGAGCCAACGGGCCAGCAGGTCATGGCAGTTTAAGACCTTCTCCGCCAGATCGATGGGCAGGTAGCTGTATTGATTGGACGCCTCAAAGCCAAGGCGCGAGTCCTGCGCTTGCAGGGCCGCCAGACGACGCGCCAACGCCATTTCCATAGGGAGCACGTTCTCTAATTCGACAAGATGCGGGCGGGCTTCCTCCTCGGTTCTGGCAGAGGCCAGGGCACGGCGCGCCAGGACAAACCGGGCCTGGTTGGCGACGCTGCGAAAATGGATTGCGGCAGCTTCGGCTACGCCGATCTCCTCCTTGAGAGCCGCTTGCTCCTCTGCTGTAATGCGCCCCTGTTGGGCCGCAAGGGCGCGCTGCAAATCGGTTATCGCGCGCTCAAAGCCATCGGCGACTTTCTCGAACTGCGCAATGAAAACTTCGGGCGGGTAGATGGCACGCCAGGAATCCAGGTCATCGTAGGGGAAGCCGACCATGGTGGCCTTGTAGCCAGTCGGCTCACCCCAGAGCAGATTGGCCGGGCCGACCTGGAGCGGCGCGTTGTAGACCAGGCTGCCATGGTACGGAAACTCGCGGAAGGCCGCACTGAAGCCGCGCCATGCCTCCACGACCGCCGGAGCCAGCGCCGCCCCAAACCGCGTTTGCGCCACGACCCGCAGGGCTTCCTGTGGGGTCGGCGGCTGTTCCTCACTGCGGCCCATCTCCGCAACGACCTCCAGATTGGGCGAGGGGTAGCCGCCCAGCGTCCAGCCCAGCATCAGGCCGTCCACCTGCGCGCTGCGGAGGTTGGCCGCGTGCTGCGCAACGTTCTCCAGGGCCGGGATGTAGGGCACGGTGGAAAGCTCCCAGGTATTCGAAGCCTGGATTTTGGCGAGGGTCTTCAGGCCGCGCTTGCGGGCCAGCTCCCAATGGCGCAGGGCGCGTGGGCCGGGGCCGATAGCCGAGAGGGAGTACTCCCCGACCGTGCTCTCCACGCCGCCGCGCTGTATCGGCAGGCTCCACTCGCTGACGCTCATGAAGGCGGCCTCTGCCGGGAGCCGATGGATGGCCGGCTCCGCCCAATCGTCCGGCCAGCCCCAGTCCCAGACGATCAGCCGCGCCTTGCTGCCCGCGCGCCGGATACCCTCCTGGAAGAGCGTATTGACTTCCGCCGCCACCTCCGCGCCAGAACGCCGACCGCAGCGCGGGCAGTTGGCCCCGCCGAAGTGGGACCAGCAATGGGTGAAGTTCTCCGAGGCGGTGATGGTGAAGAAACCTGCCAGTTCGCGGACGGCGCGGCAGAGAGACGCGATGGAGTCGGTAAGATATTCCTGCACGGCGGGCTGGCTGGTACAGAGCGCGGCGTGGTCGCCCTCCACCACACCCTTGAGTTCCGGACGTCCCTCGTAGAATGCAAGGGGCATGGCGCGCGGCTCGTTCAGATAGAGATAGACGCCCATGCCGTGATTGCGCGCCCGCGCCACCAGCGCGCGTAAGTTTTTCAGACGCTGCTCGTAATGCAGGCTGAGATGGGCGTCCCAGGGAAACGGGGCCAGCCTAAACAGCACCGCCTGCATCCAGACGCCATCCACCCCGGAAGCGGCCAGCCGGGCCAGGTAGCCATCGGGATAGGGATCGGCCTGCGTCTCCAGCAGCGGGTCGCCGTAGAGGGCGAAATAGGAGTAGCAGAAGCGCGGGGAGAAGCGGGACGGCGTTGGTTTGGCCTTGCGCTTCCCCGGCGGACGCGAAAGGCGCTCCACGAAGGTGAAGGGTGGGTCATGCATCGCGCCGACGCCCTCCGGAAACTCCGCCTGCATCCGCGCCGCTATCTCGCGCTCGCGCTGCCGGGTCCGCGCGTCCGGCGCACGGTAGGTCAGCGGCACGCACTGCGGCTTGAGATTGCCCAGCTTGACGAACAGAAAATCGTCCTCTCGCAGCGTGTAGGCCATCTCCTCCGGCGTCCAGCCGAGAAGCTGAAGGAGCTGGTCATAAGGCAGGAGATGCCAGTTGCGCCGGATGACGGTCAGATAGGCCCGTCGGCGCTGCGCGTCTGTCAGACGGGGCGGATCGGGCAGGCCCATCGCCCTGCCCATCTGTAGGATCTCCTCTGGCCTGGCGCCCACAACCTGCGCCAAACGCTCTATCGGCACCAGCGGCCAGTTCCGCCAGACAAAGGCGTGCAGACGGTCCGGGAAGTGCGGCAGCGCTACCGGCGCGGGCGCGGAACCCACAGGCAGATCGGTCATTCGCATCGGAACGCCTCCTCTGGTATAAGCCAGGATCCTTGCGTTCTGGCCCTCACCCCCTGTCCCCTCTCCCACGCTGCGGGAGAGGGGAGGATTTAGTCGCCGAAGGGCGACTTTGTGCTTTTGTTGCTGCGGCTTGAGCCGCCCGAAAACCTGGTGGTAAGCCGAGTTCCTAATGCCCTCGCGCATCTTCTCTCCAATGCGGGAAGTCCCGGTGATAGAGGCGGAGAAGGCGCGGGATGTCGTTATTCATCCAGTAGAGCCTGCCATGCCGATGCTTGGTTTCGCCAGGCTGCAACCCGCCAATGTGAAAATCGGCGTGCATACAGGTAATCACGCCCTGGAAGAGTTCCTGCAGAATGCCTCCAGATACCAGATTTCCACTTTGCCGCCGGGCAGGCGCGGCGAAAGGACGGCCAGCCGGTTATCCTTCCAATCCAGCAGGATTCCTGTCTCGGCGTGCGCCACGCCGGAGGAAGCCAGCGCCAACAGCCCAATACAGAAACCGGAGAGCAGACCGATCATATCCATGCGTACCTCCAAAGTTTCGGGCATAGAACGTACCCGTCTCGATGGCGTGCCGCTGCGCCGGGATGAAAAATACAAGAACGCGCCTGCATAACAGGAGCACAAAAAAACGAGCAAGGCTGCAACTAATCCTGTCGCCGCGCTGTCAAGATAATTTGGTCTGGCGCAGGCAGGTCCCTCCGACGCCCTTAGCGCCGTCCGATCCGTCTCCTCCCTATCCTGACAACCGCCATACCACTATTCTACTTGGGTCTAATTTCCTCTCAGCGCCTCCGGCTGCGTGAGGTAGCGCAGAGCGCGCCCCGTATGCTATGCTGGAAGAGCTACTTTCAGAAAGGAAGAGCATGTCCCAGATCGTCGTCGAGAACCTGGTCAAGACGTTTCGCGTCGCCGAGCGCCAGGCAGGCACCTGGGGCGCAGTGCGCGGCCTGGTACACCGCCGCTACCGCACGGTGCACGCCTTGAACGGCATCTCGTTTGCGCTGGAGGCCGGCGAACTGGTCGGCTATATCGGGCCGAACGGGGCCGGCAAATCCACGACCGTCAAGACGCTGGCCGGAATCCTCGTTCCCGATTCGGGCCGATGCGAAGTGCTGGGGCGCGTGCCCTGGAGGGAGCGCCTCGCCCACGTCCGCCACATCGGCGTCGTCTTTGGGCAGCGCACCCAGCTCTGGTGGGATCTGCCCGTCATCGAGTCGTTTGACCTGCTGCGCGACATCTACCGGGTTCCCAAGGCCGACTATGCGCGCACCCGGGAGGAACTGATCGCGCTCCTAAACCTCCAGCCGCTCCTCGATGTCCCCGTCCGCCAGCTTAGCCTCGGCCAACGGATGCGGTGCGATCTTGCCGCCTCTCTCCTTCATGCTCCGCCGCTGCTGTTTCTGGATGAGCCTACTATCGGCCTGGATGCCGTCTCGAAGCTGGCCGTGCGTGACTTCGTCAAGCGCCTCAACCGTGAGCGGGGCGTCACCGTCATCCTGACCACGCATGACATGGATGACATTGAGGCGCTCTGTACGCGGGTTATTCTCATCGGGCAGGGTCAGATCCTCTCTGACGGCACGCTGGAGGACCTGCGCGGGCGCGTTACGCGGGAGCGCTGGCTGATTGTGGACCTGGTGGACGCCGACGAGCCGGTCTGTGACCCGGACGCCGACGTGCTGCGCCGCGAGGATCACCGCGTCACCCTGCGCTTCGACCCGGCCTGCGTCTCCTCGGCGGCGCTCATCAGCCGGATCACGGCCCGGCACGCCGTCCGTGACCTTTTTGTGCAGAACCCGCCCATCGAAGAGATCATCGCCCGCCTCTATGGAGACTCCTACGCATGAGCGCCTACATGGCCATCCTCAGTGCCCGGTTCCGGATGCTGCTCCAGTACCGCGCGGCGGCGTTTGCCGGGTTTGCCACGCAGCTTTTCTGGGGCTTGATCCGCGTCATGATCTTCGAGGCGTTCTATCGCTCCACCACGCAGCCCCAGCCCATGCAGTTCAGCCAGGTCGTCACCTATGTCTGGCTCAGCCAGGCGCTTTTGGGGATGATCCCCTGGAACGTGGATTCGGAAGTGCGCGGCATGATCCGCACCGGCACGGTGGTCTACGAGTTGGCGCGTCCGCTCGACCTCTACGCGCTCTGGTATACGCGGGCCATCGCTCAGCGGTCGGCACCGACCGTGCTGCGCGCCATTCCGATGTTTATTGTCGCCGGGCTTTTGTTGGGTATGCAGCCTCCGCCTTCGCCGGCATCCGCCGCCGCCTGGGTCGTGGCGACCGTAGGCGCGCTGCTTTTGAGCGCGGCGCTCACGACACTGATGACGCTCTCGCTGCTGTGGACGATCTCCGGGGAGGGCATCGTCCGGCTGATGGCCGCGCTGGTGACCATCTTTTCCGGGCTGGTGCTGCCGCTGCCCCTCTTTCCCAACTGGGCGCAGCCGGTCCTCAATTTTCTGCCCTTCCGGGGGATAATTGACGCGCCGCTGCGGGTCTACATGGGCCATATTCCGCCTGCACAGATCGGCGCGGTCCTGGCCCATCAGATCGGCTGGACGCTGGCGCTGGCGTTGCTGGAACGGGCGCTGCTGGCGCGGGGCACGCGCCGCCTCGTGGTGCAGGGAGGATGAAGCCGGCATGGGAGATGCACTCCGCCTCTATTTCCGCTATCTGGGCCTGTCGCTGCGCGGCCAGATGCAGTACCGGGCCTCGTTCTGGATGCTGACGCTGGGCCAGATGCTCATCACCGGCATCGAGTTTTTGGGGATCTGGGCGCTCTTTGACCGCTTCGGCAGCCTGCGCGGCTGGAGTCTGCCGGAGGTCGCGCTGCTCTACGGCATCGTCAACTGCGCCTTCGCGCTGGCCGAGGGAGTCGGGCGCGGGTTCGACATCTTCCCGGAAATGGTCAAGAGCGGGGACTTCGACCGCCTGCTCTTGCGTCCGCGCAGCACGGCCCTGCAAGTGGCCGGGCTGGAGATGCAGCTTATGCGCATCGGACGGCTCGTGCAGGGATTGGCCGTCCTGCTCTGGGCGGCCTCCGCGCTGCACGCCCTCTGGACGCCCGCCCGCGTCGCGCTCTTGCTTTTTGCCATCTGCGGCGGCGCGTGTCTCTTCTACGGCCTGTTCATCCTGCAGGCCACCCTCTCGTTCTGGACGATTGAGACATTGGAAATCATGAACACGGTGACCTACGGCGGCACGGAGACCGCGCAATACCCGATGACCATCTATCGCCCGTGGTTCCGGCTCTTCTTTACCTTTGTCGTTCCGCTGGCCTGCATGAACTACCTGCCGGCCAACGCCATCCTGGGCCGTTCTCCCCTGCCGGGCCTTCCCCTCTTCGTGCCCTGGGTCGCGCCTGCGGTCGGGATTATCTTCCTGGCGCTCACCTTGCAGATATGGCGGCTCGGCGTCCGCCACTACCGCTCTACCGGGAATTGACTCAACTGCCCAGTTAAGGCCCCCACCCCTTGATCCCACTGCCAGGGGCGGCAGGGTTACGGCCCCTGCCTCCGCCTGGCGACAGTCGCCGTTGAGATGCGCGACGATGTGCTGCGGAGGACGCGGCCGTTACGGCCCCTGCCTCCGCCTTGCCACAGCCCTCCGCATTGCTATCCCCAACAACAGGGGAGGGGAGGCCCCCCACTCCTTTCTCCCCTCCCCAAGAACAGGGGAGCGGAACAGAGAAGCCGGGTCACTCCCTTCCCTAGAAGGGAAGGGGGCCGGGGGGTTAGGTAAGGAGCCGTCAGGATTTCGGAGGCGTATAGCGGGTCAATTCGTCCAGCATGTCTTCGATGACCAGGGCCGTGGCATCCAGCCAGTCAGCAAGCAGGTATTCACGGCTGCCGATGCGCGAGAGCGGCTGCAGCGCCTCCACGTAATCATGCAGGACTTCGGTGCCATCGGCCAGCATCACGAAAAAGCCCGCCTTGCTGCGCACGTGTGCGCTCTCATAATTGATGATATTATACGGATCAAAAAAGTATCGGCGGTTGGTACGGCGGGGCTCGTCCATCGTGCCAAGCAGGACGGCGTCGGCGTGCAGGTAGGAGGCCAGCTTGCGCACGGCCTCCGCATCCGGCAGGGCAAAGCGGGAATCGCGGATGCGCCCTCTGTTCTGGAACAGGCTGGCGGGCGTCAGATTTAACTCTTTGAACGCCTTTGCCAGCTCTGCGGCCAGCACGACCTCGAAAGGCGTGCGCGCCGCCACGCGCTTGGGAAGCAGAGTCCGGGCATGTTCTTCCAGCTTGCGCAGTTGTTCGGCGTACTCTTTCAGGCGCGGGTCCGGCTCGGCGGGCTTCCTGGAGGGCGGTTTCGCCCGGTTGGATGCGTCTGCTGGTTTCTCCTCCTGCTCCGGGCCGAAGGCTTTTTCCAGAGTATCCGTGCCGAAGAAGGGCGGCACAACTACAATGCGTCGAACATGGGCCAGCAGGGTACGTTTCCTCTCGCCAGCCGCATCGGCGTGGGCCGTCTGCGCGCTCCCAAAGCTCGCCCCACAGAGGGCCAGAGCAAGCCATAAAAGGGCACATTTGAGCCCGCGTTTATCAAGGCCAGCCGTTCTGCTCATACTTACTTCCCTCGCTCCCCGGAAGGCTCCGGTTCACTCTCTTATCCGAGCCCTTTGCAGGCTGCATGCCATTGCCGGAGCGCAAGCGGATTTTTGCCGTGAACTGTGTAAAAGCACAGTCTCAACTGTGCTTTTCTCCATTTTGCGACCGCCAATTCCCCCGGAAAGGAGCGTGCGAAACCTCCTGGATTCCTACGTCGTTTCACAGCGAAATGTGCCGATTAAGCCCTTCGCGCTCGCCTGGCAAGTCGGTTATACTATGGCCGTAATCGCATTGCAGGCCGATGCCCCAGCGCAGCCGCAGGAGACGGTCGGAATCGGCCTCAAAGGGAGCCTGGCAATCCGGTATCCGATTTCCGGTAAGTCATCCTAGCCTTTTCAAAGCGCAAATCACCACTCTTTTCCACACTCAAGGAGGAACGTCGCTATGTATCGCACCTTCTCTCGCAAAGGCCGCAAAGGCTTCACACTCGTCGAACTGCTGGTTGTCGTCCTGATCCTGGCGATCTTGATGGCCGTCGCCATTCCGGCGTATCTCGCCGCCGTGCGCGAGTCGCGCCGCCGCACCTGCCGCGCCAACATGCAGACCATCGCCCACGCCGAGCAGGCCTTCCTGATCAAGCATCCTGCCGGTTACGAGCCCAACCTGCAGAACCTGGTAGGCAGCAATCCGGATGGCACGCCCCGTGACCTGCAGGCCATGCCCATCTGCCCGGAGAACGGCCAGTACAGCGTGGATACCGGTACCAACAACCAGGGGCCGATCACCATTCACTGCACCATCCCGGATCACGACAAGACCGACGATGGCAACAACACGGGCTATCAGCCTGGCCGCGATGCCTCCTAATGTCCCTGGTGGTTTCGGCCCTTCCGCCTTCGTCTG
>DASRGZ010000154.1:0-14186 GCA_035650735.1 Chthonomonadaceae bacterium
TGTTATGCCCTTTTTTGCCTGCTTCGAGAGAGGACTTGGAGGCTGATGACCGCTTGGTGCTCGCTAAAAAGCGAGCACCAAGCCTCTAATGAGCGGCTGGCCTATCTCCTCAAGAGGACCCAAGTGCATCCCACGCTCTAGCGGGCGCTATCAAGGAGGCGGCTGTAAATAAAACGCCGCCTCCTTCGTTTTAAGGAAGGCAGGGGCCTTCCATTCTGCCTTATCTCCCCTCATCCCCGACCCTTCTCCCTCCAAGGGAGAAGGGAGAGGAGAAGCCCTCATCCCAGCCCTGCTCCCTACCAGGGAAAAGTGAACCGAATAGCCCTGTTTAAGGAAGACCTGCGGCAGGGATTCCCGGTGCGGAAGGCGAATTAAGAAGCACCCAATTCACCCTTATTTTGGAGAAAACCAGCCATGTCCCAGAGCTTAGACACCCTGCCCGCACTTTCCGGTGATTACCCTCTCGCCGAGGAACAGATCGCCCAGTTCCAGCGCGACGGGCATATCCTGCTGCGGGGCATCTGCTCGCCCGAAGAGATCGCCGCTTACCGTCCTGTCCTGACCGGCACGGTGATGCGGCACAATAAAGAGACCCGTCCGCTCGAAGAGCGCGATACCTACGGCAAAGCCTTCCTCCAGATTGGCTACCTGAGCGAGAAGGATGAGGCCGCGCGCCGCTTCGTCTTTGCCCGCCGGTTCGCCAAGATCGCGGCAGAGCTAATGGGCGTGGAGGGAGTGCGCCTCTACCACGACCAGGCGCTCTATAAGGAGGCGCACGGTGGGCACACCCCCTGGCACCAGGACCAGTACTACTGGCCGCTAGATACCAATAACACGGTCACCATGTGGATGCCGCTCGTGGATGTCTCGCCGGAAATGGGGCCGATCACGTTTGCCAGCGGCTCGCACAAGGAAGGCTTCCTGGGCCACATCGCCATTTCCGACGAGTCCGAGGAGCATTATGCGCAGTTGGTCCGGGAGCGCGGCTATCCGATAGTCAACCATGCCATGCGGGCCGGGGATGCCACCTTTCATCTCGGCTGGACGCTCCACTCCGCCCCCGCCAACGCCACCGACCGCACCCGCGAGGTCATGACCATTATCTACTTCGAGGACGGCGTCTCTACAATCGTGCCGGACAATCCCGCCCGCTGGGTGGACTTCAACGCCTTCTTCCCCGGCGTCACGCCCGGCGCCCTAGCCGCCAGCGAGGTGACCCCGGTGCTCTATCATGGATAGATCGCCAGCTTGTCCTTCCGACCGGGCGTATTTCTCCTGCGGCCGAGTCTGGGGCGCTCGATCCCAACCAAGTAAACCGCCCGCTATTTTGCCAGTTCGTACAGGGCGTGGGCGTAGATTTTGGCAGCGTTGAAGAGCGTGGAGAGGGCGAAGTGCTCGTCGGGCTCGTGGGCCGGGCCGTCGTGCCCGCCGGGAAAGCTGGCGCCGTAGGCGACGGCGTGGGGCGTGGCACGCGCATAAGTGCCCCCGCCCATCGTGCCGGGCTGACTCTGCTCATCGCCCGTCTCCTCCCGGTAGACGCGCAGCAGCGTGGCGACCGGCTCCTGATCGAGCGGAACGTAGAGCGGCGGCTGATCGTGGTACTCTGCCAGCGCCCAGCCGTGCTTTTCGCGCACCGGGCGATTGGCCTCCAGCAGCGCCTCGACGTTCCACGTCACCGGATAGCGGATATTATACACCAGGCGTACGCGGCCATTGTTGGTATACTCCAGAATGCCCAGGTTGTTGGTTAGCGGCCCGGCTACCTCGTCGGTGTGGGCAATCCCAAGCGCCGCGCCGGTCGGGTCCACCGTCTCGATGACGAAGCTCAGCCAGACGTCCTTCTCCGGCAGGTCGAGCGTGGCGAGGGCGTGGGCCAGGCGCGCGACGGCGTTATCGCCCCCGGTCGGTCGGCTGCCATGCGACGATTTCCCCAGCGCCTGCACGCGAAGCCCCTCCTGCGTGGCCGTGACCATCACATTCTTATCCCAGTACTTTTGCAGCGTCGCCATCGCCGTATAGAGCGCCTCCGGGGTGCCCACCAGCAGCGCCTCCGCCGAGTCGGGCACCATATTGGCCCGCAGTCCGCCGCTGGCGCGCGCAATGCGCAGCGGGAAATCGCCCTGCGGCAACTCCTTCTCCAGTATCAGGTTGGCGATTCCCTTCTCCGCATAGATGAGAGGGAAGCTGGAGTCAGGCGTGAAGGCGGCGACGGGGCGCTCCTCGCCCGCCACCTCCCAATAGTGCTTGACACAGCCGAAGCCACTCTCCTCGTTGCACCCGAAGATAATGCGCACGCGCCGCCGCAGGGGCAGGCCGGAATCCATCAGCGCTTTCGCGCCGAACAGGGCCGCATAGGTCGGGCCTTTGTCATCGGCGGAGCCGCGCGCGTAGAGCGCGCCGTCGGCGAGCGTGGCGCCGTAGGGCGGATACGTCCAGCCATCGCCCTCGGGCACCACATCCAGATGTCCTAGCGCGGCGACCATCTCCTCGCCCTGGCCAAACTCGGCGTGGCCCGCGTAGCCTTCCACGTCTTTCGTGCGAAAACCCAGGCGTTCGCACAGGGCCAGCGTATAGTCCAGCGCCTCGCGCACCGGCTTGCCGAAGGGCGCATTGGGCTCGGGCGGCCCCTGCAGGCTGGGAATCCGCAATACACCCTGCAGCGCGCTGACAATCTCATCCTGATGGCTATCAATCCAGGCGTGCAGCTTCTGAATGTTGGGATCGGTCGGAGGTATCATTGCAGGCTCTCGGCTCCCTTCTAAGATATTCCCGTCCTTAGGAAAGGTCGGGCGGGGCATTCTATGCTATTGCTTGGCGCCGGTGTGCTTTAGCATTTGTATAATCTGTTTACGCGCACGAAAAAGCAGCCGTTTATCTCACGCGCTCCTCTGCACGGGGGAGGGACGCACTTATCGGATAAAACGGATGGGAACGATGCCAAGAGGCACCAGCGGGTCAAATTCATGGTGGTCAGAGGTAACGACCTCTCCCCCTAACTGCTGAGCTGGAGCCATACAGAAGCAATCGGCTAAGGAGATGCCGCCTCTGGCTTTTAGCTGCCCGACACGACGGAAGAACGGTTGGTTCAAGTCCCGTCGCTCTATGACGTTGGCGGCAGCTAAATCCACAAGCGTCTGGCGTGCGATGAGTTCACTGTACCGGCGAATAAAATCGTAGTAGACTTGCAGCAGATTGATGGTGTGCGCGTAGCAGGTCTCATTGGGGTCATCGGGCAGAGCTTGTACGACCGGACCGCCTGGCTCCCCGCGCAAATAGGCGATCATCGCACACGCATCTAATCATGAGCGCGGCCTATCCTCACGCGCAATCTCTTCCTGCTTCTCTCGCGCAAACTCCTCCGAGCCACCGGGAACAAAGGCATACTTTCCCAGAGCAGAGATCCCCTTCTTCCTGCTCTGTACTTCGGTTGCCTCCTGCCCCGTCTCCTCTTGCTGCTCTTCCGGCATGACTACGGCTCTAAGCCGGCCAGGGAGATGACTGCGGCGTAGTGCTCGGCGATCTCCTGGGCGGTGCCAACGTATTCTTGTGGTTGTACCATCTTCTTCTCCCCCTCTGGCTGCATCGTCTCCTAATTATAACAAAACCAGCCCGGGAACGCAAAGGGGTGCCCCGAAAGCGGGTACAACCGAATTCCAGGCTGCCGCTTGTATCCGCAGATAGAGCCATTCCGTTTTGGTTCAGGCGGTTTAGAACCGGAACTTTCGATAGACCTGAAAGAGAAAATCCCCGCTGCGCCCGGCGTACGGCGTCCAGCTGGGCTTGTAGGACGACGAGCCGTTGTTGCGCCGCCAGTGAAGGGAGAAAATCCAATGGGCATCTGCCGTATAGCGCACCCCCAGCGTTACCTGTTTGCCGACCGGATCGTCCTTGCCGGGCGTCAATGCCTCCAGGCGCGCCACCAGCGTGAACTTTTCATACTTGGGCAGGTGGTAGTAGATATCCAGATACCAGCCGTACATCGCGCCTGCCTTTGTGAACATGATGCGCGCCAGCAGCGCGCGAGCGCAAGCCGCCTGATGATTTTTGCGGATCTCATTCGGTACTGCCTGGCTTACCCAGCAGGCTAAACCCTGCCGCTGTAGGGCGCAAAGCGCCCGTCGCTCACCTACGTGGGCGAAACTCTCTGCCTGCCTACGCGGGCAAGTATCGAGCTTCCTCTCCAACCACGGTTTGATCGAGCGCTATTCCCGGTAGGAAATCGCGAGGCAGAAGGGGAATATATCCAGCGACGCTTCTGCCTGCAGGTCACACAGGCGGGCATATCTCTTTATGGGGGAGGCAATCATGCCTGGACAAAGCAGCCGCCGTGAGTTTCTGAAGACGGCAGCCCTTACCGGATTGGGCCTTTGGGTGGCCGATAGATCCTGGGCGCAGAAGGGCAAATCGCCCAACGAACAGATCAGCTTCGCCTGCATCGGCGTAGATGGCAAGGGAGCAAGCGATACCGCCGACGCCGCGCGGCTTGGCAACGTCGTTGCCCTCTGCGACGTAGACGAGGACAAGCTCAACAAGGCGGCGCAGCAGTATCCCAAGGCCCGCACGTTCACCGACTACCGTAAGATGTTCGACGAGATGGGCAAGAGCATTGATGCGGTCACCGTCAGCACCCCCGACCACCATCATGCCCTGGCAGCGGCGGCGGCGATGCACCTGGGCAAGCACTGCTTCTGCCAGAAGCCGCTGACTCATACGATCTACGAAGCGCGCCGTCTGGGTGAGCTCGCCCGCCAGAAGAAGGTCGCCACGCAGATGGGCAACCAGGGCACCGCCGATTCGAGCCTACGCCAGATGGCGGCGAAGCTGCGGGCCGGCGTGCTCGGCACCGTCACCGAGATCCATATCTGGACCGACCGCCCGATCTGGCCGCAGGGCATCGCGCGCCCTGAGCCGACGGACCCGCCCTCCAACCTCCACTGGGATCTGTGGCTCGGCCCGGCTCCCGAACGCCCCTATGCCAAAGACGTCTACCATCCCTTTGCCTGGCGCGGCTGGTGGGATTTCGGCACCGGCGCGCTCGGCGACATGGCCTGCCATACGATGAACATGCCCTTCATGGGGCTGGATCTGCGCAACCCGATTGCGGTGCAGGCCGAAACCTCCAGCCAGAACCGGGACAGCTACCCGCAGTGGTCCATCATCAAGTACGAGTTCGCAGCCCTGCCGCACCGCCCGGCGCTCACCCTGACCTGGTACGACGGCGGCAAGCGCCCGTCGAAGGACCTGCTGGACGGGCAGGAGCCTCCCATCAGCGGCTCGCTCGTTATCGGGGACAAAGGCAAGCTCTATACGCCCGGCGATTACGGCGGAGGCGGCAAGATCACCGGCGGCGTGGATGTCGGCGAGGTAAAGTACCCGGAATCGCCCGGCCACTTTGAGGAGTTTGTGCGGGCCATCAAAGAGGGCATTCCTGCCATGTCCAACTTCCCGGACTATGCCGGCCCGCTGACGGAGATGGTGCTGCTGGGCAACCTAGCGGTCTGGGTGCCGGGCCAGAGGATCGAGTGGGACGCCCGCCATATGCACTCCAAGAACGTTCCGGAGGTCAACGAGCGTGTCCGGCCTAGCTACCGCGCCGGGTATTCGCTCGGATGAAACCCAGAAAGAATCCATGCTACTTGAAAAGACACAACAGCTCACTTTGAGGGCGGCGTTAGACCGCATCATCCCGCCGGACGATTATCCGGGCGCGTGGGAGGCGGGTGTCGGCGACTACCTGGCGCGGCAGTGGGAGGGCGACCTGCGGCACACGCTGCCTCTCTACCGCGCCGGGCTGGACGCCCTCCATGCGGAAGCCCTCGCGCAGTTCGGGGTCGGTTTTGCCGCGCTGGACGCGGGCAAGCAGGACGCAATTCTCCGGAACGTTGAGTCCGGCGACGTGCGCGCGAACTGGCCGGTGGCGCCGCAGGAGTTCTTCTCCCTGCTAGTCAGCCACGCGGCGGAAGGCTACTACAGCGACCCCGGCAACGGCGGAAACCGCAACGCCGTCTCCTGGGATATGGTCGGCTTCTAAGTTATTCCACTCCTCTTACGTAGGCAACTCCTGGTGCGATAGCGGTTTCGTCCGCCAGGACGGTTGGCCGCAGGCCCAATAGACGGGTACTTTCCGTGCCCGGCGCCTTAGCGCGGAGTGCAACGCGGTTGCGGGGGCATGCGTGGCCCGGTCAAGCCCGTTTGCGTAAGGGAGTTCCTCATAGAAACAGAGTTATGAAGAGTTACGATGTAATTGTGGTAGGCACGGGCGCGGCGGGTGGCATCGTCGCGGGCGTGCTCGCTGAGGCGGGAAAGCATGTCCTGCTCTTGGAGCGGGGCCGCAACCTTTCTTTTGAAGAGGTCGGGCGTGACCACCTGCGCAACCAGCGCCTTTCCCTCTACGGCCACAATGCCGGACCGGACATCGAGGGCAATCCGCGCGTCTGGGTCGATCCGCTAGGCAACGCGCACCACGTTCGCCCGCATGAGGGCGGGTATCACAACAACGCCGCGACCGTCGGCGGCGGTACGCGGGTCTATGGAGCGCAGGCGTGGCGGTTCATGGCCCAGGACTTCCGCATGGCCTCCCTCTACGGCGTGCCGGAAGGCAGCTCGCTGGCCGACTGGCCCCTTACCTACGACGACCTGGAGCCCTATTACGAGCGGGCCGAGTGGGAGATCGGCGTCGCTGGCTCGGACGAAGGCCATCGCTTTCAGGCGCCCCGCCGCAAAGGCTATCCCATGCCGCCCGTTCCCCTCACCCGCTCCGGCGCCATTCTGGAGCGCGCGGCGCGCGCCCTCGGCTGGAATACCGCCCCGGTTCCGCTCGCCATCAACACCGTGCCCTATGGTGGGCGGGAAGCCTGCATCCAGTGCAAGTACTGCGTTGGGTTCGCCTGTCCCACCGACGCCAAGAACGGCTCCCAGAATACCCTGATCCCGCGCGCCCTCGCAACCGGGAACTGTGAGCTGGTCACCGAGGCGATGGCGGAGCGGATCGAGACCAACGCACAGGGCGACGTCGTGGGCGTCTCCTACCTTATCGAGCGGAACGGCCAGGCGCAGCGCGTGACGGCGCAGGCGAAGGTGGTGGTGGTTTCGGCGGGGGCCATCGAGTCGGCGCGTCTGCTGCTCAATTCGGCCAGTTCCCACCATCCGCGCGGCCTGGGCAATGCCTTCGATCAGGTCGGACGCAACCTGCAAGGCCACTACTATCCGGGCGCCTTCGCCCTGATGGAGGAGACGACTCAGGACGGCATCGGCCCCGGCCCCTCCATCGCCACCTGCCAGTTCAATCACGGCAATCCCGGCGTCCTCGGCGGCGGGATGTTGGCCAACGACTTTATCAAGCTGCCCATAATCTTCTGGCGCACCACCCTTCCGCCCGATCTGCCGCGCTGGGGCGCGGAGAACAAGGAGTTCATGCGCCGTTACTACACGCGGTACCTGCAGGTCATGGGGCCGGTACAGGAGATTCCCAACCCGCAGGCCCGTGTCACCGTAGATCCGAGTGTGCGCGACCGCTGGGGCCTGCCGGTGGCCTGCCTTTCCGGCACGACACACCCGGAGACCGTGCGCACGGCGCAGTTCATGCGGGAGCGCGCCGAGGAGTGGCTGCGGGCTTGCGGGGCGGGGCGCATCTGGAGCTATCCGCCCAGCCTCGGCCTGAGCGCAGGCCAGCATCAGGCGGGAACCTGCCGCATGGGCGACGACCCGCGCGCCTCCGTCACCGATAAATGGGGCCGCGTCCACGCTCACGATAACCTCTACGTAGTGGACGCTTCCCTCCATGTCACTAACGGCGGCTTCAATCCTGTCCTGACGATCATGGCGTTGGCCTTCCGCTCCGCCGAGCATATCGCAGCGACGGTGTAGGCCATATTGGCCGTTATGAGGTAGATATGGGACAGCCCATCCTTCAAGTGGACGCCTTCACCGACAGGCCGTTTGCAGGCAACCCGGCGGCGGTCTGCGTCTTGCCGGAGCTGCGTGACGCCGCCTGGATGCAGCGGGTCGCCGCCGAGATGAACCTGGCCGAGACCGCGTTTCTGGCGCGGCAAGAGGACGGCTTTCAGTTGCGCTGGTTCACCCCGACCGTTGAGGTAGACCTGTGCGGCCATGCGACGCTGGCGAGCGCGCACGTTCTGTGGGAAACCGGCCTCCTCGCCCCGGACGAGACGGCGCGCTTTCATACGCGCAGCGGCCTCCTGACGTGTCGGCGCAGCGGCGACTGGATCGAGATGGACTTCCCCGCCGAGCCAGCCGCGCCGACTGCGCCGCTGCCCGCCCTGGAAAGAGCGCTGGGCGTCACGCCAGGCTACGTCGGCAAAAACCGCTTCGACTTTCTGGTCGAGGTTAGCTCCGAACCCATCCTGCGCGCCCTGAAGCCCGACTTCCTGCTGTTGAGCAGCATTCCTATGCGCGGCGTAATCGTCACCAGCCGCGCCGACGACCCGCAGTTCGATTTTGTTTCCCGCTTCTTTGCGCCGGGGGCTGGCGTCAATGAGGACCCGGTTACGGGTTCAGCCCACTGCTGCCTCGGTCCTTTCTGGCAAAAACGGCTGCACAAAGCGGAGTTCGTTGCCTATCAGGCATCGGCGCGCGGCGGGGTGGTGCAGGTAGGTGTGAACGGAGATCGCGTGGTTCTGAGCGGGCAGGCGGTCACGGTACTACGCGGAGAACTGCTGGCAAACGAATTCAAATCCGGCTGAGGTAGGGCTGCATTTTTGCGACTAGAATGAAGGGAGAGCGGTGCGACCCATCACCGCTCTCCCTCATATCTTGGAAGCGCGAGGCTTCCATCCAGGTAAGCGCAAAAGCGTTTCCCAAAAGTTCCCCAACGTCACGTTGTTGGCAAAAATTTCGATTTCTTGCTGCGAATAAGCCTCTTGACAAGTCAAGCCGGATTGGAGTAATCTATTTTAGCGCTCTCGGCTGGAGAGTGCTAAAACAGGAGCCTCAGGAACGCGCAGCCGTTGGGTTGATCCGAGCGCTGCCAGCGTAGGTGGGTGCCGATATCCAGAGTGATCAGTCACAACAGGAGGTAGCACAATGGCATTGCGACCGCTTGGGGATAAGGTCGTTATCAAGCCGAGCGAGGAAGAGGAGAAGACCGCAGGCGGTATCCTGCTTCCCGACACGGCCAAGAAGAAGCCGCAGGAAGGCAAAGTTGTCGCCGTCGGCAAGGGGCGCACGCTTGAGGATGGCACGGTCAAGCCGCTGGCCGTCAAAGTCGGCGATACCGTCATCTACTCCAAATACGGCGGGACGGAAGTGACCCTGGAAGGCCAGGACTATGTTATCCTGGACGAGGATCAGATCTTCGCTATTCGGGAAGGTTAAATAGAATTCAAGAGAAGGTTGAAGAAGGCTACTACCAGGACACCAAGGAACCCAGCCGTTTTCCGCTTTCCTGTTTTCTGAGGAGGCTGCGTGTCTTGGGGGCCTGGTGGTGATTTTAGGGAGGAGATACGATGGCAGCCAAACAGTTGAAATTTGATGAGGAGGCGCGACGCGCCCTGGAGCGCGGCGCCAACGCCGTTGCCAATGCCGTGAAAGTGACGCTGGGGCCCAAGGGCCGCAACGTCGTGCTGGATAAGAAGTGGGGTTCCCCGACCATTACCAAAGACGGCGTTACCGTCGCCAAAGAGGTCGAGCTGGAAGACCCGTATGAGAATATGGGCGCGCAGTTGGTCAAGGAGGTCGCCAGCAAGACCAACGATGTCACCGGCGACGGCACCACCACCGCAACCGTGCTGGCCCAGTCCATCGTCAACGAGGGCCTGCGGTACGTAGCGGCGGGAGGCAATCCGCTGCAGGTGAAGAAGGGCATCGAAACGGCGGTCGAGAAGGCGGTGGAGGCCCTCAGAGCGATGGCCGTGGATGTCAAGGGCGACAAGGAGAAGGTCGCCAGCGTTGCCAGCATCGCCGGCAACGACCCGGAGATCGGCACGCTCGTTGCCGATGCCATCGAGAAGGTCGGCCAGGATGGAGTCATCACCGTCGAGGAGAGCAAGAGCCTCCAGACCTACACCGACTACGTGGACGGGATGCAGTTCGACAAAGGATATATCTCCGCCTACTTCGTCACCGACCCCGAGCGCATGGAGGCGGTGCTGGAGAACCCCTACATCCTGATCCATGAGAAGAAGATTTCGGCGGCGGCAGACCTGATCCCGCTGCTGGAGAAGGTCGCGCAGCAGCGCCGCCCGCTGGTGATTATCGCCGAGGATGTGGATGGCGACGCGCTGGCGACCCTGGTAGTCAACAAGATCCGGGGCATCATCAACAGCGTGGCGGTTAAGGCTCCCGGCTTTGGCGACCGGCGCAAGGCCATGATGGAGGATATCGCGATCCTAACCAACGGTAAGTTCATCAGCGAGGACCTGGGCATTCGGCTGGAGAACGTGGACCTTTCGATGCTGGGCCAGGCGGCCAAGGTTACCGTCGGCAAGGAAGAGACGACCATCATCGAGGGCGCGGGCAGCGAAGAGGCCATCATGGGCCGCATCAACCAGATCAAGCGCCAGATCGAGGAGACCGACTCCTCCTACGATAAGGAGAAGCTGCAGGAGCGGTTGGCGAAGCTGGCCGGCGGCGTGGCCGTCATCAAGGTCGGCGCTGCGACCGAGACCGAGCTTAAGGAGAAGAAGCACCGCTTCGAGGATGCGCTTTCGGCCACCCGCGCGGCGGTTGAGGAGGGCATCGTACCTGGCGGCGGCGTGGCGCTGCTGAACGTGCAGAGCGCGCTGGACAACCTGGGCGGCTCGCCCGATGAGCAGCACGGCGTCGCCATTGTGCGCCGCGCCCTGGAGGAGCCGGCCCGCCAGATCGCCGAGAACGCCGGCCTGGAGGGTTCGGTCGTGGTCAACAAGATCAAGAGCCTGCCGCAGGGCCAGGGCTTCAACGCGGCCACGGAGCAGTACGGTGACATGATCCAGATGGGCATCAGCGATCCCGTTAAGGTGACCCGCTCTGCGCTGCAGAACGCGGCCTCCATCGCCTCGCTGATCCTGACGACCGAGACGCTAGTGGTCGAGAAGCCGGAGCCGAAGAAGGCCCCAGCGGGCGGCCCCGGCGCGGGCGGCATGGACTACGATATGTAGTCCCCGGCAGTAGCCAAAGAACAGGCGAACCCCTCCTTACCCTCGGTGAGGAGGGGTTCTGTTTTAGAGCGGTGAAACAGAGAGCATGGCATGCCGAGACCTCTTCCATGACGCTTGCGAGAACGCTCTGATCAAAGACGGCTGGACAATCACCCACGATCCCTATCTATTGCGGCGACGGAACCGCCTTCGGTATAGCCGATTTTCTGCTTGCCAACGGCGTTGGGCAGGAGGACATTGTTCTGGGCTTTCATCCTCCGGAATTGCGTGCGCGAACGCCTTTTGCGGCGGCTTAGCCGCAAAGAGGGCGACCCTTCAAAGCAGGCTCCTTATAGAGCGCGCCCACGATCGCCTTCCCACTCCAAGCATTCACATAGACGGCCTCCCCTCCAAAACGCACGTCCCCCCGCCAACCGGACTGATATTTAGTTGTTGCCGTTTTTCTGTTTCTCCATATTGGTGTCCTTTTCTGCGTTGCACTCTTTAGCGGGAAGCCTCTCCAGCAGATTGGTCAGCACTTGATTTAGCTTGTCCAGCACTTGGCTTAAGGTCGTCAGCGTGGTTGCCAGGTTATCGCATGGGACCGGGCGCGTTTCGCTATCGACCTTGATGTCTATCTCGTCTCCCGTGAGCGTGATAGAGTCGGGAATGCGGCCCGCCAGGCTCGCGTGATGGGCGTCCCAGCCAACCTGGGTCGGCAGCTTCAGCCCTTTGGCAACGCCCTCAATCGTGGCCGGTTCCCGCTGGAGCGGCGCACCGTACCGCGTTTTGGGTCGGCCCCCCCTCCAGGCGCGACCATTGCGACTGGCCCCATCCGGCGCGCAGCGGGTGACGGAGAACTCCTTTGCGTCAACGCCTCTGGCGGAGGCTTCCTGTTGCAGACGCAGGCGCGTTTTTCTCACCTATTCGTGAAAGGGTAGCTTAAACTCGTTTGCAAAGCCGTGCGGTCGGTCGGATGATGCGGGCATAGCATAATTCAGCGACCCTATCATGGGTTCGCGCTCCTTTCTTAAAATGTAATCTTAACCCAAGTTGCTACCTTGCCTCTTCGAGAAGGCAAACGGTGATGCAAAAGCCGGTTTCCAGAGCGATTCTCTCAAACGTGTTCCTAGGTAGCAACTTGGGTTAATCTTAATCAGCAGTAGAGAACGTAAACACGCACAGACACAGAGAGGGGCAGGCAGGTACTCGCATATGTGCGTCTCTGCCTGCGGTGCCACTTCACCCCGCTTCTCTGTGTCCATGATCTCCTTCCAGTGCGTTGCTTTGACTTCATGCCCCACGCATAGCGCGCCAATTGCCGCAGACCAGTTCTCTTCTCTCTATGCGCCGCCGGGCAGTTTTCTCAGCATCCGTGTCGTCTCCGCGTCCAACCCCGCCATGCCTGCGGCACATCACCATCGGCGTCTTCTTCCGCCTGGTGCTGAAATGGCACAAATACAGTGAGGGGCTCACCGAATATGGGATCATCGGGCGGCAGATGCTCTATCGGATAGGGCGACTCCAGCGGAATCAAGGGCCGCGAGGTTTCCTTCCCTGTCGGCGGTATCGGTTCTTGCCTCTTCTCTTTGCTCATCTTATCTCTCCTTCGGGAATGCTCTGTCTGAATTCTTGCACCCAGGTACAGGGCGCTAACCTGCATAGGCTAACACCGCTATCTCTGCGGCTGCATTCGATAGAGACGACGGAAACCTTCCTCCAATCCAGCGGTCAATTTAGCAATCTCTTCCAGGGAGGTCTCCGGCGTCCGTGTGATACAAACACAGCCGTTGCTGGTACAAGCGCCAAAGTATTCGTAACAGACAACCTTGCCGGAAACCAGCCTTTGGTCTATGGCACGCTCCAGCATCTGGTAGCGTGTCCCTTCGGATAACGTTTCTTCTCCAATCTCCTCTTCACAGGCTTCCAACAGGGCAAAACACGCCCCGAAGGCTTCTCGTTTCTGGGCTTCTGACCAGTCGTCCCACTCTCTGTCCTCGGGCAAGGCAGGCAGAGCCAGTTCCGAGAAGGCGACGGCATTAGCCCCAAAGTCTTCGGAGTCCACCCCAAGCACATGCAGGCACTCTCCCTCTAGATACCCCAAGTCTATGCCCGCCCCGCACAGGGGGCAATAGACGGCTCCACAAGAACAGACACAATTGTCCATCCGTTGCTCCTCTCGTTCCGGCAAGGGATGTTCGCATTGCCAACAGATACAGTCGGAGTCAGATGGGGGTTGGATTTCATTCTGGTCGTGCATTGGCATCTTCTGCTCCTTTCTGGCGCTTGGTGCAAGCGCGCTTGCTAGGGTGAGTTGTTGATGGCCTACCAGCAGGAAGTAGTCTGCCTGTGGGCAGGAGCAGGTAATCCCTCCCAACGGTGTTGACGTATCTCCTCAGCAGCAGGCTGCGTGAGATTGATCCACACGGCTGGGAGTGTCTACCCAGGAGCATTAGGGGGCACAAACAGCAAAGCCACCAAGCGCATTAGCGTCCGGTGGCTCAGAATGGAGATGATCGGTTGGAAAAGCGGAGGCTTTTGGGAGACCTTGTTTCGGAAGGCGAGACTTCCGCGCATCGAGGCTTGTGCCTCAAGCACCGCTGGCATCTCCTGGCCCGGTTGCTGGATGCTCTCCTGAGCATCGCTCCTAATGCTGTCTAAAGTATAGCATAAGAGATAATCATTTGTCAACTAGTTTGTTGTGAGGGAGTGTCGAAAGGTATGCGGATATAATTTAGGCATGAACACTGCCACTGTCTCTTGTCCTTATTGCGGCTCCTCTGTCCGCCAGACCAAGCATGGCAAAACCCCTTCGGGCAGCCAACGCTATCACTGCCCTGCTTGCCAACGACTCTACACTCCGGTTCCTAAACCACAGGGCTATCCCCCAGAAACAAGACATCTGGCCCTCAAGCTCTATCTGGAAGGCAACTCCTTCCGGGCTATCGGGCGGCTGCTGAGCGTGCATGCCCAGAGTGTGGCCAACTGGGGCAACGCCTACCAGGCCAAGCTAAAAGAGCAGGCCCCGACACTGCCCCGACCGGAGCAGGTAGAAACGGGGGAGTTGGATGAGTTGTATACTTTTATCGGCTCTAAAAAAACGGCTGGGTC
>DASRGZ010000155.1:0-22111 GCA_035650735.1 Chthonomonadaceae bacterium
GGCAGGGTTACGGCCTCTGCCTCCGCCTTGCGACATCAACATCAAGGTGGAAGGGTTGCGAATACTGGCCGTCGGCAGGGTTAGGGCCCCTGCCTCCGCCTTGCCACAGCCCTCCGCCTGGCGACACCCTTATGGGCGGGAAAAGCCGCCGCCATGAAAGGGCAGCGAACTTACCGGAGGCAGTATTTAGATTTTATCTCCCGGCGGGCTCGGTTTGGCTTTCAGCATATTGATGACCGACCCTTTCAGCCAGACCTTCCACCGGCCATCCTTGTCTTTGCGCAGCTTGTAGTGATCGGTATAGGTTTCGGTATCGGCCTGGTAGACCTCCTGCCCGCTCTTGCGGATGGAGACCTCGGCGTCCACGGTGGCGAGATTAGGCTTGTTCGGGTCTATCTGCTCGTTGGTGATCCGGACGGCGCTAATGCGCTCGGTGTAGCCGTGGGCCTGCGGGGCGCTCTTTTCATAATCGCTCTGCCGCGGGCACCACTCGCGTTTATCGCTGTTATCAATCAAATCGTACTGAGTGGTCACGTCTCCCCGCTTGATGGCGGCCAGATATTCGCCCAACGCATATCCCGGCGAGTTGCGATAGACCACAAAGTAGTATCGCGCTCCCGCCGCCAGCAACGCAATCGCAATGATGATGACGATATACTCCGAAATCTTCATCCCCGTCGTTGCGCTGTCCCGGTAGCGGGGTCTTGTCATGATTCGCGACATAGAGGCTTATTCTCCTGTTCATCTGTGTGAACCGATATTTTCCCGGGCATTTCCTGCCCGAAGGCGCAAAGGCTTGCAGTGCCGCGCAAACTGTGCTACTATTAGGCGCCCGGCTGCTCTTTTCCTGAACCGACTCCGCCAATCCGCCGCGCGCACGGGCAACCATCTATTCTTACATTCTACATGGAATGGGAGAGGAACGCAATGCCTGCCTCTGCGAGACAGCCCCTATTGCTCGACACAGACATCGGCACCGATATAGATGACGTCTATGCCCTGATTCTGGGGGCGGTGTCGCCGGAGTTTGATCTGCGGGCCGTCACGGTGGTCAATAACGACGTCACGCTGCGGGCGAGGTTGGCGCGGCGCGTGCTCGACCTGCTGGGCCGTCCGGAGGTGCCGGTGAGCCTGGGTTCAGCCCTCTCGCTGACTCCCGGCGAGCGGCGCGGCTGGATGGGACATGAGGGGCTTGGCATCGCTCTTCCAGACGAGACATCGGCGGCTGCCGTTTCATCCCCTGAATCCGAGCCGATGGACGCCGCGCGGCGGATCGCCGTCTGCGCGGAAGAGGCGTATGCCGCCGGGACGCCGCTGCTCGTCTGCACGATAGGCGCCATGACCAACCTGGCCCTCGCCCTGCGCTGCTACCCGGAGTCGGCCCGGCATATCGGCCAGGTGGTATCTATGGCAGCGAATTTTGAGGGCTTCGGCCCGGAGAAGGCGCACATCGAGCACAACATCGCCTGCGACCCGGTGGCGGTGGATATTGTGTTCCGCTCTGGCCTGCCCGTTACCCTGGTCGGGCTCAACGTGACGATGCAGACGGCGATGACGCGCGAGGACGTGGACGCGCTGGAGGCTATCGGCGGGCCGCTGGCCGAAGCGCTGGTCGGAATGCACCGCGTCTGGTTTGCCGCCATTGGCGGTGACCGCTCTCCCATGCATGACGGCCTGGCCCTGGCCCAGCGCATAGACCCCACATTGCTTACCCTGATCGACGTGGTTCCCCAGGTGCTAACGCACGGACCACAAGCGGGCGTCATGACGTACACGCCGCCAGACGGCGCCACGCCGCCGTTCTGCCGCATCGCCACCGCCGTAGACGCGGCGCGCTTTCATGAGCTGCTGCAAAGCCGCGTCCGGCAGGCCGTACAGCAGGCGAAAGAACGAGCCTATTAAGAGCGTCTAACACAACCGTTCTCCCTCTCCCTGCAAGGGAGGGGGTCGGGGTGAGGGGAGAGCCTTATAGCCAAGTTGTGTTAGGGACTCTAAGGAGAAGGAGTTGGGAGGATGCGCAAGGTGAAGTGGGGCGTGCTGGGCTGTGCGGCCTTCGCCAAAAGCACCGCCATTCCGGCCATGAAGCGGGCGGAGGGCGTGGAATTGGCGGGTATCGCCAGCCGCAGCCGAGAGAAGGCGGAAGCGTTCGCCCGCGAGTTTGGCTTTCCGAAGGCGTATGGCTCCTACGAGGAGATGCTGGCCGACCCCGAAATTGAGGCGGTCTACATTCCGCTTCCCAACGGCCTGCATGCGGAATGGACCGTCAAGGCGGCGCAGGCCGGCAAGCACTCCCTGGTCGAAAAGCCGTTTGCTGCCAACCTGGAGCAGGCGCTTGCCATGGCGGAGGCGGCCCGCGCGTCTCAGGTCAAGATCATGGAAGCCTTTATGTGGCGCTTCCATCCGATGCACCAGCGCGCCCGGCAGCTTATTCGCGAGGGCGCCCTCGGTGCCGTCCGCTTTGTGCGCTCGGCCTTTACCTTTACTATTGCGCGCCAGCCCAACGTGCGGCTCGACCCCGATCTGGCCGGCGGCGGCATCATGGATGTGGGCTGCTACTGCATCAGCGCCGTCCGCTTTCTCTTCGAGGACGAGCCCCTGCAAGTCTACGCCCACGCCGACTTCGACCCCGAATACCAGGTGGATATGCTGGCTGTCGGCCTGCTGGAGTTCCCCCAGGGCTGGGCCACCTTCGACGCCGGGTTTGCCCTGCCCTATCGCTGCGACTATGAGGTGGTCGGAAGCAAGGGGCGAATCGTGGCGCCCAAAGCCTTTCTGCCCGGCGAAGAGGCCGAGCTGCACATCGAGATCAACGGCAAGACGACACGCGAGCCCTTCTATGGCGTCAACCAATGGGCGCTGGAGTTTGAGCATATATCGCGCAGCATCGCGGCGGGGGAGCCGCTCGCTTTCGACCCCGACGATGCCGTCAAACAGCAGAGGGTAATAGATGCCATCTTCCGCTCCACCGTTACCGGCCAACCTGAAACTATAGTATAGATCTCAGTTGTAGTAGTAGGGAGGCGACTAATGAATGCCTCTCGGCCAACCTGAAACTATAGTATAGATCTCAGACCTCTAGCCCAGGCCCCTTCCTGACCTAACCCCTCGGCCCCCTTCCCTTGTAGGGAAGGGGGACCCGACCTAGGATGGTTGCGGCCCCCATCCCCTCTCCCACGCTGCGGGAGAGGGGAGAGGCCCCCCACCCTGGCCCTCCCCCTATTCTTGGGGGAGGGGAGAGGGGAAGCCGGGTCCCCCCTTCCCTGTGAGCGAAGCGAACGCATCAGGGAAGGGAGTCGCGTAGCGACGGGTGGGGTTAGGTCTAAGTTGCCTAAGAGCAAAACGACCCTGCTGTACTCTACACAGCAGGGCCGTCGTGTTTCTCACGCCAATAGGCCATGAGTTTGTTTCAACCCTCGCCCAGCCCGAAGACCGGGCGCTACGATTAATGCTTGCCGCCTTTATGGGCGCTGTGGGCTGCGTGACCGCTTTTGCCGGGCTTGGTCGTCAGGCTTTTGTCCATTTTGCAGGCAGAGCAGCAGTACATCGTCTTGCCCTTGATATAGACGGCGGTCGGGTTTTTGTCGGTTTTCTTGGCGCTCAGGGGCATCTTGCAGGCGGGACACATCATCACCGCAGCCGGTTTCTTCGCTTTCTTAGGCGGAGCGGCGACTGCCAGGCTAGATACCAGGGCTAGCAGCGCAACCGACATCGTACCACGTGCAATCCAGTTCTTCATTGTACTCCTCCCAACGTCAGGATAAGCTAAAATTAACTACAAGTCAGGGATTTTCCTGCTTGTCTGTTTTTTACGACGTAATTTTCGGTGAAATGTTGCAAACCGCCTAGCCGGATCCTAGTTGCGCAGGGAATCTCGTTGTCGAACACGAACAAGCGCGTAGGGCGCCTTCGGCTTCTCTGAGAGGCCGTCCCGGAAACCTGATTGGAGGTAGCGCAACGATGGCACGCTACGAGATAACCCGACGGGAAGCGCATGGAACGATTGCCTACTACCTTACCGATACCGCGCGCCGCGCCGAGGCCGTCCTCTATCCGGCCTTCGGCAATAACTGCGTTGAGTTCCGCACGACGCCCGATCCCGACGGCAGCGACGCCTCCGGCAGCGATAGCGCGCCGGTAGACCTGTTCGTTCCGCCAAACAACGTGGAAGAGCTGCGCAACGCCCCCTTCCATGCCGGGCAGCCGATCCTCTTCCCCTTTCCCAACCGCGTCGAAAACGGCACGTATACCTTTGAGGGCCGCACCTACCATATGGATAAGCTGTTGGCAAAGGGATGGGACAAGGGCGCAGGGCAGGCGATCCACGGGCTGGTAGGGGATAAAGAGTGGACGGTGGAGGAGGTGAGCGCGACCGAGGAGGGCGCGGTGGTGCGCGCCTTTATCCAGATGGATGCGATTCCCGACATCTACGAACAGTATCCGTTTTCCTGCCGCCTGACCGTCACCTATCGGCTGCGCGAGGGCGTGCTGGAGATGCGGACGGAGGTGATCAACACGGGCCAGGGCGCGCTGCCGATGGGCTTTGGCATCCACCCCTGGTTTCCGGTGGCGCTGCGGCCCGGCGTCCGGCTGACCGGCGATCCGGTCGGCATTGCGCCCGAGCAGCGCGCCGAGGCGCAGGTGCATGTGCCCGCTAGCGCCTACTGGGAGCTGCAAAAGCTGATGCCCACCGGCAAAACGATCCCTGTGGACAACCCGCCCAGCATCTATGACCTGCGCCAGTTCCGTCCGCTGGACAATCACTTTTACGACAACGTCTTTACCCAGGTGCAGCGCCGCCCAGATGGCTGGAGCGAGGGCGGGCTGCGCGACCCGGCGCAGGGGCTGGAGATGTATGTCGCCGCCGACCGGCAGTTCCGCGATTGGGTGCTCTACGCACCGCTCAATCGCCCCGTCATCGCGCTGGAGCCCTACACCTGCACCACCAACGCTGTCAATCTACAGCCCAGAGGCATTGATGCCGGACTGATCGTGCTGCCGGCCGGGCAGACGTGGGCAGGCGCGATCCATTTCGGACTGCGCCGCATCCAGGGCTAAAAGACCTCACCGGGCAAGTTTGCAGCAGTGGCGTACCCTTTTGCCGGCCCTTTTCTGTCTAGAGGAAAGGAGCTATCTATGCTCAGGAAACGAACCGTTCGCGCCTTGATTGCCGGCCTGCTCTGCGCCTTCGCCCTGCTCGCTCGCCCGTCTGTCGCGGCGCCGCCTGTCTATAAGGTCGTGGACCTGGGCGTGTTGCCGGGGGGCGACCAATCGCTCGGATTCGGCATCGGTTACTTTGCCTCCGCTGTCGGCCGTTCCACCAATGCTTCCGGCCATAATGAGGCCTTCTACTGGGCAGGCGGCTCTATGTTCGGCCTGGGAACGCTGCCCGGATATACCGACAGCGTCGCCGAGGGAGTGACGGAATTTGCCCCGTTCTTCCCCGTGATCGTGGGCTACAGCTTCAACACGCTCGTGCCCGATGACAGCCGCGCGTTGGTAAGCGTGTTTGGTTTTATGCTCGATCTGGGCTCCCTGGGCGGTCCGAACAGTCGCGCCCATGCTATCGCCGGTCAGGGGTTCATCGTCGGCGAGTCCCAGCTCGCGCAGGCTCCCCCCGACATTCGCCATGCCTTCCGAACGCAGCCGTTCAGCTTCCTTAATCCGCTCACCGACGACCTGGGCACGCTGGCCGGCGCCGACTCAAGCTTTGCCACCGCCGTCAACAACGGGGCGCAGGTGACCGGGCAGTCGGGCGGCCATGCCTATCGGACCGCGCCGTTCAGCAAGATCAACCCGGCCACCGACGACCTGGGCACGCTCGGCGGCAGCTTCAGCATCGGCTTTGGCATCAACCAGGCGGGGATTGTCGTGGGCCTGTCCAACACAGCCGACATCTCCCCAACCACCGGTGAGCCGATTGACCATGCGTTCCTGGCCGACGCGACGGGGATGCATGACCTGGGAACCGTGCCGGGCTACGAGAACAGTTCCGCCGCGGCGATCAATGACCTCAACCAGGTCGTCGGGATTATCGGCAACGCCCCGCCCGACTTCCATGCGATGATCTGGGATAGCACACACGGTATGCGCGACTTGAACACGCTCATCAGCCCGAGGTTAGGCTGGCTGCTGCAAGCGGCGCGCGCCATCAACAATCGGGGCCAGATTGTAGGCTGGGGCCTGCATCACGGTCGGCTGCACGCCTTTCTGCTGCGTCCCTCAAGGACAGTTCCTCTGCACTCCCCAAGAAACGCATGAGTCATCCCAAAAATGGGATGACTCATTATGCGTTTCTATAGGGCTTCCTGGAGGAATATACGGCGAGCCAGGAAGGGACGGGCCGCCTTGCATCCAGGTTATTCCCGCCTGTCTGGATAAGGATTAGTGGGGGGCGTCTCGGGCAGGCGCTTGATCAGTCCCATCTGGTAGAGGGCAACGGAGAGGCTAGATGCCTCCTCCTGCTGGTTCATCGAGAGCGGAATATCGGTATCCGTCAGGGAGTGCGCCTTGTCAGGGCTATCCTGAAGCGCAAGGGCCAGATAGTGAAAATACATGCGGATCGCATGAACGGTCTGTTGTAGGGCTTGCATGATATAACTCCATCGAGAGAGAGACATTGCGCAGTCATCCTTGACTGCCGGTTTAGAATAGGGATGTCCTTATCCTGGTCAGACTAGAAAACGGGAGGATATTGTTCCCGTGTTATCGCCAGCAGCCGAAACGAGATACCTAAGCTAGCGTTTCGCGCTAGGAATAAGTTCCTGATTCGCTGCCGAACCATGCAATCCTTTCGCCAGAGCAAACAATTTATAAAAAAATTATAGCAATTTGTTGCTGCCGGGCAGTTCCATCTCTGCCATACAGGACGACGCTGCCTGTACGAGCCGCCCTGCTGTGCCTTCTATGCTATACTGATGGTATGCAACGCCCATTCTTTTCGATCTACTCGCACGGCTTTCTGCGCGCCGCCGTCTGCATACCGTTTGTGCGCGTGGCCGATCCGGCGTTTAATGGAGAGCATACGCTGGAACTGGCTCGCCGCGCCTCCGAATTGCAGGCTGCGGTGGCGCTCTTCCCGGAGCTGGGGATTTCCGCTTACTCGAACGAGGACCTGTTCCATCAGGACGCCCTGCTGAGAGCAACGGAGGAGGCACTGGCGCATCTCGTGCGTGAGAGTCGCGACCTGACGCCCATCCTGCTTGTCGGTGTGCCGCTGCGCTTCGAGGAGAAGCTGTTCAACTGCGCCGTCGTCATCTACCGGGGGCAGGTGCTTGGGATTGTGCCCAAGACCTACCTGCCCAACTACCGGGAGTTCTACGAGAAGCGGCAGTTCACCTCGGCGCGCAGCGCGGTCAGCCGAGAGGTGCGCTTCCTGGGCGCGACGGTGCCGTTCGGAAACGACCTAGTGTTCGAAGCGGCCAACGTGGAGGACTTCGCGCTGCACGCCGAGATCTGCGAGGACGTCTGGACGCCGATTCCGCCCAGCACTTACGCCGCGCTGGCGGGCGCGACGGTGCTGGCGAATCTCTCGGCCAGCAACATCACGGTCGGCAAGGCGGAATATCGCCATGCCCTGTGCGCGCAGCAATCGGCCAAATGCATTGCCGCCTATCTCTACTCCGCCGCCGGGCCCGGCGAGTCCACGACCGATCTGGCCTGGGATGGGCACGCCCTCATCTACGAGGATGGCGACCTGTTGTCCGAATCGAAACGATTCGCAGGCGAGGAACAGGTTATCATCGGCGACATTGACCTGGAGCGGCTGGCCCAGGATCGGGCACGCATGACCAGCTTCAACGACGCGGCCGGCGACCATCGGGAGCGGGTGCGCGCCATACGCAAAATTCTCTTCACGTTCCAGGTTCCTGAGGGCGAGATAGAGCTAAAGCGCCGGGTGGCGCGCTTCCCCTACGTGCCCGGCGACCCGCGCGTGCGGGACGAACGCTGCTATGAAGTCTACAACATTCAGGTGCACGGCCTGATGACGCGGCTGGCGAGCACGGGGATCAAGAAGGCGGTGATCGGGGTTTCGGGTGGGCTGGACTCGACGCAGGCGCTAATTGTCGCTGCCAGGACGATGGATCGGATGGGCCTGCCCCGCAAGAATATCCTCGGCTACACCATGCCTGGCTTCGCTACCAGCGCGGTGACGCTCAATAACGCCCGGCAGTTAATGCAGTCGCTGGGAATCACGGCGGGCGAGATCGACATCCGGCCCTCCTGCTTGCAGATGATGCGCGACATCGGCCATCCGTTCGCGGAGGGCAAGCCGGTCTACGACATCACTTTCGAGAACGTACAGGCGGGCGAGCGTACCTCTCACCTGTTCCGGCTGGCCAACCTCCATAACGCCCTCGTGCTTGGCACGGGCGATCTGAGCGAGCTGGCGCTGGGCTGGGCGACCTACGGCGTCGGGGATCATATGTCCCACTACAACGTCAACGTCTCGGTGCCCAAGACCCTGATCCAGTACGTCCTGCGGTGGGTGAGCGACTCGGGCCAGTTTGACGCGCAGACGAACCATATCCTGCTATCCATCCTGGAAACGGAGATCTCGCCGGAGCTGGTGCCCCATGAGGCGGGAGAGATGGAGCGGCCTGCGCAGAGCACCCAGGAGAAGATCGGCCCCTACGAATTGCAGGACTTCAACCTCTACTATATCACGCGCTTCGGATTCCGGCCCAGCAAGGTAGCCTATCTTAGCTATCACGCCTGGAGCGATAGAACGCGCGGCGTCTGGCCCGACCTGCTGCCGCCGGAGAAGCGCAACGAGTATGACCTGCCCACCATCAAGAAGTGGCTGGAGGTCTTTCTCTACCGCTTCTTCCAGACCAGCCAGTTCAAGCGATCCGCCCTGCCCAATGGGCCTAAGGTCGGCTCCGGCGGTTCGCTCTCCCCACGTGGCGACTGGCGCGCGCCCAGCGACTCCGTGGCGAGCGTCTGGCTGGAGGAGCTGCGCTGCAACGTGCCGGAATAGCCCTCCCTCACTCCTCTCCCGGCAGGCTAAACCCTGCCGCTCGGGGGCGCTTTGCGCCCGTCGCCCACCTACGTGGGCGAGACTCCCTGCCTGCGCAGGCAGTACCTATAGAGAGGGGTGGTAATGATCCTGCGTATCTCCCGGATCTTCTGCCTGCGCAGGCGGGCAGAAGGCCATAGGCCCCACAGCGGCAGGCTAAACCCTGCCGCTTCAGGGCCGGGCAGGGAAGGGAGACGGAGGGTTAGGTGCAACTTCCGGCCCTGGAGTTTGCTCTCCCTTATCCAAGGGTGAAAGCTATGAAGCAAGCGTATCTGCGGGCTTATTGGAAGCACCTGCGCGTTCCCTTCCAGCTTTCGCTGGCGCCGCTATTCCTCTGGGGCTATTTTCTTGCTTCGCTCCGTCTCACCCCCGCGTTTGCGCTCGGCTTTCTCTCGTTTCATTTCTGCCTCTATACCGGCATCACCGCCTTTAACTCTGCCTACGACCGGGACGAGGGGCCGGTCGGGGGAATGCTTTCGCCGCCGCCCGTGCCGCCCGGGCTGCTGGCGTTCTCGCTGGCAGTGCAGGCGGTCGGGGCTGTGCTTGCAGCGTGCGTGAACGCGGCCTTTCTGGCTATCTATGGGATCATTGCGGCCCTGGGGGCGGCCTACTCGCATCCGCGCGTGCGCTGGAAAGCGTCACCGGCGGCGAGCGCGATCACGGTCTTTATCGGGCAGGGAGCGCTGGGATTTCTGGCAGGCTGGGCGGCGGCAACGGGAGGGATTGCCACAGCGGGGAGCGAGCGGGGGATTCTGGGGATGCTCTCGGCGGCCTTTACCACGCTAGGACTCTATCCGCTGACGCAGGTATATCAGATCGCGGAGGACGCGGCGCGCGGCGACCGGACGCTGGCGGTGGCGCTGGGTCCGACGAGAGCGCTCTGTTTCGGCCTGGGCTGCCTGGCGCTGGCGGGGCTGGCGGCGACGACGGCGATGGCGCGCACCTCTACCCGGCTCGATGCCCTGCTCGTCGCTGCCGCCTATATCCTCATCCTCTGGCAGGTGGCGCGATTCGCTCAGGACTACCGCCGACAGCGCCACACGGTCCTCAGCGCGTTCCGCACGGCCATGCGCCTTAACTTCCTTACCTCCGCCGGCTTTCTGCTCTTCATCGCCCTGCACCTGGCCCACCTGCTTTAACCCCACGGCCCTCACCCCCTGTCCCCACTGCAAGGCGGAGGGGCGAACCGTTGTAGCCCCGACCCTGGCAGTGGGTAAGGGGTGGGGGCTTAACGCTCCGACTCTGAATGCTCGTGCGCGTGAGCGTGGCTGCAGGTGGAATGGCGGGCGGGCATTCGACAGTGTAGTTCCCCCGGTTCGCAGCCACCGCACTCCGTTTCAATGGTGGAATGCCGCACCTCGTAACGCTCGGCCAGCAGATCCTTGACCTCCCGCACCACGCCCGCCGCGTTGGGTATATCTTCTTCCTCGACGCGCAGATGGCAGGAGAGGGCGTGCATGCCGTCGGCAATCGTCCAGACATGCAGATCGTGAATGTCACTGACGCCGGGAACCGCCTCCATGTCTTTGACCATCGCCTGCACGTCCAGCCCCTTGGGCGTGCCCTCCAGCAGCACGTTGATCGTCTCGGTGACGATTCCCCAGGAGGAGTAGACGATGAACAGGCCGATGAGCACGGAGACCAGCGGGTCGGCATAGACCCAGCCGGTGTAGTGAATGACGAGGCCGGCGACGATGACGGCGGCTGCCGAGAGGGCATCGCCGACCATGTGGAGGAAAGCGCTGCGCACGTTGACATCGTGGGCCGCCTCGCCGTGCAGCCACAGGGCGATGAGCGTGTTGAGGAACACAGCGACGGCGGCCACCACGATCATCGGCAGGCTCTCGACGGGCCAGGGATGGAACAACAACCAGTACGCCTCCACAAAGATCAGCACGGCGATCACCAGCAGAGTGACCGCGTTAAACAGCGCCGTCAGAATGCCGACCCGATGGTAGCCGTAGGTCTTGGTAGTCGTGGCGGGTTTGCGCGCGATCCAGAGGGCGTACCAGGCCAGCGCCAGCGCCAGGGCATCGGTGAAGTTATGGCCCGCGTCGGAAAGCAGGGCCAGGCTATGGGCGCTCAAGCCGACCAGCGCTTCCAGAATGACAAAGCCGAAGGTCAGGCAGAGCGAGAGCTTCAGCCGTCCCTCAGAGAGGTCCGCCGCATGATGATGGCTGTGATGATGCGCGTGTGTCCCCGCCATGGCGTCTCCTTTTCTCTACAACATCAACAGCACAACGCCGAGAAGCACCAGGATAACTCCAACCGCCTGTGGCTCATAGCGTTCCAGCCAGCGCAGGTTCAGCCGTTCCAGACCGTTGAGGGCCAGCCAGACCAGCGTGAGCATGGTCGCCAGCGTCACGATCGCCATGACCAGGCTGAGGGCCAGGATCAGGCTCCAGGGCTGTGCGGCAGCCGTTACATAGATCGGCAGCAGGTCCAGGCAGGGCGAGAGCGTCAGCCCGATCACCAGCGCGACCATCGCAGCATGGGCATTGCGGCGCCCGTCCAGCGCCTCTGCGGGTGAGATATGGGCATGCATAGGATCGCCCTGACAGTGAGTGTGCGCGTGGTGCCCGCCGCGCCGCAGCAGAGGCGTGAGGAGGAAGTAGAGGCCGAGCAGGATCAGCAGACTGGCGGCGATGCCATGCTCCAGCATGGGCGGGATGGATTTGAGGGCGATCTTGCCAGCGATCACGAGCACCAGACCGAGCGCCACGGTAAAGAGCACATGCCCGGCCCCGGCCAAGGCGGCAAAGCTCAGCGTCTTCCCCTTCGGCCACCGCTGCGCCCGCCCGACCACGGCAAAGGCCAGCCAGTGCGAGGGAATAAGCGCGTGCAGCGCTGCAATGGACAGCGTGCCCGCCAGCAACGCGCCCGCCGAACTAAAATCCATCTTTCTGCCTTTCTCGGATGTGCTGCCAATGTCACATCTGGCCACGCCATCATTCGATAGCGTCGCTGCCCTCTTCCCCGGTGCGAATGCGGATCGCCTCCGCCACAGGAACGAGGAAGATCTTGCCGTCGCCGATCTCGCCGGTGCGCGCCGCGTTGGCTATCGTCTCGGCCACAAAGCGCGCCTCTTGCTCGGCCACGACGATCTCGATCTTGATCTTCTGGATCAGGTTGACGGTGTATTCCGCGCCCCGATAGTGTTGTGTAAACCCCTTCTGCTTGCCCGAACCGCGCACCTCGGTAATGGTCATCCCTTTGACGCCGATTTCGGCCAGCGCCGCCTTGACCTCTTCCAGTTTTTGTGGGCGGATTAACGCCTCCACAAGCATCAGCATGGCCGGTACGCTCCTTTTGCGCAGGTCTTCTCATGGTGTCTACCCGCAGACACTGTGATTAGTTCCCAGATTATAGGCTTTGGCGCGGCTTGCCGTCAAGCAATCCGCTCTCGCTTGGCCTGGGCTGGCGAAAATTCACCCAATTACTTCACAGACGTGAATATTTCACACCCCTGTGCATCGTATATAGAGATGGCTATGAAGCAATGCCTCTCCCCCTCCCACGCTACGGGAGAGGGGACCGAGGGTGAAGGCGCTCCTACTCCCTACACCCTAAACAAGGAGTCGGGAGTGAGGGCTATTTTCACTTTGGTTTAATGTTGCCGGCCCGAGAAGGGTTAGGGTATGGAACACACGACAACCCCGTCAACCACGCAAAATGCAATCGTTTCCAGGCCGTCAGGCGAGGCGGCAACGGATGAAATCGTGGCCTGGCTGGAGAGCAGCCTGCCGCGCATCATGCGCCGCCTGATGGATTCGGAAAACCTGGATATGCCCCTGCTGCAACTTCCGCTGGCGCAGATGCGGCTGGCGCAGGCGCTCTATAATGCTTCGGAGAGCCCCGAAACGATGGCGACCGGAGAGACGATGGGACGCCTGAGCGAGCGGCTTGGCGTGCGTCAAAACGCGCTCACCCAGGCCGCCGACCGCCTCATCAATCACGGCCTGGCCGAGCGCGTCGGGGACCCGCACGACCGGCGCGTCGTGCGCCTGCGGCTGACCGAGAAGGGAAACGAGTGGGTGCGTGAGCGCCGCGCTCGCCGCCGGGCCCATCTGCGGCAGCTTTGGGCTCTCATGGACACCGACGAACGGGAAGAGTTTGTGCGCGCTGTCCGCACCCTGGAAGCGGCGGCTAACCGCCTGAGCGAGCGCCCGACGCAGATAGCGAGTGAGACGTCCGCAGACAGGCCGGAGGCCACCGTCGAGGAAACGCTCTCGCGCTTTACCATCGGGGCTGCCAACAGCTCCTGCGCGCGCGTTTCAACACCGACAGAACCAGATACGCCGAGGCAAACGCCAGCAAGGATGGGTCCAATGGAGACCGTCTCTGCGCGGGAAAATACGGCGGCTAAGGAAGGAGAGTTATAGATGGCTTCGGTACAATCGCCCCTACAGTCGCCTACGGTGGCGGCCGTGCGGCGACGTGTGCGGCGCAAAAGCCGCGCTCTGCCCATCGTGATCACGCTGGCTATTGCCGCCGCGCTGGGCTGGTGGGGATGGACCAAAACGCATCCGGCTCAGGATCCGACCAGCAACCTGCTGACCGACACGGTGACGCGCGGTGACCTAGTGGAAACCGTCTCGGCGACCGGCAGCGTCACGGCCCAGACTGGCGCGCAGGTCAAGATCGGTTCCCAGATCACCGGCACCATCAAGCGACTCTATGCCGATGTGGGCAGCTACGTCAAAGCCGGACAGGTCATCGCTGAGCTCAATCTGCCCGACATCCAGGCCCAGCTTGCTCAGGCCGAGGCAAACCTGGCGGCGGCAAAGACCAGGCTGCTCCAGCAGGAGACCGGCGTCGGAATGCAGCGCACGCAGGTCAGCAGCGCCGTCGCGCAGGCGCAGGCCCAGCTGCGCAGCGCCCAGGCGCGGCTCCGTTCCGCGCAGGCGGCTGCCAAACTGCAATCGGCGCAGACGCCCACGGATATCAAGCGCGCGGAAACGGCCGTCAAAGCCGCCCAAGCTGCGCTTTCGACCGCCAGATCCAATCTGGCCCAGGTCAAGGCCAGCGCCAATCTCCAGGTCGCCAACGCCCAGGAGCAGCTAAACCAGGCGCGCGCCACCGCCCAGAACTCCTCCGTCAATCTCAAGCGGCAGCAGGAGCTACTCAAGAAAGGGTTTGTGGCCGCCAGTGTGGTGGACGCTGCGCTCGCCGCCGATGAGGTCAACCAATCTCAGGTGAAGGCAGCCCAGCAGAACGTGCAGTTGGTCAAGGATAAGGTCGCGGCGGACCTCCAGGCGGCCCAGGATCAGGTGACCCAGGCGGAGCAGAACCTGGCCTCAGCGCAGGCGGCCCTGGTCGCCGCGCAGGCCGGACCCTATCAGGACGCCGCCAAACAGGCCGATGTCGCCAATGCACAGGCCGAGGTGCGGCAGGCGCAGGCCAATCTGCAGGCAGCGCTGGGCAATACTACCCAGAATGTCCTCAAGCAGCAGGACATTCAGCAGGCGCAGGAAGCCGTGCGCCAGGCGCAGGGCCAGGTGGACTACTATAAGGCGCAACTGGACAAGACGTTTATCCGCTCGCCCATCTCCGGCACGGTGCTTCAACTGGCTTCGCAGCAGGGCGAGACGCTGGCGGCGGGCCTGTCGGCGCCGACGCTCATCATTGTTGCCGACCTTAATCGGCTACAGGTGGATGTCTATGTGGATGAGACCGACATCGGCAAGGTAAGGCTCGGGCAAGAGGCCGATGTGACCGTGGATGCCTTCCCGAAACACGTGTTCAAGGGCAAGGTAGCTAAGATCGCCTCCGGCTCGACCATCCAGCAGGGCGTAATTACCTACGATGTCACCATTGCCATCCACGATCCGAAGCACCGGCTCAAGCCCGATATGACGGCCAGTGCTACCATCCAGACGGGCAAACGGGAGAACGTCCTGCTCGTGCCCTCGGAGGCGGTGAAGGTCGGAACGCGCGGCTCTACCGTCAGTGTGCTGACCAAGAAGGACGGCAAGACCGAGATCGAGACGCGGCGAGTCAAGACGGGTGGCAGCGATGGCGTACATACCGAGATCCGCGACGGCTTGAAGGAAGGCGAAACGGTCGTGCTGGCGGGCATGGACGATGGCCAGAAACGGGAGCGCGGCAACGCTTCGCCCTTCGGCCCGAGCAACAACAGGAGACGCAGGTAATCGCTTAAGGCCCTCACCCCCTGTCCCCTCTCCCACGCTGCGGGAGAGGGGAGAGCAGAAGCCGGGATTTGCCTCTGCCCACGTAGGTGGGCAGCGGGCCGCAGGCCCCACAGCGGCAGGGTTTAGCCTGCCGCCAGGGGTGAGGTAAGAGAAGATCCATTCAGGCAAAGCAGAAAACGATGACCATACAATCGAACCCGCCGCAGCCGATGCTGCGCTTACGCGACATCCGCAAAACCTATATCATGGGCGATCAGGAGGTGCAGGCTCTGGATGGACTGGATCTCGACATCCACATGGGCGAGTTTGTCGCCATCATGGGTCCCTCCGGCTCCGGCAAGTCCACGCTGATGCACATCATCGGCTGTCTGGACGTGCCGACATCGGGCTCCTACCAACTGGACGGCATCGAGGTTTCCGAGATGGACGACTACGAGCTGGCCCACATCCGCAATCGTAAGATAGGCTTTGTGTTCCAGGGCTTTAACCTCCTGCCGCGTACCACCGCGCTGGAAAACGTGGAGTTGCCCATGCTCTACGCCCACCGTAAGGATCGCCAGGAGCGCGCCATTGCCGCCTTAGAGCGCGTCGGGCTGGGCAACCGGCTCGATCATAAGCCCAACGAGCTCTCCGGTGGGCAACAGCAGCGCGTCGCTATCGCCCGGGCGCTGGCCTCCGATCCGCTGCTTATTCTGGCTGATGAGCCGACGGGAAACCTCTCCAGCGTGCAGAGCGAGGAGATTATGCAGATCTTCCAGGAGCTCAACGACGAGGGCAAAACCGTCGTCATGGTCACCCACGAGCCGGACATCGGTCGGCATTGTAAGCGCCTGGTGCATATCCGAGATGGCCGCGTCGTGGAGGATGAGCCGGTACACGACCGCCTGCTGGCCCGCGATGTCCTGGCGCAAATGGCCGCCGAGCGCGAAGCCCGGCAGAAGCTCAAGGTTTTGGTCTGATCCAGGGCAGGGGCTCTTCTATTTTCCCATCCGGCCCTCACCCCTCTCCTAGAATTGGGAGAGGGGGACAGGAGGTGAGGGCCAGAACGGAAGGAGCCTGAACCCGGCAGGTTTAGACAGGAAAATACTCCAATGAACGTGCTTGAAAGTCTCCGAGTCGCCCTGCGCGGCCTTGCCAGCAATAAGATGCGCACTGTCCTGACCATGCTGGGCATCATCATCGGCGTCGCCGTGGTGATCCTGGTCGTCGCTATTGGGCAGGGCGCCACCCAGCGCGTCACCGAGGTCGTCAACTCGCTGGGCACGAACATGCTCTCCATCTGGCCGGGCGCGTCGCGCATCCGTATCAATGCCGTTACCACCAAAGCGGCCACAGGCGATACAACAAGCGATTCCAATAATGCCAATTCAGGGCCGGCCAACCGCCTGACCCTCGAAGACGCCAAGCTCATCGCCCAGAACTTTCCCAAGACCGTCGCCGCCGTCGCCCCGCAGGTGCGCAGTAACGTCCAGATACGCCTGGGAAACAAGGACTCGACGACCAACCTGACCGGCTCGACAGTGGACTATCCCTTCGTCAACAACGCCGAGGTGGAGCGCGGGCGCTTCTTCACCGATTATGAGGTGGACGGCAGCCTCAAGGTCTGCGTAATCGGAACGACGGTCGCCGAAAAGCTGACCGGCGATCCCAACGCCAACCTGGTCGGGCAGACCATCTCCGTCAACCGGCAGAATTTCCAGGTGGTCGGGATACTCGCGCCCAAGGGGTCGGGCGCCTGGGGCCAGGATCAGGACGACCTGATCCTCACGCCCATCACCACCGCCATGCGCCGCATCATGAACCGGCACTTTATCAACTTCATGGCGGTGCGCTGCACCAGTCAGAAGATGATGCCGCTGGCCCAGGAGCAGATCGCCAACTTCTTGCGCAACCGGCACCATCTTCAGCCGCCCTTCCCGGATAACGATGACTTCAATATCCGCAGCCAGACGGAGCTGATGGAGCGCCAACAGAGCGTGACCAGCACCATGACCTCGCTTCTGAGCATCGTGGCGGTCGTCTCGCTGGTGGTCGGCGGCATCGGCATCATGAACATCATGCTGGTCTCCGTCACCGAGCGCACCCGCGAGATCGGCATCCGCAAGGCCATCGGGGCCACGCCGCGCGATATCCTGCTGCAGTTTCTGATCGAGTCGGCCATCATCTCCCTGATCGGGGGCATCATCGGCATCGGCATCGGCATCGGCGGGGCTATTCTGCTGGCCAATGTGGGCGGTTGGAACACCATCGTCAGCACAACGGCGGTGGTCATGGCGGTGGCCGTATCTGCGGGCGTCGGGATCTTCTTCGGCATCTACCCGGCCAGCAAGGCCGCCGGGCTGCATCCCATCGAAGCGCTGCGGTACGAATAAACGCGCGGAGGCGTATATTGGAGAAAGAGCTGCGAGACGAACCGGCCCTGGCGCCGCCCAACACAGGCAACGGGAACGGCACCGATTATATGACGCAGGCGGAGGTGGATGCAGCGATGGCGGGGCTTCCGGCCAACGACCGGCGCGGCCCCTTCTATCCGTTCACCTTCCGCAACTTCCGGCTGTTCTTCTATGGGCAGACCATCTCGGTAGCCGGCACGTGGATGCAGACGGTGGCGCAGCAGTGGCTCGTCTGGAAGCTTACGGGCTCGGCAGCCTGGCTGGGCATTGTCTCCGGCGCGAGCGCTATTCCCTACGTCCTCTTTGCCACCTGGGGCGGGCAGGTCGCCGACCGTTATCCGCGGCGCGACACGCTGGTCTGGACGCAGACGGCGGCGATGATCCTGGCGTTTGTGCTGGCCTTTCTCACCTACGGCTGGTGGATTCCGGTGCAGCCATGGCATGTGGCGCTGCTGGCGGGGCTATCGGGCATCGTCAATGCCTTCAATATGCCCACGCAGCAGGCGTTTATCACGGATATGGTGGACGACCGGAAGGCGCTGGGCAGCGCGATAGCTCTCAACTCCTTCCGCTTCAATATGGCGCGCATCCTGGGACCGATCTTTGCGGGCGTCGTGCTGGTCAAGTGGGGGGCCGCAACCTGTTTCCTGATCAACGGGCTGAGCTTTATCGCGGTCATCATCTCTCTGTTGATGATGCGGCTTCCTCCCTTTGTCCCGCACGCGCAGCAAATCTCCATGTGGGGCGGCTTCGGGTATATCTGGCGCAACCGCAGCGTGTTCCGCACCGTTGCCTTGATCGGAGCAGCCAGCCTGTTCGCCTGGTCGGTTTCGACCCTCTATCCCGTGTTTGCGACCCTGTTCCATCGGGGCGCGCGGGGCTATAGCAATATCCTGTCGGTCAACGGCGTCGGGGCGGCAACGGGCGGACTGACGCTGGCGATCCTGGGGGAGAGGCTGTCGCGCCGCAAGGCCATCTACGGCGGGGCGTTTCTCTATGGAAGCATGCTGCTGATGCTCTCCTTTGCGCCGACCTATGCGTGGGTGCTGTTCAGTCTGGCGTGCAGCGGCTTCGCTATGATCTCCCTGGGCATTAGCTGCAACACGAAAGTGCAGGAGGAGGTACCGGACGCGCTGCGGGGCCGGGTCATGGCGGTCTATTCGCTGGTGTTCAGCGGGCTGATGCCGGTAGGAGGGTTGGAGATCGGGTTCCTGGCCGAGCATCTGAAGGCGGTCACAGCGGTCCAGATCAACGCCTCCGTCTTCCTGTTCCTGACGACGACCCTCTTGGTCTGGAGCCTGATAGATGCGCGCGCGTTTGAGCGGGCCGCAGAGCAGTACGATCCGACCGGCTGATGCTTTTCAAACCTCTTCTGCCCTCACCCCCGACCCCTCTCCCGGCGCTGCGGGAGAGGGGAGAGTCAGAGTTGGCTTCTGCTCCCCCCTTCTTCCTTGCAGGGAGAAGGGACGGGGAGGAGGGGAGAGAAGGCAGAACAGAAGAACTTGGGAGAGGGGAGGCTTCACCTCTCCCACGCTGCGGGAGAGGGGAGTTGTTCAGGCCCGAATGGCTCCGGCGACGGCGTTAACGAAGAGGCGGCGCACGCGCCCGATGCCTGCGCCCTCCGCCGAACTATAGACCCGATTGGTCAGCAGCAGCAGCGTCAGATCGGTTTCGGGGTCGAAGAGCAGGAGCGTGCCGGTAAAGCCAGTATGTCCGTAGGCGCGCTCGGAGAGCAGGTCGCCGCGCGGCAGCATGCCGTTGGGCGGCGTGAACCAGCCGATGGAGTGCCCGCCGATGGCCGGATCGATCTGGCTGCGTTCCGCCAGTTGGCGCGCGAGTGGGCCGAGCAGAGGCGGCAAATCTAACTGCGCGGCGGTTATTGCGTTGCGGAAGGCCAGCGCGAAGCGGGCCATGTCCGGCGCGGTGGAAAACAGCCCCGCGTGGCCGGAGATGCCGCCCATACTGTGGGCGTTGGCGTCATGCACCTGCCCGATAAGCACCTGGTCTTTGCGCCAGGGGCAGTTGGCGGTGGCGGCGACAAAGGGATGCAGGGTGGCCTCCGGGCAGAAGCCGCTGCGCTCCATGCCAAGCGGTGCGAAGATGCGCTCACGGGCTAGGCGATCCAGCGGCAGACCGGTAACGCGGGCCAGGATCTCCCCCAGGAGAATATAGCCCAGATCGCTATAGGTATAGCGCGTGCCGGGTTCGGCTTCGAGCGGCGCCGCCAGGATCGCGACGACGGCGGAGGGCGGCGTCGCGGCATAGAGCGGCTTCCAGGCGGGCAGGCCACTGGTGTGGGTTGCCAGTTGCCGCAGGGTGATCGGCCCGATCGGCGTCCCGGCGGCTTCCGGCAGAAAGTCGGCAACCTGCTGGCCAAGATGTAGCCGTCCCTCCTCCACGCACATCAGCAGTAGGGTCGCCGTGATCGGCTTGGTGAGGGAAGCCATGTCGAAAACCGTATCCAGCCAGGCCGGTATGGGCGGATCGGCGTCCGGCTGCGCCAGGCCGAGTGCTCCCTGCGCGGCGATCCGGCCCTGTCGCATCACCAGATAGACAGCAGCGGGAAACACGCCCTCAGCAAGACCGCGCCTCAGCACGGCCTCCGCGCGCTGCAAGCGTTCGACGTCAAAGCCCAGAGATTGCGGCAAAGCGGCCAGGTTCGCAATATCCATAGGATGTCATGTCCAGGAGATGAAATAGGTAAACCAGCGCCGATGCGCCGGGTATTCCCCGCTCTGCGGGGAGGGGTTCGCGCCGGGAGGATAGGCAACCATGCGCAGGTGTTCCGGCCCCGGCTGGCCCAGCGCAAACCAGCGGGCGATGTGCTGCTCCAACACGTCGGCTATGTGCTGGCTGCCCCATCCGTAGAGGACAGTAGGGGTTCCCCTCTCCAGAAAGCACAGGGTTTCCCTGTCCGTATCCGCCAGACCGTATCGGATCTCGATGGCGTTCTCTCCGGTAGGTTTCATGCGCGCCACCATGCGCGGCTCCTGGACGGCGAGGAAGAACCGAAGGTTGTCTTCTCCCGGCGCTTCGAGCGGTTCTGGCAGCAGAGCGCAGGGCCTCTCCCACCGCTCGCCGGATTGCAGACGGCTCAGCCGCGCGACGTCGGCAGGCAGCAACCGTTCGGAAAACCAGGTATGTCCCTCTGTATCGGCAAGCAGGGGACGGCTGTACTCGCCGCGTAGCGGCATATAGCCATAGAAGGCGTGATCTACCAGGCGCAGCCTGCCCTCCTCCTTCTGAAAGGCCAATCCGCGCTGCTGCATACCCAGCACAACCCAGGGCAATACGAGTCGTCCCCCTTCCTGCAACTGCGCAAACCATGCCGGGGCAATATCATAGGCGCTCGCGGTGAGGATGATTCGATCATAGGGGGCCTCTGCGGCGTAACCCTGCCAGCCGTCGGCATGAAGGACATGCACGCCCGGATAGCCTGCCGCCGCCAGATGTTGCCGCGCCTCTTCGCAGATCGAATTGTCCACGTCCAGCGACCACACCTGGTCGGCGCAGCCCGTCAACTCCGCCAGCACAGCCGCGTTGTAACCCGTGCCCGCCCCGATCTCCAGCACCTTCATCCCTGGCTCCACCTGGAGTTGCCGAAGCATCAGCGCCATGGCGGTCGGCTGGCTGGAGGAGGAGATCGCCATGCCCTGATACTCCGGGTGCGTCCGCGTGACGATGGCCTCATCGGCATAGACCTCGTCTAAGCTCCGTCCCGGCAGGAAATGGTGGCGCAGCACGGTGCGGAAGGCACGCTCCATTTCGAGGGAAGGGAGCACGCCGCCGGCTCGCATGGCATCCACCAGGGCGTCATTGCGTTTCCGCGCCTCAATCTCCTCCTGCATTGCATTGCCCCCTGCGGCCCTCACCCAACCGGCCTCACCCCCAACCCCTCTCCTTCTAAAGGAGAGGGGAGAGGAGAAGCCAAGTCTCCCCTCCCCTGTTCTTGGGGGAGGGGGTGGGGGCCAGACTTGAAGCCCGCTTGCCTGGCAGCCTCTCTGCCTATCGAGAACGGACGGAACGCTTGCCGAGGCGTTCGGCAATACGGTGGATGACGCCCGCGACCTGCTCGCGCGCCGTCACTATGATGTCTATCTTCCCGCCGGCCAGCGAACCGGCGACAAACACGCCGGGTACATTGGTCTCAAAGGTTTCGGGGTCGCGTTCCGGGCGTCCGTCCGGCTGGAGGCAGAGGCCCATCTTGCGGAAGAGCGTGGTATCGCCACGCTGCCCCAGCAACGCGAAGACAAAGCGGGCCGGAACGGGGTAAGGCTCGCCGGTCGGCCTACCGCCCAGCGGATGCGCCGGATCGTATTCGGCGGGCTGGAGCCAGGCGACCTGCGGCTCGATACGGGCCACAATCATGCCGGTGCGCAGGTCCACCTTCTTTTCGTTGACCGCAAACTCCAGGTCGCGCACGACGAAGGGACGCAGGTGGCTCTGGTAAGCGACCGGCGGGCGGCGCATCGCGAAGATGACCCGGGCGCGCGCCTCGGAAAGCATCAGCGCGGCATTGACCGCCGAGTTGCCCCCGCCGACGACCAGCA
>DASRGZ010000156.1:0-50725 GCA_035650735.1 Chthonomonadaceae bacterium
TCGTGTTCGAGCTGGCGGACGGGCTCTCCGTCGAGGAAGTGTCCGCTCTCCAGGACTGAAAGCAGAGCGGCATCGATGTCTGCCTTGAGGCGCTGGTACTGAGTGGGCAAGTCGGCCAGTGGAACTCTCAAACCTTCCTCCTGTGGATGCTTCCATCCTCACAAACGCGTCTGCGCAACCTGCAAGCTACCTTCCGATAATCCCGGGGTTCAGATGACATCGGCAAACTGCCGCTCCATCTTCTTGAACGCCAGGGCACCCCACGCAAAAACAAGGATCGCCGTGAGCGCCGAGTAGACAAAATACCCTGGATGAAGCGCACCCCTGCCGAGCAAGGCCCACCGGCACCCTTCCAAGAGGCCGGAAAGCGGATTGATCAGGTAGAGGCTCCGCAGACGATCCGGCACGGCGGAGACGGCATAGGCAACCGGACTGGCATACATCACAAATTGGGCCATTACCGGCAGCACGTACTGAACATCGCGATATCTGACCATCAGGGCGGCGGCGAACAGCCCCAAGCCGAGCGAGAGCAGCAACAGCAGCAGCAGGCAGATAGGCAACAGGAAGAGGCCCATTCCGGGCATAATGCCATACAGCCCCATCAACACCGCCAGCATCGCCAGCGCCACGCTGAAATCAATGAGGGTCGAGGCAACCGTCGAAAGCGGCAAGATCAGGCGCGGGAAATAGACCTTCGAGACCAACTGCGCGTTCTGTACCATGCAGTTGCTGGCTTTGGTGAGCGTGCTGTTAAAGGCGTTCCATCCCAGCAGCCCGGCATAGGCAAAAAGGAAGTAGGGAACGCCATCGCTGGGCATCCGGGCGACCCGACCGAACACGAAGGCAAAGATTCCCGCCGCGATAAGCGGCTGCAGCACGACCCAGAGCGCCCCCAGCGCCGTCTGGCGGTAGCGCAGCTTGACATCGCGGATAGCCAGCGTGATCAAGAGGTCACGGAACTGCCAGAGCTCGCGCAGATTCAGCGCCTGCCAGCCCGAAGTCGGGCGAATAACCAGACAATATCCTTCCATGCGGGTCAGCCAACCATCCATTCTGAGAATCCTATCTATTCATGCGGCGTGCCAGACGGCCCGGCATATTCGCGAGATTTTTTTTCGGGCCACGAAATACCTCACCCTTCTTAACCTAACCCCCCGTCCCCCTTTAATACGTTCGCTTCACTCACAGGGAAGGGAGTGACCCGGTTTCTGCTCTCCCCTCTCCCGCAGCGTGGGAGAGGGGTTGGGGGTGAGGGCTTCTGCTCTCCCCTCTCCTTGCCAAGGAGAGGAGAAGGGGGTGAGGGCACTTAGGGAAGAGGCCCCTACCTTATCGGCGCGTAAGCGCGTCCTCCATGCGTACCGCCACAACCGCCTGCCCTGCTCCCGGTATCGCACGGGCAATAGCGCGCTGCATCCCTCCCAGGAACGCCTCTGTATCAAAGCGCCGGGCGTAGTTGCGTATGGCAGTGGGGTCGAAATCCAACCTTTCCGCCCGGCAGATCGCCTCGCAAAGCGCCTCGACGGACTGTTCCCTAAACAGCACGCCGGTCACGCCGTCTACCTGTGTGTCCAGCGCGCCGCCCGCCGCGTAGGCGATCACTGGACGTCCGCAGGCGTTGGCCTCTACCGGCGCGATCCCAAAATCCTCTTCGCCCGGCATGACGTAGGCGCGCGCCCGCGCCAGCAGATCGGGCAGCGTGACGTCGTCCACCCGGCCCAGAAACTCGACGTTCGGCCCCGCCAGGTGCCGGAGCGCTTCCCGCTGACGTCCCTCCCCTACGATTTTGAGCGGGCGCTTCAATTCCGTAAACGCCCGCACCGCAATATCCAGGCGTTTGTAGGGCACGAAGCGGGAGACCAGGATATAGTAATCGCCCACCTCCTCAGCGATGCGGAACCGGTTGGTCTCCACCGGTGGATAGACGATCTCGGACTCCCGCCGGTAGAACTTCTGAATGCGCCGAGCGACCGCGCTGGAATTGGCAACAAACTGATCCACCCGCGCGGAGGCCGCGGCATCCCACAGGCGCAGATAGTGGAAACCGGGCTGCAGCAGCATCCGCAGCGGCTTGGCGGCGCGCTCGTTCGCCATATAGGCCCGCGAAGACCAGGCGAATCGCATGGGCGTGTGCGTATAGCAGACATGAATCGTGTCCGGTGGGGTGAGCACCCCTTTGGCGAACGCCGAGGACGAGCTGATGACCAGCGCGTACTGGCTCAGGTCAAACGACTCGAAGGCGAGCGGGTAGAGCAGCAGGGCCAGCCGGTGGGTCAGCCGCTTCAGCGGGATGCGCTGCATGAAGCTGGTGCGGATGTCCCACGTCCGATAGTAGGCGGGCATGGCCTCGGGATCGTAGGCCGAAGTGTAGATCGGCGCCTCGGGAAACATCCTATGCAGCACCTCTACCACCTTCTCCGCCCCGCCCATCTGTGTTAGAAAGTCGTGAACAATCGCTACCTTCATTATCTTCCCAGTCCGCCGGAAAAGAGGCGCGCGACTCCGTCAATGAGATTAATGCCCGTCAGCAAGCCGAACAGGTCCTGGAGCTGGAAGCCGCGCCGTTTGTCGGGGATGAAGACCACGTCTCCCGGCCCCAGCGCCAGGTTATACTTTAAGTCGCCCTTCTTGAGAAACTTTTCCAGATTCACCTGCTCCACGCGAGTTGTGTTCTTTTCCCGGTCCATGTGGAGGATATTTACCCGGGCAAGGTCGGCCTCGCGGGTTGGGCCGCTGGCGTTGAGCGCATCCAGGATGCGGTCGCCAGGCTTGAACACGTAGTAGCCAGGCCGCGTCACCGCCCCGAAAACATACATTCGGTTGTGGATCTCAGGCACGAGCAGGGTATCGCCCGCCTGTAGCTTTAGATTGGCGCGCATGTCGCCGCGCGTCAGCAGCGCCTCCAGGTTCAGCGGGAGGACCTTGCCGTTGCGGGTGAGCGTGGCGGCCGCCCGGTCCGCCGTCTCCTTGAGGCTGCCGACGGCGGTCAGCGCATCCAGGACCGTCATCTCCTCTTTGTAGTCAATGCTGGAGGGTCGGCTCACCTCGCCAAGCACCGTGACCTGGGTGCGCCGCTCCGGGACATAGACGACATCGCCCGCCTCTAGCGGGATGTCGGCGTCCGTGCCGCCCTTCGTTTCCGGGTGGCTCAGATCCAGGGTGCGCTTCTCGCCCGATCTGCGGGTCAGCGTGACATGACTCAGATCGCCCTGCGGCTGTGCGCCGCCGACCTCCGCCAGCGCCGCCAGCAGGCGCACGCCGGGCCGAAATTCCAGCGTGCCCACGCGGGCGACAAAGCCGTAGAAGAGGATGCTGTCCTTGCGTTTCTGCGTCAGCGAGACCGTGACCGCCGGATTGACCACGTACTTGCGCCACTTCTCGGTCAGCGTCTGCTTGACCTCATCTATGGTCATGCCCAGGACAGAGAACGGCTCCAACAGCGGCACCGAAATCTTACCGTCCGGCGGCACGACCACCTGCGCAGACAGGCTCGGTACATTGATGACACTGATGCTCAGGCCATCCTCCGGGGCCAGCACATACGGAGCCGGAGCCGTCTTGGCGGGCGGGTCCGCTCCTTTCGCCGGTTCCATGCCGGCAGGCCCCAGGAGCAGCCCTAACGCCAGCGTCAGCTTCACTGCCAGGGAAAACATCGTTCTCTCCGTTTTTCACCTAACCCCCCGGCCCCCTTCCCTACTCGCTCATACCTCGCTAGGGTCGCTAGGCGGAGGCCCGAACCATTGTAGGGCCGACCCTGGCAGTGGGGGTACCCGGCTCCTGCTCTCCTCCAGCCCTCACCCCCTTCCCCTCTCCCACGCTGCGGGAGAGGGAAGACTTGGCTTCTGCTCTCCCTTCTCCCTTGTAGGGAGAAGGGCCGGGGAGGAGGGGAGAACAAGGCTTCTCGGTTCCCCTCCCCTGTTCTTGTGGGAGGGGTGGGGGCCATAAGGTCACTCTTCCAGGGCGCGTTCTGAATTTCGGGGACCGCCCGCATAGGCATAGTAATGCTTGTAGGCGTGGCCCCGGTCTTTGGGCGCGCGGTTGACAAAGAACACCATCGTCCTGGGCGTCGCCGCGTGGAGCGCCGCCGTCGTATCGCGCACGATATCCGCGTCCGTCTGGCCCGCGCCGATGACATGGAAGATACAGTCGGCATAGGGCGCCAGGAACAGCGCGTCCGCCACTACCGAACAGGCAGGTGCGTCCACGATGACAACATCGGCCAAGCGGCGCAGTTGATCCAGCAAGGCGGCCATCTGCGGCTGGGATACCAGGTCGGTCGGATTGCAGGGCGCGGTCCCGCTATGCAGCAGGGTCAGGTTCGGCGTGTCTGAGGCCGTCAGCGCCTCCTCCAGAATCCGGCTGCCGGTCAGAACTTCGGCCAGACCGTGCGCTGCCTCCGTTCGAAATAGCCGGGCCTGCGCGGGACGGCGCAGGTCGGCGTCCACCAGGATAACGCGCTTGCCGGATCGGGCGATGGCCCGTGCCAGGCTGGCCGCAGAGACGGACTTTCCCTCGCCCGGCAGCGCGCTAGTGATCAGGATCACGGGATGCCGTTCGGGATCCTCCAACGCGGCGGCGCGCAGCGCCAGCGACAGGTTGGCGCGCGCCAGGCTGTAGGCCTCCTGCGCTTGCGGCGGCGGCGCTCCCTGGAGCAGCCCGCGCAACTGTGCGCGCGACATCCGGGGCAATGCCCCCACAATCGGCCCCGGTACCACGCGGCGGATGTCCTCAATGCTGCGCACGCGCCGGTCGGACTGCTCCAGCACAAACACGGCCACCAGCGCCAGCAGCAGGCCCAGCGCTCCCCCAAACATCAGGTCGCGGGCGCGGTTGGGGCGAAAAGGCTGCTCCGGCCCGTAGGCTTCCTGGGCAATCGCGACGTTGCTGCCTGCCGTGTCCACGTCCACGCGCGCCGCATTCAGCGCCGATTGCAGCGAGGTATAGAGGGAGCGTGCCATCGCCGCGTTCTGTGCCAGCCGCGCATACTCCATGCTGGCCTGCGGCCACTGCTGCGTCTGTCGTTTGAGTTGATCGCGCAGGCTCACGGCGGCGGCCAGTTTTGCCTGTGTCAGCAGGACGTTCACCTGCGCCTGCTTGTATTGCTCAAAGAGCTGCCCCTGAGTCTGGAGAGAAGGCTTCTTGTTATCCAGGGTATCCCGGACGGCCTTATCCAGCCGCTCACGCAGTTGCTGGATGGCGATCTCCTTCTCCCGCATCCCGGGATAGTCCATCGTGAAGGTCAGCCGGTCGTTGGCGAAGGCGATCTCCTGCTGGTTGAGCTGCTGCTGCAGCCCCATCACCAGGGCGTCGTCGCGCACGCCCGTGCCGTTTCGGATCTCGGCGGCTACGTTCTGCAGGCGCGATCCGAGCGCTTTCAGGTTCACCTGCTGGGCGATCAGGTCTTGCTTGATGGCCCCGACCTCCGCATCCCGCGCCAGATAACGATCCAGAGCCGCCTTCTCCTGCGCGCTGACATCCACCAGTTGATGCTGCTGCTTAAACGCCGTCTCCAGCCGTTCCGCCTCCACCATCTGCGCGCGCGCCCGCCGCGCCCGCCGCTCCAGGCTCTCCATCGTCTCCTTGTAGCTCTGCTGGGACAGGTCTTTCTTCCACTCCACAAATGTTTTGCAGATGGCGTTGGCCAGGGTGATCGCGCGCTCCAGGCTGTTGGCTTCGACGGAGACGTTAAGCAGGTTGGTATCTTTAGAAGCCGCAGCGGTGATGGCCTGCTGGAGCTCGTCGGCGGCGCGCTGGCGCTCCGGGGCCGACAGGCGCACATACTCTTCCGCCAGTTGTCGGAACGATTCGGGCTGCCGGGCGAACTCCCGCGCTCGCTCCGGGTCGAGCGCCAGATTGCGCATCCAATCCACCGTTCGCTTCGCCATGGCGTTGCTTTGCAGCATGGCGACCTGGGTATCGGTGGACTCGATCAGGGGGCCGGAGGAGCCGCCCTGGGTGCTGGCGACCAGCGGCGCGGCGCGCTGGATCACGACCATCTGCGCGGTGGCCCGCCACCGCTTGGGCGTGCGCTTGGAGACGACATACGCGCTGCCGACGCAGAGCGTCAGGATCAGCGCGATGACCCAGAGACGCCGCCAGAGTATCCGCCCTAAATCGAGCGGGCTGATGGCAGCCGGCGGGCTATAATGGAGTTTCGAGTCCATAACAACGACTTCTGCCGCGCCCGCGTTGCCGTGAGGAAGGAGCGTGCCTTCCCTGTGCGCCTCAGTGCGCCCCACGGCCCGTGAGCACAGCGGGAATGGTCTGGAGCAGGATCTTAATGTCGCCCCAGAAGGACATGGTTTCGATGTAGAGCAGGTCCAGTTCCACCCAGCGATCAAAGGCGATGTGGCTGCGCCCGTTGACCTGCCACAGACAGGTCAGCCCCGGCTTGACGGCCAGCCGCCGCCGTTCCCGTTCGCCATATTGCGCTACCTCCTGGGCAACGGGCGGGCGCGGCCCTACCAGGCTCATATCGCCTTGGAGGACATTAAAGAGCTGGGGCAGTTCGTCGAGGCTGTATTTGCGCAGGATGCGGCCAATCGGGGTGACACGGGGGTCGTTCTTGATTTTAAAGACCGGCCCGGAGACTTCGTTCAGGTGCAGCAAATGTTGGCGCCGGGATTCGGCGTCGGCGCACATCGAGCGGAACTTGTAGCAGGTAAAGGGCTTGCCGCCCAGGCCGATCCGGGTCTGTTTAAAGATCGCCGGTCCGCGTGAGGTCAATTTCACCAGCGCCGCGATCAGCGCCATAAGCGGCGCGGCAGCGATCAACAAGAGCAGCGCCAGCAGTATATCCAGGCCACGCTTGGCGGCGGCATAAGGGACAGGCTGGAGGGGCGTTATCGACATGTGATCGGTCGGGGAAATGGAGCACAGCGCGGGATAAAGCGTTTTGGACGCGATTTGCTCGCCCGGATACGAGGCAAGCGTGGGGTTCTTACCGTCAAGGACAGCCATCTGCGCACGTCTCCTTCAACTGGAAACAACATTACGACGTGTTCAGTGCAGGTGGAAACAAGAGCAAAGCAGGCTGGCTTTGCCCTCACCAGACAGCCAGAGGAAGCTGTAGCACCTGAGACACAATCACGCTTCCGTTTGACCATGCCGCCGCTCTCCTCCGCGATGACCGAATCTCTCGCAGCGTGCCGATATCCAGCGCATGGTCTGTTGTAGCTATTGCATAGACCATGCCAAAAGCATCCGGGCGGGCGAAAATTTTGTCACATTTCCGTCTGCCCGGCAAGAACTCTCCCCTTGAGGCAGCGAAAACCGCAGGAATATGCCTTAGTCGCGCGGAAAAGTGCGTGTAACTCTCTCTGCGCGCATTCTTTATTCCATGGAGAATCCCGATGTCTACCTTACTGACACGCAGGCAGTTTCTCGGTCGGGCCGCCGCCGTCGGCGCCGGGTTGGCCTTCCCCAGCATTGTCCCGGCCCGCGCGCTCGGCAGGCAGGAGAAAGTCCCGGCCAGCGAGCGCATTACGCTGGGCTTTATCGGCGTGGGAGGCATGGGCGGCGGCCACCTGGACGCCTTCCGCGGCGACCGGCAGGTAGAGATTCTGGCCGTCTGCGACGTCTACGAGCCGAACCGGTCGGCAGCCCAAAACCGCGTCGGCACCCAATGCGCCGCCTACAACGATTTCCGCGAACTGCTCGATAGGAAAGATATTGACGCCGTCGTTATCGCCACGCCCGACCACTGGCACACGCGCATCGCCATGAGCGCCGCCGAGGCGGGCAAAGACATCTACTGCGAAAAGCCCCTGACGCTGACTATCGGCGAGGGCCGTCCGCTGGTCAACGCCGTCCGCCGCTACGGGCGCGTCTTTCAGGTCGGCAGCCAGCAGCGCTCTGACGCCAACTTCCGCTACGCCTGCGAGCTGGTGCGCAGCGGCAAGATCGGTAAGTTGCACACGGTACGCACGGGCTTCGGCGGCGGGCCACAGGGCGGCGACCCGACCCCCACCGATCCCCCGTCTGGACTCGACTGGAGTTTTTACCAGGGCCCGGCTCCCGTCGCGCCCTTCCAGAAGGATCGCTTCGGCTTCAACTTCCGCTGGTTTTCCGACTACTCCGGCGGCATACTCACCGATTGGGGCGCGCATCACAACGACATCGCCCAGTGGGGCACGGGCTACGAGTTGAGCGGCCCCACGGAGGTAGAGGGCACGGGAACCTTCCCGACCGAGGGTGCCTTCGATACCGTCCTGACCTACGACATCACTTACACCTATCCCAACGGCGTCAAGCTCATCTGTCGCAACGACCAGCACGGCGCGAAGTTCGAGGGCACCGACGGCTGGGTGCATGTGGATCGGGGCTTCCTGGAGGCCTCGCCCAAAGAGTTGCTGGAGATCAAACTCGGCCCCAACGACGTGCATCTCTACGAAAGCCCCGGCCACCATCAGGACTGGCTGAACTGCATCCGTTCGCGCCAAAAGCCCATCTGCGATGTGGAGATCGGCGTGCGGTCGGTGACGGTCTGCCACCTGGGCAACATCGCCATCCGCCTGGGCCGCAAGCTCCAGTGGGACCCGGCCAAAGAGCGGTTCGTCGGCGACGAGGAGGCCAACCGCTGGCTGCTCCGGCCCTACCGCGCCCCCTGGCACTTGTGATAAGGAGTGAGGTTGATGAAGAGTTGGAGGATCGTGGCGCTGCTGATGGTGCTTACGCTGCCGATGGGCGCGCGGGCGCAGGACGTGACGGCGCTCGTAGAGGCCATTAAGGGCGGTGATGCGGCGGCGCGGCAGCAGGCGGTGGAGAAGCTGGCACAGAGCGGCCCGGCGGCCATCCCGCCGCTGGTCGGATTGCTCTACGGCGAGAACTGGACCGCCCACCGCAACGCGATGCAGGCGTTGCGCGAAATGGTCTGGCGGGCGTCCCGGCCCGGTGCTGAGGCTGAACGGAGGGAGGTCGCCGCCGCATTGCTGGCCCAGGCGCAGGCATCGGCGGGGCGGACTACGACGGCGCGCAACGCCGTGCTGGAACTGCTCTCGCTGGTGGCGGGAGAGGAAAATGTGCCGGGCGTGGCCGCGCTGCTCAAGGAGAACGACGTCCGGGAGATGGCGCGGTTCGTGCTCGTGCGGACGCCCGGCAAGCAGGCGGAAGCGGCCCTGATGGCCGCGCTGCCCAACGCCGAGCCGGAATTTCAGGTCGCGCTGCTGGGAGGGTTGGCCGAACGCAGCGACGCCAGCGCCGCTCCCACCGTGCGCCGCCTGCTCAACGCTCCTGATCCGGCGGTGCGCGCTGCCGCTATCGAGGCGCTGGCGCGTCTGGGCGATACCGGCGCGGCGGAAACGATCTGGCAGATCGGCAAAAACGGCAGCACGCCGCAGGCCCGGGCGGCGCGCAACGCCTACGTGCGGCTGGCAGAAGCGGCGGCGCAGCGCCGTCCTTCCCTGGCGACGGCTATGTTCCAACGCCTCTACGCGGAGTCTTCCAGTACGGCGGAGAAGTGCGCGGCGCTGACGGGGCTGGCAAAGTCCGGCGGCGCGGCGGCTGTTCCGCTACTGTTGCAGAGCCTGAACGCGCCGGAACCGCAGGTGCGCGGCATCGCCGCGCAGGCGCTCGCCAACTCGCCCGCGCCCGAAGCGACGGCAGGCTTGATCCGGGCACTGAAGTCGGCCACTCCGGAAACCCGCGCGCTGCTCATCGGCGCTCTGGGGCGGCGTTCCGGCCCGGCAGCGCGCGCGGCGGTGATGGCGGCGGCGCAGGATAAAGACGAGGGCGTGCGGCGCGCGGCGTTCCAGGCGCTTGCCGGGCGCAAGGATATGCCCGCAGAAGAGCTGCTGGCCCTCTACCACCGCGCGCTGCCGGCAGCCCAGACCGACGACGAGCGGCGGGTGATCGTGGCCGGCATCGCGCGAATTGGCGACCCGTCCTCGCTGCCCGTGCTGCGCGCGGAACTGGCGCAGGGCCACATCAAGCCGGAGATCCTCTCGGCTACCCTGCCCATCGCCGATAAACTGGCGCAGGCGGGCCGCAAGGAAGAGGCCATCGCGCTCTATCGGCAGGCGTTGGAGCAGGGAGGCGACCCCTCCGTTGTGCGGGAGGCGGCGCGCAAGCTGCGCGGGCTGGGCGTCAACGTGGATGTCGTCTCCCAACTCGGCTTTATCGGCAACTGGTGGGTGCTGGGGCCGATACCGGGCCGCGACGAGTGGAAGGAGAAAGATGCCGTACCGACCGATGCCGCGCCGGACACGGAGGCGGAGATGACCGTCGGCGGGCAGAGCTATCGCTGGAAGTATGTGCCGCTCGACGATCCGAGCGGAATGCTGGACCTGGAGCAGGCGGTGGCGCGGCGCGATAACGTCGCGGCCTATGTCTACGCGGAGGTGAACAGCCCCGCCGAGCAGGACGCCCTCTTCAAGATCGGCAGCGACGACGACGTAGTTTGCTGGCTGAACGGCCAGAAGGTCCATCAGTTCCTGGGCGACCGGGGCTGGAACGTGGATCAGGACGTGGTGCCGGTTCACCTGACGGCAGGCCCGAACCGCATCTTAATGAAAGTCTTAAACGGAAGCGCGCAGTGGGCGTGCAGCCTGCGCATCACCGACCGCAACGGCGTGCCGCTCAAGCTGGAGCAGCGCAAGCCGGCCACTGCAGTAAAGGAGCAACTTGTGAAGACACCATCGGGGTTAGAGTACGAGGATATTGTTGTCGGCAGCGGCCCGGAGGCACAGTCGGGTCAGCAAGTCTCCGTCCACTATGCCGGCACGCTGCAAAACGGCCAGAAGTTCGACGCCTCGCGCGATCACGGCGGGCCGTTTGAGTTCACCCTGGGCGCGGGCCAGGTCATCAAAGGCTGGGATGAGGGCGTCGCTGGGATGCGCGTTGGAGGCAAGCGCAAGCTGATCATTCCGCCAAGCCTGGGCTACGGCAACCGGGCCATCGGCCCCATCCCGCCCAACTCCACCCTCGTCTTCGAGGTCGAACTGCTCGGCGTTAAATAAAGAATCCCCCGATTACACCGTTTGACACCGATTCGAAAGACCAAGAAGAACACGGATGGGACGGATGACACGAATGAAACGGATAAGGGAAAAGGGGCTTGCAAATCCGTGTTATCCGTCTGATCCGTCCCATCCGTGTTTAGGTTTTTCCTTAATCGGTGTTAATCGGTGGATTCATCTGGCTTTTTGGTAGGTGTACCAGGCAGGTTTGGGGCTGTCATCGGCGCGGCGCAGGCCGAAATAGAGGTCGGCGGCGGGCTCGTCGTGGAGCTTAAACCAGAACACCGGCCCGACGGCAGGAACGCCGCGCAGTGCCACGAGCGCCGCCGTCACGTTGGCCGCCTGGTCGGCTTCCGAGAGGCTGCCCGGCTTGTTGGACGTCGGCCAGCCGATCTCGGTAATCCAGATGCGCTTGGCTGTTTTGCGGCCCTCCAACTCCTCCATCAGCTTGGCAAAGGCCGTCGGATAGGGCGCAAGGTCCTCCGGCTGAATGCGGCTGCCGCCTTTGATGTAGAGATGCAGGCCCCATCCGTCCACAGGCCAGGAACGGTAACGCCGGCGTACCCCTTCCCATCCGGCCCACGCTTTCCCCGCTTTCCAGGTATCGCGCAGGTAAGGCGCGGCGATGTCGGCATCCAGGTTGCCGGTGAAATCCGCGCTGAGAATCCCCCCGAAGACGATAGTGACCGGCCTGGACAGGCGGCGGCTCTCCTCGAAGGCATGGCGCAGCAGCCAGGCGAAGTTGGAAGGATAGATATAGAACCCGCCCGGCAGTTTCTCGGCGCTGCCCGGCGGGTTGGTCGTCCAGGCGTTCGGCTCGTTCCAGATCTCCCAATGGCGCACGGAAGGGAAGCGGCGCAGCAGCAGTGGAAAGGCCTGGCGGGCCAGCCCGCGCAGATAGGCGTTGTCTCCACTGCCGCCCGCCACCTCATGGTTGTTGGCGATCCAGTCGGATTGCGAGCCGGGCCAGGACTCGTACGTGACCAGCCCCAGCACGGCCAGCCGCTCCCGTTGCAGGTTCTCGACCGCCTCCGCATAGGCGCGCAGCAGGTCTTCGTCCCAGGCCCGGTGTCGGGCGTTCAGGCGGAAATGCAGCCGCACCCATCGCGCCCCCGACTCGCGCATCTGCCGGGCCGCTGCGGGCGTCAGCAGCAGGTGGTCGGAGTCGTCTACGGCCCATCCGTCCTGAAGGCCCTTTTCCATCGCGCCCGCCCGGAGGCTTATCCCCAGCAGGCAAAGACACAGCAGCGCCAGCCGCCAGCCTTTTCCCGCGAAGCCTGCGCGCGGCAACCGTAATGGCAATGGCATTCTGTGACGGCCCCCTTACACGATCAGTCGGCGGAAGAAGTCGGCGGCGGCGCGGAGGTTGGCCTGGCGCTGCGCCGGCGTGTACTTGCCCAGCGACTCATCCTCCAGGCAGAGGTCGCGGTCGTAGCCAGCTTTGCGCAGCGCGGCGAAGTAGCGCGTGTGGTCAATATCGCCCTCGTGGATCGGGCAGACGTACTTGCCGTACTCGTAGCCGATCTCGCGCTGCGTCTCGCGTAACTCCGGCGGATACTTAATGTTCTTGATATGGGTATGCTTGACGTGGGGCGCGAACTCCTCGTAAATCTCATAGACGCGCGAGAGCGGCCAGCCGCGCCAGTAGAAGTTGCCGGAGTCGAGCGTCAGTCCCAGGCGCGGCGACCCAACGGCGTCGAGCAGGCCGCGCAGAAAGGCCGGGTCGTTGCCCTGATAGCCGTGGTTTTCGATGCCCAGGTCTATGCCCGTGTCCTCGGTCTGCGCCAGGATGCGCTTGACCGCGTCGGCCACCAGCGCGTACCGCTGTTCCAGCGGCAAATCCCGCTCGCCATGCATGATGGCGTCAATGCGCACGGCGGGCGCTCCTAACTCTTTGGCCGCCCGGACGGTGCGCACGGCCCAATCCACCTGAAACTGCTTATCCTCCGCGTTGAAGTCGTTGCCCATGCAGAGCGCGCTGATGCGCGCGTTAGCGGCCCTGGCCTGCGCCTGTAGCGCCTTCAGGTCGGCGGGATCAGTCAGCTTCAGGCGGGCCTTGCCGCCTTCCGGCGCGATGGCCGGAACCGTATCATCCTCACGGACGAATAGCTCTACGCCGGGCAGGTTCAGGTCGCGCAGGCCCTCGGCCAGCGTCGGATACCCGGCGGCAAACACAATCTCATCACGGATGGACAGATACATCGCTCGGCAGCCTCCTTTTCGGTAGTAATCCTCTATTCACCGCTTGCCGCCGCTTTCCCTTTTTGGCAGCATAAGGCAGGCGTTCAGGTCATCGGCTTTACGCGCTGCATAGCTTCAATCCCCTCTTTTCATAACCTTGTGAAACTTTTAATGCCCGTCTCTTGTCATTGTAAGTATGTATACCAAATTGATGACAGTGCGAACGAGGAGTTAGCGACAATGGCAAAACGGAAGCAAATAGGAATATGTCACATCTGCGGCCTTGAAGGCCCCCTGTCTAAAGAGCATGTGCCGCCGCAAGCGGCGTTCAATGACCGTGCGGTTATTACGGTGAACTTTGAGCGAGCGATGAGTCTAGGCCCCGATGAGGAGATTACCCTAAAGGATGGTAAGCAGCAGCAGGGCGGTGCGAGCATGTATACCCTCTGCGGGCAGTGCAATAACAATACGGGCAAATGGTATGGAAACGCCTTTGTGGACTGGTGCTATCAAGGAATGGACATTCTTATCCGCGCTAACGGAAGACCGTCGCTCATCTACTTGTATCATGCCTTCCCGTTGCGGATTATAAAGCAGATCGTGACTATGTTCTGCTCCGTGAACTCACCGAAGATGGCAGCGAAGTATCCAGCGTTAGTGGATTTCGTCCTCTGCAAAGAGAAGAGGTACCTACCTCCGAAATTTCGCTTCTTCGTCTACTACAACATCGAAGGCTGCTACCGCTACGCTGGCATTACGGCAGGCATGAGAATAGACAGAGGAAAGCATTCGCTCTTCTCAGAGATTTCCTTCCCGCCGTTTGGATACGTCATGGCACTCGATTCTGAGCCACCGGACGAGCGCTTATTTGAGATTACGCACTTCTCTCGCTACAGGTATAACGACTTTTTAGATACGGAGATGCATCTGCCCGTGTTACCCACACATCTTGCCCTTCCGGGTGATTACCGAACAAAAGAAGAGATACGCGAGCAAATCGCCCGCGCGTCGTAGCGATAAGTGATTATGAAAACGTTTCCACCCAACGAGAAGATGCTTGCAGCTTTGGCTAAGATTGCCGAACTTAACGAGGGACGCCCGTTTACGGACGACTCCACGACCCAGCGCCTCTTGAGAGAGGCCCGTGCCGGAGCTATGTATGGCTATGACCCCACCGAGTAGCCTGCCGGGAGCCGTCGTCCCAGAGTGATCCAGTTCCTGGACTTCCCCTCGGTCTTGGCGGACGGCACACTTATGATCTTTGATTTTCTAAATCGGTATTCTGCCCGCGTAGGCGGGCAGCGGGCCGCAGGCCCCACAGCGGCATGGTTTAGCCTGCCGGATAAGCCAGGCATTACCGATTTAGGTTGTCAAATATCATCAGTGTGCAGGGCTAGATCAAATATATATCTTGTAGGTCTGCAAGTGCTGGAGCGGGCCGTAGATCGCCCACACGGAACCCATCACGTAATCACCCAGGATCAGCCCCAGGAAGAACGGAATGGCAGTGTTATGCGCCTTCATCCCCCCAAACCGCACGATCAGCGATTTTATCAGCCAGGCGATGAAGAAGCAGAACCAGAAGTAGTCCATCGCGTAGGAGACGGCCAGCGCATAGCCTGCCGGATGGAACGGCCACCACAGGAACGTTCCGCGCATCACCCGCAGGAACAGCACCAGCAGAAAGCCCCCCGCCAAATAGAAAAGCTGGGTGAGATTGACCCGCGCGGGCGTCTGGAGCCAACTCTGCAACTGGTTATAGCTCTCCCCGCCGACCCAGGACTTAAAGCCGACCGCCTTGGCCGTCGCGCCCTCCGTGAAGGTGACGTGCAGGTTCGCCCAGTAGGCCGCCAGCGTGCCCCAGACAAACGCGATCCCCAACAGCCACAAGATGGAGCTCTGCTTGATGCGCGCCCCCTGCCCCATCTTCATCACCTCCAACTGGTTGGGCATGGGATGGCAGCGGTAGCCGCGATTGAACCAGTACATCACAGAAAGGGCCGTGAGGCTCTGCAGGCCGATGGCCTGGCTGCCAAAGAGCGTCACCAGGATCAGGCGCGGGTTGACGAAGTAGATTTCGTGCGGCGTGCCCAGCTCGGCGCGCACGCGCGTAATGGTGATCGCCAGCAGGAAGTAGAGGCCAAAGAAGAGGAGGGCGACCCAGGGCGTCAGCCCGATGCGCCAGGAGAAGTAGGCCAGCGAGAGGGCGCCAAGCCCCAGGCCGACATAGGCCCCTCGGTACTGACGCGCCAGCGAGCGCCCCTCGGCGCCGGACTCGGCCAGCGCCGCCGCCCTATCGCGCCCGAAGGCGATGGCCCAGGTCTGCCGGAACTGCCCGCGCAGCGCCCACACAATGGTCAGGCCCCAGGCTATCCAGGCGCCGCTGGCCTGCTGCTCGAAATAGGGAAAGCCCTGGCTGCCCGCCCCTTCCAGTCCCGTCGCCGCCCCGAACACCTGAAACAGCTTGCGCGCCACGAAGAAGAACCAGCACGAGAACGACAGGTCGAGCGGCACAAAGAAGGCCAGGCCGATAGCGAAGGGATACATAGAGATGTTCGTGCCGCCGATGGCGCTCCAGGGCCGCACGGTGACGTACTGGCCGATGTCGTAGAGCTTGACGAAGGCCAGGTAGGGTAGCGAGGGATAGAGGTAGTGCAGGCCGTTGATCGTATCAATGGCCGCCGCAAACAGGAACCCGGCCCACATCATGCGGCTGGAGAACAGGCCCGCGCCCTGCGTGCCCGCCCCGCCTCTCTCCTCCGTCATCGCCATCGGAAGCTGGACGATGGGGAAGCTCAAGCGCTCGTGATCGCTCCACTGCGTGCGGATCAGAATATTCAGGCAGAGGCAGACGGTTATCAGCGTCCCGATGAAGAGCCCCCACCAGAGGAGCGGCCCCACAAACGGCCCCCAGAAACGCGGGTCATACGGCGAGACGCTGCCCTGATAGTAGCCTTTCAGCGCGGCCGGATCGCGCACCAGCCAGAAGTTGGGCAGGAACGCAAAGAAGAGTTCTTTCCAGTGGTTCTCCGGCGTGGCGAAGCGGTCGGCGTGCCCGATGGCGCCGAAGAGGTTCTGGAACATATCGTGCCCGGCCAGCAGCGTGCCGACCACCAGGAAGATATAGACGGTCAGCAGCTCGGGCTGCGACAGGGCCAGGCGGGGCGCCAGGCGCGGCAGCAGGCGGCGCACCCCCAGGTTCAGCAGCACCAGCCAGAAGAGGAAGAAGATGGGCGTGATGAACAGCGGCAGACTCGTCCCATCTAAGGTATACCAGCGGACTTCGACAACCGTAATCCAGTAGGTGTTCGGGATGGTCAGCAGCAGGCCAAGCAGCAGGGAGCGGAAGGTGATCCCATGCTGGGCTGCCGCTTCGCCAAATTCGAGCGCACTTTCCTGTCGGCGCTCCTGCTCCATCGAGGGCGCAGTCGGGACAGACGCCGCCGCGCGCAGCGCAGATTCCTTTCCTTTCATGTCTATAATCATAGCATAATACTGAGTATGGGGCGCAACCGTAACGCCTTCGTCCCCACCGCGCCTTGCCGGAACCGCCAACAACCTCCTTGAAGTTACTCCTTCCGTAGGTAGCGGTTCTGGAACTTGCTTTCCTGCCAACGATACGGCTGGCAGCCGCTCCAGGAAGCCACCGATAGACAATTTACCAGAACGCATTTTCCGTAAAGGCGTCTATTGTTGCAGTAGAAGCCTATCACAAACACATAGCGTTTTCTCGGGCCTCTCTGCACGGTCTTGCATCGCCTACGGAGTCACTAAGACGCCATGACACAACAAAGGGTGGTTTCACAGCGGCCGGACCGCTCCCAACTCAAGCCGGTGGAGGCGGAGCGCTTTCCCGGATATATGACCGTTCGCACGGATAAGCCCGGTGGGTTGGTGGCCTATCAGCAGGACCTGGTCGGCTTTGAAGCGACTAATGTGGTCATCCGAACATGCCCTCCCGCCGAGAACGAACCGGTATTTGAGGACACCGCCCCGCATATAGGCCCGCTGTCGCTGCTGTTTACGGTGGGAGGGCGGCAAGCCTATGAGATCGATGGGCGACGCCTCGTCGTGGACGAGAGCGGCTATCTGATCCATAACCTGGGACAGACCATCGTCAGCCTTCCTGACTTTGCGCCCCCCGCCGAGTCCTTCACCATCGGGTTTTGGCCGGGCGTGGCCGAAGAGGTGCTGCGCAGTCTGGTCACCCCCCAGGATCGCCTGCTGGATAGCCCGCAAGCTGCCCCGACTCAGCCTGTGCGGTTCTTTGATCAGCTCTACCCCCACTCCCCGCGCCTTGCCTCGCTGCTGGCCCGGCTGCGGGCGGCCGTGGACGACGTGGCGGCCACGCAAGGATTCTGGGAAGAGCTCAATTACCAGTTGCTCACCGCCATGCTGGAGGAGCATCGCAACATCGGCAAACAGATCGAGGCGCTGCCGCCGGTACGGGCTGCCACCCGCATCGAGTTGTACCGCAGGCTGCACCGTGCCCGGGATTTTATGGAGGCGGGGCTGGACCAGCCTCTCACCATCCCCCAGATCGCCCAGGAGGCCTGGGTTTCGCCGTATCATTTTCTGCGTGAGTTCAAACAGGTGTTTGGGGAGACCCCGCATCAGTACCTGAAGCGCCGCCGTCTGGAATGGGCCCGGCAGTTGTTGACTACCACGGATAGGAGCGTGACGGACATCTGTTTTACGGTCGGCTTTCAGAGTGTAGGCTCCTTTAGCAGCCTGTTCCGGCGGTATATGGGGGCTGCGCCGCAGGAGTTTCGTCTGCGGAACCGCAAGGCGCCGCAGGCGTTCTCTGCGTTTTGGAAGTGAGCCCTCAGGGGGTTATACCAGGGCATATCTGACAATACGGAAGGAAATCCTGGCCTGTGACCGTAATCTAGCACAGTGCCGCCGGCATGGCGCGCAAACTTCGATTGGGTGGTAGATGCAGGAGAGATGACCACTAAACCGGGCCACAGCGCCACCGTAGCGGAAGCCCCCCCGCCAGAGGGCGCCACCCCGCCGCTGCGCCTGAGCCAGACCGTCATCGCGCTCGGCTTCGTCAGCCTGTTCACGGATATGTCGAGCGAGATGGCCTATCCGCAGGTGCCGATCTTTCTGCAATCGGTCCTCCACGCGCCCGCCTGGGTCGTCGGACTGACCGAGGGCCTGGCGGAGAGCACGGCCAGCCTGCTGCGTATCGTCTCCGGCTGGTTTTCCGACCGCTGGGGGCGCCGCAAGCCGCTGACGGTGCTCGGATACAGCTTCGGGGCCATCTCCAAGCCCCTGATGTCCCTGGCTACCATCTGGCCGGTCGTGCTGCTCCTGCGCGTGCTCGACCGGCTGGGCAAAGGGCTCCGAACTGCTCCCCGCGATGCCCTGATCGCCGAGACCACGCCGCAGGCCATCCGGGGCCGCGCCTTTGGCTTGCACCGTGCCATGGACACCACGGGCGCCATCCTCGGCCCGCTGCTCGGCTACCTCTTCCTCACCTATATCTCCCCCGGCAACCTGCGTCATCTGTTTCTCTTCGCGGGCCTGCCGGGCCTGCTGGCCATCCTCACGCTGCTGCTGGCCGTGCGCGAGCGTCCGACCGCCTCCGGGACCGCTGCGGCGACTCGCGAGGCACTGCGCCCTGCGCGGCCCCGCTGGCGCGATCTACAGCCTACCTATCGGCGATTCCTCTGGGCCGTGCTGATCTTCAACCTGGGCAACTCCAGCGATGCCTTTCTCATCCTGCGGGCGCGCACGGTGGGCTTCGGAGCAAAGGAGGTTCTGCTGCTCTATGCGGCGTTCAACGTGGTGGAGGCGGCGCTGGGGTATGCGGCGGGGCGCTTCTCGGATCGTGTCGGGCGCCGGCCTCTGATCATTGCGGGCTACTTCGTGTTTGCGGGCGTCTACCTGGGCTTTGGGCTGGCCCACTCGAAGGCGGCGCTCTGGGCGCTCTTTCTCCTCTACGGCCTCTACTACACCCTCACTCAGGGCGTCCAGCGCGCCTTTGCCGCCGACCTGGCCGACCCGGCGCAGCGCGCCACGCAGATCGGCGCCTACCATACCGTCGTGGGCCTGGCGCTGCTCCCGGCCAGCCTGATCGCAGGCAGGCTCTTCGATTGGAACGTCTCCGCGCCCTTCTTCCTGGGGGCCGCGCTGGCGGCTACCGGTGCGCTCCTCTTGCTGCTCTATGCCCGCCCATCTTAGCGCCGGCCCTCATTCCTGGCCCTTTTAGACCTAACCCCCCGTCCCCCACTGCTAGAGGGTGTTATGCCCTTTTTTGCCTGCTTCGAGAGAGGACTTGGAGGCTGATGACCGCTTGATGCTCGCTTTCTAGCGAGCATCAAGCCTCTAATGAGCGGCTGGCCTATCTCCTCAAGAGGACCCAAATGCATCACACGCTCTAGGGGCGGCGCTCAATGGTTCGGCCCACTGCCAGGGTCGGCGCTCAACGGACTGCCAGGGTCGGGGCTGCAACGGTTCGCCCCACTGCCAGGGTCGGCAAGGTTACGGCCCTTGCCTCCGCCTTGCGACAGCCCTCCGCTTAGCGACCCTACAAGGGAAGGGAGGGACCCAACCTGAGATGGTTGCCGCCTTCACCCCCGGCTAGCTGGTTGTACACTGGGAAATCCCAGCCAAAACCAGAGGACGGAAAGGCGGCTCTTCCCTGGAAAGGACGGCTGTAAAATTAACCTCAGCGTCCCTATCATGCCTCAGGTTCTCCCGACAGCCGTTCTGCAGTCAACGCCTCTTGTTCGGCGCTGAAGAGCGGGCTTTCCACCAGCTTGCACAGCATCTCGACATTCGCTTCGGCGGCTTCGACCTGCTCCCGAAAACGCTCCTGCACGTAGGGATCCATCTGCTCGCTGCGATCTAACATCTGCCGCACGATGACGGCTTTCTGCTGCATGAGCCGAATAGCCTGCCAGAGTGCGTTCTCCAGCGCTTCGGCCTGGCATACCAGCAGATGCTGCATCGAATAGGTGTGGCCGACATGGCATTGAAACTGGACGAGGTCGTCCTCGTTCAGTTGCCAGAGCACGCCCCCGCAGTCTGGACAGGTATAGATCGAAGGCATGCCATGACGCTGCCCGTGCGACTGTGCCGCCATATCTCCGGCAATGATGGTGTTCACTCTGTCTATCTCACTCGCCATGCTACTTTCCTCCGGGCGGGTAGAAGGCATTGGCTCCTTTACTAACCGGCAGAGCAGGCTTCCCATCTCGGTCACCGGGCGGATATAATCAACGCCGACGCTCTTGATTGCGCTGTGTGGCATGGAGGGAAACAGCGCCTCTTGCGGGTCCTGACAGACAGTAATGCCCCCGTGCCGTTTGATGCTCATCATGCCAATCGTGCCGTCGTCCAGCGCTCCCGACAACAGCACGCCGATGACCCGGCCCTGAAAAGCACGCGCCGCGGACCGAAACAGCCGATCAATGGCCGGGCGGGTATGGTTCTCAAGCGCTCCTCGTGATAAGACCACTCTGTCCTGTTCCAGCACCAGGTGATAGCCCGGCGGGGCGACATAGATCCTGCCTGGAACAATCGGCTCCCCATGAACGGCATGGGCGGCGGGTAAGGGGCCTGCCCGTTTCAGAATAGAGGGAAGGACGCTTTCACCATAGGGCGGAGTGTGGATCACCACAAAGACGGCGGCGGGAAGATTTGCAGGTAGGCTGCCGACCAGAACCTTCAGCGCTTCGATACTCCCTGCGGAACCGCCGATTACAAGAATGTCACGCCGTGCCATGTTCCTCCTTTATGGAAGCGGCACAATGGCCACTGCTGCGGCATCTCTCAATCGCAATGTGTTTGTCGGGCAACGATTGTCAATCCTGCTATGGACGTTAGGGAAGCCGACCGGGTTCTCATAGCTGAGGTGGATAATTGTTTCCCACTTTGGTTGCAGTTGCAGGGATCATGGCGCTTGGGTGTGAATAGCAGAATAGACCGTGCCGGTAACGCAGGAGGGAGAGATGTCATGCCAGACAAAACCATGTTAGCCCGTCGGCTGCGCGAAGCCTATCAGGAGAGCCGCGAGCACAGCTTTCTGGCCAGCCTTGAGGGGGTCACCGAGCGCATGGCCCAATGGAAACCGGAGCGATACCGGGGCTTCCCCCACATGGACGGCTCGATCCTGACCATCGCCTTCCATGCGGCAGGGGATAAGCTGGTCCTGTCCAGCCTGGCCTTCGGGGACGGCTCGGTCGCCTGGCCCCAGGTGCAGGAGCGTTTCCAGGCTCTGGGCGGCAACCTGGCTGTGGTGCGTGGGCTGGCCGAGGAGGGACAGGCCGCTGCCCTGGCGGCCCTGGCAGGGCAGCGGGAAGAGGAGATGGAGGCGCTCTGCCCCTATTATGGAGGCCAGACTCGAACGGCATACGACATTTTCCGTCTTATGGCGGAGCACGACCTCTATCATGCCGGACAGATCAACTACGTTAAGGGCTTGTACGAGGGAGAGAGAAGGGCCAGGCGAACATAAGCCCTTCATCGAAAACACGGATAAGCAATCCTCCTTTCCCTTGATCCGTTTTATCCGTGGCATCCGTCCGATCCGTGTTCCTCTCAGAAGGGCTCGTCCTGGCTTTGCTTTCCTCCCGAGAGTTTGATCAGATGCGCCCAGGCTTTTTTCAGGCGCTCGTCCATTTTATCTTGCGCCTCTAAGGTCTCTTGATCCGAACCGGGCACCCACAGGAGCCGATCCGTGTATTTGCGGTCGGCGGCGCCGTCAATGGGGACTAACAGCGTCACTTCGACCCGGATTTTGCGCTCTCCATTGGTGGTGGCTAACGAAAGGAGCGGGGCCTCTTCGTCTCTTGCCCCAACCTGCTCCGGGTCCAGGTCGCTCAGCACCACTTCGATTTTCTCCACGAACCCCACCATAAACTCCGAGGTAAACGTGTGGATGTATTTTAGCCGCTTGTTCACAAAAGTCAGGCTGTAACTGTCTCGGTTGCCAGGGCTTTCCTGCCATTTTCTGCGCGTGTACTTGAGAATGAAACGCTTTGTTTCCTCAAAGGTGGGCTCTTTTTCGGGCCCTGGCTTCTTAATTTGCGCCTGTCCCGGGACAGGCAGGGACAGTGCCCGACCCACCTGGCAATCGGAAGATCCCAGTATTGTTGCAAGTGTAGCAATAGCCCTCAGATATGTCGCGATACGCATTCTTATCTCCTCCTGCATCCTTCGTTGCTGATGACGCGCGCAGAAGGCCAAAGAGTTTGCTTGAGCGGAGAACCCGGAACGGAACCGCCCAACTTGTCACCGTTCCGTGGGGCGCTGCCTAAAAATTCTTGTCTGCTTGACAAATTGCATAGGTTGTGTTAATATCCAGAGTATCCTCATAGCCAGAGTATCCTCATAGATTGTATTGAGGCGGCACTTAGGCGTCTGCGTCAATGTGACTCATTTGTTCTTGTGTTCTTGCCGATGCAGCGACCCGGCCATCGTAAGGAAGCAGAGTCCCAACCGGTACGCTCCGACTTTTAACCTATATTTCATGACGAAAGGAGGGGCATTGCTCATCTCATTTTCTATCCTCTAACCATACGCCCGGTTGTTGTGCCAGGACTTGCCCGCCGTAAGATGCGGTTCTTCCGGCGTGGCAGAGCGTGAACCGCATTGCCCTGTTATCGTTTTCGTTTCATACCAGCCCCGCCTACGTCGCATAGACAGCGGGGAAAGCAGAGAGGAACTTGTATGCGAACCAGAGCTACGTTGCGTGCGTTTACTTTGATCGAGTTGCTCGTCGTCATCGCCATTATCGCCATTCTTGCCGCGATCCTCTTCCCGGTCTTCGCCCAGGCGCGTGAGTCGGCGCGTAAGATTTCCTGCCTGAGCAACACCAAGCAGATGGGCCTGGGAATTATGCAGTACGTCCAGGACTACGATGAGATGTATCCGTGCAACTCCTGGGACTGCCCGCCCCTCGGAACGACGGATACCGACTCCCACAACCCGAACTTCCCGGCGGCCATCAACTGGATGTTCAAGGTCCAGCCTTACGTCAAGAACCGCCAGATTCTGGTCTGTCCGTCCGACCCCGATCCCAAGAACGGCTGGTCCGGCTGGGACAATAACCCCAACCCGACCTGCGATGATGCCTGGGGCATCCCGACGCCCATCAGCTACGCCTCCAGCAGCGACCTGCTCGGCTACGGCGGCTACCAGAATAGCAACGGATGCCTCGGCGATGGGTCCTTCATCCCGGACTGGGGCTTCGCGCCCAAGAGCATGGCCTCCGTGCCGACTCCGGCCAGCACCTATATGTTGGCCGACTATGGCCGGGAGACGATGGAGGAATACTGGGTCAACAACCTGAAGGCCGCCAACTACACGCGCGTCTATAATACTTCTGCGCCTGGTGGCGGCACGACAGCCGATACTCAAGAGCCCTGGGCGAGTAACCGCAAGAACCCGTCCGTCTATCGCCATCAGATGGGCAGCAACATTACCTACGCCGATGGCCATTCCAAGTGGCGCAATGGCAATCAGATCACCAGCGGCGACGACTGGGAAGATGGCCGCCATGCGCCGGAAGGCATCCTCATCCGCGAGTACTGATGCGCCCTCCCGGTCTAGTTCCGGGTTCCTGGCCGTCCTCATAGGCTAATTTGCTGAGCGGAACGCAACCTTGCTGTCGCCCGATCTAGTATATACAGAGCACAGAAGTTGCGTTCCGCTCAACGCGAGAAAGCACGCGCCAACCAAATCGAGAGATGTGTGTCTTTTTGGCAGGAGGTACGCATCGTGAACCAGAATGTAAGCCCGAAAATGTTCATTGGCATCGTTGCTGCCGTCGTCCTCATTGCCGTTGCAGTGATGTGGTGGGTATGGCGGGCTCCCTCGGCGCCTGTCTCCCATGCCAGCCCGGAAGAGGTAAGGAAGGCGATGGCGACGATGCAGCACGGCCCCAATGCGGACGAGCTGAAGCAAATTCAAGAGTGGAAAAAAACCCACCCTGGAGCCACCACAAAGTATTGATCCGGAAGTATGGATCTCCGCATCAGAGCGCAGGGTCGCCTTGCCGTACCCACCGACCCTGCCCGCTCTGACCTCTGAACCACGGCCCCTATTTTAGCCGTGCATTCGTTTTTACTGCGCCCGCCCTGCGGGACGGGCGAGGGTTGAAATGTCCGTTCCTTCTAAGAGCAAATTCGACGATCCCTCTACCCAATCCAGGCGCGCGACCGCTCTGCCGGCGCGCGCCTCTGCGTTTCGGCTGCTTCCCCTGCTGCTGGTCGGTCTGGTGCTGATCGGCACCGCCTGGGGCGTGCGCTCCAGCCGCTGGGTGCGTGAGACGGCTTTGCGCGGCAAAGACCTGCCGGACCTGGAAGCCGCCGTGCGCGCCCGCCCCGATGACGCCCTCGCACAGTACTATCTCGCCAAGCGCTACTATCTCGAACGCCGCTTCCCGGAGGCCCGCGACGCCTATACGGCGGCGGTGCGCCTCGACCCCTCCTCTGCCCGCGCCCACCTCGGCTTGGGCCTGACTCTGTTTGAGTTGGGGGACATGGGCCAGGCTCGGAGCGAGCTCGCGCAGGCGCTACAGCAGGATAGTCATCTGGCCTGGGCTGAATATATGTTGGGCAAAATCGCCTGGCTGGAAAACAATCTGGCCGAAGCCGTGCCCCATGTCAAGCGCGCCACCCAGCTTGATCCGCGCAGTGATCAGGCGTGGTACGGCCTGGGGATCTGCTATATTCAGCTGCGGCGCTACAACGAGGCGATGGATGCCATGCGGCAGGCGGTAGCGCGCAACGAGGCCAGTCCGCGCTACCACACGGCGCTGGGCGAGCTCCTGGTCTACCGCGGCAATGTAGACGAGGGCCGCAAGGAGTACGAGCGGGCGCTGCAATTGAACCCGGACTACGGCCCGGCCTGCGGCCTGATGGGCAGCCTCTACATGCATAAGATGCCGGGGCTCGACTCCCTGGACCGCGCCGAGGCGCTGCTGCTGAAGGCGACCCGCCTCGACACCTATCATCCTCAGGATGTCTATTTTGACCTGGGCCAGCTCTATATCCAGAAGGGCCAGTTCAAAAAGGCGGTGGAGGCGTTGCAGCAGTCCATCCGGATAGATCCCCGCGACGAGCGCCCCTACTATATCCTGGCCAAGGCGTACCGCCGGCTCGGCGATACCAAATCGGCGGACGCAACGGAGAAGCGCTTCCGGTTCATCAGCGAGCGGCACGTGCTCAAGGAGAGCCTGGAGGCCCGTCTCTCCCACGTCCCGGAGGATGCCGCAAACCGCCTGCGCCTGGCGCGCGTCTATCGCGACCTGGGCTTATCTGAACAGGCGGTGGAACAGTATGCCGTCTATCTGCGTCAGCATCCGGACGACGCAGTGCGCCGCGAATTCAATCAGTTGTTGCAGGAAGAGGCACAGTCCAGGGCGAACAGAAAGCAGCGTGATTTCGTTGCGCCGCATCTGCAATAACAGGGTTTCGTGGGAGGCTATCCTGAGTCCTAGCGTTCGTCCGCGTTTTTCATCGCTGCTCGTTATGCTGCTTGCATCCCTCCTGGCCGGCTGCCGCGCGGCCCAGGCTCCGTCTGCGGTGCGGACCACTCCCGCCAGTGCCTCCGCCGTCCCCGGCCTCTTTCGGGACGTGGCCCAGGAAGCGGGCCTGGATTACCGCTGGGGACACGGTGGGAAATCTCCCCTCAACATCTTAGAAACCCTCGGTCACGGCTGCGCCTTCCTCGACTATGACCAGGACGGCTTCCTCGATATTCTCCTGGTCGGCAACCGCCGCTGCGCCCTCTACCATAACCTGGGAAACGGCCACTTCCAGGACGTGACCGCACGCTCCGGACTGACCCTCGAGGGCGGTCTGTTCGGCGTGGCCGTCGGCGACTACGATAACGACGGCTACCCGGATGTCTATGTTACGGGCTACGGCAAGTGCGCGCTCTACCATAACCGAGGGAAAGGCGGGGCGAGTGGGCCGGTGTTTGAGGACGTGACGAGGAAGGCCGGTTTGGGAGCGCGTGGGCCGTATGACGTGGTGACGGCGGCGGCGTTTGTGGATCTGGACGGAGACGGCAGGCTGGACCTGTTCGCGGGCCGCTATATCGTCTTCAAGCCCGATACTATCCGCTTCTGCAAGTACCAGGGCATTCTCGCCGGCTGCGGCGTCAAAAACTATACGCCCGACTTCCCACGAGTCTACCGTAACAACGGGGACGGCACTTTCCGGGACATGACCCAGGCGTGGGGCTTTGACAGCGCGCATGGGCGCTGCCTGGGCGTAGCCGTGCGCGCGGCGGACGGCGGGCGCGGCTCTCTCGTGTATGCCGCCAACGACGAGGAGCCGGGCGATCTGTTTGTGCCGAAAGGAGGCCGGTACGCCAATCTCGGCACCTCCAGCGGCACCGCCTTCAACCGCGACGGCCTGACGCAGGGCGGCATGGGCGTGGATTGGGGCGACTTCAACGATGACGGGCGTCCCGATCTGGCCGTCTCCACGTTCCAGGTCGAGCCCAACAGCCTCTATCGCAACGACGGTGGCGACATGTATACGGAGGTCGGCGCGACACTGGGCATCGCGGCCCCCACTTCCGCCTATGTGGCCTGGACGGCCAAGTTCTTCGACTACGATAACGACGGCTGGCCCGATCTCTTCTTCACCAACGGCCACTCCCAGGATAACGTCCACCAGGTGCAGCCCGATAAGAGCTACGCGCAGCCGATGATGCTTTTTCACAACGAGCAGGGTCGCCTGTTTACCGAGGTGAGCGCGCAGGGCGGCCCGGCCTTCGCGCATCCCATCGTTGGGAGGGGCGCGGCTTTCGGGGATTACGATAACGATGGCCGGGTGGATATGCTGGTGGTAGACGAGGAGGGCCGGGCGCTGCTGCTGCACAACGAAGACCGATCCGCTAACCACTGGCTAGGCGTGCGCCTGATAGGCACTCAGAGCAACCGGGACGGCATTGGCGCGCGCGTCCAGGTCACCGCTGACGGCAAGACCTATACCCAGGATGCTCAGTTGGCGGGCGGCTACATCTCGGCTCACGACCCGCGCCTGCATTTCGGATTAGGCCAGGCCCGCCGCATCGAGCAGATCGTCGTGCGCTGGCCAAATGGCAAGACCGAGACGCTGCGGGAGGTGCCGCTAGACGCCTACGTTGAGATCACCGAGGGCAAGGGGCTGACACGACCCAGCCCACAGACAGCGAAAAAATAAAATCCAGAGGACAACCATGCCGACGATTCTCTGTGCCATGCCGGAAAACACCTACCGGCGCATGATGACGCCCGAATTGGAAGCAGAACTGCGTGCGCTCGGAGAGGTTATCTACTGCCCGAACGCGCGGGAGATGAGTGAAGAGGAATATGGCGCTCTGTGGGCGAAGGCGGACGCGGCATTGACGGGCTGGGGCGTTCGTCCCCCGACGCCCGCCATGCTGGACCGCGCCCCCAACCTGCGGATCATCAGCCACACGGCAGGCTCACTGCGCATGTTTCCGCGCTACGCGCTGGAGAAGGGCATCGTCATCACGACCGCGCGGGCCGCCATCGCGCGCACGGTAGCCGAGTTCTGCCTGATGAACGCCTGCATCCTGCTGCGCCGCTACCTCTATTACCTCGATTCTGATCCGGCCCGCAAAGCTTTCTTCAGTCCGGAGGGCTCTACCCCCTACAACGAGACCCTGCATGATAAGACGGTCGGGCTTATCGGCTTTGGGTGCATCGGCAGGCTGTTTCGGGAGAAGCTGCGGCCTTTTGATTGCCGTGTGCTGGTCCACGACCCGTACATGACGCCGGAGGAGGCCGCGCGGCATCAAGTGGAGCTTACCGACCTGCCGACGCTCCTGCGGACCTCCAAGGTCGTCTCGCTCCACGCGCCCGATATTCCCCAGACCCGCCACATGATCGGGGCGCAAGAACTGGCGCTGCTTCAGGACGGCGCGATCTTCCTCAACTCGGCGCGGGGCCGGCTGGTAGATACGGAGGCGCTGACGGAGGCCCTGCGGACGGGCCGCTTCTTCGCCGCCATTGACGTCACCGATCCGGAGCCGCTGCCGCCCGACCATCCCCTGCCCAAGCTGCCCAACGTTCTCTTTACCCCGCATGTCGCCGGGCCCACTCAGGATGAGTACCCGCAACTGACGCGCATGGCCTTGACCGATCTGGCCCGCTTCCTGCGCGGCGAGCGCCCGCTCTATGCCATTACGCCCGAAGCCTTCGACCTCATGAGCTTTTGACTGAGCTACCTAACCTCCCGGCCCCCTTCCCTACAAGGGAAGGGGGTGACCCGGCCTCTCTGGATGACGGGCGGCTGGGAATGGGAGCCACAAACAAAAGGGAGCAACCTAGCTTAGGTTGCTCCCACACAAATTCGCACCCTATATGCCGAGGACAGGACTTGAACCTGCAAGCCGTTGGGCATACGCACCTCAAGCGTACGTGTCTGCCAATTCCACCACCTCGGCGCAAAGGCATTCCCGGAGCGCATAGCAAATGGTAGGGATACGGGGAATCGAACCCCGGTTTAAGGACTGAAAATCCTTCGTCCTAACCTCTAGACGATATCCCCAGAGCCGCTTTACGCCCCGGAAATGCACTGATATTATAAGACAAGACCGGCCTTTTGTCAAGGCTCTAGCGCAGAAATTCCCTGATCGGGCCGCGCCTTGACGCCGGTTCGCTGGTAGCCTATAATGAGAGCAGGGCGACGGGCGTAACTCTTTGCGCTCTAGAGCGTCCCAATAGTTATCCGAAGGTTTCTCTGTCCTTTAGCGCTCCTAACACAACCTGCCTGGTTCCTCTCAAAGCAAAGGGCTATCCGGGAGTTTGTCAGGCGCTCTTAGCCGTACAACTTAGTAAGATGTTCTCTACCCTTCTTGCCGTCAGCAGTCTGGCGCTGTACTACCGCCTGCTCGGCCTGACGCCGGAAAGCGCCCGACAGATCGAGCGGATGCGGCTGGCCTTTGCCACGGGCTGGCCGCTGGCGCTGGCGGTCGGGCTGATCGCGCTTGCCGCCGTCTGGTTCGCCTATCACTACTGGAAGGACGGAACCCGCCCCTCCTGGTGGTTCAAGGGGCCGATGGTGGTGCTGCGCCTGCTGGCGGTCGCCGTGCTGATGGTGATGCTTGCCCAGCCGACCCTGCGCTTGCAGCAGGTGTCTCGCGTGCGTCCTGCCGTCGTGCTGCTGGTGGACAACTCGCAGAGCATGGGCTTTACCGATCCCAGGCTGCCGACGGCCCGCGCGCAAAAGGAGGCTGCCGGCCTGGGCCTGTCTCCGGCGGACGTGCCCCGCATGACGCGCCTGGATCGCGCCAACGGCCTGCTCAACCGCTCTCACCTCCTGGCCGCGCTCGCCAGACTCTATAACGTGCGCCTGTATACCTTCGCTGGCGCCCCGCACGCCACTCCCCTGCCCGGCGACTCCAAAAAGCTGGCCGCCTATCGTTTCGCCCTCGCCCCGGACGCCCGAAACGGCAACTCCACGCAGATGGGCGCGGCCCTGCGCCGTGCCCTGGAAGACCTGGCCGGGCAGCCCGTGGCCGGAACGCTGATCCTCAGCGACGGCGGCAGCAACCTGGGCGAAGACCCCGTTCCGGTGGCGGCCCAGATCCGCCAGGCCCGCATTCCCGTCAGCACGGTCGGCCTCGGCGACCCCACCAAGACCAAAGACGTGGCGCTGTTGAGCGTCCTGGCTGACGACGTGGTACGCACCCATAACACGGTGACGGTCTACGCGGCGCTCACCCATCGCGGCTACGCCGGAAAGACCGTCGCCGTCACCCTCCAGCGCGGCAACGAGGTCGTCGGACGGGAGATGGTGGTCCTCGGCCCCGATGAGCAGAAGCAGGAGGTCCGCTTCAACTACGTCGCCGAGCAGCCGGGCCGCTTCACTTATACCGTCTCGATTGCCCCGCAGCCGGGGGAGATCACCTTAGAGAACAACAAGAGCCGTTTTCCGCAAACGGTCATCCAGAAAAAGCTCAAGATCCTCTATGTCGAAAACGAGCCGCGCTACGAGTACCGCTACCTTAAGAACGCCATTTTGCGCGATACCAGCCTGGACTTCGCCTGCCTGCTGCTCTCCTCGGACTATACGGCGCAGGGAGGCGAGGGCAACCTGAAGATACACGCTTTCCCGCCCACCGAGAAGGCCCTGTTCGACTACGACATGGTGATTCTGGGCGACGTGCCCCGCTCCTATTTCACTGCCGCCCAATTGCAGGCGCTGCGCCGCTTTGTCGAGGACCGGGGCGCGAGCCTGCTGGTCATTGCCGGCGATCAGCACATGCCCCATGAGTATGCCGGGACGCCGCTGGAGGCCGTTTTGCCGGTGGTCATCACGCCCGCGCCCGATCCGATTCTGACCGAAGAGCCCTTCCAGTGGCAATTGACGCCGGAGGGCCGGCGCAGCCCCATCACGCAGTTGGAGGACGATCCGGCCCTCAACACGCGCGTCTGGGCGACGCTGCCTGGCATGTACTGGGCGGCGGGCGTGCCGCGCGCCAAGCCGGGCGCGACGGTGCTGGCCGTGCATCCGACCCGCAGCAACGCCGATGGCCCGCGCGTGCTGGTGGCGACCCAGCCGTTCGGCGCGGGCAAATGCTTCATCCAACTCGTGGATAGCACCTATCTGTGGCGCTGGCGCGTGGGAGATCGCTACTTCTATCGCTACTGGGGCCAGGTGCTGCGCACCCTCACGCCCAAGGAGTTGCCCGGCAACAGCCGTTTCGTCCAGCTTAACGCCGACCGCAACCGCTACCTCCTGGGCGACAGGGCGTTGCTCACCGCGCGCCTGCTGGATGCCTTCTACCATCCTATCAAGGCCAGGTCGGTCACCGCGATTATCCAGGGGCAGGGCGGCCAGACTCAGCGCCTGACGCTGCAAGCCACGCCCGGCTCGCCCGGCCTCTACACCGCCCAGTTCCAGCCGGATCGCGTCGGGCGCTACGAGGTTTCCTTGACCTCACCGATCAATCCAAAGGCCAAAGCCAGCGCCGTCTTCGTCGTGGAGAGCCTGGCGCTGGAGAAGCAGAAGCCGGAGCTGGACGAGGCGCTGCTCAAGCGGGTGGCGGCGGCGGGCGGCGGCAAATACTACCAGCCGGACGAGCTACTCCAATGGGCGCGATCCCTACCCAATAACCCGCTGACCATCCGCAGCGAGCAGGAAATCGAGCTCTGGGACGCGCCGCTGTTCCTGATCCTCTTCATCACGCCGCTGGCCCTGGAATGGCTCCTCCGCAAACGTAAGGGATTGCTCTAAAACTTCGTGAAGAAAGCAGAGGAAAAATGAGACGCAAGCGCTTTTGGATGTTATTGGGGTGGCTGATCATGGCGGCGCTCGGCGTGGGGGCGCAGACGGCCCCGCAACCGGATTACACCCGCCAGGAAGATGTCATCTATGGCCGCAAATACGGCACCGCCCTGACGATGGACGTCTTCACGCCCAAGCAGCATGCAAAAGGAGTGGGCGTGATCTTTGTGGTGAGCGGGGGATGGTTCTCCGCGCATGAGGCCATCAACCCGGCCTTCCTGCAAGAGCTTCTCAAGCGCGGCTATACCGTCTTTGCGGTCGTGCATGGCAGCCAGCCCAAATACACCATCCCGGAGATACTGGGCGATATGCACCGGGCCGTGCGCTTCATCCGCTATCACGCCAAAGAGTATGGGATAGACCCGGATCGTATCGGCATCACGGGCGCGTCGGCGGGCGGGCACCTCTCCTTGATGCAGGGCATGGCCGGCAATAAAGGCAACCCGAACGCCAATGATCCGGTGGAGCGCATGTCGAGCCGTATCCAGGCCGTCGCCTGCTTCTTCCCGCCGACCGATTTCCTCAACTACGGTCAGCCGGGCCAGGACGCTATCGGGCGCGGCATCCTGAAGGATTTCCACGCTGCCTTCGATTTCCATGAGTTCGATATGGGCACCAAATCGTTCGTGCCCATCACCGACGAGAATCGGATCAAGGAGTTGGCGCGCGCTATCTCTCCACTCTACCATGTCACCGCCGAAGCCCCGCCGACGCTGATCATCCACGGGGACGCGGATACGCTGGTGCCGATCCAGCAGGCCCAAGTGATCATCGCCAAGCTGAAGGAGGTTAACGTTCCGGCAGAGTTAGTGGTGAAGCACGGGGCCGGGCACGGCTGGCCCCACCTGGATCAGGACATGACCGTTATCGCGGACTGGTTCGATAAATACCTGAAACCGGCTCCCAATCAGGCGGCACGGCCATAAAGCGTAGCGGCCTCTCGAAGGCTCAATCTCAAACCGTGGTTTAGTTGGACGCTGCCCCGAATTAACAGTGGAGAGAAACAGGCAGTGAGGGCAATCAAAAGCCCCGCCATAGACGGAATTTCGTCTATGGCGGGGCTTTTTCGCTGGCGGGAAAATTAGGTGGGAGGCGAAGAAACGGTCTTCCTGGAGCCGGCAAGGGTGACGGGCATGCCCTGCAAGGCGCTGAAGTAGAGGTTGATGCCCTTGTTAGCCACCAGCGAGCCTGCGATGCTCATGATAAACAGGTAGGCGATGCGAAATAGCAGCGTGCCAAACTGGACGCCGATGGTCGTCGCCTGCGGATCGGTTTTCGGATTGCCCGTGAATTTGAGGCCCAACGCCTGCGCGGCAGGCTGGTTGTAGAGTCCATAAGCCATATAAAAAACGACTACAAGCAGCGCCACGCCGAGCAGAAACACCAACATACCGATGATCCGCCCGATCAGGTCGCTGCGCGTGCCGGCACTCATAGTGGAGGCTCCTTGCACCGGTAGTTCTTCTCTTTTGGGGTGGTCCTTTCCACTCTCTACGCCTGCCGGAGCGGGAGGAGGCACGGAAGTTTGCATGGCCCTTCTCCGATGCGAGATCGCAAGGCTGAGGTTGCTCCGCGCTTGGCGACCGGCCCATGCCCCACAGGTTGAAGGGCGGGCCACTTCGTTTTACAGAGGCTCCCTCTTCTTTCTTTTTACGCATCTCAGCGCGATTTGTTCACCTTGCCGCTCTCCTTATGGCAGCGCGCGCGCTGCATCCATCACGATATTCATCAGGTTCGGCAGGATACCAAACAAGAGCGAGGCGATTCCCGTTATGGCAATGGAGACCGTCACGCCCGCTGGCGCCACGGCGCGCTCGGTGGCCGCTGTGGTTTCCGGCTCCTGGAAGCACATCATCCAGACGACCCGCAGGTAGTAGTAGACAGAGATGATGCTTGCCAGCGCCAGCGCAATTGCCATACCGGTCTGCCCGGCGGTCAGGGCCGCGTTGAAGATCAGCCACTTGCCCATAAAGCCCATCGTCGGCGGAATGCCGCCCAGCGAAAGCATGAAGATGAGCATCATGTAGGCCGCGAACGGATCGGTGCGCGCCAGGCCCCGCAGGTCGTTCATCGTCTGGACGTCGCGCCCGCGCCGCGACAGCAGGATCAAGATGGCGAACGCGCCCATCGTCATCAGCGCGTAGGCCAGCAGATAGAAGGCGGCGGCCCCCAGGGCCTCCTCATGCGCCTTCGTGCTGATTGACGCGGACACCGCCACCAGCAGGTACCCGGCGTGCGCGATGGACGAATACGCTAACATACGTTTCACGTTATCCTGCGTGACAGCCCAGATGTTGCCGCCAAACATCGTCAGCACCGCCAGCACTTGCATGGCGATCAGCCAGTAGGGCGCGATGGGCGCCAGAGCGTCGAAAACGCGCAGGATAGCGGCAAAGGCCCCGACTTTGGCGCTCGCAGCCATATAGGCCGTTACCGAGGTGGGTGCGCCCTCGTAGACATCGGGCGTCCACATATGGAACGGCACCAGCGCCGCCTTAAAGCCCAATCCCACCAGCAGCAGCGACACGCCCGCCATCAGCATTACCGGAGGCGGTCCGCCGGACTCGCGCAGAAAGGTCGTCAGGGCAATGACGTTGGTGGTTCCCGGATGGACGGCGCTCGCCGATCCGCCATAGATCAGGGCGATGCCGTAGAGCAAGAACCCGGCGGCAAAGGCGCCCAGTAGGAAGTATTTGAGCGCCGCCTCCTCGCTGCGCTCCTCCGTGCGGGCGAAACCGGCCAGCACATAAAGCGCGACCGAGAGCGTCTCCAGGGCGATGAAGAGCACAATGAGGTCGGTGGCTGCGGCCATCAGCATCGCGCCGGCGGTGGAGAAGAGCACCAGGACGTAGTACTCGCCCAGGTTGAGCCGTCGGTTCTCCAGATAGGTCATGGCAAGCAGGATGGCAATGCCTGCGGCCACCAGCAGCACGACGTTGCTCGCCTGCGCAAAAGCATCCCCTGTCACTGCCCCGTTAAAGAGCGCGACGGGGTTGTCCTCGCCCATCAGGCGCACCGAGAAGAGCGTGGCAGCGACCACGCCGAGCAGGCTGATCAGTGCGCTGAGCGTCCTCTGTCGCCGCCAGGCCGGGATGCAGGCGTCGCCCAGCAGCACGATCATCCCCGTGACTGTGACGATCAGGATAGGCAGTATGCCGTGAAGATTAGCCAGAGTATTCATCGTTTACGATTTTGTCCCTGTGCGATGGAGCGTGGCGTCGGCCCTGCCGAGGCCGTTGATACTGGAAGTGCGCGGGCCGCGCGGTCTTACCGGAGGCGCCAGGGAAGGTACATTCGGATTGGCCGGGCGCGCGGGCGCCGGAGCGCTCGTTCCCGTTCCCGGACTGCCGGTTCCGGCGGGGTTTTGCGGCCCATGAAGCAGGCCACCCATAGGCGGCGTAGCGACAGGCGTCGGGGTTCCGGGAGATGTTGGGTTGGTCGTGCCAGAGGTGCCCGATGGCGTCGGGGCAGGAGAGTTCGGCGTTCCCGGCGACGGCGCGGGTAGGACCGTGCCTGGAGCGGCACCCGACGGCGGCCTTATGGGAGGGATCGGCCTGGACTCTGGCGACAGAGCGGGCGCGACTTCGCTTGGGGCAGCGCTGGAGGGAGCCGCGCCCGATGTGGTCTCGGCGCCTCCTCCCGGCGCTGCGGCAGGCGGTACGGTCGGCGGGGCCGGGTTCCCAATGGGCGCCTGGCGCCGGCGTCGCTCCAGGCCGCCCAGCGGAGCCAGATCGCTCTGCGAATACTCCCGCTCCAACACCGACGTGATCGGCAGCGTATCCTCCAGGCGCCGCTCGTTGGCGGGCAATAGCATTCGCACCGAGGTATCCATGCGCTGCGTCCAGAACTGGCTCCAGAGACCAACCCAGAAGATGATCGCCACCAGCGGGGTCAGCACGAACCATTCGTTCAGGTCCAGATCGGGCAGGTGCCGATTGACCGGCTTGGTGATCGGGCCGAGCATGATGCGATGGAACCACCAGAGCATATAGACGGCACTCAGGATCATACCGGTTGCCGCCAGCGCCGTAGACCAGTAGCCGCCCACCGGCTTGGTCTGCGCGGAGACCCAGGAGCCCAGCAGAATCGGGAACTCGCCCACGAAGCCGTTGAAGAACGGCACGGCGATGCTGGAGAGCGTGGCGAGCAGCGTCATCGCCGCTAGCGCCGGCACGACCCGCTTCAGCCCGCCGAACTCGCTGATCAGGCGCGTGTGCCGCCGCTCATAGAGCATACCGACGAGGAAGAAGAGCATCGGCGTCGAGATGCCGTGGTTGATGTTCTGCACCAGCGCGCCCATCATCCCGACGGGCGTAAATGTAAAGATGCCCAGGATAACAAAGCCCAGGTGCGCCACGCTGGAGTAGGCGACGAGCTTCTTGGCGTCCGGCTGCACGGCGGCGACAATCGAGCCGTAGATGATGCCGATGATCGCTAGCACGATAAACAGGACGGCAGTCTCATGGGCCTGCTCCGGGAAGAGCGGCAGACAGAAGCGCAGGAAGCCATAGGTGCCCATCTTGAGCATGATGCCCGCCAGGATCGCGCTGCCCGCCGTCGGCGCCTCCACGTGCGCGTCCGGCAGCCAGGTATGGAACGGGAACATCGGCACCTTGATCATGAAGGCCAGCGCGAAGGCGGCATACATCCACATCAGCGCCTGCGGATTGGCGCTGTTCAGGGCATAGAGCTTTGCGCCGGGACTGCCGGGCACGGCCTGGTTGGAGAGCGCGAGCACGTTGAAGGTGCCGGTCGCCCGGTAGACGGCCACGATGGCGACGAGCATGAGGATGCTGCCCGCGAACGTATAGAGGAAGAACTTGATGGCCGCGTAGATGCGGTTCTCATGCCCGAAGATGCCGATGAGGAAGTACATCGGGATGAGCACGGCCTCCCAGAACACGTAGAACAGCACCAGGTCCAGCGCGCAGAACACCCCGATCAGCGCGGTCTCCAGCAGCAGCAGGAAGACCATGAACTCCTTGAGCCGCTGCTTGATCCCGAACGAGAACAGCACGCTAAGCACCATCAGGAACGTGGTCAGCACGATCAGCAGCAGGCTGATGCCGTCCACGCCCATCCGATAGTCAATGGCTAGCGTGCCGATGCGTATCCAGCTCGCGCTCTCCAGGAACTGCATATTGCGCGTGTCGGAATTGACGTAGCCGATCTGGAAGGCGGCCAGCATCACCAGCGACAACACGAACGTCGCCAGCGCAAACGCCAGCGCCACCCAGTTGATTGCGTTGCGCGCCGGGTCCCGGACGACCAATGGCGAGGGCGCATCGGGCACGCCGTGCGCTTCGTGCTCGTGGTCGCCGTGATGTTCCGGCAGATCCTGCGGGCGCTTGAGAAACATCAGGAAGATAGCGCCAAGCAGCGGCAGGAACGTGACCCAGCTTAAAATATGGGGTATCGGTGTTTGATACATCGTTACCTCTTAGATTCGCCCGGCCCTAAAGGACCGGGCTGTGGGCGGCAAGCCCCCTGAAGGGGGCTAATCCACCCCTCGTAGCCCGCTTGAGCGGGCTTGCCGTCCGCAGTCCACCCCTTTAGGGGTGGCTGCCGGGGGTTAGGCAGGTTAATGCGGCAGGTTATTCCAGGCCACCAGCAGGCCGATGACCAGGGCGACCACGCCGACCAGCATCCCCAGCGCGTAGTTGCGGACGTAGCCGGTCTGTAGGCGGCGAGTCAATCCGCTGATGTAGGCGGTGCCTCCGGCCAGGCCCTTCACGAACAGGCCATCCACGATCCCGACATCAATGACCTTCCACAGGATGTTCGTGGCGAGCCAGCCGCCGATGGTGATGAAGATCGTGTTATACAGCCAGTCCCACCACCACTTGTTCAGCAGGAAGGTGTAGGGCGAAAGCGGGTTGCGCTCAAGTTGTACTTTCCTCTCCTCAGGAATGAGGTTGCCCGTTTTCATGTGCTGGCGGTACAGCATCGCGGCCAGGGCAACGCCAGCGATGGCGATCAGAGTGGAGACGACGTACCCGATCACCGGGGTTATCGGGCCGTGTCCCTCCTCCAGCCCGCCCAGGGACAGCGGCGCGACGGAAGGCTCCAGGAACCGCTCGAAATAGCCGGTCGGACCGAGCAGGCCGCCGGCCACCACCGAAAGAATCGCCAGGATAAAGAGCGGGATCATCATCGAGGGCGGCGACTCATGGATGCGCGTTGCCCCATGCTCCAGTTGATCATGGTGGGCGGCCTGTCCGGTCGTCTCTTCCTCATGGCCGACCATCGTGTCGTGCCCTTCGTGCTCGTCGGCAAAATTGTGGTGAGGATGGGCCACCAGTTCATCCTCGTTATAGCGCGGCTCGGTATAGAACGTCTTCCACATCAGGCGGTTCATGTAGAAGGCCGTCATAAACGCCGTGACAACGCCGATGAGCCACAGAACCAGGCCGACCGAGGACCCGCCGCCCCAGGGCGCATTTGCGGCGCTGTGCAGGATCTCGTCCTTGCTCCAGAAGCCCGATAGCGGCGGAATCCCGGCGATGGCGTAGGTTCCGGTGATCATCACCAGCCAGGTCTTCGGGATTTTGTATCTCAGGCCGCCCATCTTGCGCATGTCCTGCTCGCCGAGCAGCGAGTGGATGACCGCGCCGGCGCCCAGGAACAGCAGCGCCTTGAAAAAGGCGTGCGTGGTGACGTGGAACATGCCCGCCGTGAAGTTGCCGACACCGCAGGCCAGGAACATATAGCCCAACTGCGAGATGGTCGAGAAGGCCAGCACGCGCTTGATGTCGTTCTGCACGAGGCCGATAGTCGCGCCCAGGAAGGCCGTCAAAACCCCGATCCAGGCGACCACCTCCAGCGCCGTCGTAGACTGGACGAACAGCCAGGAGCAGCGCGTCACCATCACGACGCCCGCCGTGACCATCGTGGCGGCATGGATGAGGGCGGAGACGGGCGTGGGGCCGGCCATCGCGTCCGGCAGCCAGACCCACAGCGGTATCTGCGCCGATTTGCCCGTCGCGCCGATAAAGAGCAGGATGCAGATGGCCGTGACAGCCGGCATGCCGAAAAAGCTGGGGGCCAGCGACAGAGGCATTCCGTTGGCCGCGATATGCTTTGCCGCAAGGTCCATCACGCCCCGGCCATCGTGCGTGAAAAAGGAGAGCGTGCCGAACACGCTCCAGACCGCCATCATGCCCAGCGCGAAGCCCAGGTCGCCGACGCGATTGACGATGAAGGCTTTGTTGCCCGCCTTGGCGTTCTCGTTATCTACGTACCAGAAGCTGATCAGCAGATAGGAACAGGTGCCGACGCCCTCCCACCCCACGAACATTAGCAGGAAGTTCTCGCCCAGCACCAGCAGCAGCATCATGAAGATGAACAGGTTAAAGTAGGTGAAGAAGCGGGGCTGTTCGGGGTCGTCGCCCATATAGCCGGTGGCGTAGATATGGATCAGCCCGCCGACGCCGGTGACGATCAGGGCCATCAGCAGCGAAAGCGGATCGATCAAGAGCGCAAAGTTGGACTGGAAGCCGCCGAACTTGATCCAGGGCGTATCTATCGAGCCCCAGGGCAACAGCGGCAGGATGAGGCGGTGCTCCGGCGCGGTATAGACTGCAGGCCAGATGAGCAGCGTGACCGCCAGCGAGAGCAGCACGGCCAGGCAGGAAACCCACGCCACTGCCATCTTGCCGGCCCTCTTGCCCAGGAAGGCATTGAAGAGAAAGCCCAGCAGCGGCAGCCAGACGATTAACCATGCAAGGGACGACATCGGGGCGCGCTCCTCAGCCCTCCATTCCCCTATGGGGCACGCTCCCGCATGAGAATGCCTCTCCCCTCTCCCGCAGCGTGGGAGAGGGGAAGGGGGTGAGGGCGATGTTCACTCTAGTAGTCCATCCAGGTAGAACGTTGGCATAGCCTTGAGATAGATGGAATGCTAGGCTTATCTCATTACTCATACAAACTTTCTACCTTGAAGGAGTACTAGTATTTCATCAAGTTCACTTCGTCTATGTTGATCGTCTCTTTGGTGCGGAAGATGGCGACGATGATGCCCAGCCCCACTGAAACCTCCGCCGCCGCCACCGATAGCGCAAAAATAACGTACATCTGGCCGTTGACCTGCCCGAAATGGCGACCGAGCGCAATGAAGGATAGGTTGGCGGCGTTGAGCATCAGTTCGATGCACATAAAGATGACGATGGGATTGCGCTTGATCAGCACCCCGATAACGCCGATGGTAAACAGGATGCCGGAGAGTACCAGATAGTAAGAGGTCGGAACCATGGTTGAGACGTCCTTAACGTTTACACCCTGCGCTTGGCCATGATGATCGCGCCGACGATGGCGACCAGCAGCAGAATAGAGGTCACCTCAAAGGGAAACAGCCAGGGCAGCGTCGGCGCGAAGAGGTTCAGCCCCACGCTCTGGACGGTGCCCAGGTCGGGATTGGCCGGGGCCGCCGGGCGCGGCACCCGGATCAGCGACTCGGAGCCGAGCAGGGCGATGATAAAGAGCAGACCTAACCCTACGGCGGCGAAAGGCTGGATCGTTCCGCGCTCCCGCAGGGCCTGCGGCGCTCCCAGATTGAGGAGCATGATGACGAACAGGAACAGCACCATGATGGCCCCCGCGTAGACGATGATCTGGATGGCGGCGATGAACTGCGCCGTTAGCGCCAGGTACAGGACGGCCACGCACAGGAACGTCGCCACCAGGAAGAGGGCGCTGCGGACGGGATTGCGGTTGGCGACCATCAGGATCGCCGCGACCACCGAGATCACGGCCATGATCCAGAAGATGATAGGCTCAGCGATCATAGGCGTTTGCTATCCTCATGGTTTGGTTGCCGGCGGCGCGGCGGCGCTGAGGGTCGGCAGCGGCGCGGGCGCGGAGGCGGCGCGCGGGGCCGGAGCCGCCTGCGCCTGTACGGGCGGCACGGGCCGGGCGGCGGTCGCGTTAATCGGCTGGAAATAGAGGGTCACGACCGCCATGACGAACAGCCAGACCAGCGCGAGCGGCAGCATCCGCTTCCAGCCCAGGGCCATCAGGGCGTCGTAGCGCAGGCGCGGCAGCGTGGCCCGCAGCCAGACATAGAAGAAGATGCCGAACATCACCTTGCCGACAAACCAGATCCAGCCCGGTATCCAGGTGAATGGCACGATGTTAAGCGGCGGCAGCCACCCGCCCCAGAACATGGCGGCGTTCAGCCCGCTGATGGTCAGCATCGCCGCGTACTCGCCCATGAAGAACATCGCAAACTTCATGGAGGAGAACTCGGTATGGAACCCGGCGATCAACTCCGACTCGGCTTCCGGCAGGTCGAAGGGGGCGCGGTTGGTTTCGGCGATCATGGCGATGGTGAAGATGCTGACCGGGACGAAGAGGCTGCGCAGCCAGTACCAGGAGAAGATGCTGCCGCGCAGCCACTCAAAGCCGGAATGGATGCCGGGCGGCAGCACGTTCTGGGTCGCCACGATGCTGTCGAGGTTGAGCGAGCCGGCCATGACGATCACGCACAGCAGCGACAACCCCATAGACAGCTCGTAGCTGATGAGTTGAGCGGAACCGCGTAAGCCGCCCAGCAGCGAGTACTTGTTGTTGGACGACCAGCCGGCCAGCACGACGCCGTAGACCGCTAGAGAGGACATGGCCAGTATGTAGAGCAGGCCGATGTTGACGTTGCCCACCATCAGCGGCATCTGATAGGTGGTTCCGTCGGGACGCTCGAAGGTGAGCCGCTGTAGGGGCAGCACTGCGCCGCCCGCCAGTGCCGGGATCATGGAGATGACCGGCGCCAGGTAGTAGATGCGGATATCCACGCTGCGGGGACGGAAATCCTCTTTGAAGAAGAGCTTGACGCCGTCGGCGATGGTTTGCAGCAGGCCGCGCGGCCCCACCCGGTTCGGCCCCGAACGGTCCTGCATCAGCGCAATGACCACGCGCTCGATCCAGATCAGCCCCGGCACGATAGCCAGGATGAACACGATGATGCCCAGCAGCGCCACGTAGGGCACAAGGCTAGGCAGGTGGATGCCCGCCCAATATTCGGGAAAGATAATGGCAACTTGTCCGAGCATAATCGCTCCCATTATTCCAACAGGATTTACAGGATCAAAACAGGATTTCTAATACCAATCCAACCGAGCACCTATTCCCCTTTTCCTCTGTTTCAAGGCTTTTGTCTTCATCCTGTAAATCCTGAGAAATCCTGTGCATCCGGTTGAGGTTTTTGGCTTTTAACCTTGTTTGGCCTCGGTTCCAGGATAGTGCCAGCGGATGCCGGACTCGCCCAGGTTGCGCGGCGTGATGCCCGCGTAGATCGGCACGTTGGCGGCGATGTCGCGCAGGATGTCGCGGGCCGAGAAGTAGGGCGTGCTGCGCGCCATCTGCGCGGCCACCTCCGCAAAGACCAGCCAGTCCGGCTTGATCTCCGGCGAGATGTCGAACGCCTTGTAAATCCGCTGGATGCGCCGCTCGCAATTGGTATAGGTGCCGTCCTTTTCGGCGACGCTGGCCACCGGCAGCACCAGATCGGCCAACCGCGCCGTCTCGGTCAGCGTCAATTCGTTGACGACCACGAAGGGGCAGTTCTCCAGGGCACGGCGGGCCAGGTCGGGATCGAAATATTTCTCCACTAGCTTAGCGCCGACGATCCAGAGGGCTTGCAGTTGGCCGTTCGCGGCGGCCTGGAGCATCTGCTGCGTGCTCATGCCCGGCGCGTCCAGCGGGCGGTAGCCGGGGCCGCAATCGGGCAGGACGCCCATATCCATCGCGCCCTGCGTGTTGCACTCCAGGCCGGGAATATTGAGATTACCGACGTTGCCCGTCGCCACGATCAGGTTGCCGAGGGCGGCGGCGATGTCCGTATACTGTGGATGCTCGGTAACCGTCGCGCCCGCCAGGATCGCCATCGGGCCGTTTGCCAGGAGGCGCGCCGCCTGCCGGATGGCATCGGCGCTCACGCCCGTCTCCTGCCCCGCCCGATCCGGAGTCCAGTCTGCCACGCCCTTTTGCAGCGCGCTCAGGTCGGCAGTCGGGTTCTCCGGCAGCAGCTTCTCCGCGAAGAGCACGTTCAAGAGGCCGTTGAGCAGGGCGATCTCCGTGCCGGGCTTATAGATCATCTCCACCTCGGCGAAGTCGCCGACGCGGGTGGTGTCCTCCTCGATGTACGTGACCGCATTGACGACATGCGCCCCCTTGAACCGCCACGCCTTACGCACGCGCAGGAAAATAATGGGCTGCTCGTCCACCAGGTCGGAGCCGAGGACGAAGATCGTCTTCATGTTCTCCAGGTCGGCAATCGCGTTGCCCATGCCGTGATAGCCGAAGCGCGCATAAAGCGGTTGGTCGGTCGGCCCCTGGTAGCGGCCCAGGCGCGAGTCGATATTGTTGCTCTTGAGCACTTCGCGGAACAGCTTCTGGAAGAGGTAGTTGTCCTCATTGGTGCAGCGCTGTCCGCCGATGCCGCCGACGTTCGGGCCTGCCGCGCGCAGCTTCTCCACGATCAGGTCGTAGGCTTGCGTCCAGTCAATAGGCACGAACTGGCCATTACGCTTGAGCATGGGCCTCTGGAGGCGGTCGGCGGAGGAGACGTACTCATGGCCGAACTTGCCCTTGTCGCAGGTCCACTCCTCGTTGACCTCCTCGTTGAGGCGGGCGTTGACGCGCTGGAGTTCATTGAGGCGGTAGTCAATCTTAATATTGCAGCCGTTGGAGCATTTGGAGCAGACCGAGCGCTGCGTGTGCAGGTCCCAGGGCCGGGCCTTGAAGCGGTAAGTGCGCGAGAGCAACGCGCCGACCGGGCAAAGCTCGATGACGTTGCCGCTGAACTTGCTCTTGTAGGCGGTTTGGGCGAAGGTGCCGACCTCCATGTCCGCGCCGCGCTTGAGGAAGCCAAGCTGCGAGTCGCCGCTGATGTCCTCGGTGAAGCGGGTGCAGCGGGCGCAGTGGATGCAGCGCTCCCGGTCGAAGACGACGTAATCCGAGAGCGGATAGGCTTTCGGGAAGTGGCGCTTCTCCTCGATGTAGCGGCTGGTGGGCGGGCCGTAGAAGAGCGTGTTATTCTGGAGAGGGCACTCGCCGCCCCGGTCGCAGATGGGGCAGTCCAGCGGGTGGTTGATGAGCAGGAATTCGAGAACGCCGCGCCGGTCTTTGACGACCTGCTCACTTTCAGTCTCGATCACCATGCCGTCGGCAGCCGGGAGCGTGCAGGCGGTCTGCGGCTTGGGCATTTTCGCCAGGACGACGCTGCCATCGGGGTTCTTGCGCGGCATGGAGACATCCACCAGGCACATGCGGCAGTTGGCAGCGTCCCCTTTGGAAAGGCGGGGATGGTAACAGAAAAAGGGAATATCTATGCCGACGCGCTTGGCCGACTCGATGATGTTCTCGTTCTTAGGCACCTTGACTTCGATGCCATCTATCTTAACGGTGACCAGATCAGGAGACTCGGGATTGAGCGATGCCTCGGTTTGCGTCAGTCTATTGGCGGACATAGAAGGCTTTACCTCGTGATAAGGCGGGCGGAGGTTGCATGGCCCGTTTCGCGTATAAGTTTACCGTATTTGCGCCGGGAAAAAGCTACGCTGGCGTCAGCGTTAGCAGCGGGTTAAGCACCTCCGGGGTCGGTGGGACATGGCCGGGGCCGACCGGCGAGCGCTTGTGCTCGATCCAGTATTCAAATTCGGGGCGGAAGCGCTTGATGGCCGCGACGATGGGCCAGGCCGCCGCGTCGCCCAGGCCGCAGTAGGAACGCCCGTCAATCTGGCCGCAGATGTCGAGCAGCAGGTCAATGTCGCCGGGCTGCCCGCCGCCGGAGGTGATGCGGTCGAGTATCTTATACATCCAGCGCGTGCCTTCGCGGCAGGGCGTGCACTTCCCACAGGACTCGTGCATGTAGAACTCGGCGGTGCGCTTCATCAGCAGCACGATATCCGTCTTATCGTTGAGAACCATGAAGCCGCCGGAGCCGAGCAGCGTGCCGTTGGCCTGGCAGCTTTCATAATCGAGATTAACGTTGGGGCACTGCTCGGCGGGCACGATCTGCACGGACGACCCGCCAGGAATGACGGCCTTGAGCTGGCCGCCCGTGACGCCGCCCGCGATCTCGATCAACTCCATCAGTGGCGTGCCCAACTCGATCTCGTAGTTGGCGGGCCTGGCGATATGCCCGCTGACGGACATGATCTTGGAGCCTTTGCTCTTCTCTGTGCCGTACTTGGCGTACTCTGCGCCGCTGTGGGCCAGAATCCAGGTCGCCGCGCAGTAGGTCTCCACGTTGTTAATCAGCGTCGGCGCCTTCCAGACGCCCTCGACGACCGGCAGAGGGGCGTGCGGGGCCTTGAGGCGGGGATTGCCGCGCTCGCCCATCAGGCTGCTCATCAGCGCCGACTCCTCGCCGCACTCGTAGCTGCCCGCGCCCAGGTGGATATAGAGATCGTAATCGAAGCCCTCGACGCCGAGAATGTTCTTGCCCAGGTAGCCCTTCTCGTAGGCCTGATCAATGGCCTTGCGGACCTGCCAGGCTGGCTCCACGTACTCCCCGCGAATATAGATGTAGCCCTTCTTGCTGTAGGTGGCGTATCCGGCGATGATCATGCCTTCCACCAGCAGATGGGCCAGCTTGAGCATCAGTTCGCGGTCTTTATACGTGCCAGGCTCGCCTTCGTCGGCATTACAGATGACATAATGGGGTTTATCGTAGTTTTTGGGCAAACCGTTCCATTTGATCCAGGTGGGGAAGCCGGCGCCGCCGCGCCCGCGCAGGCCGGAGGTCTTGATCTCGTCTACGACCGCCTGCCGCTCCAACAAAATGGCCCGGCGCAGCCCAGCGTACCCGCCGTGCTGTTCATAGACGTCTATCTCTTCGATATTGGGAACGTCGCGGTGCTCAAACAGAAGGTTCAGGATAGCCATAGATGTGCAACCCTTACGGCTTATAGCTGCCGCCGCCGGTTCGGCTGGTGCCGGGAATATGAATCTTGACGATGGCGTCGGCGAGTTTGGCGGGCGTATAGTCGTCGCTGTTGCGCAGCGTCTCGATCAACTCCATCACGTTGTCGGGCGTAAGGTTGGTAAAGTACTTGTCCCCGACCTGCATGACCGTCGCCGCGCCGCAGAAGTCCAGGCATTCGACCTCGGAGAGCGTGAAAGCGCCGTCCGCCGTCGTGCCGCCCACCTCGACGCCGAGTTCATGTTCCAGCTTATGCACCACGTCATACGCGCCCTTGACCGCGCAGGTCAGGCAGGTGCAGACCTCCAGATGATGCTTCCCGCGCGGGCGCAGGTTGTACATGGTGTAGAACGTCGCGACGCCCTCGACCTCCGCATACGACAGGCCCAGGCGGTCGGCGACCTCCTGAATGGCGGCGGGCGTCAGAGAGCCGCCGTACTCGCGCTGCGCGATCCAGAGGCCGGGCAGACAGGCCGCTTTGCGCTCCGGGTAGTGCGAGGCGATCTCTTCCAACTCCGCGATGGCCTGCGCGGAGAAACGCTGTTCTTTTTCCGGTGCGGGCTGCGGCTCGTTCGGCCCACCCGCCACCGGGCTTGCGGGAGACGTCGTCATTCGGTTTATCCTTCAGGCCCCCCTCCCCCTGTTCTTGGGGGGGAGGGGACGGGGAGTAGAGGGCTAATTAACGGTCAATCTCGCCCAGAACAATATCAATGCTGCCGATGATGGCGACCACGTCGGCGATCAGGCGGCCCTCGCACATCTTCGAGAGCGCCTGCAAGTTCATCAGGCAGGCCGGGCGCTGGTGCGCGCGGTAGGGCCGGTTCGTGCCGTCGCTGACGATGTAGAAGCCCATCTCGCCTTTGCCCGACTCGACCGCCGCATACGCCTCGCCGACCGGCGGATGGAAGCCCTCCGTCCACAGCTTGAAGTGGTGGATGACCGCCTCCATGCTGCTGTCGAGTTCGGCGCGCGGCGGCGGCACGATCTTGCGGTCATCAATATTGATCGGGCCGTCCGGCATATTTTCGATACACTGCTTGATGATCTCGCGGCTCTGAAGCATCTCGGCCATCCGCACGCGGTAGCGGTCGTACACGTCGCTGAACTGCCCCGTCGGGACATGGAACTGATAGTTCTCGTAGCCGCTATAGGGAGCCGCCTTGCGCAGATCGTGCGCGATGCCCGCGCCGCGCAGCGTCGGGCCGCTCACCCCGATCGCCAGGCAGTCCTCCGCGCTGATGACGCCGACGCCCTGCGTGCGCTCCCGCCAGATGGGGTTTGCGTTGAGCAGGCCCTCGATCTCCTCGATGGCGCGCGGGAAGCCGTCGCAGAACTCTTTGGCCCGCGCGAACCAGCCCTCCGGCGCATCGCCGCGCAGCCCGCCCGGCACGATCCACGAGGTCATCATGCGGACACCGGACATCATCTCCTTCAGGTCCAGAATCTTTTCGCGCTGCTGGAAGGCGTAGAAGAAGACGGTCATCGCGCCGATGTCGAGGCAGTGCGTGCCGAGCCAGACGAGATGGCTGGCAAGCCGCTCCAACTCCATCAGCATGACGCGCAGGCACTGTCCGCGCGGCGGCGGCGCGACATCAAGCAGCTTTTCGACGGCCAGCGAGTAGGCGGCGTTCTCCAGCAGCGAGGCCACATAGTCTATCCGGTCGGTGAGCGTGACCCCCTTCATGTAGGTCTGGTACTCCAACTCCTTTTCGATGCCGGTATGGACATAGCCCATGTGCGGCGTCGCGCGCACGATGATCTCGCCGTCGAGTTCGAGGACGATGCGCAGAACGCCGTGCGTGCTGGGGTGCTGCGGCCCCATGTTGACGACCATCGTCTGATCGTCCAGCGCATCTATCTGCACGCCCTGCGCCAGCGTCGCGCCGGTATTCAGTTCATCCAGCCGTCTGCTGTCTATTGCCATTGACCTAACCCCCCGGCCCCCTTCCCTACGAGGGAAGGGGGTGACACAGTCGGGTACATTCTCTTGCAGGCTCGCTTTCCCGCCAAGCGGGACAAATCGTTGGTACGAAGGAAGACGCTGCCGACACTCCCTTCCCTAGCGAGCCTGCGAGCGAGCAGGGAAGGGGGCCGGGGGGTTAGGTCCCTCCCACTTCCTTGCCAGGAGGTGGAAGCTGCGTCCCCGGCCCGCTGTCCGGCGTCGGCGTGCGCGAATGGCGGTAGAACTCGCCCTGCGTGTCGCCGGTCTTGCCGTAGAACGATTCGCCGGGGTGCTGCACCGGGACTTCACCGACCGACGGGCCGTACTTGCCGCCGGGGAACTGCACGCGCTCGCCGCCGAGCGGATAGTCTTTGCGCTGTGGATGGCCCACCCAGTCGTCCGACATGAAGATGCGGCGCAGATCGGGATGCCCGCTGAAGCGGATGCCGAAGAAATCGTAGATCTCGCGCTCCGGGAAGCCCGCCCCCGCATAGACGCCGGTGACGCTCGGCACGACCGGGTCATCCTCCGGTACGGGGACTTTCAGGAAGATGCGCCGGTTCTTGCCGACCGTCTGCCCCTCCTTCTCGTACTGCACCGAGTAGAGATTGTAGACGACCTCGAACCGATAGTCTTCGCGGTAGTCCAGATAGTCTACGCCGAGGCACTCGGAGAAGAAATTGTACTGCAGGTCGGGATCGTCGCGCATCAGGCGGCATATCTCGACGATATACTCCCGCTTGACCATGATCCGCGTATCGCCCCGGAACGTGTTCACATCGAGGAGGGCGTCGGGGAACTTCTCGCGGATTTTCTGCACTTCCAGCCGCTCGGCTTCCGGTTCGGCGGCGGGCGGCGGGGCGGTCTGCTGCGTCATAAGAGCCTGCTCCTAACGCTTATAGGCTTCCTGGGAACTCGCGCCGTAAGAAGCGGTCTGGCTCCCTACGGGCGTGCGCGACAGGTCTACCGGGCCGGAGTTCTCGTTGCCGAAGCGGAGGGCGGGCCGCTCGGCCAGCACTTCCGGCGTCAGGACGTCGCCGGAGCGGGCCTGCTCGCTCTCGTCCCAGTCCAGCGCGCCTTTGCCCAGAATATAGAAGTAGCCGATGAAGAGAATGGCGACAAAGACGGCCATCTCGATCAGATTGAACAGTTTCGCGCCGTGCGTCAGGCCGCGATAGGTGACCGCCCAGGGATAGAGGAAGATGGTTTCGATGTCGAAGACGATGAACAGCATCGCGATGAGGTAGAACTTGACAGGAAACCGCTCTCGCGCCGAACCGACCGGGGTCATGCCGCACTCATACGCGGTGGATTTGTAGGGCGTCGGCTTTTTCGGCCCCAGAACGAAGGAGCCGATCACCATGCCGCTCGCCAGCACGGTCGAGGCCAGGATCATGACAAAAATCGGGACATAACTGCTCAACATCTCGGTGTTTTCTCCGTGCTGTCCGCCTGCGCGCGTCGTGTGCAGACAGGGCTTCTCACGACGATAGGCGGTCGGGGCTTGCGTCTACTGTGAAGTTTATCACAAACGCGCCGGGCAAGTCAACTGCTTCGCGCTGCGGCGTAGGAGTTATTTTACCCGAAAACTCTGATTTCGCTTTGCTTCAGAATCAGGCGGTCAACAGGAGGACAGCATCCTGCCAGGAAGCGGGCGGCGTGAAGTCCGTAACGCCCGCATTGGCGAAGGTTCCGATGGCGGTCTGCTCTCCGGTCGTCGGGTCTATCCAGACGGCATTTACCGCGCCGCCCCCCGCCGTGATTCGGTCCATGCGCAGGGAGACGGGTGCGTTGTGGCTCAGATAGGCCAGGACCCAGTCGCCGCCAGCCGAGCGCGCGGCGGCGTTGTGCGTCAGGCCGCTGCCCTCTCCGCTGGCAAACACTGTCTGATCGGGAATCAAGTCCCACCACGCGCGGCAACCGGTCACAATCTGCTTGTAGATGCCGAGATGGAGCGCGCCCGGCGAGTCTATCCAGTCGCGCCAGGTGGCAGGCGAGACCCAGTTGTTGTCATGGCCGTAGGAGTAGTGGCCGCCCGCCAGATGCGTCCAGTAGGCTTGCCTCCGCGTCGCCAGAGGCATCTCCAGACCGTTGGATTTCACGCCCTCGTACCCGCCCTCCGCCATGACGACAGGCTTGACCGGCGTGCGGGCATAGTCCGCGCGCACCATCCCATCAATCCGTTCGTAGGGGTTGTAGGTCTGAATCGAGTTGAAATCCAGCCAGGGTTCCGCATGGAGGAAGCTGGAGGAGGCCGGAGAGGGATCGGGATGCACGGTGATGAGATGGCTGCCGCCATCGCCTTCTTTCAGACCGGCAGCCAGTTCGCGCAGCACGGGGATATATTCCGGCGTCGCCTTCGGGTACATAGACCAGACGAGATTGGGGACGTCGCGATAACGCTGCGCCAGCCATTTCGCATAGGCGCGCGCCTTTGCCGGAGTGATTCGCGCGGTCTGCAACTGGTGGAAGACGCCCAGCGCCAGGATCATTCCCTGCTGGCGAGCCTGCTCCACGACAGCATCCACGTTCTGGAAATAGGCTTCGTTCGGGGTGGCGGGATCGTCGCCTATCCAGGGACTCTGGCCTGCCAGATTGGGGTCTGTGCCGTCGCCTACGCCGGTGAGCATGATCTGAAAGACCGTGAAACCCTGCTGCTTGCGGCGTTCCAGAATGGCGGCGGCATCGGTGGGGAAGACGCCGCGAAACAGTTCCCACTGCGTATCGCCGAGCCAGAAGAACGGCTGGCCTTCCTGATCCACAAAATAGCGCCCGTTCGCGCTGACACGGATTGTTCCCATCGTTGGCCCTCCTGATTGCGCCTCTTTAAGAGGCGTAGCCCCGTATGATATGCGCGCAGACAGTCTCCCTCAGCCGAAGGGATGCTGCGCGCTGTTCACGCTCAACAACACACTGCGGGGAGAGTGTCGGTAGCGAAACAGATGGGGAGATGTTAGGTAGGGTATCAAAAGTTCCTGCGGCGGTTCACACTCAGAAACAAGGTCACGCTCTACTTAAAGACTTTTGACACCCTACATAAATGGCCGTCGCAGGCTCATAAGAATAAACGCAGGAGACACCCGCGCTTTAGCCGGGTGTACCTGACTATGAACCCTATGGCATCCTCAGCTTTTGCGCGCGCAGATCGTATAGAACCCGCGTAGGCTGGCTGCCATGATAGATCAGCTTGCCATCGAGATAGACGGCAAAGCCTTGAAAGCCTGGGTCCAGATGTCCCCCAGCGGCGTCGTAGGCGATTGTGATGTCGTGGCCCCGGTACGCTTGCCCGTCCAGCAGCCAGTACGACCAGGCTTTTTCTGGCAGCAGTGGGGCGATCTCCAGAATCTCGTCGGCGCGCGGAACCAGACCGATCAGCCCCTCGATCAACGGGTCAATCCAGGTGGAGTGGTTGTAGTCGCGCTGGGTCGTTTTCCACTCACCCGTATCTCCATTATAATACTCC
>DASRGZ010000157.1:0-18153 GCA_035650735.1 Chthonomonadaceae bacterium
TCGTGTTCGAGCTGGCGGACGGGCTCTCCGTCGAGGAAGTGTCCGCTCTCCAGGACTGAAAGCAGAGCGGCATCGATGTCTGCCTTGAGGCGCTGGTACTGAGTGGGCAAGTCGGCCAGTGGAACTCTCAAACCTTCCTCCCTCGCTACTTGAATTCAAACTCATACACTGGGCTGTTTTGCAAATAATCCTTACTTGATACGATTATCTGGCCGCATCTGCTGCAAAACGTCGCCTTTCCTGTCAGAAAAGGAGGAAAGTGACGCTACCCTGGATCACTCGCGCTCGGGCTCTCCGTGACATGCAGGACCTCTTCGACAGCCTGGCGCGCTGCCTCACCGGCCTCGGGATCGCGCAGTGCAGCGCGGACAAAGGCGGCAAAGAAGCTCTCAAAGTTGCCGATGTCGCGGCGGGCCTCCCCGGCGCGCAAGGGCACCGCCCACAGCGGCGCTCCGGCGCGGCGTAGGGCGCGCACGGCATCTATCATATTGAGTTCGCCGCGCGCATCCAGCGGCGTGCGGCGCAGTGCCGGAAAAATGGCGGGCTGCAATGTCAGACGCGCCGCCACGACCAGGTTGCTGGGCGCTTCCTCGCGCGCAGGCTTTTCGATAATATCGGCGGCGGCAAACGGCTCGGTCGGCAGGGAGGGCAGCGGGCGCTCCGGGGCCAGCACGCCATAGCGCGATACCTTGTCCCAGGAGACCGCTTCCACAAGCACGGAGGCCGCCGCATCGTGCTCTGTGTGGGTTGCCATCAGGCGGCGCAGCGGCTCAGAGGGATCGCCAGGTGGATCGGCTTCGATCAGGCAATCTCCGAAGGCCACCACGAAAGGCTCTGCGCCGACCCACTCCTCTGCGTAGAGCAGGGCATCGCCCGATCCTCGCTGCTCCTTCTGGATCACGTAGTCGCAGCGCAGCGTCGGCAGATCCGCGCGGGCTGTATCGCCCGTATGCTCCGCGCCGAAGAAGGCCCGTATCTGCGGCTTGTTCTCTGAGACGATAAACAGCGCCTGCGTAATGCCGGCCCCGCGCAACTCCTCCGCGACATAGGCCAGCACGGGTTGCCGCCCGACAGGCAGCAGTTCTTTGGGGATAGCCCGCGTGAGAGGGCGCAAGCGCGTGCCGAGACCCGCGGCAGGGATAACGGCCTTCTGGATGCGAGAAGGAACGGGCGTGGAGGGCAAAACGGACATGAAGCCTCTCATCAATGAGGATGACTGCGCGGTATCTTCTTAGCGCGGCCTGGCGCCGAATTTTCGCCTGCATTGTAGCAGATCGAGGCGGCAGTGTCAATCCTCATTGACGGGAGGGACATCTATCCCCTATAATACACGGGCGGTGCCGGTAAGGCGATCAGGAACCGCGCCGCCTTCTCTTGCCGTAATCGTAACGGATCGCTCTCATCAGGCCGTAAGCGGCCTTCGTTTGAAAGGAGATGTGCATGTTGAAGAACGCATGGCCCGCGTTGCTGGCTGCCTCCCTGTGGGCCGTGGCCCCGGCGCCCTCCCAGGCGCAGGGCGCAAACAACAAGCCCGCCCCGCAGAAGCCGGCTTCGGTAGGCGCGGCCAGGCCGGCCGTTCCCACGGCGGCGGCCAACTCGGAAGTCGTCGCCAGCGTGGACGGCAAGCCGATTACCTGGGACCAGTTGTTCGAGCGCGTTCGTAAGGAGAACCCGGAAGGGTTCCTCCAGTCCGTCGGGCAGGCGGTCGGCCTGAAGGCGGCGGATACCCTGTTCGGCCCGGACAACAAGGCCCAGTTTACCATTACCCGCGCGCAGGCATTGGCGGCGCTCCGCCAGCAGCCGACACAGTTGGTACGCATGGTTCTACAGCGTATGCTGGTGGAGGAGGCGCTTAACCAGGTCGCTGCCAGGGAGGGCGTGCAGTTGACCGACGCCCAGATGAACGCCCACCTGACAAGACTGCTCCAGAACGCGCGCAAGCGCAAGCTTATCCCCGACAACCTCACCGACGACCAGTTCCTGACGCAACTAGGCTATACGCGCGCGTCGTTTGCGGCCACCCAGCGCCCTATCTGGCAGGCCGATGCCCTGATTGAAAAGGATCTGGAAAAGACCTATGGCCATCCGATCGGCGCGGGAGACTTTATCCAGGCGCGGCATATCTTGATTTCGGTACCCCAGCCGACCCCGGACATGAAAGAGGAGAACATCAAGAAGCAAGACGCTGACGCGCTCGCCAAGATCACCCAGATCGCCAAGGAGATCAAGTCCGGCAAGAAGACCTTCGAGCAGGCGGCCCAGGAGAACAGCGACGATCCCTCCAAGGCCAACGGTGGCGATCTGGGCGTATTCATGCGCGGCAGCATGGTCAAGCCCTTCGAGGATAAGGCGTTCAGCCTCAAGCCAGGCGAGGTCAGCGAGCCTGTGCGCACGCAGTTCGGGTATCATTTAATCAAGGTGGAGAAGCTGGGCCAGGACATCCCGGCGGAGGAGCGCGAGGCGGCCCTGGAGCAGTACGACCAGAAGCGCCTGCAATCGTTCATCGGGCTGGTGATGACCCAGCGCGTGAAGGTCGTCAATAACATGCCGCAGCCTCCGGCGTCTGCGACGGGGCCGATGATGCCCGGACGTCCCGTCGGTGCGGCGGGGCGTAGCCCGCAGGATAATTCCGCTTCTGGCCGATAATCCCGCCAGGAGACCTCCTGCAAAGTTAGCTCTGCTGTTCGTGCTAAGCGCAGTGAATCGCCCTTTTCCCGGGGAGGCTTCGCTGCACGGACTCTCCCCTCCCCTGTTCTTGGGGGAGGGGTGGCCGCAGGCCGGGGTGGGGCCGTTCTCATTCTCCCTGCCGCGCGAAGAGGGGCGCGGGTGGACGATCGAAGGTGAATGAGGTTGCCATGATTCTGAGGAAAGCTGTATGGGGCGTCGCGTGCCTGCTATTGCTGACAGGCGTCGCGTACCGCAGGGGACAGGCTGCCGACCGGCTGGAAGGCGCGGCGTGGAGCGTAACGGCGGCAGGTTTCGAGGATAAAGGGATTCGGGCCTTGAGCGGCGCGGACGGTGTGGTCGCGTCGGCCACGCGCGGCGGGGCGCGCTGCCTGACTACGCAGGCAGGAACCACGCCGCCCTCTGCCTACCTCTACTTTCAGGTGGATGCGGGCCGCGCGCAGGGGGCGAGCGGGCCGATCTACGCGGTGGTCAGCTATTTTGACGATGGGATCGGCGCGGGGCTGCGGCTGGAGTACGACAGCGCAATCGGCGACGATCTGGGCGCGAAGTATCGGGCGGCAGAGGAGCAGGCGGGCGGCTGGTCGCTCGGAGCCAGGCAGTGGAAGACCGCCATCTTCCGTTTGCAGCGCCCGCTCTTCGCCCATCGGGAGAACCTGGGCGCGGATTTCCGCCTGAGCGGGCCGCGCCTCTTCGTCCGCTCGGTGCGGTTGACGCACGCGCGCCCGGCTAACTGGGAGGAGGCCGACCGAATCGGGGTGGTGGACGTGAAGCCGCTGGTGCATATCGGGCCGGGAAAGCAGCTTATTATCGGCGGGTTTGACCCGGCCCATGTGTCCGACGCCGTACCCCAATCCCGCGCTCTGGAAGCGGCCATGCCCGCGCTTAAATCGCTCGGCGTGACCAGCCATGAGGGCTATGTGCGCTGGAACCTCTGCGAGCCTGCGCCGGGCCGCTACGATTGGAGCGTCTACGACCGGTTCGTGCAGGTCTACAAGCGGCACGGGCTGAAGTGGGTGCCGTTCCTCATCATCGGCTCGGCCTACAGCCTGCCGGATTGGTACTACAAAAAGCCGGGTTCGCAGGGCTACGTCTGCCTGGAGCACGGTCAGGAGTCGGACGTGCAATCGCTCTGGAACCCGACCCTGCGCCAGCATGTCGCCCGCTTCATCAAAGCCTTCTGCGACCACTATCGCCCGACCGGCGTCATCGAGTCGATTCTGCTCGGCATCACCGGCAACTACGGCGAAGCCATCTATCCCGTCACCGGCAACGACTGGACGGCGGATATTCACGGGCCGTATCATACACATCCGGGCTATTGGGCGGGCGATAAGTACGCGGTGGAGAGCTTCCGGCTCTGGCTGATCCAGAAGTACGGCGGCACGAGCCGATTGCGCGACGCCTGGGGGACGCAGTTTGGCAACATCAATCAGGTGCGGCCCTTCCTGCGCAAAGATGCCCCCAACGACCGCGCCTGGCTGGATTTCGTGGACTGGTACATCGGCTCCATGACCGACTACGCGCGCTTCTGGCTGCGCGAGACGCGCAAGAACTTCCCGCAGGGTGGCATCTACCTGTGCACAGGCGGGCATGCGCCGCCGGAGCACGGCTCGGACTTCGGCGCGCAGTGCAAGGCGGCGGCGGAGATTGGCGGGGGCGTGCGCATCACCAACGAGGGCAGCGACTACCGCGCCAACTTCTCCCTGACGCGCTGGGTGGCCTCGGCGGGCCGGCAGTACCGCGCCTACTTCAGCTTTGAGCCGGCGGGCGGGGTGGATGCCAACGGCGTCATCGCCCGCATCTATAACGCGGCGACCTCCGGCGCCCTCGGCCTGCACTACTACTTCCCCAACCTCTTCGACAGCGAGCAGGCCCGCCAGAACTTTATCCGCTGGGGCGGGCAGTTCCGGGATTATCGGCCCTACGCAGAGATCGCCGTCTACTACCCGGAGACCTATATCAAGCTTCACGGCAACGACTTCCTGGGCCGCGTTCAGCCCCTGCGCGACCGCTTCGACTTCGACTACATGAGCGACGGGCAGATCGCCGACGGCGGTCTGGAGCGCGTGAAGGCGCTGATTTTGCTGGAGGGCAGCGTCTCCGAGGCGAAGACCTGGCAGGCCATTACGGAGTGGGTGCGGCAGGGCGGCGTGCTGTTCTACGCGGACGGCATGGGCCGCCTGCGCACGGTGGAGGGAGACGACAGCCCCTACAGGAATCTGCTGGGAGTGGACGCCAATCAAGGCAAGGGACGCGTCCTGGTCTTCCACGGCAATCCCGACAGCGCCGAGTACCGCGCCTTCGTGACGGGCGAGCTGGCGAAGCTGGACCGACTCAGCCCGGCGGTACGCGCGATGGTTCAGGGGGACGGCCAGGAGGACGGCGTCTTTGTCGCCGCCTGCAAGCCCAACCTCCTCGTCTGGCTCAACTACACGCCCAACCCCGCCCGCAAGGAAGGCAGCCTCACTCTGCCGCCCTTCTCGATTGTCACCTCGGAGGTTGGGCCGCGTTAAGCTTCCAGCGAGAGAAAGGCAGGCAGGGAAGCTTTGGGTGAGATGGCTGAAGAAGGCGGCGCTCAGGCGATTGCAAACTCGGTCTGGGAACGCACCGAGGGCGGTTGAAAGCCCAGAACAATGTCTTCCTTCGGCACGCCGTTCGCCACCAACTCATTGGCGATGCCGTCTTCCGTCCAGTCCTCCTCAATCCATATCTTGCCGTCCTGAATGCGTAGATAGAGGGTTGCGCCGTGCAGACGGCGTTCCCCTACCCAGCCGGTATTGACTAGCAGGTACTGGTCCCGCTCCTCATCCAGCGCGCAATACTGCTCATGGCCCTCTTGCCCGCAGCGGCGAAACAGCGCCTCTTTTTCCAGCAGCAGGCGCTTGATAAGGGTGCGATAGCGGCTTACTCGATCCATCGGACGATCTCCTCCTTCGTGACATTGACGACCAGAATCGCCATCCGGCTTAAAACCACAACTTCCCGCAGGCCGTCTCGCTCCAGAATGCTATGATACGCCTCCTCACTCACGGCCAGATAGACTTGATGTCCACTCCCGGTCAACTGAACGAGATAGCAGTAGAACTGGTATTGACCTAGTGCCCCCTCAAGTGACCTGTTGTGCGAGGGGCTCGAGCAGTTCGCACTGGTAGTAGGCACACAGACGCTCTTTGAGTTCTGCCATCGTCAACTTCCGGTCGGGTTCGACAAGGGCCCGCTTGCCATGGACCCACTTGGGCTCAATGTTGTTGAGCCAGGGACTCTTGCTGGGCAGAGGGCAAACCAGCAGACGACAGCCCCCTGCTTTCTTAACTGTGCGCTTATGCGCTTGGAGCCAGGTGCGCACCGGCTGGCTCTTATGCCAGGAGGCATTGTCCCAGAGGAGTACCAGGGCCTTCTTGCCCTGCTTTGTCATCTGCTCGGCTAGCCAGGCCAGGAAGTCACAGGTGACCTGGCTGACCGGACGCCCCTGGACAAAGCGCAGCAGCCTCTGGCCTGTATCGGAGAGCAGAACCCCGTAACAGGCCAGGGCTTTGGGAGCGGGGTCGGCTTTGTCGGCCTCTGTCTCCAAAAGAGGCAGCGGCTTGGCCTCTGTCCAGGTGTGCAGGGAGGGCTGTGCCAAGCGAGAAAACCAGACCTCGTCTTATAACCCAGTTGCCAGTCGGGATGGCGCTCCAACAAGGCTATCAGGCGTTCGCGTCGGTTTTTTTGCGCGCATAAGCCGGGTCGGGACTGGTGCTCCAGCGCTTGGCCCGCTTCCAATCAAAGCCCAACCGTTGCATCGCCTGTCGGATCGTCTCGCCCGACAAGACCCGCTCCGACACGCCTTGCTCCTTAGCCACTTGGGCTAACAGCGGAAGCGTCCAGGTGCTGTAGGCTTTACCATAGGCTCGCGGCGACTGATGCAGCAGAGCCCGCAGGCGCTCGCGCTTGGCCCCATCCAGCACCGGAACCGCCGACTTGGGGCGGGAGGAGCCTTCAGTCAAACAGGCCAAGCCGCCTGCGTTGAAGGCCTTAATACCGTTGCGGACAGTTTGCACGGCGCCAATGCAGTTGCTTGGCAATGGCCGAGGGCTTGTGTCCTTGTGCGCTAGCCAGCACGATCTGGGCCCGGCGCAGAGTAAAGGCGCTTTTGGAGCGCAAGCCCGCTTCCAGTTGGGCCTGCTCGTCTGGTGTGAGTGGACGAACGTAAAGGGGTGGTAGCATAGCAAGAGGATACCACCCAATAGACTACTTGCACAAGCTAGTTCGGCGCGCTCGATCCGATTGAGCTTGTAACGGGATACCACCCAATAGACTACTTGCACAAGACCTAGCCTGAGATTGCACGGCCAGATCCCGGCAGAGCAGTTAGGCGACTTCAGCGTCTCTAATCTGGAGAAGGACCTCAACCCGACGCGCTCTGGCTCGCCCGTGTCACGCCGCAACCAGTACCCACTCAATTTTACGATCGTCAACTTCCCGCGCTGAGCGCGTCGGGGCGCGTTGTTGCTTATCGGTGGTCTGGACGCAGGCGTGCAGAACATTCCGGCGGCTCCGCCACGAGCCACACTGATAGCGAGTACAGGAAGGGAACAGCGCTCAGTCGAATACGCAAAAGAGCCAGGTGAATGGGTCAGGCAACGCCGAGGGGGGGAGCGTAGGCGATTGGATGCGGAAGCGAAATCCAGGGATAGAGCGCAGGATAACCAACCCGAGCGGAGCGCGCGGGCCGTTGCGCACGGTATCGGATTGCGCGGGCGGGTGGTCGTCGCCGCCGTCATCGGCATCGCGCTCAACGCCTGGCTGCTCACCGAGGTCGAGATGGTCCGCTTCATTGCGCTCGGCAGCATGTGGAGCCTTTCACCCCTGGTGCTCACGGAGACCCTCCTGGCTCTGCTTCTCTTCACTCCGCTGCGCAGGAGTGAACGCTGGCGGTGGCGCGCAAGGGACTTCCTGGCCCTGTATATTCTGCTGACCCTGGGAACGGCCCCCATCAGCTTCGATGGCGCCTTTGCGCTGACGGGCCTGCTCGCGTTTCCCTCTAGTCCGCTGGCGCACCCGCCTGATTGGCGCAGTGAATGGCTGGCAAGCCTGCCGCCGCGACTCCTCGTAACGGATACCCTTGCCGCCAACGCGGCGGTGCTGGGCAACCATGCCTTCTGGTCCGAGGGGCTGTGGGTCGCGTGGATCAAGCCACTGGCAGGCTGGACAGGTCTGCTGGCGACCCTGAGCATGGTCTACCTGGGCCTCAGTTGTCTGCTGCATCGGCGCTGGTCGCAGCAGCAGCGGTTAGCCTACCCCCTCGCCACGCTGCCGGTGGCCTTGTTTGCGGAGGACCCGCCCCTGTGGCGCCGTCGCGCGTTCTGGAGCGGCGCGGCGCTGGCTGCGGGGCTGGCCACGCTCAACCGCTGGCAGCCGCTTTTCCCTTTCTTACCCTCTATCCCGGTGGATATTCGCCAGATACCCTGTCCTTTTCCGCTGCCGCCCTGGTCCGCACTGGGCGACATCTTCATCGGCTGTCCGCTCTGGATGTTTGGAATGGCCTTTCTCGCGCCCCTGGATGTGCTCTTTTCGACGGTACTCTGTTACTGGATGTGGCGGCTGGCGCTGGTCGGGGCGGCGTTTGCGGGCCGGGGAGACGTGAACGGGGTTTATGGCTCAGCGGGCGGGCTGTATCTCAACCATATCTCTTACGGCGCGTATCTGGGGCTGGGAATCGGCGCGCTCTGGTCGGCGCGGCGGCATCTGCTTTGGGGCTTTCGGAAGCTCCCGGATCGCCAGGCATCTGAGGACAGGGAGACGGCGATTTCCTATCGCCTCGCCGCTAGCCTGGTGGGCCTCGGCATTCTCGGCCTCTGGGGCTGGAGCCTGTGGCTGGGCCTATCGGCCTCCTTTGCCTTCGCCTTCTTCTGCCTGATGCTCCTGACGGCGGTCGCCCTCGGACGTATCCGGGCGGAGCTGGGGGTCGTCGCCTACGGTATGCTCGGCATGGCGCCCGTGCAGATGCTCGCCGGCACCATCGGCGCTACCTCGCTGACCCAGGTAGATCAGGTGGTGGGAATGCAGCTGCTCAACTATGGGCTGACTTACGGCCAGCGCAGCAATCTCATGCCGCTACAGGTGGAGGCGCTCAAGGTCGCAGAGCGCGGCGGCGGGGTGGGGCGCCCCTTAATGGTCGGGATGCTGTGCGCTGCGGTGCTGGGCATCGGCTTGGGACTGTTGGCTGCGGGGATGGCGCTTACCCGGCATGGCGCGATGAGTGGGCAGAGCGTCCAGCCTTCCTATACGGTCTTCACCTGGGCCACGGATAGGCTCAATAGCTGGGCTGAGAACCCCAGGCAGTTCGGTTTTAATCCCGCTGCGACCCTGGCGGTCGGCGTGGGCGTGGGGATCACACAGCTTCTGTTCCTGTTGCGCACCAACTTCCTCGCGTTTCCCCTGCATCCCATCGGTTTTGCCATCGCCTCCGACTATAACTGCCACTTCTTCTGGATGGCCTTTACCTTGGCCTGGCTGGTCAAAGGCGCGCTGCTGCGCTACGGCGGATTGCGCGCTTATCGTCGGATGCTGCCCTTCTGCCTGGGATTGATCGTGGGCGATTTCGTCATGATGGTGGTCAATGGGCTGCTGCTGGCCGCCCTCGGAGTGAAACCTCAAGAACTGACCATGTGACCCTTCCCGATTATTCCCGAAACAAGGCGGTCGTGGTCTACTGTAGGGGCAGGGAATCCGTGAGTCGGCACGCTCTGCATGTGCCCTGGCGCGTTATCGCTCTGTACAGGCGGAGGGTTCTATGGTATGATGGAGGCGGAGGAGAACCATGAGCGAAACGATGCTGAGCAAGCCCAAGCGCAAAACCACCGCCGACTACAAAGCCATCGCTGACCAACTACTGACAGGAATGAGACGACTGGATGAATTAATGCAGAAAGACCGTACCGAAATCGAATGTCTCAAGGCGGAAACCGCGCGTCTAGAAGCCGAAAACCGGGTCGTTCTCTCCCGCTTGAAGACGATGTGGTAGGCCATGTGGCAGAAAGTCATAGACTTCACGGGACCGCGAAATCCAACGGTTGCGTCTGGAAAACATGCTCTTGCGTTTTGAGCGTGGCTTGCCTCCCGCAAGCAAGCCGGAGAGCGAAGACGAGCCGTAGGTGTTTCTTGCAGGCGACAGAGATTGTCTTGCAAAGCCCTTGACAAGAGGACGAATTGCCCCTACAATCAAACCTATGTACCGGCGGGTGTCTAAGGCCGCACATCGCTTCTCGCAGTCATCGTGCGCCCTACAATCAAACCTATGTACCGGCGGGTGCCCCGGAGGGGCGCCGGGGTTATGGAGAAGACGACATGACCACATGTCGCGCGTTTGGGAAGGTAGGTGAAGCAAGTACGACAAACCCTCTGGCTTTTAGGAAGTACAATCCACTTTTTGCATTGTGCCAAGTTTACTGCCATCCAAGGAGGATGCAAGAATGCGTAAGCGTGGGGCATTTACCCTGATCGAATTGCTCGTCGTAATCGCCATTATCGCCATCCTGGCCGCCATTCTCTTCCCGGTCTTCGCGCAGGCCCGTGAAAAAGCCCGCGCCATCTCCTGTCTTTCCAACCTCAAGCAGATCGGCTTGGGCACGATGCAGTATGTCCAGGACTACGATGAGACCTATCCCTGCGGATGGATGCCGGGCGCTGGCGGCGCGCCCGCCGGCACGACTATGTGGCGCATTGTCCTGAAACCGTACATTCAAAAATACGGCAACCCCAACGACATGTACGACGCCAAGGGGAACTGGGGCGTCTATTCCTGCCCGGACATGCCCGCAGGCGACCCAAACGGCCCGACGAGCTATGGCTATAATGCGGCGGCGAGCGGCCTGACCAATGGGTGGAACGATGCGGCTCCGGGAGATAAGCCCGATCATTATATCGGTAAGGCCCAGGCTGCTGTGCGACGCCCGGCCAACGTCGTCGCCTTCTGTGACTCAGCGCAGATCTATACTCCGGAAACCATCGCCGCCGATCCCAACTGGCACCAGGGCGACGAGTATCCGAGCCTCTGCACAGGCTACGAGACCAACAATGGCGACAATGCCACCGGTCCCTGCGGCCCGTTCGCCTTCAACCCCAAGGTCTGGAAGGCGCAGAACCCCTGGGGCAGCACGGACTGGGACTTCGGCGTTCCCGGACTGGCCGGCGATGGCGACTGGACCGTCAACGGCGCGCGGCGGCCCCATTCGCGGCATAGCGGCAAGGTCAACGCCGTCTTTGCCGATGGGCACGGCAAGGTCATAGACGCCGACTCCCTCAAGGCCAAGCTGGGCACGCCCGGCGACCTGTGGCACGACCACGAGTAATCCCGCTCACTCTCTGTAGAGACTCGATGAAGCAAGAAAGCAGGGCGGTCTCAACCACCGCCCTCCCTCCTCTAACGGCATCCAAAACAAGTGCGCCTGCACGCCCCGGCTGGTTCCGACGTCTGCGCCTGCCCCTTGTTGTCGCGTTGTTGCTCCTTGCCATCGGGCTGTTCCTTGTACAGACGCCGTGGTACCAGGAACGCCGCCTGGCGCGTTTGTCCTTGCCGTCTCTGGAACGCGAGCGGCGCACGCGTGGAGACAACGATCCCCGTCTCCTTTACTATCTCGGCCTGCGCCTCAATCAGCGGGCGCAGTTTGCCGCTGCCGATCCGATCCTGCGCAAGGCGGTAGGGCTGGACCCCGACTCGCCGCGCCTGCGGGACGAATGGGCGCGCGCGCTGCTGGGAAGCGGGCTGACGACAGCGGCGTTCGGGGAGCTGCGCCAGTTTGCAGGCACGCATCCTAACTCCGCTCCCGCCCATCTGCTTCTGGGCAAATTCTATGTCACGCAGAACTCCATGCGCCGCGCCATCGAGGAGTTGAACCGCGCCGTCCAGCTCGATCCGGCGCTCCCCGAAGGCTGGTCTTACCTCGCCGTCGCTCACGATGCGCTACGGAACTATGCCGAGGCGAAGGAGGCGGCGGAAAAAGCGGCAGCGCTCCGTCCCAACGATTTCGGCAGCCAGTTGCAGTTGGCGTTGCAGCAGGCGCACCTGGGCGAAGCGGAAGGGGCAAGGCGGGCCTTTGCGCGGGCGGCAGTCCTGGGACCTAAGGCTGCGGTCGTGCATCGCGAGTATGCGCAGTGGCTGCTTCAGGTCGGCTCCCAACCGCAAGATCGCGACCTCGCTGTGGCGGAGGCACGCCGGGCCGTGGCTCTGGATGCACGGGATGCGGGAGCGCAGATGACTCTGGGCCGCGCCCTCGCGCAACAGGGGCAACTGGAAGCGGCCGTAGAGCCGTTCCGGCAGGCGGCGGAGCTGGCCCCGGAGTATCCGGCTTCCGCTCTGGCCGTGGCCCGGGCATTGGGCCGTCTGGGGCGAGAAAAGGCGGCGCGCGCCTGGATGCAGGTCTATGCCTCCCGCCAGCAGCGCTTCACCGCCAAGGCGAAGCTACAGGCGCAGATAGAATTGAATCCGAAGGACGCGAACGCCCATCGCCGTCTGGCGCGATTGCTGGCGGAGGAGGGCCATGTCGAGGAGTGCGTCCGCCACCATGCGAGCGCGCGGCGCAAAGCCCCGGACTCTCCGCCTGTGCTGGCAGCCGCCGCCAGCGATCTGGTGGAGACAGGGCACGCCAGAGAGGCGCTGCCGTTGGCGCAACGCGCGGTTACCATCGCGCCGCACAGCCCGGAGGCGCTCGAAACGATGGGCAACGTGCTCCTGGGCGTTGGGCAGCCCAGGGACGCCGCCGCCTACTATGATCGGGCCAGGACCTACCATCCCGAGCGGTTCCAGATCTATTGCGACCGCATCGCGCGCTTCTTCCGCCAGCAACGGGAGCGCGCTGCCAGCCAGTTGTCGCCTGCCGAGCGGGCATACCGCGCCTCCCGTGAGCTTGTTCATGCGCAGGTCGGACCGCTGCACGTTCCCCCGGAAGCCTTGCGCCTGGCCGAGAAGGCGGTCTTGCTGGAACCGGCGAACCCTACCTATCTGCGCTATCTGCTGATGCTCCAGTTTGACCGACGACGCGACAAAGAGGCGATAGACACCGCCCAGCGTCTGCTTGCCATCGCGCCGCAGGACACCAGAGCGCACGCGCTGCTTGCCATCCTGCTCGTGGATCGCGCCACCAGTCCGCAGGACCTCAATGCGGTCGAAGCGCATCTCCAGATCGCCTCTACCGATCCTTCCGCCGAGGCGACCTGGCGGTATGGGCAGGGGCTGCTGGCGCTGAAACGCGGCGACAATCTTCGCGCGGTCCGGGAGCTCCAGCGCGCGCTGGAACTGGATCCCGAGCCGACGGTGACCTATTACAAGCTGGCCCAGGCGCAGGCGAGAGTCGGGCAGAAAGAGGCTGCCGCCCACAACCTGGCGATTTTCCGGAAACGTCAGGCCCAGAAGCTCTCCGAGGCCGAAGCGTTACGTTTACTGGCGGCCAAGCCGGAGGACGCCGACCGTTATCGTCGCGCCGCCGCGCTCTTTGATGCTCACGGTCGCCACCAAGAGGCGGAAGCGATTCGAGCGGCTGCCCGAAGCCATGTCCCTGCCGAAAAGTCTATGGCTTCCCCTTAATATCTACTCTAACGGAAGAGTTGTCCTTACGCATCCACGCAAAGAGAGGATTTTCTATGAAAGCTAAAGTTGGCCCTGTTGCCATCATCATCGCCGTTGCTGTCCTGGCGGCTTTCTGCTACTTCATGTATAAGAAGACCGATACGTCTTCGTCCTCCATGGGCGCCTACAATCCCGAAAAGTATGGCCCGCCCGACTACGTAAAGAATATGAAACAGGGAAACACGAGCTACATGGGTCCCCGTGGACAAGCGGGTGGCGGGCAGACAGGAGCGGCGCCCGGCACGGGCGGAGCGTCTTCCGGCTCAACAGGTCCGTAGCCCCTCTCGTGCCGGGCCATGAATGACCCGTCTCTAGGGCCTGCGGCCAACCGACTGCAAGGGACGGCGCTGCCACTGCTAGGGTCGGTGCTCAACGGTTCGCACCTCCGCCTAGCGACACTCGTGCCTTTGCCTTGCGACTGGCGGACGGAACACCTGGCTTGGCTGTGCGTCCGCTAGTCGCAAGGCCGAGCCGCGAACCGTTGAGCGGCGTCCCTTGCAGTCGCTTGGCCGCAGGCCCTAGAGCCGGGGGTTGAAAACCTCCGATCCGTGCCGGGCATGGAAAACCCCCGTCTAGAGGGCGGCTACGCCGCCAACCGTCCTTCGGACGGAACACCTGGCTTGGCTGTGCGTCCGCCAGGACGCTTGACCGTTAGGCCCTAGAGCCGGGTACTTTTAGTGCCCGGCAAGGGCAGAGTACCCGGCCCGGCAGAGGAAAGTCGTCTCTGCCGGGCCGTTTCGCGTCTGGAGGAAAGGTAGTAGGCTGCAAATGCGGGTTTTTTGCGCAGATTTGCGTATAGATATAGGGAACCGATCCAAACGGTGTATAATGATGCAAAACAGGTGCGCGTCCGGCAGACCCGCCGCGCAGCTAAACCAAGGATGTATAAATCATGGCCGAAATTACGGAAGATTTGACCCCCAGCCAGATCGTGGCGGAACTCGATAAATATATCGTGGGACAGAAGGAGGCCAAGCGCGCGGTCGCCGTGGCGCTGCGCAATCGCTATCGGCGTCGCAGGTTGCCCGACGACCTTCGCGATGAGGTGATCCCCAAGAATATCCTGATGATCGGGCCGACCGGCGTAGGCAAGACCGAGATCGCCCGCCGCCTAGCCCATCTGGCCCACGCGCCCTTCGTCAAGGTGGAGGCCACCAAGTTTACCGAGGTCGGCTACGTGGGGCGGGACGTGGACTCGATGGTGCGCGATCTGGTGCAGGTGGCGATCCGCCTGGTGGAGTCGGAGAAGATCGCCGAGGTGCGCGCCGCCGCCGAGCAGCGCGCCATTGATCGCATTGTGGATATCCTCCAGCCGCGCCGCGCGCCTGCGGGCCGTCGCAGGCCCGGCGAGGAAGGCGCCGCCGAGTCGACGGACCTGACCAGGGCTATTCGCCAGATGTTCGGCGGCGTGCTGGGCAGCAACGCGGAGATCGCCTCTATCAATGTGGAGCGTGCCGCGCCGCGCCCGCACGAGACGCCGGAGGAGGACGAGGCAGAGGACGAGGAAGAGCGCAAAGACGCTTCGCGCCGGGAGCGCATTCGCGAGCGCCTGCGCCAGCAGGTGGCGAGCGGGGTGCGCGACGACGAAAAGATAGAGATCACCGTCGAGGAGAGCCAGGGGCTTCCCTTCCTGCAAGTCTTTTCGCCGCAGGGCATGGAAGAGATGGGCATGGATATGCAGAACACGCTCGGCGGCATGTTCCCGAAACGGCATAAGCAGCGCACCGTCACCATCGCTGAGGCCAAGCAAATCTTCACCCAGGAAGAGGCGCAGGCCATGATTGACCGGGACGCGCTGACGCGAGAGGCCATTCAGCGGGCAGAGCAGACCGGCATCATCTTCGTGGACGAGATTGATAAGATCGCCGGGCCGTCGCGCGGGCCGGGAATGGGCGGCGGGCCGGACGTGTCCCGTGAGGGCGTGCAGCGCGACATTCTGCCCATCATCGAAGGCTCAACCGTGGCGACCAAGTTCGGCCCCGTCCGCACCGACCACGTTCTGTTTATCGCGGCGGGCGCGTTCCACGTCTCCAAGCCCTCCGACTTGATACCGGAGCTGCAGGGCCGCCTGCCGATCCGCGTGGAGTTGGAGAACCTGACCGAAGAGGATTTCAAGCGTATCCTCACCGAGCCGCGCAACGCCCTCATCCGTCAGTACACCGCCCTGCTGGCCACCGAGGGCGTGACCGTCGAGTTCACCGACGACGCCATTACCGAACTGGCGCGCGCGGCGGCGGAGGTCAACCGCAACAGCGAGAACATCGGCGCGCGGCGGCTGCATACGGTGCTGGAGCGGGTGCTGGAAGACCTCTCCTTTGAGGCGCCCGATCTGGAGAACAAGCACGTGCGCGTTGATGCCGCCTACGTGCGCACGCGCCTGGAAGACATCATCAAGAACGAGGACTTGAGCCGCTATATTCTCTAGGTCACCTGGATCAGGGAAAATCGCGCCCACCAATACGAGCGCCCTCCTCGCTGTTTGAGGAGGGCGCTTCTGTTTGCAGGGAAAAGAAACGGAACCGGCTACGGATTGGCCGTCAGCGTTCCCGTTTTCGTCGTCGGGTTGTTGTTGGTATCTCCGGCAAACGCGACGGTGATAGTATGCGAGCCTGCGCTGATATTGGCAGGCAGGGTGTAGTCCAGGCGGGCGGCACCGTACTCATTGCTGTCTGCGATGTAGCCGGTCGTGGCGGTACCGATGGTCGTGCCGTCCAGCTTGAAGGTCAGCGTCCGGTTGTTGAGCTTGACGGAGTGGTCTATGTTGCGGCTAAGCACCCCGTAGAACGCCACCCTCTGGCCGGGCTTGCCGGAGCGCGGGGTGACGTAGAGGTAGGTATCCGCCTTGCCCACCGTCAGCGTGCCCGTGCCCGTGATGGGGTTGTTGTTGGCGTCCCCGGCGAACTCCACCGTGATCGTGTGCGCTCCCGCCGTCATGGTGGCAGGCAGGCCATAGTCCAGGCGTGCAGCGCCCATCTCGCCGCTGTTAGCCAGATAGCCTGTGACGGCGGTGCCGAGGGTCTGGCCGTCCAGCTTGATGGTGAGCAGCTTGTTGTTAAGGTGCGCTCCGTCGGGAATGCGGCTCAATACGCCAAAGAAGGCAGCCGGATAGCCGGGCAGGCCGGAGCGCGGCGTCACGTAGAGGCGCGTGTCGGCCTTTTGGGTGTAGGTCAGCTTATAGATCGTGCCGCTGTTGTCGTCGGAGATGAGCAGGTTACCGTCCTGGTCTACGGCAATATCCACGGGACGGCCCCAGGCTTGCTGGGTGGCATCATCAAGCCAGCCGTTCACCAGATCGATCTGGCCGCCGGGCAACTGGGTGGTGCGGTCCCAGGGGAAATAGATGACCTTGTAGCCCGTGCGCCGCTGCCGGTTCCACGAGCCGTGCAGGCCGACGAGGGCGCCCTCTTTGTAGAGGGCCGGAAACGGCGTATCCTGCAGAAGCAGCAATCCTAATGGGGCCGAGTGCGCCTGAATGCCTTTGGTGATGCGGTCAAAGGTGTTGACATTGAAGACGCTGCCATCCCGGTTGTTGTCATAGTCCGGGTCGAAGGGCATGGAGTCCATGCCGCTCGATGTATCGGGGTTGGGATTGGCGAACGGCCAGCCGTAGTTGCCGCCGTCCCGAACGCGCGTGAACTCATCGGGCGGGTGGTTATCTACATAGTCGGGCACGACCTGGCCGTAGTAGCCGGTGGAATCGTTATAGGGATAGCGAATGTTGTCGCGATTGTTGACCACCACCCAGAGTTGATTCGTTCCCGGCAGGACCGCCAGTCCCTCCGCATTACGCAGGCCCCGCGCGAAGAGCCGCCCGTTGGTGCCGTCGGCATTGTAGATATAGATGGAGGCGCGCACCGGATCAGCGGTCGTGTCGGCGGCAGAGGCGTTGGTGGCCGAGCCAATGGAGACGTAGAGGTTGTGGCTGGCGTCCAGCGCAATGTTTTTCAATTCGTGGCCGTACCCTCCGGGAGTGGAGACGCTATCGGGCAGACCGGTAACCACGATCTCGCGGTTTTGGGCCGCCGTATCCCCCGGATGGTAAATGTAACGATTGATCTGGTGGGTCTCCGCGATATAAACGTAGGTCGTCTGGCCGATGGCGTGGAAAACAATATCATGGGGCCTGCGCAGGCCGGTCGCAAAGTCGAAGAGGCTGGGGTCGCCTCCAGTCGGATTGGGCCGGACGAGTATCACTTTGCCCGCACCCGGCTGGGAGACGAGCAGGTCGCCGCTAGGGGCAATCGCCATGAAGCGCGCTCCGCTGATGCGCGCGTAGACTGCGATGGTGAAGTTGGGCGGCACATTCAGGTAGCGGTCGGCATCAAACGGAAACGCGCGCATACTCGCCGGTACCTGCACCTTGACTGACACCGAGGCGCCCGGAGGCGGAGCGCTCTGAGCGCACGCCGCTTCCCAGGAAAGCGCCCCGATCCTGTCGCCCCTGGAAAAACGGGCGGGATGCAGCGAGGAAAGGCAGAACAACGCCATACTCATCAAGAATACAACGAGGGGACGGAAACAGGTTCCCATCGAATCGTCTCCTTCCTGTGCAGCAGGCGGCACAGAGAGCAAAACTTCTGCGCGTGTGATTGAAATAGTGGGTACGAGAGGAGCCAGGCAATTTCCTGCCCGACTGCATTCGTGTGATTGGAAACTAAGACGGAGCAGGCAAACGTTAAGTTCCGTTGAAACGGCAGCCAGCCGGTTTAGCGCGGGGTAAAAAGAGCGCGGCGCAGTTCGTCCGGGGTGTCGCAGAGAAAGCCGGGGCACTCGGCGGCCAGGAGGGCGCGCGGGGCCGCGCCCCAGGTGACGCCGATGGCGCGTATGCCGGCGGCGCGGGCGGCGCGCATATCGTGTAT
>DASRGZ010000158.1:0-12296 GCA_035650735.1 Chthonomonadaceae bacterium
CGGCAGGGTTACGGCCCCTGCCTCCGCCTTGCGACACCTAGCGACCCTCCCAGGGAAGGGAGTGATCCGGCTTCTGCTCTCCCCTCTCCCTGCAAGGGAGAAGGGCCGGGGATGAGGGCGGCCCTACCCCCTACACCCTACACCCTATACCCTACACCCTACACCCTATACCCTACACAAGGGGCCGGGGGTGAGGGCAGTCGCCGTAGGGCGACTTCGTGCTTTTGTTGCCGCGAATTCATTCGCCCGCTACCGAAAGGGGAAGGAGTCTCTTGCCTCCGCAGGTCATCGGCCCGGCATTAAGAGCTGCGCCGCCTCTGCCCGCGTCCCCGTAAACGTGGCGGGACCGCGCCCGCCCGCCGCCTCTCGCCAGGCTCGCCAGTCCTCCGCCGCCACCGCCTCTTCCGGATGGAATAAGAGATCGGACTCGCTGCCTGCCGCAACGCCCGTCAGTGCCAACTTCTGGACGGCCGCGAACGCCGGATGCTCCAGCGGCACATCCACAAACCAATAGAGCGGAATCCCCTCATCCAGCAGAAGACCCTGCAACTCGCGCTGCGCCGCCGCATCCCCATAAACCGCGCGCGGCATGCGGTCCGTCCGCAGACAGAACGCCGCCAGCAGCCCCGCCGACTCGCCGATGTTCCACTCGATAGGATGCAGCCGGTACGCCCCATTGCTCAGGTGCGTCGTTCCCAGGTTCTTGCAGGCCGGCAGCAAATTCTCCAGCCGCCTCGGAATCAGCGCCCCCAGCGGAATCTGGAACGGGCGCGTCGCCACGTAGGCATTCGGCTCCCCGTGCCCGTTCGGGTGAATATCCAGCGCATAGTGTCCCACGCCCACCGAGTCCGGCATGAAAGCCGCCCGCGCCTGTTCGCCCCGGCACACATTGCCCCGAAAATCCCGCACGACTATCTCCTGCTCCAGAATGGGCCGCAGGGATCGTATGCGCCGCGATTCACGGATATAGGGCCGAATCGAGCAGCCGTCCGGCGTATCGAAGACATCGCGCCGCAGGCGAAACTCCGGGTAGCCGCGCCGCTGCCCGGTCGGATCGTCCTCGCGCGGACACTCCGTTTGCAGCCAGTACAGATACCCCAGCGACGCCCGCCGCGCCCGCGCCAGCGTCGCCGCCACCTGCTCCGGCCCCCCCGCGTCCGCGCCCAGGATATTTGCCCCGTAATAGTCGTTGCCCGCCGTATTGATCATGGCCAGGTCGGAAGGGATGCGCGGATCGTCGAAATTCTCCGCCGCCAGCACCCGCCGATAGCGCCACCAGGGCATATTTCCCGCGAATAGCCCCGTAATCGCCCCGCAGAGCACACTGTAGTTCTGAAGCGCCTTCAGCTCCTCGTAATCCTCCGGCGGCGCGATCCTATTGGTATCCGCCGTCTCCGGCGACCAGTCCAGCGCAAACGGAAACGTAAATGGCTGCACCCAGTCCGGACGCGCGGCCTCCGGCGCGTCCGGCTCGCTCGTCTCGGCCCAGCTCTCCGCCCCGACGACCCAATCCGCCCCTTCCGTCCCGCACAGCGCCAGCAGATCCCCTAAATCCGTCGCGTCCAGCACGTAGCGAGGCAGAAAGCGCCTCTCCGCGCCGTCCTCGCTGCGCGCCAGCACCGCCACGACCGTGTTGCCCGTCTCCGCATCCATCTCGCAGGCAACCGCTCGCGTCCGGTAGAAGATGCGCAGCCGCCCCGTCTCCTCCAGCGGCCGCACCATCTCCCGCAGAATCGCCATACCCACCTTGGGCTCAAAGCTCAGCCGGCTCACCCAGCAGTTGCCGGGATTAAGGTAAGGCCGCGCGGCAGCCTCTGGTGTCAGACGATAATGCGTCCGGTAGTAGCGGCGCACGGCCTGCCGAAACTGATAATAGCGGCGCGTTCCGCCAAACGTCTCGATATACTGCTGCTCGTCCGGCGTACACACCCCCTGCGTGGTCAATTGCCCGCCAAGCCAGTCCGTCTCCTCCAGCAGGCAGACCTGCGCGCCCGCTTCTGCCGCCGCAAGGGCCGCCGCCGTGCCGCCCGTCCCGCCGCCCACAATCAGGATATCGCACGCTGCCTCTACGCCATTCACCTCTTGCATTCCCGCTTTTTCCTGCCCTCCGTTCTTGCGGCATCTACCTTCTTCTCTGCGGCCTGATGGTCCCCTCATGCCAGAACTCATGCCAGACATTCAGGGTTTGCTGCAAGGCCATTTGCGGCGAATACCCTTCGGCACGATACGTCCGGTACAGCCTCTGAGGGGCCGAGAAGGGAGGCAGAAGATCATAGGCGTCATCATCGGTCATGAGCTCACGCGGCTGTTTGAGCGTAGGCCCAAGGCCGTCCTCATTATCGCCCGGTGGCATTTCCATATCCTCAGCAGTAACAATAATCCGTGTGCGTCGTGGCCTGGGCTCCGGGCTATCAGATGCGACCGCCTGTTGCAGTTGATGAATCAGCCAGGCTGTCAGACGATGCGTCTGAAAGGCTCGGTGCAGGGCCATGTGACTCTCATGCCGATACATCCGTGACACGAGAAATCCCCCTAAAGTAGGATGGATAAGGGACGCATCAAAACGCGGAAGGTTCCCCCAATAAATTGCCGCCGTGATAAATGGAGTGCAAAATGACTGAAACGACCGCTATAACCCGATCCAGCGCACCTCAATAGCCGGTTGACTCGCCAGGCGCCACGCTATAAGGCATGTTGGCTTGCCGCGCTTTAAACTCCTCCAAAATCTGCTGGGTGGCCGTAGCTCCCACGCGCGTGGCCCCAGCATCCAGCGCCGCCAGCAGAGCATCCAGCGTTCGGATTCCACCCGCCGCCTTGACCTGCACGCGCGGCGAAACCGCCTGGCGCATCAGCTTCAGGTCGGGGATAGTCGCCCCGGAGGGCGCAAAGCCGGAGGAGGTCTTGATGAAATCAGCGTTGGCCGCCTCCACAATCCGGCACGCGCGCACCTTCTCCTCATCCGTCAGGTAGGCGTTCTCCAGGATGACCTTCACCAGCGCTTTGCCGGCAGCGGCCTCCACCACCGCCTGAATATCCTCCCGCACCCGGTCGTCCAAGCCCGAACGCAGCCAGCCGATGTTCAAGACCATATCCAGTTCCACGGCGCCCTGCGCCATTGCCTGCTGCGCCTCAAACACCTTTGTGGCCGACGCCGAGCTGCCGTGCGGAAAGCTGATGACGGTGCCCACGGCGGCGTCTGAGCCGGCCAGAATGCGGGCGGCCAGCGGCACATCGCAAGGCTTGACACAGACCGAGGCCACCTGGTAACGCTGTGCCAGTTCACAGCTGGCAATCACCTCGCGTTCGGTGAGTTCGGGCCGTAATAGAGAGTGATCAATAGTTCGGGCTATCTCGGCAAAGGTGCGCCCTGCCACCGTCGGTTGTGAGTTCATTATCTTACTCCTGGTAAAAATGGGGTTGCGTTCTCTCCAGCAACTCCGGCGGCTCAGGGGTGATTAGGCCGCCACTGCCGGAAGGCAATTCGACGGACAAGGGGGCGTTTTCCTGCGGGGGTTAGACCAAGAAGGGCCGGGGGTTAGGCCCGGCCCTGGAGAGAGGCTTGTATTGGGAGTGAGGGCGCTGCTATCTCTGTTAGTCCGGCAGGTCGGCAAAGACGGGCAGATAGTTGCGCCAGATCTCGTTCTTGCGACCCATGAGATATTTGGTCAGGCTGATATAGGGCACGTACCGCGGGCGGCGCGGCGTGCGGATTAGCTTCATGCCGACCTGGTGGGCCAGCTTGTCGCTCTTCTTCATGTTGCATTTGCGGCAGCAGCAGACGAGGTTCTCCCAGGCCGACTTCCCGCCATGCACCCTCGGGATGACGTGATCGATCGTCAGATCCTTGGTCGTAGAGCCGCAGTACTGGCACGTATAGTTGTCGCGGGCGAAAATGGTCCGCCGTGACAGCTTCAGTTCCGGCAGCGGTCGCTTGATGTGGTTGCGCAGCTTGACGACCGATGGGATCACGTAACGGCCATCCTGGTACACGGTCTCCATCTCTCCCTCTGCGTGCAGCACATCGGCCTTGCCTAGATAGACCAGCACGATGGCGCGACGCAGATTGCAGACATTGAGCGGTTCGTAGTCGGCGTTGAGGACCAGCACTTCCTGGTTCATGGTGGTCCAAATTCCCCTTTCCATCCAGATTTGCGTCCGCCTCCTTGAAAGGACGCTGCCGCGTCGGGGCGCTCCGGCGCACTGACGAGTCGCCGCAGAGCCGCCACAAAGTAAATGCTTTAGGCTATAAAACACAAAACCCGCTCTATGCCGGAGGCACAGAGCGGGCTATAGTGCACCTTTATGGTGGTAGAAGACGTGGTGCAGGTAATGGAGGTGGCTGAAGCTGTCCGGCAGCATGGGCAGCTTCCGGCACCCGCGCAGGCCCGCCTGTTGCAATCCCTGGGAAGGAACCGCGTGCGTATGCCGCCGATATGCGCTTGTGGGTCGAGATGTCACCTTCACGGAAATATTCCCACCTAGAGTATGCGCAGGTACCTCAGAAACGTGCTCGCTTGGTTGTTTTTCAGAACCAGCACTCACCCGCACGGCTATTCAACTTCAGTATAACAAAGCTTCCGTTTCCTGTCAAGGCTTAGCCTCACTTCCGGCCCTACCTCCTTAAAAGGAGTATCGCGATGTGAGGTATACTTTCTCCAATATCGCCCGTGCCTCGGAGCCGCCCCATGCTTCTCAACCGCCAACAACTTGAGCAATACCACCGCGACGGTTACGTTATTATTGACGCTCCCTTCCCCAGGGCGCTCACCGAGGACTGCCTCGCCGCCGTCGCCGCCTACGGTTGCGACCCCAAAGAGGTCGCCGCTGTTGACACGAAACAGAACCACTTCACCCTGATGCCGGCTGTCCCCGGCAGCTATTTTTGCGCGCTGGACCATTCCCTGCCCTTCCTGCGCGTGGCGCTGCACCCTGAGATCGTCGAGATCGCCCGGCAACTCGAAGGTGCGGACGACCTCTACTTTCGGAATGGGGGTATCAACGAGTTAGCGCCCGGGAGATCGACGGCCTGGCATTTCGACGCGGACATGGAGTATGTCGAGTTCATGCACTATTTCAGCGGCGCGCAGGTGGAAAACGGGTGTCTGCGGGTCATCCCCGGCAGCCACCGACCGCGTGCCGACCATCTCCAGGAACAGCTCCGCCAGGCCCGCCGCCGCAAGGGGCGCGCCGACATGGGCGCCTGGCTCAACGTTGCCGACGTGGAACTGCCCGGTGAGGTTCCGCTGGAGGTTGGCCCCGACAAGCTCATCATCCGCAGTTCACAGATATTCCATGCGACTCACCTCAACCGTTCGCCGCGCGGCAGGCTGATGCACCACTGGCTTTTCCGCAAGGTTCGTGACGGAGGCTTTCGCTTCCACTGGCCAGACTACCTCACGCCCGAGCTTATCACCGAACTCTCCCCCGAGCAGCGTGCCCTGCTGCGCCTGGGCCACGAAGACCCGATTGCCCCGCAATACCAGGAGGAAGTCGCCCGCGAACGCGGGAAAGTATTCTGGTCGGTGGTATAGCTATGAGAAGAGGCGACGGGCGTTCTGGAACCTCCGCTTCCGTGTCCTTCTGAAAGCGTCCAATTCTTGCAAAATCTCATCCCTATTGAGATAAGGAGGCCATCCATGCGGATTCTTACGGGCGGCGTTTTACACGAAAGTAGTACGTTCGCGGCCGGGAAAACCACCTTGGGCGATTTCGAGACCGGCAGGGGCCTGCTGCGCGGAGCCGCCATCCTGGATACGTTTCGCGGCGCCAACGTCTGCTGCGGCGGATTTCTGGACGGCGCGCAGAAGCATGGGTTCGAGCTGGTGCCGTTGCTGTGGACGTTCGCGACGCCCAGCGCCCTGGTGGAGCGTGCCAGTTACGAGGCGCTTAAAAACGAGTTTCTGGACGGCCTGCGGCGGGAGCGCGATCAGGGAATAGACGGCGTGCTGCTGGACCTGCACGGCGCGATGGTGGTCGAAGGCATCGAAGACGCCGACGCCGATTTTATGGCTGCGGTACGCCAGATCGTCGGCCCGGACACGCCCGTTATCGTCACGACCGACCTGCACTCCAATCACAGCGCGGAACGCATTGCGGCCTGCACAGCCATTATCGGTTACGATACCTTTCCTCACGTGGACATGGCCGAGCGGGGCCGCGAGGCCGCCGACCTGATGGTACGTACTCTTCGGGGGGAAGTCCGGCCGGTGATGGCCCTGAGCAAGATTCCGCTGATCTGGAGCGCGGAGTGCCAGGTGACGGCGCACCTGCCGATGCAGGAGACGATGGAGCAGGTGTTCGCGGCGGAGAAGCAGCCCGGCATGTTGGCGGTGACGCTTGCGACGGGATTTCCATGGGCCGACGTACCCAATATGGGGCCTTCGGTCATTGCCATTGCCGACGGAGATCCCGCCCTAGCGCAGCAGACCGCCGACGCGCTCCAGGAGTGGATCTGGGCGCGGCGCGGCCGCTGGTATCGGACGCCGTTAACAGTTGAGGAAGGTCTGACCGAGGGACAAAAGACCGGGCGTTACCCCATTCTTCTGGCGGACATGGCCGACAATACGGGCGGAGGCGCGCCCGGAGATTCGACGGCCGTGCTGCGCACGTTTGTAGAGCAGGACCTGGAGGATGCGCTCCTGCTCTATATGTTCGATCCGGAGGTCGCTCGGCAAGCCCACGCGGCGGGAGTGGGCGCAAAACTGCGGGTGGGGATCGGCGGCAAATCCGATCCCCGGCAGGGCCTGCCCGTGCCGCTGGAGGTGGAAGTCGTGGCCCTCTCGGATGGCCGTTTCTGGTACGATGGGCCGATGTATGCGGGGACGCAGGGCAACCTGGGCGCGTCGGCGTGGCTGCGGCATCGGGGGGTCAATATTGTGGTGACTAGCCTTCGGATGCAACCGCTCGACCAGGCATTCGCTCGGTCGCTGGGCATAAATTGTGCGGCGATGAAGTATATCGCGGTCAAATCAGCCGCGCACTTCCGCTCTGGCTTCGAAGCGCTGGGCGGGCCGATCTTTAACGTCAACGCGCCGGCGATGCACTCTCACGACTACAAGCAGTTGACCTACCATCGCCGCCCGCCGATGTACCCGATTGAGTTGACATAAAGCCGGGATCGCTCGACTATCCCTGTTAGAAGGCTCTGGTTCTTTCCTAACGGGTATCCTATCCACCCTGGAGGCCCTATGACCGACATGACCCTTGCCGAGGCCATCGAGGTTTTCGTGTCTGGCTTTAGCTTTACGCGCAGTTTCACCTTCCCTTATTATGCCGAGTTCTTCCATGAGCGCGTCTGGGTCCTGCGGGACGCTCCGCGCACGCGCGGCGACTACCGCACCGAAGAGTTTGTCGGACATGGCCTGGAGCCGGCCACACTCGACGCCATCGCTAAGGAGCATACTCGTGGACACTACCGGCTCTGTGTGCTTCGCGCCGTGGAGGAGAGCGACGCGCCCCTGCGCACCGGGTTCAAGGCGCTGGGCTACCGGTTGATGGGCACCGAAGCGTTCATGGTCCATAGGCTCGCGCAGATCCAGAGCGTACCGGAACCCGTATCCATTGTGCGCGTCACGACGCGGGAGATGGCCGAGGCGCTGGCAAAGGCGGCCGGCCGCCGCCAGATTCTGCCGGAGCATCTGGAGGCACAGCCGGCGCCCATGCGCCAGTATGCGGCCCTGGATGGAGAGAAGTTTGTCGGCTGGGTGGGCAGCGTGAGCGCGGCCTGCTGCGCCTGGTGCACGAATATGTTCGTTACTCCAGCGTATCGCCGGCGTGGGATCGCCCGGGCCTTGCTGACACGGATGCTCCAGGAGGACCGCCCCGCCAGCACAAGAGCCGGATGCGCCGGTTCCTGTCGCAGGCAAGGTCCTCTCGACCCCGGCGACGCGGGCCCAGCAAGAGCGCCGAGCACGGCACGAGCGGCGCAAAGCCCGCTACGAGCAGGTTCGGCAGTGGCATCAGCAAGGCGTGTCCATCCAGCAGATCGCGCGCAACCTGAAGATGCACCGGCGCACCGTTCGCCAGTTCTTGCGGGCCACCGAGTTTCCGGAGCGTGCTCCCCCGCGTCGGCGTCCCAGCCAGCACACTCCGTTCCACGACTACCTACGAGAGCGCTGGGAGCAAGGTTGCCACAACGCGGCCCAACTCTATCGGGAGGTGCTGGCCAAAGGCTTTCCTGGTTCGGCCTCCGCACTGCGCCAATATCTGCGCGCCTGGCGGACACAGTTGCCCGAAACCTTGCGCGACCGCCGAGGGCAGAAAGCTGGGACGGCCCCGCCCGTGATTACTTTCTCATTACGAACGACCGCCTGGTTGCTGTTGGGCTATGCCAAAAGCAAAGAGAGCCGACAGCAGACCGTCAATGAGGCGTTCCTGGACCAACTGAAAACCCTCTGCCCGGCTATCGTACAGGCGCAGGCGTTGGCAACCGCCTTCTTGGATCTGGGGCGACAACGCCAGGGCGATGCTCTAAAGGCTTGGATCGAGCAGCTCTGCCAGAGTGAGTTGGCCGAATTGATTAGTTTGGATCGCGGTCTGACGGACGATTACGAGGCGGTATTGGCGGGCATATCCAGTGCGTGGTCCAACGGTCAGACCGAGGGGCAGGTTAACCGACTGAAGTTAATCAAGCGCTCGATGTATGGTCGGGCCAAGTTCGACCTGCTCAAAGCGCGCGTACTGCCGAGGGGACAGGCCGCTTGACAAAGAAATGGCAGCCTGCCTAAAGAGAGCCTGCCTGCTTGTCACCAAAAGGCCGGGAGAGCCCACAGCAGAATAGCAAACTCACCATGCCGATCTGCCGCAATTCGCCGCGCTGCTCAATGCCCTGGATCGCCGGGAACAGCAGCGCGTCCATTGCCCGGTACTCGGCTTGCAGGCCGCGGTCTGTCTCCTTGCGTTCCAGCGCCCAGGCGACTTTGCCCTTGTGCTTCTGCGGCGTCCTGTCCTCCTGCTTTTCGGGGTCGTAGTAAACTCCCGTGACGCCGGCATCGGTCAGGGCGTCATTGACCAGCGCAAAATATTCCCGCCGCAGCGCCATCAGTTCCGGGTTGTCTTTTCCCTTCCCCGGTGCATCCAGCGTCCTGTACCGCTTGCTCTCGAAACCGTTGCGAGCCACCCGACGCATCGGAACCAGAAAATGGAAGTGCGGGTTTTTGCCGCCGTCCGAAGCGTCGGTTTCATGGAAGGCGACCGCGACGGCCAGCCCTCTGGCGTTGAGTTTGCGGGCGAACTGTTCGGCAACCGCCCAATTCTGCGCGGCTGTCAGTTCACGCGGAGCCGCCGCCGGAAAGTCTTTTGCCAGCAGCGCCGAAGCCCGCCGATTATGGCCGTCCTCAACGGCCTCGATTTCATTGCCGAAGCGTTCCCAGGCCCGCGCCTGATCGTCATCCTGCATCCAGCCAGGCGCAGTTCCCGGAGCGAAGATCGCCGTCTGAATGACCCCGCTGCGCCCGGCGTAGCGATGCACTTCCCCGGTTTTGGCATCGGTCAGGTTCAGACCGCTTCGATAAGCGCAGGCTTTCACGGCATTGTCGGGACGGGCTTTGTTGCGGTGATGTTGGCAACCCCGAAGTGCAGCGTTTTGGTCAGCACTCTGCCCCCGTGTTTCTCCCTTCAAACAAAACTGCGCGAGCGATTAGCGAAGCGACTAAAACCTCTTAGCGACCGAAGGGAGACTAAGAGCGCAATATAGCATTGTGAAGTGAACCCCAAAAACTGGACACAGAGGAAACCAACACCGCAATTGCGAATAGCGCGATTGCGAACCAGTCCAGAAAAGGGGTTCCCATGTCCAGACAACGCCTCAGTTTTACACCGGCTTTCAAAGCCCAGGTCGCACTCCAAGCCCTGTGCGGGGAGAAAAGTCAGGCCGCGCTGTGCCGCGAACACAATCTCAGTCCTGATCTGGTCTGCCGCTGGAAGCAGACACTCCAAGAACAAGCCCACGAACTGTTCGCCACTGCCGCCCGTTCCGATGCCCACGAAGAACGCCTTGCCGAACTCGAACGGCTCGTGGGACAATTGACCGTGGAGTTGTCGGCGGCAAAAAAACTTTCCAGCATCTTGCCCTTGCGCTCCCACAAAAACGGGAGGTAATCGGGATGCTGGCCCACGAATATCCGGTGGAGATGCTCTGCGGACTGCTCGCCTGTTCCCGCAGTTCCTACTATTATAAGCAAGCCTCCGAGGATGCTTGTGTGCGCGATGCTATCGAGCAAATCGCCGTCCAGTTTTCACGCTACGGCTATCGGCGCATCACGGCACAACTTTGTCGGCGCGGCCTGCAGGTCAATCATAAGCGCGTCCTTCGGATCATGCACGAGGAAAGCCTGTTGGTGGCGGTTAAGCGGTATGTCCACCCCGCCTCCAAACGTCATGACCTGCCGCGCTATCCCAACCTGGTGCGTAACGTGACGATTGAGTACGCCGACCAAGTTTGGGCCAGCGACTTCACCTACATTGGCCTACGGCAAGAATGGGTGTACCTGGCGGTCATTCTCGACCTGTTCACCCGTGCGATCCGGGGCTGGCATCTGGGGCGGGACCTGACCGAACACCTGGTCACGACCGCGCTTGAAAATGCGTTGGCCTCGCACGCCGCGCCCACGATCCACCATTCGGATCAGGGCGTCCAATATTGTGCCATCGGGTACGTGACCCGCTTGCAACAGGCGGGCGTTGCCGTCAGTATGTCGGCAGCAGGACGCCCGACAGAAAACGCTTTCGTCGAGCGGGTTATTCGCACTCTCAAAGACGAGGAAGTCTCGCTCAACGAGTATGCCGACTTCGCCGATGCCCAGCAGCGTATCGGACAGTTCCTCGACGACGTGTACAACACCAAGCCCGTGCATTCCGCGCTCGGCTACCGAACGCCCGCCGAGTATGAGGCGCACCTGCGTTCACGACAAACAGACGGTTCGTAAGCCGTCCAACGAGCGTATTGGTAAGAAACGCTCAAATCGTGTCCAGTTTTTGGGGTGCAGTACAAAAGCCAATACTGTTCTCCCTGGATATAGGGCGTTTCGGTTCGTGCATCGCAAGGGATGTGGTAAAGACTTTACGGCCAGAGGATTATTGGTCGCCTGTCCCCCTAACCGGACGATTCACTACCGTACACTTTTTGAATAGAGGCTGTCGCCTGGGGTACTCTTGTGCTTACCACAGTCACAGGAGCACCTGCCATGAGCGACAACCTCACCCGTTATTGTGCCATCCGAGACGCCTTAAAGCGCCTACGTCAAACCGAACCCAAGGGCAATCTGGCCCGGCATTTGCAGACCACTGCCCATCTGGTCAGCAGCATCGTCGGCAGTAAGAAATGTCATCTGCCTGCCATTGCCAGCAAAGCCCCCGATGGACGCCGCCACGAAACGCGGATCATGGGCTTTCGACGCGGGCTGGCAAACGAGCGTATTGACCAGGCGACCTATTATCTGCCGTATATTGCGAATTTTCTCGCCCATCTGCCCCAAGCCCCGCTGGTGCTGGTTATCGACACCAGTCAGGTCGGGCGCGGTTGTCTGGCTCTGGTGGTGAGTGTTCTCTACCAAAAACGGGCGATCCCGCTGTGTTGGACGGTCGTGCGTGGAAAGATTGCCGCCACCTGCCGGAACAGACCCACCTGGCTTTGCTTCAACAAGCCGCCCAGGTAATCCCCACAGAACGCCCGGTCATCTTTCTGGGGAACGGCGAGTTCAACGGGGTGGACTTGCGCGATCAGATCGCCCGGTTGGGCTGGCATTTTGTTTGTCGGGTTCCCAAAAACACGGTCTTTGCCGACGCGGCAGACTGGTACTCGCTGTCCCGGTTTCCCCTCCAACCCGGCGACCGCTTCGAATTGGAAGACGTCTTCTATACCGAGCGGGGTTTTGGCCCACTTCTCTTGGTAGCGGTCTGGCCCGAAGGGCAAAAAGAGCCTTTGTGTCTGGTGAGCAACCTGGAGTTCTTGGACGAAGCCCTGCTCTGGTATAAACGTCGCTTTACCATCGAGACGTTGTTTTCGGATCAGAAGAGCCGAGGGTTCCATCTGGGTCATAGTCATCTGGGCGATCCGCAACGGCTAGAACGCTTGTTGTTAGCCTGCTGTCTGGCGTCTCTGTGGATGGTGTGTCTGGGAGCGTGCGTCGTTCTCAACGGAGGCAAAGCGTGCATCCATCGTTCGGATCGTTGCGATCTGAGCTTGTTTCAGATCGGTTTACTCTGGATCGAGTATTGCCTCAACGAAGGCTTACCGGTTCCGGTGCCACTCTGGATCAGACGGTTCTGTCCCGACAGGAAAAGTGTACGGTAGTGAA
>DASRGZ010000159.1:0-3421 GCA_035650735.1 Chthonomonadaceae bacterium
AGATGACCGAGGGAGGGCTGGGAGCCAGCTTCTTCAGCAACCGGCTGATGTGGGCCGGGTTTGCGATAGCGGCCGGGTTGAACCTCTGGAACGGGATTGCCTTTCTCTATCCTTCCCTGCCCTCCCTACCCCTGGGCATCACCGACCTGAAGCCCTATTTCACGACCAAGCCCTGGAGCGGCATTGATTGGCTGCCGGTCACGCTCTATCCCCTGGCCATTGGGTTAAGCTATCTGCTGCCTCTGGATCTCTTGTTCTCCTGCTGGTTCTTCCTCCTCTTCTGGAAGGCGCAGATGGTGGTCTCCACGGCGATGGCCTGGGACGCCACGCCGGATTTTCCCTTCATCAAAGAGCAGGGGTTCGGCTCGATTCTGGGCCTGTTCGTCTTCTATCTATGGACGGGCCGCCGTTACTATCGGGAAATCGGGCGCCGGGTCTTTAGTGCCGGTAAGAGAGAAGCGGAAAGCGGGCAAGGAGGGCGGCAGGTAGGCCAGAAGTCCCCGCCTCCCGTCGAAGGCTTGAGCGAGCGGGCGGCGCTGGCCGGCCTGATCCTGGGAACGCTGGGGCTGGCAGCTTTTTGCATGGCGGCGGGCGTGGCCTGGTGGGTAGCAGTGGGGTTCCTGGCTATCTACCTACCGACGATCCTGATCGTGACTCGTATCCGCGCGGAGTTGGGGGCGCCGGTGCATGATTTCCATTTCATGGGGCCGGACACCATGATTCCCCGTGCTGTCTCCACCAGCGCACTGCGCCAGAGCGATCTGGCTTTCTTCACCTTCATGTTCTCTCTGACTCGCGCCCACCGCAGCGATACCATGCCCGTCGGCCTGGAAGGATTGCAGATGGCGCGTCTGCGGGCGTTGGAGGCGCGGCGGATGTTCGGGGCGATTATGCTGGCGACAGTGCTCGGGACGCTGAGCGCGTTCTGGGCCTTTGAGCATCAGGCGTATGTGCTTGGTGCGGCGGCCAAGTTTAACGCGGGCTACAATCACGCGGAGCAGGCATTCGACCGCATGAACGAGTGGGTGGGCGGCACGCTGGATAGACGCCCCAACCTTCCCGCTGTCACGGCCATAGGCATCGGTTTTCTGACGACCTGGGTGCTGCTCTTCTTCCGGCTGCGCTACTTCGGCTTCCCGCTCCATCCCATCGGTTACGCCATCTCCTCTTCCTGGTCTATCCACCTGCTCTGGGTGCCCATGCTGATCGCCTGGACGCTCAAAGGGTTGACAATGCGCTACGGGGGCCTGCGTGCCTACCGCCGGTTCCTGCCCTTCTTCCTGGGATTGATCCTGGGCGATTGCGTGCTGGGCAGCTTCTGGGGACTGATGAGCCTGCTGCTCAACATGCGCACCTACAACTTCTTCGGAGGCTGATGAGAAAGCGGAATTAGGGTTCTGAGGGTGCTAAGGGTTCTAAGTACCTAGAACCATCAGAACCTTTAGAACCTTTAGAACCTTCAGAAACCTAGAACCCTACGGAGTAATGAAATGGACGATCAACTCGATCCACTACAGAAGGTAGAACTGGCGCTGCTGCGCGCCGAACACCAGAAGCGGTTTCAGGTGATGATCGAGTACATCAAGGAGAAGGTCGGCGCGGGCGTGGAGTACCGCAACGCCCTGGTGCGGGTCGTTCTCTCCGAAAACGGCGCCTACTATGAGTTACTGGATCTGCCGGAAGAGTTCGCCGGCGCGGTCGGCGAGCCGGTAGAGGCGCACTTTATCACCGAGGATGAGGCCGTGTCCCTGCTGACCCGGACGGTGGAGGCGACCCAGCGCGCCGACCCGGAGAATACGCGCCAGTTCTCCGTGCTGGTACTCTACACCCGGCGCGGCCTGGTAGATAGACGCAACTGCTATGTCTTTGACTACCGGCCCGAGGATCAGGCGCCGCGCCGCGAGCCGTTGATCATCGGGCAGTTTCTGCCCGGAGTAATGCCCCTGTTCTATAAGATCAAGCTGGATGCCGAATTCGCCCAGGAGGTCCTGGACATCCCGCGCGGCATTGTCTTTTGCATGGCAAACGCCGGAGAGCGGCACCTGATGGTGCGCATTCCCTATCAGGGGGATCAGGTAATTGACCTGGGCAACCTGCCCACCTCCCAGACGATCCAGTGAGCGCGCCCGCCCGCAGCCGAGTTTCCACCCACGGCACGACGCGGCGCAGATCGCAAAAAACGAAACGCGCTTGACGAAAAAGACCATCAAGTTTACCTGCTTTCTGCCGATAAACTACGCGGAATAACGAAGGCGTGCCTTCCCCTACCCGACGCAGGTATCCTGCCGGGAAGCGCCACCCTTCACCTTCGCTACAGCAGCGCTTTCAAAAGCAGAAAGCAGGGTTTATCATGAGGATTAACGCAGTTAGCTTTGTCCCGACGACGCCGCAGACCGATATCCAGATCAATTCCCTTGCAGCCCCTTCCGACACCCAAACGCAAGCCGGCACTACGGAGGGCGTCTCGCCGGCAGCCAGTCTCAGCATCAGCCAGGCGGCCCGGTCTCTGGCGCAGCAGTCCGGAACAGGCAGCGCGGCACAGACGGCCCACGCCTAGCGGGAGGAACCAGGCATAGCCGCTTGCAGCCTGGCCGTCCACTCCTGAACAGCTAGACAACTTTAGGGTCAGGCAGCGCTGTTTTTGCCACTCCCAGAAAAACAAACATGAGTCATCGCGAATTTTAGCATGACTCGACACAAGCGACCTCCTGCGGTAGATGTGAGTTACCAGGCTCAATTACCCGTAAGGAGGTCGCTTGCACATGCATCCGGATTATGCCCCAATCCAAGCCCAATTGCAAGCCGCTCCGACGCTTTCGGCGCACCTGCGTCAGAGACTGGCTGGCTTTGTCGCCCCGCTGTTGGTCTCGCTGGATCGCCAGATCGACGCCCGGCTAGTACGCACCTTCCTGGCCACCCTCGAAGTCATCCTCTGCTTTCGCAATCGGGCACAGGGACTGCTCTTAGCGGAGTTGGGCAGCTTTCTGCTTTCCCCTGAGCGCGCCCCCGCCGGCACCAAGCGCCTTTCGAACCTCCTCCGCTCCAAGGAGTGGACAGCAGGAGTGCTCTCGGCCTTTCTCTGGCAGCAGGCCACCGACCATCTGCAAGAGTTGGAGGCGGCGGGGGAAGAGGCGCTGCTGTTGTGGGAGGAGAGGGTGCAAGAGAAGCCCGAGAGCTTGGCTGCCGAGGGGTTGTGCCCGGTACGAAGCAGCAAGGGCCAGCGCCTCACCCGCATCAAACCGGGCTACTACCACCCGCCTGAAGGCCGAAAGCCCATCTTCGTGCCCGGCTTGCGCTGGCTGTGCCTGCTGGTCTGTGGCAGGCAGGGTAGGCCGCATGGGGCCTGCATGCGCTGGTTTAGCACAAGGGGCCCGCAGGCTACAAAGGCCCGCACCGTCCAGGAGGGCTTGCTCCGGGAGTG
>DASRGZ010000160.1:0-6895 GCA_035650735.1 Chthonomonadaceae bacterium
CCCCCAGCAGCAAGCCCAGGGCACACAGCAGTGGCATGAGGAAGCGCTCACATACAACGGTTCGCATGTTCTGGTTCCAGCCTTTCTAAAGAAAATAAAGGACAATGCGCGCTCTGTGAGCCAGGCATCCGAGGGCGGGACAGCAGGAGCAGCGGGAGCGCACCGAAGCCGGGAGGCTCACTAGGGCTTTCAGGCAGCCTGGACGACAAACCAGGTTGTCAAATAACAATCAACCGCTATTCGCAACAGCACAACCACTTGGAGATTGGAGCGCCCAGGGAGGGGCAGGAGGATAGACTTCAGGATCTATCTAGGGACGTACAGAAGTAAAAGCAGAGGCAAAATTGCAGTTTAGCAGCTGAACAAAAAAGGCAGCTATCTCTTATCTCATGGCAGGAGAAGCCGCGGAAACGTGGGCAGATCGCCTGCAAGAAACCTTGGATCGTTGCCAAGAACGCCCTGCAACCTCAAGATTACCGGGCGTATTGTAACAAATAAGCAAGCGAATAGTCAATCGTTTTCTGGCAATCAAGCAAAAATTTTTCCCTTTATTCTGGAAAATAGAATCACCGTAGCCATCTGACAGATAGCCGTCGCATCCCAGGCGCCGCCTATCTGCCTTTGGCGCGGTGATTCGGCTCATCCGTCTTCCAGCCGACCTGGAGGCATCTGCCGGAGGCAACACGCGCGCAGGACTTCCTTTTGCTGCGGAGCGAAATCAGGCTGCCAGAAGAGCGGGTGCCAGTCGAATATCTAGTCAATCAGGCGAGCTTGCAAGATACGTGCCAATCGGGCCGTGACACTAAAAATTTATCGTTTTTCTTTAGTTGCGCGCTCTTCCAGAGTGATCAGGAGGACGCTGTCGGCAGGGCAGTAGATCTGGCAGCGGAACGCCGCCTCCGTATAGACCTCGCGCTGCTCTGCTGGAAGCAACTCTAACAGCTCGGCGGACCAGCGGCGCTGCGCGTCTATGCGGTAGGTCGTCAGGAGTTTTGGGCCGGGAGTCAGGCCGGCGAACTGGGCCGTGACGGTCATATCATGGGACTCGTACAAGTTGAAGTTGACCAGAAGGGCCGCAATTCGGCCCTCGCTGCGGCCCGCCAGCGTGCTGAGGTCCGGATGGTCGGAGCGCACCGCGATTCGCTCCCCTCCTAATCGGCCCAGCATCTGGTACACGAAGTACTGAGGGCGCACCTCTCCCCCGACGCCGAATAGGCCGAAGCGGTGGGGCACCTCGTTCCAGTGGCGTTCCATCAGTTCCAGGCCCGCCGGCGAGAAGAAGGGCCGGAAGGGATCCGGGTAGAACACCTGATCCCAGAGGTGGTAGTAGAACGACCAATCCAGCCCGGCCTCCTGCATGGCCAGCAGCACCGCCGCCGTGTTGGCCGCCCGACGCGCAACAAACGCCTCTTCCTCTACGGAGACGGCGGGGAAGCCCTGGTTCCACTCCGTCACCAGCATTTCCGGGCGCGGGCCGGGGAAGCCCTGTAGCGCGGCCTTCACCGCTTCCACCCCGGCGACGTGGCGGCGCGGGTCGTCATGGTAGAGGTGCCAGGAGACGAAGTCCAACTGCGTTCCTGTCTGGCGGCAGCGGGCAATAAAGCCGGGCAGCGGCTCATTGGCGACGGACGCCGCCGCCGGCCCGCCCACTCTGGCCGCTGGAAACGTCTCCAGGATCGGTTGGATCGTCATCTGGTAGTAGGCAAGATAGTCTTCGGGGCTGCGAATGAGGTAGGGACAGCCGCCCGACTCGCCGATGTCCGGCTCGTTGCCCACCTCCCAGTGCGTGACCAGCGGCCGCTCCACCGAGTAGCGCCGGACGAGCGCCGCGATCATCTGCTGCCACGCGCGCACGTCGCCGGGCTGCCAGAGAGCGTGATCCACCTGCGGAAACAGGACGGGCGGCTTGAGGGTGATGGCGGCTACGAGTTTGGCGCCCGTCTGCGCAAACGCCTCCATATAGGGGTCGAGCCGGCTCCAGTCGAAGCGCCCGCGCGCCGGATAGACGGCAAAGCACTCCTGAAGGAAGATGCGTATCAGGCGCGGTTGCAGCTTGCGCGTTCCCGCCACGACATGCTCAGGCAGGGGCAGGGTGTTGATGCCGCCGTGGCCGATGGCGTGCCGCCACCACTCCAGCGGCCCCGCGGATTCGCCGCCCTCTATCGTGACCTGGGCGCGCGGCAGCGCCCCGAAATCTGGTTGCATCGGTGCTATCCTCAGTTCCGTAAGCAGCCGTGCCGGATCTGCTCGTTGTAGCGTGAGAGGGAGATGCCGCCCGGCCCTAAAGGACCGGGCTGCGGACGGCAAAAGCCCCGTAAACGGGGCTGTGTCGTGTGGAGCGGTTCCTAAAGGCATCCAACCTCTGGCAGCCTGCTTGAGCGAGGCTCAGCGTCCGCAGCCCACTCCTTCAGGGGTGGGCTGCCAGAAGGTGCCGCAGACGCTCTTAACGGACCCTCAAGCCTGGCTGCCTGCAACATTCGGCAAAACCGGACGATCTCCTGCCGCTGATTAGGAAGAAAGGAGAAAAATGGCACGCGACCTGTTGATTCTTGGCGCGGGCGTTCATAGCGCCGAAATGGCCGAGATCGCCGAGCGGATTAACCGGGTGGAACCGACCTGGAACCTGCTCGGCTTCCTCTCTCCCGACGCGGCGCAGCAGGGCACGCTGCGCAACGGCTACCCGGTGCTGGGGCCGCCGGAGGCGCTGGCCGCGTACCCGTCGGCTTACCTGGTGCCGGATAACGAATGGCCGCGCGCGCTGCCTGTGCCTTACGAGCGGCTTGTCTCGCTGATCGATCCCAGCGTGTTTGTCTCCCGCACGGCCCGGATCGGTAGGGGATGCGTGATCTATCCGCATAGCTATATCGGTCTGAACGCCCGGATAGGAGATTATGCCTTCTGCCTGAGCGGCTGCGTGATCAACCATGACGACGTGCTCGAAGACCGGGTGGTGCTTGCCAGCGGCGTCAGCCTGGCCGGCAGCGTGCATGTGGAGGCTGACTGCTATCTGGGGCAGGCGTGCACCATACGGCAGTACGTGCGGATCGGGCGCGGAAGTTTGATCGGGATGGGAGCGGTGGTGGTCAAGGATGTCGCGCCTAACAGCGTCATCGTCGGCAATCCGGGCCGCAAGCTCCGGGATCGAGACGAGAGCGGATAACCCCGCCCCCGCTGGAGGGTCAGGCATAGAGCAAATGAGGGCGACGACGCCTGCGGAACGCCTCGATGTCTTTCTGCCAGGAGCGCGTCAGCGTCTCTGCGGACTCCCCCGCCAGCAGCGCCTCCTGCGCCGCCCGGTTTGCCAGCAGCCGGATGAAGCGTGCCGCCTCCCACTCCTGCGGATAGAGGCGGCGCAGCGTCTCCGCAATGACCAAACCCGTATAGACCGGCACAAAACGGTGTCGGGCCGTGATGAGGACGTTGACGCCGCCGCAGGCCTGCCCGGCATAGACGCTGGACTTCGGGGTGAAGCGCACCGGCACAAAGCGAACGCCGGGCGCCTCACGCGCGTTCAGTGCGGCGGCCAGGCGGCGGCCATCTAGCCAGGGAGCACCAAAAATCTCAAAGGGCGTGTCCGTGCCGCGCCCGACCGAAATGTTGGTCGTCTCCAGCAGGCCGATGCCCGGATAGAGCAGGGCTTCCGTGAGCGAGCGCATATTCGGCGAAGGGTTCACCCAGGTCAGGTTGGTGGCGTCCCAGAAGTCGGCGCGCCGCCAGCCCTCCACCAGAATCACTTGCAGATCGGCCCCCAGCTTCTTCTCTGCATTGAACAGCCGCGCCAGTTCGCCGACCGTCATGCCGTGTCGAATCGGGAGGCGATGGTAGGCGGTGAAGCTGAGTTGATCGGCGTCGGCGAGCGGTCCCTCTACCTCCAGGCCGCCGAGCGGGTTGGGCCGATCCAGAACGACGTAGCGTAGGCCGTGCTTCGCCGCTTCCTCCAGCGTCAATCCCAGCGTGCTGATATAGGTATAGAACCGCGTGCCGATGTCCTGAATGTCGAAGACGAGCGTATCCAGCCCGGCCAGTTGCTCGGCGGTGGGACGGTTGCGTGCTCCGTAGAGGCTGTAGACCGGTAGGCCGGTGGCCTCGTCTTTCATATCGGGAACGTGCTCATCCAGCGCGCCGCGAATGCCGTGCTCCGGGCCAAAAAGCGCGGCCAACTGGAGGTTCGGCGCGGCGTGCAGCAGATCGGCAGTGGCGTGTCCCTCCCGGTTCAGGCCGGTGTGATTGGTGATAAGGCCGACACGCCGCCCGCGTAGCGGGACAAAGCCGCCGCGCTGCAACACATCTATGCCTGTGGAAACAGGGTTCATATCCATCGGTTGCGGAGCAGACATAAATTCGTCATCCAGTATGGAATTTCACGCCAGGCTATTGACAAAGGCAACGCGCTATGTTACATTATTACCTAGTTACATACCAACCAGTGTAACTAGGTAACATGCTCTTAGACGAAAGGAGCGTTCCAATGTCTGAGCCATCTGAGCCAACCGAGAAAGTTTCGGTCGAGCGTGTGCAGCTTGGCGTGCGCATGGAGAAGCGCATGGTAAAGGTACTCAAGGGCCTGGCGGAATTTAAGAACATGACGCTCGGCCAACTGCTGGAAGAGATCGTGCTGCACTCCTTTGAGCCGGTGGCCGGCCATGAAGGGCAGATGTGCGCCAGTCCCCACGGCAAGCGGTCGCTGGAAGCCATCGCCGAGCTCAAACGCATCTACGGCATGGACTATGACACCCATGCCAGCTATCGCTTCCAGGATAAAGGGGCCAAACCGGAACCGGAAGCGGAAGCCTGACCCTCAAGATTCGGTTTCGGTAACAGCCTGATGCGTCAGGATAAGGCTTCGCGCGTCAGGCTGTTCCTAACCTCCTCCTTACGACGCTCGATTTCCTCCTTGTTTCTTGGTTCGCTTCTATTTGCCTGGAAGTAGGGAACCTTCAGCGCAGGGTGATGGACTGCGTCCAGATCGTCATGCCGGGGTTGCGCCGATAGGATCGCTGCAGGGCGCGCAGGCCAGCAATGACGCGCTCGGCCTCGGCTTCCTCCAGCGCGATATAGAGCAGGTTGACGGTGCCGGGCCAGATGGGGGTGTCCAGCTTGCGGCCCGCGCCGCCGAAGCCGTGCGCGCCAAATAGCTTGGTCCAGCCGGTGACGCCCAGGTCGTCGAGCGTTTCCGTTACGCGCTCATCCATGCCGCTATCATAGAGGACGGTCAGGAGAAGGCAAGCCGTCGGTGCGTTGTAGGGGTCTTCTGAATCGGGCATTGCGCTGCTGTTTTGGAGCCCTTCTGCCGGGCCAGGAATATGCTAGTGGAACGTGTATTTTCCGCGCCCGTGCCGTGTTCAGTATAGATACCGCCGTCGGGCCGTGCCTCTTGACAGGCTTCGGCCCGGCGTGCGACAATGAGGGCACGGAGGAGACGTTATGCTGGATATACGCCTATTTCGTGAACAGCCGGAACTGGTCAAAGAGGGCCTTGCCAAGATGGGCACGCCGCCCGAAACGGTGGATCGGGTGCGCGAGATGGATGCGCTGGTGCGCTCCCTCAAGACCGATGCCGAAACCAAAAAGGCCGAGATGAACGCCGCCTCAAAGGCGCTGGGCAAGGCCAGCCCGGAGGAGCGCGAGGCCAAGCGCGTCGAGCTGCGCGCCCTGGGCGACCGCATCAGCGAGCTGGATGCCCGCCGCGCCGAAGTGGAGCAGGAGCTGCGCGAGTTGCTGCTGCGGCTTCCCAATCTGCCCGACCCGCGCGTGCCTATCGGCAGCAGCGAGGAGGATAACGTCCTGGTGCGCTCGTGGGGCGAGCCGCGCAAGTTTGATTTTCAGCCGAAGCCCCATTGGGAGATCGGCGAGCAACTGGGCATTCTGGATATCGAGCGGGGCATCAAGATCAGCGGCTCGCGCTTCTACGTGCTGTGCGGGCTGGGTGCGGCCTTGCAGCGCGCCCTGATTGCCTGGATGCTGGACGTTCACATCCAGAAACACGGCTACACCGAGGTCTATCCGCCCTTCCTCGTCAAAGGGGAGTGCCTGGTGGGAACGGGCCAACTTCCCAAATTCGCCGACAACCAGTACCACGACGCCGAAGAGGACTTCTGGCTGGTGCCCACTGCCGAAGTGCCGGTGACCAACCTGCATCGCGACGAAATTTTACCGACAGAGAAGCTGCCGCTGCATTACGTAGCCTATACGCCCTGCTTCCGCCGCGAGAAGATGTCGGCGGGGCGCGACGTGCGGGGCATCAAGCGCGGCCACCAGTTCGATAAGGTGGAGATGGTCAAGCTTTGCAGGCCCGAAGAGTCCGAGGCCGAGCTGCAATCGCTGGTGGACAATGCCGAGGACATCTGTCGCGGCCTGGAGCTTCCCTATCGCGTCATGCTGGTCTGCACGGGCGAGAAGGGGGATTTCAATTCCATTCAATACGACCTGGAGATGTACGCGCCCGCGAGCAAGGGCGAAGAGGGCGGCGAGTGGCTGGAGGTCTCCTCCTGCTCGAACTTCCGCGACTACCAGGCGCGGCGGGCCAATATCCGCTATCGCTCGGAGAAGACCGGGAGGCCGGAGTTAGTCCACACGCTGAACGGGTCGGGGCTGGCCCTGCCGCGCGTGGTGATCGCCATTCTGGAAAACTACCAGAACGCCGACGGCAGCGTGACGATCCCGCGCGTTCTGCGGCCCTATCTGCATGGACGGGAAGTGATTACGCGGTAGCCCGCATTCCCGGTGGACCTAACCCCTAGCGGCAGGGTTTAGCCTGCCGCTAGGGGGCGCTTTGCGCCCGTCGCCCACCTGCGTGGGCGAAACATTCTGCCTGCACAGGCATCGCAAGGCGGAGGGCTGTCGCAAGGCAGAGCCGTGTCGCAAGGTGTCGCTAGGCGGAGGCAAGGGCCGTAAC
>DASRGZ010000161.1:0-45898 GCA_035650735.1 Chthonomonadaceae bacterium
TGGGCCGCTTACCACCACGGCGATCTCGCCCCGGCGTTCGCCCCCGACCCCGAAAATGCCCTGCGCCAGCGCTCCCTCGCAGGTAATGACGACCCCTTCCTCCGGAATCACCTGCGTCACCGTGCCGCGAATGTAGGCGTCCCGCTCCACTGGCGTCGGCGCCTCCCGGATGCCGATATGGCCGGTGGCCGGCGAGATCAACTCTACGGTACCCCGCACCGGCGAGCGAAACTCACTGCGGAAGAAGCGCCCGAACAGCCCTTTGCTCTCGGCCAGAACGTCGCCGACCTGAACCGGATCGCCCTCCCGAACGCGCAGCACGCCCGGCACGTCCGAGGGCTCGATGCCCATGCGCTCGGCCAGCTTGATGGTCTGCATGATGCCGGGCAGCTCCGTGCGCGCGACGACGGTATCCGGCGCAACGACCTGACCCTCCTTGGCCAGCACGGTGCCCTTAAGCGGCAGGCGGCGCAACTTCTCGATGGTTGTGTGGGGGCTGACTTTCAGGCCCGGCGTATAGGCGGTTCCCACGTCCCTGTTCCTTATCTCTGGGCCAAATCGCGTCGAATGGGCCGCTCGATGTGGCCGTCCGCGTAGAGGATGAGCGTGGTGGCGCGCTCCGCGTCGTCGGCATAGTGAGGGAAGGAGAGCATTTTGGCCAGCGCCGCCTCGCCCTGCGCATTGCCTTGCGGCGGAATGACGGCGTGCGCGTTGCGCCCTGCGCCCGGCTTCTCGATCAGCAGGACAAGCCGGTTCGGGCTGGCGCTCTTTTGCAATTCCGGCCGCTCCAGGTTATAGCCTGCGGCCAGATCGTTATAGACATAGCCGACCTCTCCAAGGTCGCTGGGGCCATGCAGATACGCCTCTTTGCCGCCGGGCATACCGGGCGGCGAGGGCAGATACCCCTGCACGGCGTCGGTCCAGGTGTCGGCGGGCGGCAGGCGGTCATCCCAATCCTGCGCGTAGCCGCGCATGGCCTTATAGAGCGCCACCAGATTGCTCTGAGCCATAACGATGTTGCGCTGCGAGCGGAAACTCACAAAGAGGCGGTAGCCCCCGAACACGAGCGCGCCCGTAATCAGGAGAATAACGGCCAGGGAGATCAGGCTTAGCTCCCGCTGGCCCAGGCGCAGCGTCGCCTTCTTCTCCGGGCGGGGAGGCGTCACCGGAGCGGCAGTCGTGGTGGCGGGAAGGGATTCTTGTCTTTCAGTCATTGTCTTCTGGTATCTTCCAAATCAAGCTTCAAACGGAGTGCGTGGGCCGGCGCTCCTGCCTGCGGCTTTGCCGCCGTCCGGCACTCTCCGGCTTTTCCGGGGAGGGTCCGGCACCAGGCGGTTTGCGGCAGTGGGCCACGCAGTAGTAGAGCAGGCCGTGGATGCGGCGCACCACCAGCGAGCGCCCCAGCGCCTGGCGCAACTCCTGATGCGAATAGCGATAGAAATAGATGCCGCCGGAATGCGCGCCCTCCTTCTGGCCGAACAGGCGCGCGAACAGATTATATTCATAAACGGTCAGAACGATGTCGCTGCCGACGCGCGCCACCCGGGCCAGCTCGGATATCATCTGGGCGCGGCTTTCCGGGGTCGGAACATGCTCGAGTACGCCGCAGGAGACGACCTTATCAAACCGGCTGCCGGCGAAGGGCAGCGCGCAGACGTCCCCCTGGATGAGGTCTACGTTGGTAAGGCCCGCCGTTTCCAGTTTGCGCTGGCAGGCGCGCAGCGACTCTAGAGAGAAGTCCAGCGCAATCAGCGAACGACAGCGGGATGCGAACCGGGGCGTCATGCGGCCCGTGCCGCAGCCTGCCTCTAATACTACGTGTTCCGGGCCGGGCTTCAATCGCGCCAGCGCAGCCGGAATCTCCAGAAATTTGCCGTAGAGGGCCAGGATACGCATTCGGTCGTAATCGTCGGCCTGTGCGTCGCGGGCGGCCATCTCCTGGCGCTTGCGCGCGAGCTCCAGGCTCTCCGACGCGGGCTGCGTCTCCGCAAGGCCGCCGGGCAGCATGCGCGCGATGCCATCCTCGATAGCATACCCTGCGCCACAGACGCTACAAAGCAGACGCCCACTGAGGATGCGTTCTCCCTCAGCCCTCGCGGCGGTGAGGCGGAGTTCCTTTTGACACCCGGCAGGGCAACGCAGTAGCGGCAGAGTCTGGGTTCTCATAGACAGCTAATGCAAGATTCCTCTCTAACTTTCCTTACGCCACCTGGCTCTGCCGGGCCATCAGTGACCCGTCCGGCCCGCATCCAGCCGGGCATTGAAATACTCGTCTGTGTGGCTCTGCTAGGGTCGGGCCTGCAACGGACTGCTAGGGTCGGCGCTCAACGGTTCGCGCCTCCGCCTAGCGAGGCCAAGCGTCCTCGCGGACGCCCCGTTGCGGGAGGTTCTTTCCGCTCTACGAAGGCAGCCGCCTGCCGATAGGCCGGTTGTTCCGTCCGAAGGACGGTTGGCGGCGCCGCCCTCTAGCCGGCTACTTTCAGTGCCCGGCTGCGTAACGTGAGGGCGGCGCTATTCCGCAATCGGTAGGTTCATGGCGCGCAGCCATTCTTTCAGTCTGGCGATGCGGGCCTCCTCGTCGGTGGGCAGTTGCAGGGGACGACCGCGCGTGTCTACAATGACGCCCGCCACGCCGCCCTGCACCGTGCGCCGCACTTCCCGACCTTTGCCGGCGCCAACGTCGAATTGGCGCGCAGGCCGGACGACGATCTCGGCGGTCTCCGGCTCGCCGTCCTTAAAGCCGAGCGGGTAGACCCGGAGGGCACCGAAAGGAACGGCCTCTTTGGCGCCGCAGAACTCGATCTCCAGGCACGCCTCGCCCGGCTTCCCTGCGCCCACCGGCGCGATGCAGGTGCCCAGGTAGATCAGGCAATCGCGCTCGAAGACCTGCGTGGCCGCGACCGGGTGGATGGTGGAGAGAATGCCCAACTGAGGCATCATGAAAATCGAGTCTACCGTCAGCAGAGTGAAGCCTTCGGGCTGGTAAGCATCCATCATCATCAGGGCGGCCTGCTCGCGGCGCGGCGCGTGGGAGAGCACGCCGCCCGACCCGACGATCATGTCCAGCTCCATCATATTCACGAGGGTCTGCCCGGTTCCCGCCTGGGTCAAACTCTCGCCAATGGTGCGTCGCTGCTGCACGCCCATCAGGCCGCGCGCCAGGGATTTGTGATGGAGGAAGGCCAGCCGCAGCGCTTCCCGGCTGACCGCCTGCTCGATCTGCAAATCCATCAGGCGCTGGGGGATGGTGGTCGGGCGGATCATCTTGTTGCGAAGCTGGTTACGCAATTCGGCGTCGGAGACGCGAAACGGCAGCCAACGCTGGATATTCTCCACGCCGGCCTCGGTGAGCACGTTGCAGATGGAGTAGGACATGCCTAAGTTGGCGGAGACGGTGCGGTTGAAGATGCCGCCAAAGACGGAGAAGACGTCGGTGGTCGCGCCGCCGATGTCCACGCCCAGGACGTTGATGCCCCGCTGCTCGGCGATGGTCTGCATGATCTTGCCGACGGCGTTGGGAGTGGACATGATACCGGCGCTGGTCCAGGTCGAGAGCTTGCTGTAGCCGGGCGCCTGCTGCATGACATGCTCCAGGAACAGCTCGTGGATGGCCTCGCGGGCCGGCCCCAGGTTCTCGCGCTCCAGCGTCGGGCGTAGGTTTTCGACCTGGCGCAGGGCGACCTTCTCCTCCAGCAGCCGCCGAACCTCCGGGAAGGCGTCTTTGTTGCCCGCGTAGATGACAGGCAGCTTTAGGCCGATGCCCAGACGCGGTTTTGGGTCGGCGGAGACGAGCATCTCCGCCATTTCGACCAGGTGGCTGACGGTGCCTCCATCCGTGCCGCCGGACATCAGGATCATGTCGGGACGAAGCTGACGCAGCCGCTCGACGCGCTGGTATTCCTTGCGCCCATCGTCCACGGCAATGACGTCCATGATGATCGCGCCCGCGCCGAGGGCGGCGCGCTGGGCGCTCTCGGCGCTCATGGCTTTGACGACGCCCGTAACGGTCATCTGAAGGCCGCCGCCCGCGCTCGAAGTGGAGAGATAGAGGTCCACGCCGGTCTGCGCATCCCGCGCGGGCGTCATCGGCCTGCCGTCCGGACCTGAAATCGTCTTGCCGCTGAGCTCTTCGACCTCGCGGACGGCGTTGACGACGCCGACGGTGACATCGTCGAAGGGGGCTTCCACGGTGGTAGGGGCCTCGCCGCGCACGACGAGCCGATACGCGCCGTCGGGCTGCTGCTCGATGAGGATGGCCTTGGTGGTGGTGCTGCCGCAGTCGGTAGCCAGGATGGAGCGGGCGCGCGCGGCGTCCTGCAAGCTAGGATGGTCGCTCATGGCGTTGGGGGGCGTCTCCGGATACGTGCGCTTGAACGCAGAAATTCAGGGAACTGCCCTATTGTAGCACAACGTCTCCGCCTTTGCAAACGCGGCCCCTGCCCGCTGCGCCACAGGGAGTACCCAAACGGTTGTCCGTGTTTTTTCCGTATTATGTGGTAAAGCGAATGCCCTTCTGTTGTTGAGCCTTCGTCGGATGGTCGGTTTTTGCCGCTTGAAGTGACGCAAGCGGCCCTGCCGACCAGGCATGAGTCGCCCTCACGCCGCGCATATGGTTGACAGTGGGCCGTATCCGCGCTATAATAGGGGCCATCTGCTCTGACCGACCGCGCCGCTGATATTGCGTTTACTCTCGCTGGCACATAGCAGCGAAGGCAGTCCAGACCGAATGCGTATTGCCATTTTCTCGGAATGTTATACGCCGGTGACCAACGGCGTTGTCACCTCCATCCAAACCTTGCGCGAGACCTTGCGCGCCCAGGGACATACGGTCTTCGTGTTTGCGCCGGGCACGGCGCAGCCGGAGGACGATGAGACGATCTTCCGTCTGCCGGAGCTGCCCTTCCCCAAACATCCCTACCACTTTGCGCGGCCCTTCCCCCGCCTGAAAGTGGATTTTCCCGCGCTCGACATTCAGATCATTCACTGCCAGCACCCGTTCACCGTCGGGCGGCTGGGAGCAGAGATGGCGCGCAAGCACGGCCTGCCGATGGTCTACACCGCCCATTCGCTCTACGATATGATGGCGGCGACGGCCAAATCGCCCCTGATGCGCAGCGCCGGCCAGAAGATGGCGCGCGGCGTGGTACGCCGTTTCTGCAACCGCGCCGACTGCATCATCGCCCCTTCGCGCCACACGCGCGACGCCCTGCGCGCCGCCGGCGTGCGCGGCCGCTTCGCCGTGGTGCCCAGCGGCGTGCTTGGCCCCTATATTCGTCCGGGTGCCCGGGCGCAGAGGCGGGCGGAGTTGGGCCTGGCGCCGGAGACGCCGCTCATCCTCTGCGTGGGCCGGCTCGGCCCGGAAAAGCGGGTGGATATCCTGCTGCGCGCCGTCGCTTTGCTGGCGCACAGCCGACGTCTGCCGGCTCCCGCCAACACGTTTCGCCTGGCAGTGGTGGGCGACGGGCAGTGTCGCGCGCCCCTGGAGGCGCTGGCCGCCAGCCTGGACCTCGGCGACCGCGTGCTATTTGCGGGCGCGCAGCCCCATGCAACCATCGGCGACTGGTACGCGGCGGCGGACATCTTTGCGCTGCCCTCCCCGGCGGAGACGCAGGGACTGGTGCTGGTGGAGGCGATGGCGGCGGGGCTGCCCTGCATCGCGGCGGATTATGGCGGGCCGCGCGAGCTCGTCGAGCAGGGCGAAACCGGCCTGCGCGTGCCCCTGGATGTCAACGCCTTCGCCCATGCCCTCGATCTGCTGCTGCGCGACCCGCAGATGCGCCGCCACTTCGGCGAGCAGGGCCGCCTGCGCGCGCGCGCCTTCTCCCCGGAGGCGATGACGCGGGGGATGCTGGATGTCTACGAGAGCGTCCTGCGCCTGCCCCACCTTCCGGCAACCTCGCGCCTGGCCGGCATCCTGCGCTAACGCAATTTGCGACTTTTGCGGGGCGATGGCGCCGCAGCAGAGGGGCGGGCCGTGACAGGACCTAGCGGATGGTGGCGATTGCGGAAGGTGGTCCAGGCGTGCCGACGCCAGCGCAGGGCTTCGTCGGCAACGGAAGCCAGGCCCGCCCGGCAGAGGGCGACATGGATGGATTGCCACCGATCTCCGACGCTCTGCCGCGCCAGCCAGTAAGCCAGCTCAAACTCCACCACGACGCCGGGAACGCGTCGGTCGGCCAGCAGCCCGTGCAGGCGCAGCGTGCGCTCGTGGGCAAACCAGTAGGAAGGGCAGGTCTGCCGGCGCGTCGCCCGCAGCCACTCCACGTGGAAAGGCGGCGTGTCGCCCGCCGCAAGCCCCAGGCGCGGTGCCAGCAGGGCCAGCCGACCGCGCAGCTCCTCCTCGGTGCGGCTGCCGGAAGCGGAGAGGACGCGCTCCCAGGCCGCAGCCGCATCCTCGGCATGGGCGCTACGGCGCGCCATAATATCGCCGCAGCGCGCCGCGTAGAACGCCTCCCAATGCGCTTGCCGCCACTGCGCGGCTTTCGCGTAGAGCTCCCCCAGTCCCCGCCGCTCCAGCTCCTTATCCACGACGCCGCCCCGGTGCGCGTGCGCGTGTAGACGGGGCAGGCCGGAGTGGAAACCATGCGCGTAGTGTGCCAGCTCGTGCGCCAGCGTGGCATCCACCACGTAGTCCGGCACGAACGGGTCGGCGAACAGTTGATTGATGCGGATCGACGTTTGGCCGTTGCGGGCCGCGATGGAGCCATAGCAGTATTTGGCGCGGTTGCCGAAGCGTGTCGTAATCGGGTAGCCGCGCGGCACATCGGAAAAATGGACTTCCCAGAGTAAGCGCAGGCGCTCTGCCAGCCAGGCGTCGTCTCGCCATGCCTCTTTGCGCCCCCGCCCCAACGCATCACCTTCCTGATCAGGCTTCAACCGCAGGATCTCCCTCCTTACCGAAATGGCGCTTCTTGCCGCCCCTAATGTGCGATAGCCCTCGCCGGATTTCCTGCCTGGCTTTTGGCGCGCTGGCAGAACAAGGAAAGAGGAAGACTCCTGCAGCAGGAAGGAAGTATTTCACGGACGAACCTAATAATGGAGAAGCAGAATGAAAGCGCGCTCGACCGGGAGACTGTTGCTGCTGTTCGTCCTGGCCTGTCTGCTGCTGCTGGGCGGGCAGGGAACGTGTCCGCGCCGGGTCGGGCTACTGCGGATAACCTTCCTGGATGTGGGGCAGGGGGATGCGGCGGTCATCGAAAGCCCGTCCGGGAAGGTGCTGGTGGTGGACGCGGGCGGCATCCTGGAGAACGAAGGCGACGACGAGGGGCGGCGCGTAGTCGTGCCTTTCTTGCGTTCGCAGGGAATCCGGCGCATTGATGCCCTGCTGCTAACCCATCCCCATGCCGACCACATCGGCGGCGCGCTCACCCTGCTCCAAAATATCCCGGTCGGCCTGCTCATGGATAACGGCGAACCGGTAGATTCCCCACTGGCGGCGCATATTCTGACGGCGGCGCAGGCGCGCGGCGTTCCCTACCGGCCGGCGCGGCGCGGGCAGGTGCTGGACTTCGGAGACGGGGTGCGGGCGCGCGTCCTGGACCCGACCGCACAGGCCCTTCAGGAGGGGACCAATGACGCCAGCATTGTCCTGCGCGTCGAGTATGGCCGCACCGCCTTTCTGCTGACCGGCGACGCCGAAGCCCAGGAGGAGGACGATCTGCTGCGCAGCGGCCAGCCTCTGGCCTGCGACGTGCTCAAAGTGGCCCATCACGGCAGCCGCACCTCCTCCACGCCTGCGTTTCTCGCCGCCGCTCATCCCCGCCTGGCCGTCATCTCGGTGGGCACGGGCAATGTCTACGGCCACCCGGATCGCCAGGTGATAGCGCGCTTGCAGGGCAGCGGGGCGCGCGTCTACCGCACGGACAGGCGCGGCGCGATCACCTGCTTCTCCGATAGCCTCGCCGTGCGCGTCGAGGCGATGCGCCCCTGATGGCCCTTTCTTGACCTAACCCCCCGGCCCCCACTGCCAGGGCCGGCCCTACAATGGTTCGGGCCACTGCCAGGGTCGGCAGGGTTACGGCCCCTGCCTCCGCCTCGCGACACCTAGCGACACGGCTCTGCCTTGCCACACCCCTCCGCCTTGCGACCCTACGAGGGAAGGGGGTGACCCGACTTCTCCCCTCCCCTGTTGTTGGGGATCGCTAGGCGGAGGGCTGTCGCAAGGCGGAGGCCCGAACCATTGTAGGCCCGACCCTGGCAGTAGGGGGACAGGGGGTGAGGGCTATTGAAGGTGGGGGCCAGAACGGAAGGATCTCTCCGTTATGGTTTCCCGACAACCTGATTTCCGGTTGTCAGCGCCAGGGTCTGTCCCTCCTGGGCGATGTGTGCGCCGGTAAGACTGGTCAGCAGGCGCAGGGGCGCCATCAGCGTGCCTTCCACGACCGTCGGCGCAACGGATAGCTCCACCTTCGCATTATCTCGCTGCGCCGTCTTCTGGCCCGGCTTCAAGAGAAGGGTGTGCCCCGCGAGAAGGATCTTGCGCGCCCCATGTTCGGCAGGCAGCATCTGGCCGCCCATTGCCTCCACGACCTCCTTCGCCGGCACGATCCACCGGCCCCGTACATAGGTCGGCGCGACGGGTGCTTTCACGTCCTGTCCGTTCACCGTGATCGTCTCCTCCGTGCCGACGATACGGTGCGGATAGCCGTCCTTGCGCGCGACGATAGCGCGCAGCTTCCCCTCGTCTACCAGCGGCAGCAGGCCGTTAGCCCCCAATATCTTCTGTACGTGCGCCAGCGTGGCCTGGCCTGTATCATAGATATCCGGGTACACGCTGAGATAGAACTGGCCGTCGCGCTGGCCGATCAGGACCGGCTTGTAGACCGAATAGATGGGCATGCCCACCCGGACTTGATCGAACATCTTATGCGCCGCTTCCGGGTAAAGCCGCACGCACCCGTGCGTGGTCACTCTGCCGACGCTGTGCGGCGCGTTCGTGCTGTGGAACCCAAAGCCGTGCCTGCTCCATCCCATCCACCGGTCGCCGAGCGGGTTCTCCGGGCCGGGCGGCACCGGCTCGTCTTTGATGTCCTCCCGCTCCACCATATCCGGGGTCGGCTTCCATACCGGATTGAGCTTCTTGTTGGCCAGGTAATACTCGCCGAGCGCCGTCTGCCAGGAAGGCTTGCCAACGGCGACCGGATAGCGCCCGACCAGATTGCCCTCCCTGAAGACGTAGACGGCCCGCTCCGGCACATTTAGGACGATCCCCTCCTTCGGGTTGCGCGGCAGAATATGCAGCGTCGGCAGCAGCAGGGTCCGCCCCCGGCGAAGCCGCCGATAGGTTAGGTGGTTGAGCCGGGCCAGGAAGACCGGATTGATGTCATAATGACGGGCGATCTTCATAAGCGTGTCGCCGCGCTTCACCGTATATTTCGTCTCTTGCCCGACGAGAGGCTGAATCTTATCCACAGCCTGTTCCCGGGCGGCACTGACGGAAAGGCTGAGGCTAAGGATAAGCAACGAGATGAACAGGCGCGCTTGCATATCAAGGTTCTCCTTCTGGCAGTCTGGCGAGTGCGCTAGAAGACTGTCTACCCGTAGGACGCAGCTTCAGCCCGGACGGTTCGCTGGATTTTGCGCGCGGGCTATGGCAACCTCCATCAGTTTCAGGTATAGTTTGGAGCAAATACTCTATTCAGGAAGTGATCATGAGCGAAAGCTTGCACCAACTCAAAACGCGTCTCGCCCGTATCTCTCGGCTGCGCCAGGCGGCAGCCCTGCTCGGCTGGGATCAGCAGACCTATATGCCTCCCGGCGCGGCGGCGGCCCGCGCCGAACAGTCCGCCACATTGAGCCAGTTGATCCACGAGATGTTTGTGGGCGAGGAGACCGGCAGGCTGCTGGAGAAAGCCGTGGCGGAGACGCAGGGGGTAGATCCCGATAGCGACGACGCGCGGCTGCTGGCTGTGCTGCGCCGCGACTACGACCGCGCGACCCGACTGCCCACCGAGCTGGTGACCGAGATCGCCCGGCATACGGCGCTCGCGCAGGAGGTCTGGCAGCGCGCCCGCGCCAACAGCGACTTTGCCGCCTTCGCTCCCGCCCTGGAAAAGATGCTGAACCTGATACGGCAGGAGGCCGAATATCTGGGCTACGAGCAGCATCCCTACAATGCCTTGCTGGAGGGCTACGAGCCCGGCGCGCGCCAGGCGGAAGTGGCCGCGATGTTTGCCGAGATGAAGCCCCACCTGGTCGCGCTCACCCAGGCCATTGCCGCCAGCAAGAACCCCATAGACGACCGCCTGCTGTACGGGCATTTCCCCATCGAGAGGCAGCGGGAGCTGACGCTGCACGTGGTCCAATCCCTGGGCTACGACCTACAACGCGGACGGCAGGACGAGGCGGCTCACCCGTTCTGCTCGGATTTCTCCCGGGACGACGTGCGCATCACGACCCGGTTCAGCCCGGAATATCTGGCTCAGGCGCTCTACGCCTCCCTGCACGAGGCGGGCCACGCCATGTACGAGCAGGGCTCACCCCCGGAGTACGAGGCCACGCCGTTGGCGGGCGCGGCGTCGCTGGGCGTCCACGAGAGCCAGTCGCGCCTGTGGGAGAACCTGGTGGGCCGCAGCCGCCCCTTCTGCGCCTACCTGTTTCCCCAATTACAGCAGACCTTCCCGGACCAATTCGGCAAGGCGGACGTGGAGGCGTACTATCGCGCCATCAACAAGGTCGAGCCCTCGCTCATTCGCGTGGAGGCCGATGAGGTGACCTACAACCTGCATATCCTGCTGCGCTTCGAGCTGGAGTGCGACCTGCTCACCGGCCAACTGACGGTCAGCGACCTGCCGGAAGCCTGGAACGCGCGGATGAAAGCGTACCTGGGCGTCACGCCGCCGGACGACGCGCATGGCGTCCTGCAAGATATTCATTGGGCTATCGGCCTCGTCGGCTACTTCCCGACCTACACCATCGGCAACCTGCTCTCCGCTCAGCTCTGGCACGCGGCCCGCCAGGCCCTGCCTGACCTGGATGCCCAGATCGCGCGCGGCGAGTTCGCGCCTCTGCTCGGTTGGCTCCGTCAAAATGTCCACCGCTACGGACGCAAGTACCTGCCCGGCGAACTGGCCGTCAAGGCGACCGGCGAACCGCTGACCTCCCGCTACTATGTGGACTACCTGACCGCCAAGTTCCGCGACCTCTACAGTTTGTAAAAACGAACCACCCGCTGCGCTAGAGGCACAGAGACACAGAGGAAATACAAGAGAGAAAAACAAAGTAAACAAGGAAGAAACAGAATGAACCAGATGCTCCTGCGCTGGTACTGACAGGTTTTTGGCAAGCTTATCAGCCGGTTCCATTCTGTCTGAAGTTTGGTCTTCTTGTCCTTTGTCTTTCTCTGTCTTTGCTTTTCCTCTGTGTCTCTGTGTCTCTAGCGTAGCGGGTGGTTTACATTCTATGACGGAGGATAAAGCAGAGTGGATAGAGAAGAGAGCAAACAACTAACCGAGAAAATTATCGGCTGCGCTATTGAGGTACATCGTGTGCTGGGGCCAGGATTGCTTGAATCGGCCTACGAAGAGTGTCTCTGTTATGAGTTGGAACAGAACGGCATGACGTGCGAGCGCCAGATTCCGCTACCCGTCCTCTACAAAGGCGTGCAACTAGAATGCGGTTATCGTATGGATGTCGTCGTCAATGAAACGGTACTGCTGGAATTGAAAACGGTGGATGCCCTCCTGCCCATTCATGAAGCGCAACTGCTCACCTACCTGAAATTGAGCGGCCTACCTGTCGGCCTCTTGCTCAACTTTCACACCTCTGTTCTCCGCGACGGCATCCGCCGCCGCGTACTCTAATTTTGCTATGTCTCTTTGTCTTTGGCTTTTCTCTTTGCTTTTCTCTTGTCTTTGTTGTTCCTCTGTGTCTCTGTGCCTCTAGCGCAGCGGGTGGTTTATTTGCGGGTGGTTTCTAATGCAAAGTGATTTGCGGCAGATAAAAGAGGATATTCTGGCGCGCAGCGATATTGTCGAGATCATCGGCCAGCACACGCGGCTGAAAAAGTCCGGCAAGAACTGGACGGGCCTCTGCCCCTTCCACGCCGACAAGCGCCCCTCGTTCAGCGTCAACCAGGAGCTGCAATACTATCGCTGCTGGTCCTGCGGCGAAAAGGGCGACCTCATCACCTTTGTCCAGAAGAAGGAAAACCTGGATTTTATCGAGGCGCTGGAATGGCTGGCGCGGCGGGCCGGGATTCCGTTCGAGCGTATGGCGGTCAACCCGGAGCGGGCCAGCGAGCGGGAACAGATGTTGGAGCTCAACCGCCTGGCCGTCCAGTTCTTTCAGGACCGGCTTGCGAAGAGCACCGAAGCCCAGACGTACCTTGCCGGGCGCGCTATCCTCAAGGAGACGCAGGAGAAGTTCCAGATCGGGTACGCCCCGCCCGATTGGGAAGCCCTGGTCTTCTATCTCCAGCGGAAGCGCGCCGACCTGAAGCTCGCGGCGAAAATCGGCCTGATCAAAGCGCGCCAGCAGGAGGGCACCGGCTACTACGACACCTTCCGCAACCGCCTGATGTTTCCCATCCAGGATGTCAACGAGCGCGTCATCGCCTTTGGCGGGCGGGCGCTGGGCGACGACCCGGCCAAGTACCTCAACTCCGAGCAGTCCGACCTGTTTGACAAGTCCCGCACGCTCTACGGCCTCTGCTTTGCCCGCAAGAAGCTCTCCAGCGACACGCCGGCGGTCTTTGTGGAAGGGTACGTGGATGTGGTGACCGCGCACCAAGCCGGTTTTACGCAGTGCGTCGCCACGCTCGGCACCTCTATGACCGAGGAGCACGCTCGGATGCTGGCCCGTTACAACCCGCGCGTCATCATCTGCTACGACGGCGACGCGGCGGGCATCAAGGCGACCCTGCGCGGCGCGACCGTCTGGGAGTCCATCGGCGTGGAGGGCGCGGAGGTGCGCGTGGCCCGCCTGCCGGAAGGCGACGACCCCGACTCGCTGCTGCGCCGGGGCGAGACCGCCGCGTTCCAGGCCGCGCTGGATAATGCCGTGCCGCGCGTGGACTTCCAGATCGAGCTTGTTCTCAAGCAGCACAACCTCCAGACGGAGGACGGGCGCGACTCCGCGCTGGCCGAGATCATTCCCATCCTGGCCTCGGTGAAGTCGCTGACGCAGCGCGACCGCTACGCGCAGCGCCTGGCGCATCTGCATCCCTCCCACCGCTATAACATCGCGCGGGCCATCGAGCAGATTCTGGCGGACGCGGAGTCTTACGTCCGACTCTCGCGTGACGGCCAGGCTCCCCGCGACCGCAACTATCCGCTGACGCAAGCCAGCAATCGCGGCCCACTGGCCGAACAGCCCCCGCCGCCCATGTATCGCCCTGCTGATCCCCACCAGGCCTGGCCCATGACGCGCGAAATTATTCGCAAGGGCGGAAACAAGGAGGAAACCGGGCGCGGACGTGGAAACTATAGCGGTAATAAACGGCGCTTCGCGGAAGGGCCGATAGGCGACCCGACGCCGCCTCCGCGCGTGCCCCCCACGCTCACCGGCGCAGAAAAGGCCGAGCGGCAACTGCTGCGTGCTCTGTTCAGCCCGGAGTGGCGGGCCTTCATTCTGGGCCGCCTGCGCTCCGATCTGCTGATTACGCCGCAGGGGCATCAGTTGCTCGCGCGAATCGCGCGCACGCCGGCCACGCCCGAAGGCGGCATTGACCCGCTCTCCCTGCTGCGCCAGGTCGAAAGCGAGGAAGAGCAGGCGGAGACCGAGGCCGTAAAATTATCTGTTTTTATCCGCGAACTTTTGGAGGAGTCGCCCTTTCTGGTGTCGAATGAACTACTCAACGAAGCTGCTGTGAGCGATTGCATTCATCGGTTGGCAAAGCATCGGCAGGATCAGGAGCAGCGCGAGCTGGCCGAGATGCTGCAACGAATCGAGATGCTGCCGCCGGAGGAACGCCGCGCTTACATTGAACACTATCACCAGAAAGTGCGTGAACGCAGAGGATCGGCGCCCGCCGCTGACGGCGGATAGGCTGCCGAGCGCTCATCCAGCGGTTCGCCGTCCATCGGTTGCCGCGCAATCTCTCTGGCACGCAGAAGAACACGGGGCTTCCGGCTTTGGCCTGGCAGTCAGGGCGTCATCGGCTGTCGGGCGTCTGCGCCGGGAGAGTCCGGCAGAGGCACGGTGGATGAGCACGCGCAACAAAGGGGAGTGATGAGAGTGGGAATGACCCGTACCGCCGAAGAATCGGCCAAAGGGGGGAACGAGCTGCGCCGCCTGCTCGATCAGGGCAAGGATCGCGGTTTTCTGACCTACGATGAGATCAATGATAGCCTGGCCCAGGAAGACCTCGACGCGGACCAGGTAGATGACCTACTCGAAATCTTTGCCCAAGAAGGCATAGAAGTCGTCAATAAGATCGGAGGCGGGAAGGACTACGATGTCCCTCTCAACTTCGACGCGATGCCCTCGGAAGCCGTCGTCAAAGAGATGGAAGTGGCCGACGAGGAGATGGCGGCGCTGGAAGGGCTCCCCCTTGACGATTCGGTGCGGATGTGGCTGCGCGAGATAGGCAAAACGCCGCTGCTGTCTCTGGACGACGAGATCATGCTGGCCAAGTGCCTGGAGCGCGAGCGCGAAGATCCGCTGGCCGCCAAGCGTGCCAAAGACATGCTGACCCAGGCCAATCTTCGGCTCGTCGTCTCAATAGCCAAGCGCTACAGCGGGCGTGGAATGTCCTTCCCCGACCTGATCCAGGAGGGCAACATCGGCCTGATCCGCGCGGTGGAGAAGTTCGACTACCGCAAGGGCTACAAGTTCAGCACCTACGCCACCTGGTGGATCCGCCAGGCCATCACCCGCGCCATCGCCGACCAGGGGCGTACCATTCGTATTCCCGTCCACATGGTCGAGACCATCAATCGCCTCATCAAGACCTCTTCCCAACTATTGCAGGAACATGGCCGCGAACCCACCCTCGACGAACTAGCCCGCGCCCTCGATATGCCGCTGGAGCGCGTCTCGGAGATTATCCGCATCGCGCCGGAGCCGCTCTCCCTGGAGACGCCCATCGGCGAAGAGGAGGATAGCCATCTGGCCGATTTCGTCGAAGATCACGAGGCCATGTCGCCGGCGGAGGCTGCCTCGCATCTGATCCTGCGCGAAAAGATCGAGGACGCCCTTAACCACCTGACGACTCGCGAGCGCGAGGTGCTCATCATGCGCTTCGGCCTGGAAGATGGCTGCCAGAAGACGCTGGAGGAGGTCGGGCGCCACTTCCGCGTTACGCGCGAGCGTATCCGTCAGATCGAGGCCAAAGCCCTCAAGAAGCTGCGTCATCCCAGCCGCAGCCGCCAGCTGCGCGCCTGCCTCGAATGGCAATAAAGATTCCAACAGGATGAACAGGATTTTTCAGGATTTACAGGATTAGGGCTAGAGAGACAGAAGCCTTCCCGTCCACTAAAACAAGAGGCATAGGGGCTTAGTAGTCCATCCAGGTAGAACGTTGGCATAGCCTTGAGATAGACGGAATGCTAGGCTTATCTCATTACTCATACAAACTTTCTACCTTGAAGGAGTATTAGTTGGTTGGGTTTTAGAAATCCTGTTTAATCCTGCTTAATCCTGTTCATCCTGTTGAAAGGTTTTTCTAAAGACGGGTTGCTATTTAGGCCGAGGTATGATACAATAAGCCCGTTACTGCGGAGAGATGGCTGAGTGGTCGAAAGCGGCTGCCTGCTAAGCAGTTGTAGGAGGATTTTCTCCTACCCCGGGTTCGAATCCCGGTCTCTCCGCTTTTCCGCTTTTGTGCCCTCCGACGCCCCGACGCGGCGGACCCGGCTGCGTTACACCCTGACCCAACGACACGAGGTATCCCCGCCTGTGACACCACGAGCCTTTTTTGTCGCCTCACGCCGTCTCTTGCCTTTGCTGGCGGTCCTGTGCCTGGGCGCTCCCGGCACGGCGGCCTCCGCCAGCTCCGGGCGGCAGTTCGTCGCCCTGCGCAGCAAGCTCCATTGCGACACACACCTGACCTATAACCAGGTGCAGGCCGATCCGTCCGCCTATGTCGGGCGCGTGCTAGAGCTGCGCGGCAGCGTCTGTGGCACAATGGAGACGGCCAGCGGCCTGTCTATCCTGCTCAACCAGCCTGATAAGAGTGCCGTCAATCTGGACGTCCCCAGATCGCAAGCGGGGCCGTTGATGGAGGGCAGCACGCCGCATCTGCGGGCGCTGGTGAAAGTGCTGGAGGGCAGCAGCGGCAACGTGGTGGCGCTGAAGGTGCTGGCGGTCGCCTACGATAGCGAGGTGGATATCGCCGAGCGGGAAGCGGCCTCGCGGGCAGAAGCGGCCCGTCGCGCCGCCCAGATCCATCAGCAGAACGAGATGGCGCTGCAATCTCGAAGCTCCTGGCGCTCGCGTGCTGGGGCCCGGCGCTACGGAGGAAGTCGCGCCGTTTACGCTGCGCGCGGCGGTTTCTCCCGCTCGGTGGGAATGGGAGGCGATCTCGAAAGCCTGGCCCGCTACTACGATCCCTACCTCGGCCCGCGCGTCAAGCCGCTCTTCCGGCCCTACTGCCAGTTCATCGCCGGCCAGAACTCCCGCCTGACCGCTGACATGGCCGGGCTGATCACCGCCAGCCTGCTCGTCTATGCCGACCGCTACAACGTAGACCCGCGCCTAATAGTGGCCATGATCATCGCCGAATCCAACTTCAACCCGGAGGCCACGTCACGAGTCGGCGCTATGGGGCTGGGGCAACTGATGCCCGGCACGGCCCGCTCCCTGGGCGTCAACAACGCCTACGATCCGGTACAAAACCTGGGCGGATCCATCAACTACCTGCGCAGCCGTCTCGATACGTTCGCGGATAAGGCGCTGCCCGGCGGCGGCGTGAGCCTGGAACAGGCCGCCTATGCCCTGGCCGCCTATAACGCCGGCGTCGGCGCCGTCAAGAAGTACCACGGCATCCCGCCTTACCGCGAGACGCAAGCCTACGTGCGTCGCATCATAGACATTTACCAGCAGCTTTGCCAGGGTGGCTAATAAACGAACCAGTCCTTCCGTTTTCCGCACTCCACGCCGGGCATTGAAATACCCGTCTGGAGGGCCTACGGCCAGGCGTCCTCCGGACGCACAGCCAAGCCGGGTGGTTCCGTCCGCGAGGACGGTTGGCGGCGTAGCCGCCCTACAGCCGGGCACTGAAAGTACCCGGCTGGGGATGCCGACCAGACGGGTCATTTATGGCCCGGCAAGTTTTACAGAAGCAGGCGCGTGCCCCGGCCCAGGCGACTGTCTGCGGCGATAACGGGCACCGCGCCTGCGCTTTCGTTTTCCCCGCCCTCTATCACGACCTCATCCTCCAGTGCGGTTCCCTCGTCCAGAATGACCCCGCGCAGGCGTACCTGCCTGCCGATGGTGACGTTATCCATCACAACGCAGTCTTCCAGGCGCGACTCGTCCCCGATACGGCAGTTGACGCCGATAGCCGTCTGGCCGCTGATGTAAGCGCTAGGGGCGATCTCGGCGCCCTCCCCGATGGCTATTCCCGGCAGGGCCGTCTTGACGGCCCCGGAGAGCACGGCCCTCGTGGCTGTCAGAAGCTGCTCGACCCGCCCGACATCCATCCAGAAGCCTCCCGGCGCCATACCGTAGATGGCCGCGCCTTCCGCAAGCAGCGTCGGGTAGATGTCACGCTCGATGGAGGAGGGCACGCCGGCAGGGATGCGCGCGATGAACTCCGGCTCCAGAATGTAGAAACCGGCGTTGATGAAATCGGTGCCGGTGGGCATGGGATGGGGGCTAGCCGCCAGCGCCTTCTTGGTCTCCTCGCTCGGCTCGCGCCATTCCCGCACGCGCCCTTCCGTGTCCAGGATCAGCACGCCGAAGGGATTGGGGGCAGGCACCTCGGCCAGCGTGATGGTGGCCAGCGCCTGCTTGCGGCGGTGGAAGTCCAGGAGGACGCGGAGGTTGAAATCGGTAAGCACGTCCCCGTTGAAGACGGCCACCGTCTCGCCGGGAAACAGCGCGGCGGCGTTGCGAATGGCGCCTCCCGTGCCCAGGGGCGTCTCCTCCAGGGCGTAGCGCATACGCACGCCAAAGCGCGCGCCGTCTCCGAAGTGGCTCTCGATGCGCTCGGCCATGTAGTTAGTGGCAAAGACGATGTCGTCAATGCCGTGGGCGCGCAGGAGGGCCACCTGGTATTCCAGGAAGGGCCGGTTGGCGACAGGAACGAGCGGCTTGGGACGGCGGTAGGTGAGCGGGCGCAGGCGCGTTCCCAATCCGCCCGCAATGATAATTCCCTTCATACGCAGTGCATACCCTATGGAGAGTACAAGGGGCTTCCTTTGAGAGAAAATTGAGCGTCCTTGTGTATGTTGGCGATTTCGGGGCCGACTCTTTATCCCAGGGGGAGGCCGTTTCCGCCCGGCTGCCCCTCTTCCCGAATAGTAGCACAGGCCCCGCCGACTGTCAACCGAAATCCAGGGGGATTAAGAAGGCTATCTTGTAGCCGCTTCTGTCGGCCAGAGAAAAAATAGGCAGGCCCGATAGCCGAATAAGGATACCGGGCCTGCGTTCGGGTCACAAACCCCTACGTTCCGTTGGATGGGATGGATAGGGAGATTCGAGAGGTTACACAACCCGGGCCGGCGGCGGGGTCAGATCGCTGTAGCGGCTGGCATAGGTGGGCGCTACGTAGTAGGGCGTGTTGTAGCCGCCGTAGGCGACCGCCGTATTGTGCAGGATCTGCTGCACGCGCTGCTCATCGCCGGGATGGACGGAGACCACGACGACAATACCGCCTGCGGCCAGGCCGCGCTCATAGTAAGGCGCCACGTTTTCCGGCACGCCCAGGCTGGCGAGCCAGCCGATGATGCTTCCGGCCAGGCCACCCACGCCCGCACCGGCCCACATCGCCGCCAGCGGCCCCGCCGCTATCAGGCCCACGCCGGGGATCGCGACAGTGCCGGCGGCCCAGATCAGCCCCAATATGCCGCCGATGATGCCGCCGACGATGCCGCCCGTGCCTACATCCGCCATGGTGCGTGCGCCGGCCTCATGGGCGACTTCCTGGGCCGCACTGCGATCCTTCATAACGATGGTGATCTCGTTCTCATTATAGCCGATCTGTTTAAGCTGGCTGACGGCGTTCTCTGCTGCCTCCTGGGTATCAAACAACCCCGTAATCAGATTCGCCATATTGTTCTTCCTCCTTATGAGAGACTCGTAGCGCCTGAACGTCGCTGCCGCAGGCATCCTGGCGTGCCTTCTTTCAGGGACCGGCAAATACGTCGGAAGCGCTGCACTCGGATGGACGTTGCCCTGCGGCGGCTTGTTCCGAAGGATCACGGCTCAGGAAGGAATGGGGAGGGCGCCAAAAAGAAGCCCTGTCTACGGGCTTTGCCGGACAGGGCGCGGAAAAGTCAAACCTCAATGCAGCTTACTGAACTGCATTCTGACGCGATTGTATAGGCGAAAATATCGCCGGGCGTGAAGGCTCCCGGTTTGGCGCTACCCTCCCCGTCCGGGGGGTGGGGTTGGGGAAGTAGGCAGCGTGGGCAGGCCCCGCCGCAGGATGATCGTCACTATTTCCGAGGCGTTGGGGTCCACGGTGCTGGTCACCTTCACCTGTGCTTTGCCGATTAAAACGCCGTGGGGTGCCGAGGGCGCATGATACAGGCCCGTGTCGGAGATGGTGCCGCCTCCACTGACCACCGACCAGGTGACGCTCTGATCCACGGCGCCGTGCACTGTCGCGTGCAGTTGCAGCGACTTGCCGTAGTATCCCTTGGCCGGATTCGGCGTCGCTTCGACCTCGACCGGCCCAAAGGAGATCTGTGCCGTGCCGTAGCGTAGCGGTGAGGCGACGCTGGCGGCCTTGGCGACGACCCGGTTGGAGGTGCCGGGACTGGCGGGCGCAGTCAGCAGGCCGTTTTGATCGATGGTTGCGCCCGCATCGTTGACCGGCAGGCTCCAGACGACGCGGTGATCCTGCGTTCCGGTCACCTGCGCCGTCAGCTTCAGGGTGCCGCCGTAAGGTACGTTGGCCGACTGCGGAGCCACCGCAACCTGTATCTCTCCGGCGCGCAGGTCCGCAAATACATCGCATCCGGCGGTCACGTGGACGGTCGTGCTCACCGACTCGCCGAGGATGCGCGCGCTGATATCATAATCGCCCTCCGGCAGGTTGAGCAGGTGGAAGACGCCATCCGGGGCGGTGCTGGTGGCCGTAGAGACAAGGGTGGTGGTGCCGGCCTTGCGGGCATAGACGCCCACGCTGGAAATGACCGTGCCGCCAAAGGTCGTCAGGCCGACGATACCGCCTTTGATCGTGGTGCGCTGGAGATGATCCTGAAGGGTGGCCTGGGCGTTAATGCGCCCGTAGCCGAACAGCAGATCGAAGCCGCCGTCGGGCCGGCTCCCCAGCTGCTCCGCGCCGCGCTCGATGGCCTGCACAATATGCAGGGGGCCATCCGGCGTAGACTGGGTGATGCCGTTGGCGGCGGCATAGAGCGCGGCCAGGCCCGTCACCAGCGGCGCTGCCAGCGATGTGCCGGGAAGCATTCCCTCATTCAGACCATAGAGGCCCAACTGGGCGTAGGCCCCGAACGGGCTGGTGGGGTCGGAAAGCGGCACCAGGTAGGTCGGCGCGGTTGTGTAGGCAAAGACCCATTCGGGGATGCTGTCGGAGGGCAGCCCCAGGCTCGTAAGTAATGTCTGCAATAGGGTATCGTCGGCCATCGGGGCAGTGTTGAGGAATAGCGTGCCCAGGCCGGTGGAGGGAACGGCTTCTCCTGCCGGCGCCACGACACCCAGGCTCTGCCCGAAGTTGCTGTAGGAGGCCAGATGCTCGGTCTGGTCGTAGGTGCCGGTGGTGTCGGAGGAAACCGGTCCGCCGCCATAGGTGGAAGCGCCAACGCAGAGCACGCGCGCATTGGAGGCCGGCCAGCGGCGTATCATCCCCTGTTCGGGGTTGGTGTCGCTGCCGTCGTTGCCTGCGGCGGCGATAACCAGGGTGCCATGCTGCCACGCATAGTCGCAGGCATCTTGCAGCGGAGCCGAGTAACCCAGGTCGGTGCGGGCGCTGATATTGATGAGCAGGCAGCCGTTGTCCACGGCGTACAGGATCGCCGTGACCAGATCGGAGTCGTCGCCATCGCCATCCGGGCCGTAGATGCGAATGGGAACGATGCGGCACGGAAAACCCAGGCCCGGCACGCCGTAGCCGTTATTGGGCCCGGCGCCGATAACGCCGGCCAGGCTGGTGCCGTGCCCGAACACATCGGCAGCCAGCATGGGGTTCGGATCGGTATTGCCCAGATAGAAGCTGCGCGCCAGGGAGGTTTCTATTTGGCCGCCATAGGCGATATCCGTGCGGTCGCCTTGATTGGTTCCGGCAGGGCCCGGATAGGCAAAGCCAGGGTGATGGAAGTCAATGCCGGTGTCTATGATGGCCACGCGCGGCATCCGGGAGGGATCGCTGGCAAGCTGAGCGATGCGATCGGCAGCCGTCGGGTAGAGCCCTGGATAGACATTCCAGCCGCCCAAGGCGTTCACCGTCTCCAGGGTCCAGTTGTAGTGCCAGCCGGAGGAGTCATAATCGCGCGGATCGCCCGTATCTTGTAGGAGGCCCTGCTGGACGAGGAAGGCGCCAAACAGAAGATGGGGGTCAATCATCTGGCCCCAGCGCGGGTTGGTGGGGGGATTGAGGAGCAGGCGGAGGCCCTGTACCGGCACGGCCTGCTGCACGTTCGGATCGCGGCTCAGGGCGTCGAGCGTTTTGGGCAGCGCCTCCGGGGAGGCCAGACGGAAGACGTGCCAGCCGATAGCTTCATGCGAGCGCACGTAGGTCAGCGCGGGGGCCACATCGGCGCTAAGATCGGCCTTGTTGCGCTTCTCGGCTGCTGCCGCCGAGAAGGCGCGGGCAAAATCGACCGGCTTTACCAGCGTTTTGAACTTGACGAAGACTTGCCCTGTGGCGCGCGGGCGCTCTGCCTCCATTCTGAGAGCCGCTTCTATCTGTGGAACGGCAAATTGCGGGCGGATGGGCGGACGCGCCGGAAGCTGGGCGGGCGCGGCGAGGGGCAGCAGGCTCAGGGCAAGCAGGGCAAGCAGAGCGCGGGGCCAAGCCTTCCAGGAGCGTACGCGCTGTGGGAGGCTATATCTGAGAGAAAACATGGCGACAAACCCTCCACGGATCGAATTTGAGCGGTGCCTACAAATTCCGATAATTCCGCCTGCCTGAGTTGGCGCCTCTCCGGGAGGAAACAGCTTTTGCGAGGGAGCTATACGGTTGGGGGCTATCCCTATTCCGACAGGCAGGTGGAATGGCGCAAGGCGGGGCCGTCATGGCAATGTTCGCAGGGCCGACCAGGTATTCCTGCAAGGAAAGCCTTTCTTGCCAGTTGAAAAAGAAAAATAGGCCGCATTTTACTGCCAGGGGGGCTGGGGGTTGACTTATAGGGAGCACGCTGGGTAGACTCCTTAGCGCAAATAGGAATCATTCTTATTTAGATGATTCCCTATCCTATTCCCTGAGACGTGAAGGAGACACGAGACGATGCCTCTGGCAAAAGTGGGCGAAGCGGCCCCCGATTTTACGATGGCCATCGCCCGTCCTGGCGATACTCCCAAGACTACCGGCACCAAGATTTCGCTCTCGGATTATCGGGGCAAGTGGCTGGTCCTGTTCTTCTATCCACTGGATTTTACCTTTGTCTGCCCGACCGAGATCACGGCTCTTTCCGACCGCTACGAGGAGTTCGAGGAGCTGGGCGCGGACATTCTGGGCGTTTCCACCGATTCGGTTTACTCCCACTTGGCCTGGATGAATACGCCGCGCGAGGACAACGGCATTGCCGGTTTGCAGTATCCGCTGGCCTCCGATATCACCAAGCAGGTCGCCCGCGACTATGGCGTTCTCGTCGAGGATCAGGGCATTGCCCTGCGCGGCCTATTTATTATTGACCCGAACGGCGTGCTCCAGTATAGCGTCGTCAACAACCTCAACATCGGGCGCAGCACAGACGAGACGCTGCGCGTCCTGCAGGCGCTCCAGACCGGCGGCCTGTGCCCATCGGACTGGAAGCCGGGCAAGTCGCTGCTGAGTGTCTAAGCGCTGCGCGGAGGCAAGTAGAGAGTTATGCCATTGCGAATTGGGGCGCCTATGCCGGAACTGGAGGGAGCGACGGAATGGATCGGCGGCGAGGTCTCGCGGGAGGATCTGCTCGGCAGCCCAACGCTCATCCATTTCTGGGCCATAAGCTGCCACATCTGCCATGACAACATGCCGACTATCGCCCGGTGGCGTGACACGTATGCCGACCGGGGCTTAAAGGTAGTGGCGGTGCATATGCCGCGACAGGAGAGCGATACCGACGTGGAGGCGGTGCGCGCCGAGATGGCGGCGCTGGGCATCACGGAGCCCTGCGCGATTGATAACCGGCACGCCATCGGCGAACGCTTTGAGAACCAGTTCTGGCCGGCCTATTTCCTGTTTGACAGCGAAGGCAAGATGCGCAGCCGGTCGGCAGGCAATGCAGGGCTGACGATGCTGGAGGGCGCGCTCAAGCGCCTGATGGAGCAGCCGGTCTCCGCTTAGTTCCCTCAACTGGCGTTCTTCGGTTAATAAACATAACCCTCGCAAGGAGCCTACCCTGCGAGGGTTATGTTTTTGGTCTCTACCTCCGACCTCGGGATCCTTCGGTTTTGGTGTATCTCCCCTCATCCCCGTCCCTGCTCCCTCCAAGGGAGAAGGGGAAGGAGAAGTTTTCTCCCTCGGTATTCCGCCCGCGTAGGCAGGCAGCGGGCCGCAGGCCCCACAGCGGCAGGGTTTAGCCTGCCGGAAGGGAGGTTAGGTGATCGTGTTAGACGGCGGGGATGGCCGGCATCTCCTCGGCGGGCGGAAGCGCCTCCGCAGTCTCCGGGGCAGCAACCACTTCCGGCTCGGGATAGACGCTGATGCGCCGCCGCTTTTTATCACCCTCAAACTTGACGATGCCGTCGATGAGCGCGAACAGAGTGTAGTCCTTGCCGAGGCCGACGTTCTTGCCGGGATGAAAACGCGTGCCGCGCTGGCGCACCAGCACGTACCCCGTGCGCACCCGCTCGCCGCCAAACTCCTTGACGCCGAGGCGCTTGGCGTGGCTATCACGACCGTTACGAGAGCTACCCACACCTTTCTTATGTGCCATTCCTATTCTCCTGATGAGGCGTGGTCGTCTGGAGCGGCAGGTATTGTCCCAGACAAAAGCCCGCTGCCAGAGACGCCCTTCCTCAAACTTGAATGCTTTCGATGTGCAGCCTGGTCTGCCGTTGGCGATGCCCATAGCGGCGATGCTGATTCTTTTTCGGCTTGTAGGTGAAGCCCTTGATCTTCTTGCCCTTGAATTGCGAGACGATCTTGGCGACGACCTTAGCGCCCGCAAGCGTGGGCACGCCAACCTGGAGGCCGTTGTCCCCGCTGACCGCCAGCACCTCGGTCAGTTCCACGGTGGAATCCGGCTCGCCTTCCAGCTTTTCAACCGTAATCACGCTGCCTTCGCTGACTTTATACTGTTTGCCGCCTGTTTTGATGATCGCGTACATGAATGTTCTCCATAGCCGTTACCGGCAGACACAAAAAAATCCGGCTGTTTCATGCCTCCGGAGTCAGCCAGAAATTGTAGCATAGAGCCGCCCTTACTGTCAAGGGCGGCGGCCAAATTGCAATGCGTCTCATCGGGAGCCGGGCGGCCCTAGCCTTGCCGGAGCAGCTCCAGCATCTGCCGGTCGAGCTTGTGTCCTTTGTAATCCTCGTAAGGGACATCCTGGCGCTCGCTATCCAGGACGCCGAAGGAGCCGCGCAGGTTCCACAGCGCCCAGCCCCAACCGGCCTGGCGCCACAGATCGAGCTGATCCCGCATCCATGCCAGAACCACATTATGCGGCGTCTTGTTGTAGGCGCCCCATTCGCCCACGTGCACGCCCACGCCCTGCGCCTCCAGCGCCTTCCAGGGCGCGATCTGATCCCGCTGTAGGCGGGCCTTATCCCAGACCTCGCCGTTGCCGGTCTTCAAGGGCCAGGTCGGCTCCGGCCAGGTATCCGAGCCGTGTATCCAGCTGGCCTTGTAATGGCTTATCTGCATCGGCGCGTAGCCGCGCGTGCTCTGCGCGATCTTCAGGCTCGCCAGTTCCGGCACGGGCTTGTTGCCCCACCGCAGCCCATCGGCGATGACCAGGCGGTCGGCAGAGGCGGCGCGAATCGCCTCGACCGCCGCGGTAGCCGCGCGCACATAGGGCGCGGCGGGAATATCGCCCGGCTCGTTGACAAGATCAAAGGAAAGCTGCGCCGAAGGGATGTCCCTGTAACGCTCGGCGAACATCCGCCACTGCGCCGCAAACTGTCTGCGGGCCTCCTCGCCGTCCTCGCCGTCGGCCCACAGATCCAGGGGCTCTTTGGGCGGGTTGACGCAGTAGCCCGGCGCGCGATGCAGGCACAGGTTCATATGGATGTTGCGCTCTCGGCCCCAGGCGATGGCCTGGTCAATCTCCTTGAGCACATCTTCCCTATACGCGCCCGGAGCGGTCGTCCAGCAGCGGTAGTCGGTAGGAAGGCGAACAAAATCAAAGCCCCATTCGGCCATAAGGTCAAAGTCAGACTCCCGGTACGGAGCGTTGCCCGCCAGGGTAAACTTCTCCAGCAGGTTAAAGCCGCGCCAGCGCGGCAGGTGCGTTGCATCCACTTTCCGGCCCCTTCTTCTCTGTCCTTCCGCCGCACCCAGCGCCAGCGTGACGCCAGCCCCGACGCCCAGCGCGAGGAAAGCGCGGCGTGTCAGGTCGTTCCTCATTGTGCGATTCCTCATCCTGATGGCTTGTAGACTCGTCAGCTTCTCCCCTGAGTTCCGCAGGACTCTTCTGCGCCGTCCGCCCCGTCTCCTGCCGGGCAGGAAACAGAGGTCGCGCGGGCGAACTTCATTGGGTCATCTTCAACGCAGGTTTACCATCCAAGCCCATTGTTTTCCGAAGTCAAATGAGGCCTATTGGAAGCGACCAGCCGATGGAAATGCAATTCGGCAATTTACTCTCACGCGAAGACTTGGAAGCGCGTTTGCGACTCATTCCTCCTTCACTCCTTTTAGTCCGGCTCGAAAACGCAATGACACGCGAAGACTTGGAAGCGCGTTTGCGACTCATTCCTTCTACCAGAGCCGAGGTAAGAGAAAAATCCGCTTTTGCCAGGGTATTATTCAACACCTGCAAAATTCAGAGACAAATGCCAGTTTAACAACGAAGGAAAAGCTCGCGATAATCGCTCGTGCTTATTTGCATTTAGCAATGATTTATGAGCAATACGGGACAACCAACAAGGTTGTAGAAGCTCTAAATTCGTCTCTGAACTATGCTGCGCGAACCGCGGAGAACGATACGAGGTTTTCTGTTTTATACGCTGGCGGCCTCTGCTACGGACGATTATATGCTTTTTCGCAAGAACCTGAGAATCTTGATGCTTGGGAACAAGCGGTTGCCTGGTTACAGCGCTCGCTCAGGTATATCGAACCTCCTGCTGTGCGTTCCCAGATAGTGCTCGTCTATCAATCCCTCGGACGTGTCCTGGCAGACAATCCTGCGGCTTACCTCCAGACGAAATTCATTTATGACTGGTTGCTTCTTATAAACGATGCTCCCCTGGAAGATATGCTAGAACGGTTTAAAGTTCTGTAATTGTTAAATCACGAGGAAATCGTTCAAGAGTGCTGTGATCAGCAACCGGCGAACGGCTGTTACGAGATTGCTATGGCTGCCAGTGCTTGCTGGGTCATGAATCGAAAACGTCGTGCGAGAACCCTAGCAAAACACGGTGTAGAGCTGGCAGTAAGTCAGGGCGAAACAAAATGGGAGAGGGCCTTTCGGTTCCTTCTGACCAAGAAATACTAGGTAGACACTCCCAGCCGTGTGGATCAATCTCACGCAGCCTGCTGCTGAGGAGATACGTCCACACCGTTGGGAGGGATTACCAAATACTAAGAGTGCCTAACAAAACCCGTTCTCCCTCTCCCTACAAGGGAGAGGGCCGGGGTGAGGGTAGAGCCTCACGGCCCAGTTTGGTTAGGGGCTCTAAATGAGACAGATCCTTAGCGCGAATAAAGGAGTAATTATGCGAAAACTACTTGGCGGCCTGGCGATTATCCTGATGCTCGGCTTGGGAGTGGTGCGGCCCTCCGCGCAGGAGGGCGAGCGCAGGCCGGCTTCCATTCTCATCGTTGGAGGAACGGTGGTAGATGGGACGGGCGCGCACGGGCGGCGGGCGGATGTGCGGGTACTTGGCGATACCATCCAGGAGATCGGAAAGTTAGCGCCACAGCCCGGAGAGCGCGTGATCGATGCGCGGGGACTGGTCGTTGCGCCGGGGTTCATTGATACGCACAGCCACGCTGACGCCGGCCTGCTGGAGAAGCCGGAGGCGGAGAGCCAGATTCGCCAGGGCATCACCACCGTCATCGTCGGGCAGGATGGAGGCTCGCATTTTCCGCTTCAGATGTACTTTGAGCAGGTGCAGGCAAAGCACATCGCGCCCAATCTGGCCAGCTTCGTCGGGCACGGAACGGTGCGCAGCCGCGTGCTGGGAACCGACTACAAGCGCCACGCCACGCCGGAAGAAGAGGCCAAGATGGCCGCGCTGGTCGATCAGGAGATGCAGGCGGGTGCGCTCGGCCTCTCCTCCGGGCTGGAGTACGATCCGGGATTCTATGCGACCACGGAGGAAGTGATCGCGTGCGCGCGGGAAGCCGGGAAGTACGGCGGCCTCTATATCAGCCATGTCCGGAATGAGGACAATCAGGCGTTTCAGTCTTTCCGCGAGCTGATCCGCATTGCGGAGGAGGGGCATCTGCCCGCGCAAATCTCGCACATCAAGCTCGGCTCCAAAAACGTCTGGGGCAAAGCGCCGGATGTTCTCCGGTTGATGCAGGAGGCCGACCGGCGCGGCCTGGACATCACCGCCGACGTCTATCCTTATCTCTACTGGCAGTCCACCATCACGGCGCTGGTCCCCACGCGCGACTGGGAGAACCGCGCGATATGGGAGAAGGGATTGGCCGACGTGGGCGGGCCGGAGCATGTTCTGCTCACCACCTACACCCCCGATCCCGCCTGGGCCGGCAAAACGATTGCCGCTCTCTCCGCGCAGACGGGCAAAGACCCGGTGACCGTCATCCAGGAGGTCGTGCGCCACACGCACGGCAAGGAGGCAACGGGCCGTGAGGGCGTCGTCGTGACCGCCATGTCGGAGGACGACCTGCGCACCTTTCTGAAGGCGCCGCGGATCATGTTTTGCAGCGACGGCGTGCCGGGCGGCTCGCACCCGCGCGGGGCGGGAACCTATCCGCGCATTCTGGGCCGCTACGTGCGCGAGTACCATGTGCTGCGGCTGGAGGAAGCCATCCACAAAGCGTCGGCGCTGCCGGCCTGGCGCATGGGCTTTGCCGACCGGGGCCTGATCAAAACCGGGATGAAGGCGGATATTGTTCTCTTCGACCCCAAAACCGTTATAGATATGGCGACGACCGCCAACCCCACCGCGCCGCCGGTGGGCCTTCCCTATGTCCTCGTCAACGGCGTGGTAGTGCTCGACAACGGCAAAATGACGGGCGAGCGGCCCGGCATGGTACTGCGAAGGCGATCCGTTCAAGCTGCCCCGATTTTCTTCCCTCGGTAGAGTTTCAGGAGGCTAGAGTGGCCCTTTCTCCACAAGCAACAACGGAGAAGTCTGCCAAAACAAGAGGAGCGCCGGAACCGGAACGACAAGCAGCCTACGATCCCGGCCTGACCACGCGATCACTGGTGATCGCCGTTCTCTTGACCGTGCTTTCCGGGCTCTGGGTGCGCCAGTCCGAGATCGCGGCCCTTACCACCCAGATCACCGAAAGCGTACCCGCGATCCCCGGACTGGCGGCGCTCGTCCTGCTGCTGCTGGTGAACGTGATTCTGCGGCGCATCCGGGGCGGGCGTCCCTTCACGCGCGCCGAGATACTGGTCGTCTTCCTCTTTGTCACCATCAGCACGACGGTCATGGGTATTGGCGTGCTGCAGTTCGTCTTTGCGCTGATGTGCGCGCCGTTTTACTACACCGCCAACGATATTCCTACCCTGCGGCCCTTCCTGCCCCAGTGGCTGCTGCCCCACAATCCGAGCCTGATACGTCACCTCTACGAAGGCGCTCCGAACGGTCAGGTGCCCTGGGCGTTCTGGTGGGCGCCGGGCCTGATCTGGCTGGGCTTCTTCCTGGCGTTGTGGTGCACGATGTACTGCATGATGGCGCTGTTCTACCGCGTCTGGGCCGAGGAGGAGCGGTTGGCCTTCCCCCTGGTGTTCCTGCCGATGGAGATGACCGAGGGCGAGAGCGGCACCGGCAACTTCTTCCGCAACAAACTCATGTGGGGCGGCTTCGCGGTGGCGGCGGTCTACAACCTGGTCAATATCGTCCATGCCCTCTATCCCTCCCTGCCCCCCTTTGGCAAGGAGTACGACTTCACGCCCGCGCTCACCAACCCGCCCTGGAACGCGCTGGTCCCCCTCGGCTTCTACTTCCGCCCGGAGATGATCGGGCTGGGATATCTCGTCTCGACCAATATCAGCCTGACGGTCTGGCTCTCGTTTTTCCTCCTGAAGCTGGGCGCGGTGTTCGCCGCCTCGCAGGGCTATGAGCCGCGCGAGCTCTATCCGCAGGAACAGGGGATCGGCGCGTTTCTGGTGCTGGCCGTCATGCTGGTGTGGCTAGCGCGACGCCACCTCTGGGCCGCATGGCGAGCCGCTCTCTCCGGGCGGCAGACCGTCGGGCCGGAGGGCATCTCTTATCGCTGGATGTTCCTGGGCTTTTTCGGCGGGTTCGCGGCGGTATGGGCGTTTGCGACGGCGGCGGGCATGGCGGCCTGGGTGGCCTTTCTCTATCTGGCCGTGGTGCTGGCGGTCGCGCTGGTCTATGGGCGGATGCGCGGACAGGCGGGCGTGCCGCTGGTATGGCTGTTCCCGTTCTTCATGCAGAAGCAGGCGTTCCTCTACACCTTCGGCTCACAGCCGTTTGCGGCCAGCGGCCAGACGACCCTGCCGGCCTGGGCGCTCTTCTCCTTCCTGGCGCGCGGCTACTATCCGACGATGACCGGCTACCAGATCGAGGGTATGGAGATCACGCGGCGGGCGCACATCAATCCCAAGCGCGTGGCGTTCGCGGTCTTCCTGGCGCTGGTGGTCGGCTTCGTGGTCGGCTGGTACAACCATCTGGTGCCTTACTACCACCAGGGGGCGCTGCATGGGCGGGACGGCATCTGGGGAACGGGGGAGGCCCTTAGCGAGTACCAGTCGGCGGCCCAGTATGCCGTGACGCCCAAGCAGCCGGAGCTACAGCGCATCTGGGCGACGGGGATCGGGGCGTTCATGGTGATCGTGCTGACTTTTCTGCACCTGCGCTTTACCAGTTTTCCTCTGCACCCGCTCGGCTACGCCATGACCTGTAGCTACGGCAGCCTGATCTGGGGCTCGTTCTTCATCGTCTGGCTCTTGAAATCGCTGATGCTGCGCTACGGCGGCATGAAGCTCTACCGGCAGACCATTCCGTTTTTCCTGGGTTTTGCGCTGGGGCATTTCGCGGTGGCGGGCATTTTATGGGGCCTGACCGGGGTCTGGACCGGCGAGGCGGTGAAGGGGTACGCGGTCTGGTTCGGATGACCTCACCTCCGGCTCCTCAGAAGCGGGCGAATGAATTCGCGGCAACAAAGGCACAAAGTCCCCTTGCGGGGACTAAACCCTCCCCTCTCCCGCGCTGCGGGAGAGGGGTTGGGGGTGAGGGCCACAACCATCTCAAGCTGGGTCACCCCCTCCCTCGTAGGGTCGCCAGGCGGAGGGCTGTGGCAAGGCGGAGGCAGGGGCCCTAACCCTGCCGACCCTGGCAGTCCATTGCAGGCCCGACCCTGGCAGTGGCGCGAACCGTTGAGCGCCGACCCTGGCAGTGGGGGACGGGGGGTTAGGTCAAACACGAAGGAGAGGGGAAAAAGGGGTGGGGGCTTCTCCCCTCTCATTTCAGGCCCTGCAGCTGGATTCCCTTCATGAGTTGTTCCCGGAAAATTAAGAACGCCAGGAACATCGGGATCGACTCGACGACGGCTAGCGCCATCAGCGCATTGTAGCCGACGCCGGAAGCCAGAAGCTGCTGTGTAGCGGGGTCCATGCTGCCCTGGCTGGGCTGCCAACTGGTCAGCGAGTATTGCAGCTTGTAGAGGGCAACCGAGAGCGGCCACTTGCCCTGCTCGCTCATCAGCACGATCCAGGGGCCGAGGAACTCGTTCCAGGCGGCGGTGAAGGCGAAGTAGACCGTGACCGCCAGGATAGGCCGTGCCAATGGAAGCATGACTGCGCGCATCGTCGTCAGTTCCGAGGCCCCGTCTATGCGGGCGGCATCCATCAGCTCGGTGGGCAGCGTATCGAAGAAGCCCTTGAAGAGCAAAAAGTTGAACGCATTAAAGGCGGCAGGCAGGATCACGCCCCAGTACGAGCCGATGAGCGAGAAAGAAGGCATCTGCGCGCCCGCGATAGACGGAATGTTCTGCGTGGGCCAGGGAAAGTGCGACAGCAGCAGGAAGCGCGGCACGATGGCGATCTGGCCGGGCACCATGAGCGTGCCGATGAAAAACAGGAACAGCAGGCGGGCGGCGCGGGGCGCGTGCATCTTCGAGACGGCGTAAGCGGCCATTGCTGTCACCGGAATCTGCAAGAGCACGGTCAGCGATGAGATATAGATGCTGTTGCGGACATAGGTGATAAGCGGGTAGCGGAACACGTCAATGTTGAGGTTTAGCCCGCCCGCCGTCACGGAGGTGAACAGCAGCTTATAGGATGCTATGGAGGGGTGACGCGGCCATAGGTGGAACGGGTCCTCAAATATCTCATGCGTCGGCTTGAGCGAGGCCGAGATCATCCACACAACCGCAAACAGGTGCAGCGCCACGCCGATCCAGAGGAACGCAGCTATACATAAGAGCGCCAGCCGCACTTTCGCGCGGCGCTTTCCAACTTCGGGTATCAGGGGCATCAATGCCTCCGGCGTTAAGAGTGCCTAACAACACCTCCCTTGTTCCTCTCAAAAGAGAGGGCTCTACGAGGTCTTGCTAGGTGCTTTAAGGATGGTCAGGAAACGTCCAGGTCTTCGCGATAGACCCGGCGCTGGATGATCACGATGGTCATGATCACAAAGAACAGCACGATGGCGAGCGCGGTGGCTTTGCCGAGATTGAAGGCGCTGAACGCCTGGTTATAGATCTGCATGACGACCGTGGTGGTGGCGTATCCGGGGCCGCCGCCTGTCATGACGAAGGGCAGCTCGAATACCTGCATCACGCCGATCACGCTGAAGATCAGCATCATGGCGATGATGGGACGCAGGCGCGGCATCGTCACGAACCGGATCTTCTGGAAAAACCGCGCGCCTTCGAGCTCGGCGGCCTCGTAGAGTTCGGCGGGGATGCTTTGCAGGGCGGCAATATACATCAGGCCGGGGCCGAACATAATCAGGCCGGGCAGCACCAGAGAGAGCATCGCCAGGTTCGGGTCGTCTAGCCACTTCTGCGTCGGCAGGTGCAGCGCCATCAGCAGGCCGTTGAGCAGGCCCAGCGTCGGATGGTACATATACTTCCAGATGACGATGCCCGCCATCGAGGCCACCGGGATAAACCAGAGGATCATCATCCATCGGATCGTGCGCTGCTTCATTTCCATCAGCAGAATGGAAACAAAGATCGGCACGAAGAACGTCAGTCCAAGCGAGAGGATGGCGTAGAGGAAGGTGTTTTTGAACGCCTCCAGGGTCAGCGGGTCCTGGACGACGGCGCGAAAGTTCTCCATGCCGACAAAATCGGCTGGCTTGGCGAAGTAGTAGCGCTGGAAGGCGACCAGGAACGCGATCAGGATGGGAAACCAGCCAAAAAAGAACTGAAACAGCAGTGCCGGCAGGGTAAACCACCACGCGGCGATGCGTATATGACGTGGGCGTAAGGCCCCGGTTTGCACGATGGGCGCTCCTTTCGAACGGGTATAACAGAGAGGAACATTATTTAAAGAGGCGAAGCGCACGCGCACCGTGCGGCCCAACATACCGCATGAGCACGGGCTGCACGCGCGAGGGATGTGGATGTCCATTCTAAACGCCGCACGTATCGTATTCCTGGTCTTGCTGGCAGCCTGGGGAGCGACCAGTATGCTCGGGCTCCTCTATCGCCCTGAAGTGCCGCTGATGCGGCGGGCTCGCCTGCTGTCGGGGCTTTGCGGCGTCCTGCTGGCCCTGGCCCTGCTGGGGCTGGGAGCCGGCTGGCTGTGGCCCTCGGTGGCGGTAGGCCTGGTTGGTATCGGCTGCGGCGCGGCCTGGCTTTATATCCTCTTTAAACAGTCCCTCAACAACACGACGATGTAGTTCGCCATTCCCGGCTTCAGTTCCTACGCGTGTCATCCCCGCTCAGGTTCCTTCTGTATTCGGTTGCGGCCCTCACCCCCTGTCCCCCCACTGCCAGGGTCAGGCCTACAATGGACTGCCATGGTTGGGCCTACAATGGTTGGGCCCCTGCTCGGGTCGGCAAGGTGCTGCAAGGAACGGGCCTGCCATGGTTGGGCCCTCTGCCTTGCGAGGCCCTTGCCTCCGCCTAGCCACACCTGGCCACAGCCCTCCGCCTGGCGAGCCACGCTGCGGGAGAGGGGAGAGGGCTTCACTCTTAGGTTCGTCCGTTCTCCCTTATCTCCCCTCATCCCCGGCCCTTCTCCCTTGCAGGGAGAAGGGGGAACAAAAGCCGGGTCACCCCCTTCCCTTGTAGGGTCGCTAGGCGGAGGAACGAGCGTGCGCAGTTCCGACCCTAGCGGTGGGGGACGGGGGGTTAGGTCAAGAAGAACCGGGGGTGAGGGCCATATGAGAAAACGGAAGAACCATACGGCGAGGTTAGTTTGAGGGTGGGCGCACGTCTATGTGAACGTGGTCGGCGGCGTCCGGAAATAGAGCATAGATCATCACGCCGCGCTTTCGCGCCGCCTCCAGCGCCTTACGGAGGCGCGTGTCGGCCAGGGCCGAGGCTGGCGCGTAGGATTCGTTGCGGAAGCGCAGGATGTGCGGAAGCGGATGTCCCTCCGCATCACGGACGATCTGGCCGTCGTGGAGGAGAGGCGCCACCACGCCGTCGGCAATCTCAAATTCCTGGGGCGGGAAGAATGGCCAGGGACGCCGAGGCTTGCCCAGATGGATGCCGACCGCTGCGCCCACTGCCAGGGCATTCCAGGGGGACGCCTTCAGTGCCGCACCATCCGATAGGGAGGCTGTGAGGCCGTCGAGCAGTTCTTGCAGATCGGGCTCCAGGGGCGGGCGGCCAGCGACAGCAGGCGTCTCCGGGGCCTTAGGCATACCTATCCGATAATACCCCGGCGGCAGGTCGCGCAGGAGCGCCAGTGTCATGGCGACGCATTCTTCCGGGTGTGACTGCGTAATGCGATGCCCGGCATAGGCGGCGATGTCAGCGGCGATGCCGCGCGCGTGGGGGTTCCTGGGGCTGCTGCGCGGATGGGTGGGCGTGGGGTAAGGCGCGCGCAGCAGGCTTAGCACTTCGAGCGGCCGGCGCGGCGTAGAGCGCGCCGCCAGCGCCAGCAGTGTCCGCATTAGCCGTGGCGAGGGCGTCGTGGGAGGGGGAGGGGCCGCCTGGCTTTCTGCATTCAGAATCTCGGCAGGGTTGCCATCCGGCATTGCGCGCGGTTCCAAAGATGCGCCGCGTGCGGAGAGGACTCGCGCCGTGCTCCGACTCGCCGTTGAGTTGGACGTCTCCAGGCGGAAGGGATCGGGCGGAAATACGGATGGGACCGTGCCGATATTGGGCAGGGGCACCGCAGGGACGGCAGGCTCGGAGCGCCGCGCGGAAGGCATGGGCGGAGGCGGAGGCCACGGGTAGGCGCCATCGCGCTCCAGTCGGCGCAACTGCGCTCCTTCCCGCCAGGCGACGGTCAGCGTCAGGCGTCCGGCGTGCATCTGCTGCTGCAACTGCCGCGCTAACTGAGCGATAGCGGCCCTGTCCGCCGGCAGGTCTTTCTGCTCCGGCAGGGAAGACCGGCGTGGTTTCTCTGTTTCGGAGGCGGCCTGTTTTGTCGGAGACTGTGGCTCGGAAGAGCGCGGGCGTGTTGCCGGCAAGTCGCGCTCCAGGGGGAGGGCCTGCGATATGATGGGAGGCTGCATTTGCCGGGCCAGATGGAGGCGGGGCGCGGCCCGCTCTCCCTTCTGCGCGCAGGCGGTAAGCAGTGTGGAGAGACCGAGTAGCAAGAGGACATAGATCGAGGTGGTCAAACGCGGAAGCGGCATGGTTTCCTCCCGGTGCAGCGAATTCCTTAAACTTCCCGGCAGGCAGTGCCTTCATCCGCCCGAGGGAGAGTCGGACGGCGCCGGGGAAGGCAGCCTGCGCGGCGCAGGGGCAATCAACTCAAGGCTGCGATAGGCCAGCGTGAGCCAGGGACGGCTTAAGTTCAGCGCGGAGAAAGGGCTTTCCTCCGGAATCTCCCAGCGCGCCTCGGCCAGCCCTACGCGGCAGGTGAGCGCGCCTGTGAAATAGAGCCGCTCTGGCCCCAGAACGCTGAAAACGGGCAGAGGAAAGCGCAGCGGCAGGGTGCCGCGCGTCCGGTTGAGATGCAGCGTACAGAGACGGCGCTCTCCCTGCCGCACGGCGAGGCGGCCTAGCTCTCCTGGCTCCCAGGCGAATTGCGCTATTTCTTTGGGCAGGCCCCAGATCTGCCGACCTCCCGCCAGGGAAGCCGCGCTGTCTACATAGATATGGGATATCCACGCGCCAACCCGATAGCCACAGCGCACCAGCGCCGCCACGACAATCAGCTCGTGGTATTCCAGCGTTGATCCAGGGCCGTAAGAAGCCAGGTAGAGGCCGCCCAGCGTTTTGCCGGGCCAGACCGGGATCGGCTTCAACTCAGGAGGGATAAGCGCGCGCGCCCGCTCCCTGTCCACCGGTTGAATGCTCTGGAAGGCATGGCCCTGCAACCGCCAGGGGGCTGGCGGATACGTCATTGCGCTTACTTTCCAAGCACATTCTCATGCAAAGCCGTGCCGCCATAGCCGCCCATGCCCCCACCGCCGACGCCGCCCAATCTCCTGGCACCGGACCATCCGGGAACAAGACGGCACGTCAGCTCCTCCTTCGACTCCAGGCGCAGCGTCGCGCTGACACCGGAGCGGTTCACGGCTCTGGATCTGGCATTCCTCGCGGCGACAAGAAAATCCTTCCCCTGCTGCGCCGTCACTGTTTGGGATTTGCTGTCCGGCCCCGGCGCATTCTCGGCGGCATCCGCCGCATAGGAGCGCAGGAGTTTGGGCCAGAGCTTGCGGAACAGCCCCGGATCGCCGAAGATGTCGGCGGCGACGATCTTGCCGTTGACCGCCGCGACCATGCCCACCAGATGCGGGTCATTATCGAGGCTGTGCATCAGAACTCTGTAATACGCGCCCACGCCCGTTTTCGCCTCGCCCGCACACGCACCAGAAAATACCAGCCATAACCGGCTACCAGGTCGGTAAAGGCAGGCGTGCCAAAAGCCCGAGCCGCCAGCACCGTCACGCTCACTCCACAGGGCAGCAGCGACGCCGCCGTAGCTAGCAAGGCCGAAACACGCGTCCAGAACCGCTCGCCTTCTAAGCTCTGGTTACCCGGCCAGACCGCCCAGCACAGCGGCAGGGCGCGTCCCCGTTACCAGACCGCAAGCGTCAGCATCACCAGCCGTGCCTCCTGGCAGGTCGGATCGCGGATGAACACCAGGTGCCGGGGCTTGCCTAAGGCCAGGTGGGTCCGGGCCCAGGGATGCAGACACAGGGTAGCCAGCACTTCTGGGTCATTGCTGACCTGCGGGCTTGGAAGCACCCGAGGGCCCAACGCTCTGCCCGGCTCCGCGAGTGTAGGCGGGAAGGGTAGCACACTCCTTTAAGATACAAGGGCCACAGGAATAAAACGGAATGCCCCGAACGGGCGCCGGGCTATCCGGCAGGGATATGGGGCCATAAAAGCTAACATCCTTAGCGTTGACCCATCCTGCCGCCCACGGCAAGGATTCAGGAGAGATCGCTCATGGAGAGCCAGCCCCCGTCCCTCCCATTAGACAAATTCCGACCGCGCCCGATGGTCAAGGTGCGCCAAACCGAGGTGCCGCGAGCGCGCTACCCGGCCATTGACGCCCATAATCACTTCATGGAAGGCATGGACGTGGAGCAGACCGTAGCCATCATGGATGCCTGCAACGTGCGCGCTTATATAGACCTGTCCGGCTGGAATGGCGAGCGCCTGAAGCGGCGGCTGGAACTGCTGAAAGGGCGTTACCCGGAGCGATTCGCCGTCTTCTACGTCCCGGATTTCAAGCGAATCAACGAGCCCGGCTTTGGCCAGATGGCGGCGCGAGAGCTGGAAGAGGCCGTGCGCAACGGCGTCCAGGGCTTGAAAATCTACAAAGAGTTGGGCCTTACTGTGCGCGATGCCGACGGGAAACTGGTTCACGTAGATGATCCCCGCCTGGACTCGCTCTGGCAGGCGGCGGGCGAGTTGAACGTCCCTGTTATGATCCACGTCGCCGACCCCTGGGCCTTTTTCGCGCCGCTGGATGAGACCAACGAGCGCTACGTCGAGTTGATGCGCTATCCTGACTGGCATTTCTACGACAAAGACTATCCTCCGCTCCGGCAATTGCTGGAGGAGCGCGACCGGGTGGTCGAGAAACATCCGAATACGCGCTTTATCGGCGCGCACGTCGGCAGCGAGGCCGAAGACCTGGACAGGGCAGGCGAGGCGCTGGATCGCTATCCCAATTACTATGTGGATTTTTCGGCGCGGATGGCCGAGATCGGGCGTCAGCCCCGCCGGGCCCGCGAGTTCTTCCTGCGCTACCAGGATCGCATTCTTTTCGGCACCGATGCGGGCGCCAGCGTCACCATGTACCGCACTTACTTCCGCTTTCTGGAGACCGACGACGAGTATTTCGAGTACTATAACTACCCGGTGAACGGGCTGTGGCATGTCTCCGGGCTCTACCTGCCGGACGAGGTACTCTGGAAAATCTATGTTGCCAACCCGGCCAGGGTCCTCCCGGGCCTGGATGTGCCGGATTCCCCTGCGGCCTGCGGATAAGCAGGCAATCCAGATGAAGCGCCTTTTCCGGTAGGCAGGCTTGCGAGAAAGCAACAGTGCCCTACGGGGAGAGGCTTTAAGGAGAGCAAAATTATGAAATGGGTTTTGAACACCTACCAGACGGCTCAGGACTGGCCCCTGGAACATATCATCGAGATCTGCCAGGCGACGGGCTACGAGGGCATCGAGTTTCTACAGGACTTTAATCAGGCGCACGCTCTGGAGGCCAACGCTTCCGATGAATTGGTGCAGTTCGTCAAGGGAAAGATGCAGGACGCCGGGCTGATCATCGGCTCGCTCACAAGCTGCTGTAACTTCCACTCTCCGGAGGAGGCTGAGCGTCGGCGCAATATCGCCCAGGTTAAGCGCGTGATTGATCAGGCAGAGATGATAGGCTCTGACCATGTGCGCGTGCTGGGAGATCGCGTGCCCGACGACGAGCCGGGCAAGGAGATGGTTCTGACCAACGTGGCTGCCGCTTTGCAGGAGCTAGGGGATTATGCGCGGCCCAAAGGGATCACCGTCTCCATCGAGGCGCACGGCAGCTTCACCGACCCGGACTATGTGACGCGCGTGGTGAAAGAGGCCAATCGCCCCAACGTCGGCATCGTGTTTAACTCGCAGTGGCGGGTGGGCGCGGAGAAGGGCTGGAGCCTGCCGCCCAACGCGCCCTCCATCGCGCCCCTTTATGATATGATCGCGCCCTACATCACCTCCGTTCACACCCACCAGATGGAGCGCCCGGAGGTCTGGCCCTACTATCAGGAGTTTTTCCGCCGACTCACCCAGGATGGCTACAAGGGCTACGTGTCCAATGAATGCGCCTATACCGGCCCCGACCCGGAGACGGTTCTGCGCCTGTATACGGCTCTCTTCCGAGCCTTCACCAGTTAGGCGGCTTACCCGGCAAGGTCATTAGCCCCAAAAAGAGAACGCAAGGACCTTGTGCCCACATCCGTTAAGGAGGATATGCGCATCTGGAGGTAGTATATCCGAATGGCATTGCGCTTGCGTTTTTTACTGTAAAATAGATAGCTCATGGGACGGGCTGCTCTCGCTTTGGCACGCGGCATGCCTTGACCCAAGATAGGCATTTCTAGATGTTCCGCCCAAGACGGCCTGGCATCGCATTCGTTCTGCACGGAGATAGAAGAGTTAAGATGGATGTACGGTGCAGCATTGATCTGCTGGGCAGGCTCCAGGTCAGGCAGGGCGGGCGGATTATCAATCGTTTCCGTACCTACAAGACCGGCGTTCTGCTGGCCTATCTCGCCTTTTACCCGCAGCGCCCCCATCCCCGCGAGGAAGTGATCGAGATGCTCTGGCCGGAGTGCGAGCCGGCCCTGGGCCGCAACAGCCTCAGCCAGTCCCTCTCTTCGCTGCGCCACCAGCTAGAGCCGCCGGGCGTGCCCGCAGGCGCCGTGCTGCTTGCCGACCGGGCCACGATACGGCTCAATCCCGAGGCGATTTGTACCGATGTGGCCGAGTTTGAGGCCAGCTTGAAGGCCGTGGCCCGGGCCGAGGAGCAGAAAAAGGCCACGCTTCCCTTCCTGGTCGAGGCCGTGGAGCGCTACCACGGCGAACTCGCCCCCGGCTATTACGAGGACTGGATCCTGCGCGAGCGGGAGCGGCTGGCTGAAGCCTATCTGCGCACGCTCGACCGCTTGATCGCGCAATTAGAGCAAGCCGGGGAGCTGGAGCGCGCCCTGGATTATGCCCACCGCGCCGTCAAGGCCGACCCGATCCGCGAGGAATCCCATGCCGACCTGATCCGCCTATATGCGGCGGCGGGGCAGCCCGCCGCCGCGCTGCGGCAATACCAGGAGCTCAAGCGGACCCTGGAAAAGGAGCTTGGCATCTCGCCCGACCCGGCTCTGCACGCCTTCGTCCAGAAGCTGACGCTCGCCCCCCGCGCCCCCGCGCCCAAAGCCGCCGCGCCTGCGCCCCCTGCCCCCTCCGCGCTGCCGACCGGCACGGTGACATTTCTGCTGTTGGAGGTGGAGGACGGCGCGGCAGAGAGCCAACTCCAGGATCGAGTTCGCCGGCATGGCGGACGGGAAGTGAAGGTGGCCGGCGGCGTGCGGGTCGTCGCCTTCGGGCGGGCCAGCGATGCGCTGGCGTGTGCGGTGGCGGCGCAGCAGGCTGGCACGGAGGTATCGCCGGGACGCATGGCCATCCACACGGGCGAGGTGCGGGAGGCGCCCAAAGCCGGGGCTGAGTTTGCCAATCCCGTTCTGGACCATGCCCTGCGCCTGCTGCCGGCGGCCCATCCGGGCCAGATCCTCTGCTCCGAGGGAACGGCGGTGCTGCTGCGGCGCGACCTGGCCCCCAACCTCAAGCTGACGGACCTGGGCCTCTACCGCCTGCGCGGCGCCGACGGCGTGGAGCGCCTGTTTGAAGTGGACTATCCCGGACGGACGCCCGCCGCCTTCCCGCCGCCCAACGCCGAGCCGGGCCACGCCGGCAACCTACCGCTCCATCTCACCCGTTTCTTTGGCCGTGAGCGAGAGATGGCCCAATTGCAGGCGCTGCTCGAGCCCGCCTGCGCGGCAGGAGAGGACGGCGAGCTGATACTTTCCACGCGCCCGCGCCTGATCACCCTGACCGGCCCCGGCGGCACCGGCAAGACGCGATTGTCCTCCGAGGTAGGACGGCGGATGCTGGAGCCGTTCCGGGGCGCCGTCTGGCTGGTGCCCCTGGCCGATCTCTCCGAGGCACGCCGGATCCCCAAGGCGATCCTGGACGCGCTGCATCTGCCCTGTTCGCCGCACAGCGAGCCGCTGCAACAGGTCATTGCGGCCCTCTCCCGGCAGCCGACCCTGCTGATCCTCGATAACTTTGAGCAGTTACTGGGCCATGACAACCCCAACGCCAAAGAGAGCGTTCAGATCGTGCGGACGCTGCTGGCGCACGTCCCGGCGCTGACCTGCCTGGTGACGTCGCGCCAACTGCTGGGAGTGGTCGGGGAACTGGAGGTGCCGCTGGCGCCACTGCCGACGCCCGCCGGGCCGGATACCCCGGAGCAGCTAACCCTCTTTGAAAGCGTCCGCCTGTTCGTGGATCGGGCGCAGACGGTGCGCCCGGACTTCCAGGTGACGGGCCGGAATGCCCCGGCGGTCGCCGCTCTGTGTCAGAAACTGGAAGGCATTCCGCTGGCCCTGGAACTGGCAGCGGCGCGCTGTCAGGTGCTAACGCCCGCCCAGATCCTGACGCGCCTGGCTCATCGGCTCGACTTTCTCGTCAGCCGCCAGCCCGACCGAGACGCCCGGCATCAGACGCTGCGCGCGGCCATTGACTGGAGCTACTGCCTTCTGCCGGAGCCGCTGCAGCGCTTCTTCGCGCAGCTGTCGGCCTTTCGGGGCGGCTGGACGCTGGAGGCGGCGGAGACTATCTGCGCGGAGCCGCTCGCGATAGACTTCCTGGCGCAGTTGCGCGAGTGCTCGCTGGTGACGGCGCGGGAAGGCGGCGATGATCCCCTGGAGATGCGCTTCCAACTGCTGGAGACGCTGCGGGAGTATGCTGAGGAGAAGCTGACGCCGGAGGAGAAGGCCCAGATCCGGCAGCGGCACGCGGATTTCTTCCTGGCGCTGGCGGAAGAGGCGGACAAAGGGCTGGCAGGCCCACAGCAGCGGGAGTATCTGGCGCGATTGGACGCCGACCACGAGAACCTGCGCGCGGCCTTCGCCTGGCTTGTGGAAACCGGTCAGGCGGAGAGGGCTCTGCGGCTGGGAGGCGCGCTGGGCACGTTCTGGGGCATTCGCGGCCATGTGAGCGAGGGGCGCGAGCGTCTGGAAAGCGCGCTGGGGCTGGCCGGCGCGGAACGGACAGCGGCGCGCGCCCGTGTCGGCGATCTGGCAGGCACGATGGCGCTCAATCAGGGCGACTACGCCGCCGCCCGCGCCCTCTATGCGCAGAGCCTGGCCCTCTATCGGGAGATGGGCAACAAGCAGGGTGTTGCCGACCTGCTGCGCAGCCTGGGCACGCTCGCCTACGAGCAGGGCGACTACGCGCAGGCGCGTACTCTGTCCGAGGAGAGCCTGGCACTCTACCGGGAAATGGGCAATGTGCGCAGCATCGCCATCGCGCTCAAAGACCTGGGCAACGCCCTCAGCGAGCAGGGGGACTATGCCGCCGCCCACCCGCTCTATGAGGAGAGCCTGGCGCTGTTTCGGAGCCTGGGACACCGAACCGGCATCGCCACCGCGCTCATCAGCTACGGCAGTTCGCTGCAGGAGCAGGGCGACCCTGCGCGGGCGCGTGCGCTCTGCGAGGAGAGCCTGGCGATCTTCCGGGAACTGGGGAACAAGGGCGGCATCGCCTTCGCTCTGCTCACGCTGGGCAACGCGCTCTGCGCGCAGGGCGATTACGCGGCGGCACAGACCTTCTGCCTGGAGAGCCTGGCGATCTATCAGGAGATGGGCGATAAGGACGGCGTTGCGGACGCGCTCTATGGCCTGGGCAAAGTCGCCTGCGGCCAGCACGATCTGGATCGGGCCCGCACCTGTTACGAGCAGAGCCTGGCGATCTTCGGGGAGCTGGGCGGCAAATTGCCGATCAGCCGGGGATTGGAGTCGCTGGCCGGCCTGGCGCGGGCGCAGGGGCAGGCCGAGCGTGCGGCGCAGCTTTCGGCGGCGGCGGATCGCCTCCGGGAAGCCATCCGAATTGGCCGTTCCGCTCCTGATCGCACCGCCGATGAGCAGGACATAGACGTTCTTCGCGGCGCGCTTGGGGAAGAGGTGTTTGCGGTGGTCATGGCCGAAGGGCGCGCCGTCACGCTGGAGCAGGCCGTCGCCTATGCGCTCGATCCGGCAATCCGTCCGCCCGGAGAGCGCAGCGCCGCGCTTTAAGAGTGTGTACGCTAACGTTTGGCCGCCCACCCCTAAAGGGATGGGCGGCAGACGGCAAGCCCGCTCAAGCGGGCTACGAGAGGTTAGTTACCCTTGAAGGAAGTCCTCCAGCGGGGCGCTTGGATGCCTTTGTCCTTCATAGAAACCGATCCACCCGGCTCAGCCCCGTTCACGGGGCTTGCCGCCCACAGCCCGGTCCTTTAGGGCCGGGCACAGCTTTAACAAGCCTCCCCGCAAGAGAGGGAGGCTTGTTGTTTTTTCTCCCTGACAAACAAAATTTCTGAAAAAGATTTGGCCTCCCAATCCTTGTCAGAGTTCTGTCAGGGTCGCCGGATAGAATGAAGCGTCAATCGGGCGGCGCACTCCAAATTTAGCCGACGCCCCGGAAAAGTTTCGCAGGGAGGACATTCCAATGCACACTTCTTTTTCATCCTTAATTGGGAACAGCTTCAAGATCAGTTTTACTTCTCATCTCGGCCTGGCCGCTTCTCTGGCGCTGTGCGGCCTGGGCGCCTTCGCAGCCCCCGCGCAAGCCGACGCGCTTGCGGCCAAGAGCGATCTCTTCTTGACCAAAGTCGCCGCGCGGCCCGCCTCCACTACCGCCTCCGTAATCGCGCGACTGGACGGCGCGCTCACCCCGGAGCGAGAGCGGCAGCTTCAGGCGCTCCAGGCCCAGATCCACCGGCGCCTGCCCCTCATCCACTCTATCGCCGTGCGCGTGCCGGTGAATAACCTCAATAAGCTGGCGGCTCTGCCGTTTGTCAAGCACTTGTCTGCCGATGTGGCCGTCAAGAAGAACGACGAGTTCACCGTAGAAGCCAGCGGCGCCGATGTCGCCTTCCAGCAGTATAGCCTGACGGGCAAGGGCGTGACGGTGGCGGTGGTGGATAGCGGAGTGCGCCCCAGCCAGGATCTCGGCGATACCGAGACAGGCGGCACGCGCCTGGTGGGCGGCGTGAGCTTTGTCGGCGGATCGGGTGCCACCGATCAGTGCGGGCACGGTACGCATGTCGCGGGCATTATCGCCGGCAACGGCGCCGCCTCCACCGGCAGCCAGTACTTCCGCACCTTCTACGGCATCGCCCGCAAGGCCAACCTGGTCAGCGTTCGGGTGCTGGACGGCACCGGGAAGAGCGATGTCAGCACGGTCATCGCCGGCATTCAGTGGGTGGTGGATAACAAGGCCACGTATAACATCCGGGTACTCAACCTGTCGCTGGGCCATCCCGTGGGCGAGAGCTATACCACCGACCCGCTCTGCCAGGCCGTGGAGAGCGCCTGGAAGGCCGGCATCGTCGTCGTCTGCGCCGCCGGCAACAACGGGCGCGTGCAGGATACCCAGGACTCCTCCCTGGATAACGAGGGCTACGGCACCAACTGGGGCTCCATTCAGTCGCCGGGCAACGACCCCTATGTGATCACCGTCGGGGCCACGAAGTCGATAGATGGGACTCGCGCTAATGACACCATCGCTACCTATTCCAGCCGGGGGCCTAGCCGCCTGGACTTCATTCTCAAACCCGACATCGTCGCGCCCGGCAACCATGTGATCTCGCTGGACGCCAACAACAGCTACCTGGACAACGCCAACGGCGATACCAACCAGATCCCCTGGAACTACTATAGCACTCGTGCCGCTTCCGGCAACTCGGCCAAGTACTTCCGGCTTTCGGGCACCTCGATGGCGGCCCCGGTGGTGGCAGGCGCGGCGGCCCTGCTGCTGGAGAAAGACCCGACGCTCACGCCCGACACCATCAAGGCCCGCCTGATGATCTCGGCGGATAAGTGGGCTTATCCCGGCGGCGACGGCGATGTCCTGACCTTCGGCGCGGGCTACCTTAACATTCCCGCCGCCCTCAACAGCACGGTGACGGCGACCCAATCGGCGATGAGCCCGCCTCTGGCGCGCGACGATCAGGGCAACGTCTGGATCAATCTGAACAACGCCATCTGGGGAACCAGAGCCATCTGGGGCACCGGCGTCGCCAACCTGAACGCCATCTGGGGCACCAATGCGATCTGGGGAACGAACGCTATCTGGGGCGTCCGCGCCATCTGGGGAACCAGCGTCTGGGCTAACAACGCCATCTGGGGCACCAACGCCATCTGGGGTACCAACGCCATTTGGGGGACGAACGCGATATGGGGTACCAGCGTGTGGACGGATAACGCCATCTGGGGCACCAACGCCAGCGCGGTAGACCTATCCGCTATCGCCATCAACGGAGAATAGTGAAGACTAGACGGAGTACCCATTAGATGAACCAGCTAGCTTCCTTATCGGCGCCTTTATCTTCTCTCGGAACCGGTCTCCTGCCAGGGCAGAACATCGCCCTGGTATTCTTCTGGAAGAAAGGAATGCCTATGCCTGTTCTCCTCTGTGAGGTCATCGGTTGTGGACGACCTGCCGCCTATGTTCGCGTGGCAGCAGGAAGCGGCCACATGGAGGATTATCTCTGCGCGAGATGTTATCGGGAGCTACAGGCCCGGTTTCCGGATAGGATAGGCTTCTATGCGCCTCTGACGGATGCAGCCGCCGGGCCGCTACCGGACGAGGCAAAGCCGGCGCCGGAGGAAACACAGGATAGAGAAGCCCCTTCTGAGGAAGCCGAGCAGTAACGCTACCGTTTGTTCCTCCTCTTCCAACGCCAGAAACGCCTCCTGTTGACCAGCAGGAGGCGTTTTGCTTGCGAATATCGGGCGATGGGTCCGGTGCGACAGCACTTCATTATTCCCCTCCCGCGGCACCAGGAGAGGGAAAAGACCTCACCCCCAACTCCTCTCCTTCAGAAGGAGAGGGGAGCAGCCTTACTCCCAGGTTCTTCGGTTCTGCCTTCTCTCCCCTCCTCCCCGGCCCTTCTCCCTGCAAGGCAGAAGGGAGAGCAGAAGCCGGATCATCCGCTTCCCCCTCTCCCGCAGCGTGGGAGAGGG
>DASRGZ010000162.1:0-16497 GCA_035650735.1 Chthonomonadaceae bacterium
TGGGATGCACTTGGGTCCTCTTGAGGAGATAGGCCAGCCGCTCATTAGAGGCTTGGTGCTCGCTTTCTAGCGAGCACCAAGCGGTCATCAGCCTCCAAGTCCTCTCTCGAAGCAGGCAAAAAAGGGCATAACACCCTCTAAGGAAAGGCCAGAGCCGCTATGCCGGAAGCGCGTTTCGATCTGCATCTGCATACCGAGTTCTCGCCGGACTGCGATACGCCGCTGGAGTCTATCGAAGCCCACTGTCTGGCACTGGGCCTGACGGGCATCGCCGTCACCGACCACGACAGCATCGAGGGAGCGCTGCGTCTGCGCGAGAGAGTCAAAACGCTGCGCGTTATCGTCGGCCAGGAGGTGACGACGCGCGATGGGGATGTCATCGGCCTTTTTATCAAGGAGCGTGTTGCGCGCGGGCTGTCTGCTGCCGACACGATGACGGCCATTCACGCGCAGGGCGGGCTTGTCTACCTGCCGCATCCGTTCGACCGGCACAAGGCGCGACGCAGCCGAGGCGCCTCGTTAGCCTCCGTGTTAGCGCAGGTGGATATTATGGAAGCATTCAATGGCAAGGTAGGCCGGCCTATCTATAATACGATGGCGGCGGAGTTCGCGCTGCAGCATGGCAAGATACCGGCTGGCGGCAGCGACGCCCACTCCCTCCGGGCTATCGGCACCGTCTATAATGCGTTCGCGCTACCGGAAGGCTGGGATAATGATCCGCAGGCGTTCCTGGCGGCCCTGGCAGAGGCGCAGATCGTGGGAAAGCGGCGCAGCCCGATTGGCGGCTGGCTGGTTTTCGGCAGGCGCCCGCTCAGCATGGCCTGGCGGCGGCTGCACCAGAGACACAAGAGATAGAAACGGCACATTATCCTTAAGCGAAATTGCGTTCTTGCAGCTAGAAATGACAATCGCGATTCCAAAAACAGGACATTGGCCGCAGCGGCGGCCTCAAGCAGCCATTCTGATCTATGCAAATCCCAGGGCGGGCGGAATGTCGGCGCTGTCCAGCACTTACCCGATGGCCTTGAGAATGCCTTCTGCGCCAGCGATTGCGGCGGACTGCCTCCAATACCTGCAAGCCGCTGTGGAGCGGGTTGGCCTGAACGCGCAGGTGCAGGCCGTGCCGCCGCCAGAGGCACTTCCTGCCGCGATCCGGGCAGGGCAGCGGGCCGGCTACGATACGATTGTGGCAGCAGGCGGGGACGGCACTGTGCGCACGGTAGCGCAGGGTCTCGTCGGCACGCCACTGCGGCTGGGCATCCTGCCGATGGGCACGGACAATAACTTCGCGCGGGCGCTGGGGCTGCCGTTCGCGCTGGAGGAGGCGCTGCGCGTCGTGGCGGAGGGCCGTGAGCGGCGTGTGGATGTGGGGCGCATCGGCGGTGAGTACTTCCTGGAGGCGGCGGGCGTGGGGCTGTTTGCGGATGCGATTCAGGCGTTCGGCCCGCGTGAGCCGCGCCGCTATGAGGTGCTGCGCGTGGTGAAGGTACTGGCGCCGCTCTACTGGTGCCTGCGTGCGCGCCGTCTGGTGTTGACCCTGGATGGGGTGCGTCAGGAAGAAGAGGCCGTTATGGTGACGGCAGCCAACTCCGCCTACCTGGGCGCGGGGATGGCCCTGGCTCCGGGCGCCAGCCTCAGCGACGGCTTGCTGGATGTGGTGATCCTCGGCGCCTTATGCCGGTGGGAACTGCTGCGCTTTGGCCGCGCGCTGCTGCGCGGGTCGCACCTGGAGCTGCCGAAGGTGCGCCGTGTGCAGGCTAAAACCGTTGAGATACGCTCCAAATGGCGGCTCGGACGGCCACTTCCCGTCCACGCCGATGACCATATCGCCGGACACACGCCGGCCCGCCTGGAGGTCGTCCCGCAAGCGCTGCGCGTCCTCGTCCCTTAAAAGACCTCAACAGGATGAACCGGATTCCTAAAACCCCACCAGCCGAGTCCTTATGCCTCTGGACTTCAAGCGGACTGGAAGGCTTCTGTCTTTGGTTTTAATTCTGTAAATCCTGCAAAATCCTGTGCATCCTGTTGAAAGGGCTTTCTAGCGGCCGCTGGTGAGCAGGCGCAGCGCCTCGCTGATGAGAGCGCCGGTGTTGGTACGGTCGGCGGCATTGGCAAAGACGCGGTCGGCAGCGCGGCGCGAGTCGGGGCGGCTGAAGCCCAGGTTCACCAGCGCCTCGACTGTCTCTTCATAGGAGGCGTTCTCGGCCTCGGTCTGGTGGCCCGCCGCCGCGCGTTCGGCGCGCTGCTCGAAGGCGAACGCGGCCATCTTATCGCCCAGTTCCAGGCAGAGCCGCTGCGCCAGCTTCGGGCCGACGCCGGGGACTTTGGTGATGACGCGCGTATCGTTGGTGGAGAGGGCACGGGCCAAGTCGGAGACATCCATCGCCGAGAGCAGGGCCAGGGCTACCTTCGGCCCCACGCCGGAGACGCCCAGCAATATCTTGAACGCATGCAGTTCCGTGGCGCTGGCGAAGCCGTAGAGCGTCATCTCATCCTCGCGCACGACCATATGCGTGACCACCGTATATTTGCCGCCGACATCCGGCAGCGCCGAAAGCACCGTCACCGGCACGAATACCTGATAGCCCACGCCCCCGACATCCAGGATGACGCTGTTGCCTTCAACGCGCGCCACCACCCCCGTTAACTGCGCGATCATGCGCCAAAGCCTCCGTCCGTCCTCTGCCCCCGCATGGAGGCGCTATGGTTTTCTCGCTGCCGCCTTCTCCGCGACGACCGCCTCCACCAGGTCGAGGAAGCGATAGACGGAAGGTATGGCCTCCCAGGGCATACTGCCGCCGCGCGCTGCCACCTGCGGCATCAACGCTTCCATCTGCGCGCCCAGTTCCCGCAAAGCCTGCACTCGCTCCGTCGGCTCGGAAGGCAGCCCTTCCTCAAGTGACGCGCGCCCCCCGCTTCCTACAAAGCGCCCTACGGCCTCCAGCGAGCCGCACGCCCACCGCAGCAAACCGCCATGATCTCCCCAGGGCGAACGGGCCACATATTTCGCCGTGATAAGCAGCGCGGCCCAGAAACTGTTGACCGCCTGAGTCGCGGCCTCAACAGGCGCTCGTTCCGGGACAGATTGATAATCGAAGCGCGTCGGCGCATCCAGGCGCGGCAGGCCGACCCGATCCAGCAGCACGCGGGCATCCTGCGGAATGCGGGCGAGGGACTGCGGCTGCCAGTACCAGTCTACCGCGTGCGCTCCGGTCTGGCCGTCATACAGGGCCATCAGGTAGGCCCCGCCCGGCGGCGCGTTCTGCGGAGCCTCCAGACGCAGCGCCGGCGTTCCGATCCGGCCGACAAATTCCTGCCGCCCCGCGCAAATCTCCGCGATGGCCTCCTCCGCCACGACAACGAAGAGATCCAGGTCGCTCAGGGCGTCCTGATCCCCGCGCCCCGACGACCCGAACAGCCAGGCGGCGCGCACGCGCGGGTCCGCTTGCAGCGTTGCGAGGGCGCGCTGCAACAGGGCCTCACGTTCGGCGGCGCGCTGGCTCAGCAGCTTGGCGGCGGACATATCCATCCAGGCTCCCAGAGAGAAAGAGATTGTGGGTCAGCCTCCCACGCCCCTTCGGACACCCTCTCGCATGAGAATACCTCTCCCCTCTCCCGCAGCGTGGGAGAGGGGAAGGGGGTGAGGGCTTCCGTTAATAGATAACCTTGTTGAGCGGGTATTCGACGATGCCCTCCGCGCCGGCGCGCTTGAGTTGGGGCAGCAAGTCGCGCACCGTGCTCTCCGCGACGATGATCTCCAGGGCCACCCAGTTCTCGTTGGAGAGCGGCGAAATCGTCGGGTTCTTCAGTGCAGGCAGCAGCGCCGTCACCGCATCCAGGTCTGCGCGGGCCACGTTCATCTTCAGGCCGACCATCTGCTCGGCGTTGAGCGCGCCGCGCAGCAGCATGGTGATGTTCTCCACCTTCGCCCGCTTCCATTCATCGGCCCAGGAGCGATGGTTGACGATAAAGCGCGTGGTGGAGGTGAGCAGGGTATCCACGACCTTGAGGTCATGCGCGCGCAGGCTGCTGCCCGTCTCCGTGTTGACCACGATGGCATCCACCAGGTCGGGAACTTTGACCTCGCACGCACCCCAGGAGAACTCTACCTCCGCCTGGACGCCGTGCTTTTCCAGGTAGCGCTGCGTCAGGCGCACGTACTCGGTGGCGATGCGCTTGCCTTCCAGGTCCTTCACCGACTGAATCTCCGAGCCGTTGGGCGCGGCCAGCACCACGCGGATCGGGTTCAGGGTTGCCTTCGAGTAGATGAACTCGGCCACCTCGGCCACGTCCGAGCCGTTATCCTCGATCCAGTCCTTGCCGGTCAGCCCCGCATCCAGGATGCCCTGCTCGACATAGCGCGGGATCTCCTGCGGACGGATAAGCATCGGCTCCAGTTCCGGGTCATCCCCGCTCGGATGATACGAGCGCCCGCTGCTCATACGAAATTCAAATCCGGCCTTCTTAAAGAGCGTGAAGGTCGCCTCTTGCAGGCTGCCTTTGGGAATTCCAATTTTCAATTTACGTTCCAACGTCGTCCTCATTTTTCATCGGGCGGCGCGGCTACGCGCCGCCGGGATACTCTGCCCCTCATTATACCTGCCTGGAGCGCCCGGCGCGATCACCTCTATTGCCCGTGGCGTGAGCGTGAACTCGGCGGGCGTTGTGCCAACCACCTCGCCATCTACCAGCGCCGGCAGGGGCGGGTCGCATTCGATATGAATATGGCGGGCGCGCAGCATGGTCACTTTGGGATGGGTCACGTGCGTTCCCCGGAAAACGCGCGGAAAGGCCAGCAGAAGCTCGATCCGGCCCGCATCCGCTAACAGGCAGATGTCGAACAGGCCGTCGTCAATCTGCGCTTCCGGCGCGATCCGCATCCCGCCGCCATAGGTCGGCGCGTTGGCCACCGTGCACATCATGGCGCGCAGTTCGTGAGTCTGGCCGTCTGCTGTCAGCCGCATCGCCGCAGGTCGAAACGTAAGCAGGGATTGGAGCACAGCGGCGATGTAGGCGGGCGTTCCGCGCAGGCTGCGAAAGCCCCGGTTCACCCGTTCCGCCACAGCCGCATCGAAGCCGCACCCGGCCACGTTGATAAACCACCGTCCCTGCGTCCGGCCCAGATCCACCGATCGGGCCGAGCCGAAAAAGAGCGCATGGACGGCCTCGCGCAGGTCGGTTCCCAGGCCGAGGCTGCGGGCGAAATCGTTGCCCGTGCCCATCGGCAACACGCCTAGCCGCGCGCCGGTTCCCGCCAACCCGTTGACCACCTCGCCCAGCGTCCCGTCGCCCCCGGCAGCAGCGATCACCTCCGCGCCCTGAGCGGCGGCTTCGGCAGCGAGCGCGCTCGCATGCCCCGGCGCCTGCGTCGGGATCAGGCTCCATTCCACCGAGGAATTGGCCGCGATCTCGATGAGCAGACGTTCCAGTTCGGCGCGGCGCCGCGCGCCCTGGCCCCGCCCGGCTACGGGGTTGAGGATGATGACGGCACGCCGAATAGGCGCGGCGCCGGCCTGGCTGGCATCCATAAAACGACTCCTATATGGCGCTCAGGTTCCTTGCGTTCTGGCCCCCACCCCCAACCTACTGCCAGGGTCGGGCCTGCCATGGTTGGGCCCCTGCTCGGGTCGGCGCGGCAATGGCTCGCGCCTCCGCCTAGCCACACCTGGCCACAGCCCTCCGCCTGACGATCCCCAAGAACAGGGGAGGGGAGCCTCGACTTCTCGGTTCCCCCTCTCCTGTTCTTGGGAGAGGGGGACGGGGGTGAGGGCTTGAGCCGCCCGAAAAGAAGGCGCGAGCAGGAAAGCCGGGCCGGTTCCGCGAATTCTGCGTTAAACTTCACCGAATGCGGTACCCGGCGAGAGTACCTGCCAGGAAGGAGCGCGCTGCTATGTCCGATCAAATGGTAACTCGAGGTCAGGATGTTCTGGTCACGACGACGTTTGACCTGCCGGGCTATGAAGTCGTGCGGTATCTGGGCATTGTGCGCGGCATCACCGTCCGCACGCGCGGCCTCGTGCCCCAGATCGCTGCCGGATTGCAGGTGCTTGTCGGCGGGCAGGTCTCGCCTTACGTCTCTATGTGCGAGTATGCCCGCGAAGAGGCGCTGCAATACCTGCTCACCCACGCCCGCGAACGCGGCGCCAACGCAGTCCTCGGTATGCGCTACGATGCCACCGAGCTCGGTAAAGGCATCACCGAAGTGCTGGCCTACGGCACCGCCGTCATCGTCCAGCCCATTGCCCAGGCGGGAGGCGGTTTTTCGCGTTAGCTTTTGCGTTTCAGGTTCGGGAACCGCCGCACCGTAGAGCCGTCTATTGCGTGACCATGCAGCACCTGACACAAATGAAAGAGTATTACCGTTGGGCTTCTATTCAATGAACTCAGAGGATAGCCTTTCGCCCGCTCCCGGTGGCGAGTCCGCCGATGACGACCAGGCCGCCTTCGTCGCCGTCGCTCCTTACTATGACATCCTGATGACCGGCGTGCCCTATCGCGATTGGGTGCGCTACCTGCATACGCTGCTGGATCTGCGCCAGGCCCGCCCCCGACAGATTCTCGACCTGGCCTGCGGCACCGGCAACGTCTCGGAGCTGCTGGCCGCCGAAGGCTATCCCGTGACGGGCGTGGACATCGCCCCACACATGATCGCTGAAGCCCAGCGCAAGGCTGCCAGGAAGGGCCTACCCATCGCCTACTTCGTCCAGGACGCCGCCGAGCTAGACCTGCCCGGACGCCGGTTTGACCTGTGCATCAGCCTGTTCGACAGCCTCAACTATATCACCGCCCCTGGGCGTCTGGCCCAGGCGATGGAGCGCGTCGCCGCACACCTGACCCGCAACGGCCTGTTCATTTTCGACCTCAACACCGAGTTCGCCCTGCGCAACAAGTTCTTCGATCAGGACAACCTCGGCAGCGCCGAGCGCCTGCACTACGACTGGGACAGCGACTATTTTCCCGAAACCCGGCTCTGCCGCGTGCGCATGCAGTTCTGGTACCGCCAGGACAACGGCCAGGAACGCTACTTTGAGGAAGTTCACTGGCAGTACGCCTATCGTACGGACGAGATTTTAGACATGCTGCGCGCCGCCGGGTTTGACGACATCGCTACCTACCAGGCGTATACGCTCCGCCCCCCTACCCACACCTCCGACCGTATCTTCTACGTCGCCCGCAAGGTCTGAAGGGTCCCTGCCGGCGCTTTCCCGTATTCTTCTGCGGAAGCGCCGGCAGGATTTCTTAGCTCAAACGGCCAATAGTTCGAGCGCACAACGCCCCTCGCCTCTTGCCCTTCACTGCCGGGAGAGCGCGATGTCTGCGCCCGTATCCAGGTTCCGCGCAGTTCGTTTGCACCCTGGGCAATCTGCCTTCCCGCCGCGCTGTCTGGCATAGAGAGGTCAGGAGGTATAATAGAGGGAAGTTTGCCTGCATTCCTGTAGCATTATACTCGCTACGCTCCCATAAGGAAGATTCTCATGCTCTGCCCGAAATGCGGTCAAAACAATGCGGATGCGGCTCTATTCTGCGCCACCTGTGGGGAGAAGCTGACTCCCGCAGTGGTCTCCGGGCCTCAGAATGCGCCCTCCGGCCCCTCCGCTATTTCCATGAACCCGCTGGTGCCCGGCGCAAACCGCCCGATGCCTGGCGGACCGCCTCCGATGCCGGGGAATGCGCCGCCGGTCGTGCCGGGACTCGGCCAGCCGCAAGCCTACATGCCGCCGCCGGGCAGGCCGCAGCCTCTGGATGGCAGCCAGCCTCCGGCCTATTCCCCCTACGGTCAGCCGCAGCCGCCGCAGGCTTACCAGCCCTATAGCCCGCCGCCCGGAGCGCCCCAGCCGCTTAACGGGCCGCAGCCGGGCTTGCCGCCGCAGCCCTCGCCCTACGGCAGCCCTCCCGGTTATGGAGCGGCCCCAGCCCAAGCGGCCCTATGTCGCGTCTGCGGCAACGCGCTCACGCCACGGGACTATCAGTGCCCACGCTGCGGCGCCCCCGTGGGAACCGTCGCCAATCCCAACGACCCTACCTCTTCGACGTACATGCCCATCGGCGGCTACCGACAGATCGAGAACACCTCCGGGCAAAAGAGCAGCGTGCCGATGGAATTACAGGGGGGTTGGAACTGGGGGGCAGCGTTTCTTACCCTCTTCTGGGTCATCGCGCATAAAGTGTGGTGGGTTTTAGGAATCCTTGTCGCAGAATATTTCCTGAGTGGCCTCACCGCGGCCCTGGGCAACTCCGATGCCTCTACGGTCCTTTCGACTATCACGGGCATAGGAAATCTCATCTTGTTCATCTACATGGGTGTACGCGGAAACGCCCTTGCCTGGCAGTACCGTCATTTTGATAGCGTGGAACATTGCCGGACGGTGCAGCGGACATGGGCGCGATGGGTGCTCATCCTTTGCCTGATCATCCCGGCTAGCCTTGTCCTGCTCTTGATGCTCGTGGTCATGCTGAGTCGTACATCATGAGAGGACAACAAAGCTCTGGCAGAGGAGGCCGCTTCCGGTTACGTTTAAACCTGAGGACCTGGCTATCCGGAAGTTTGAGGGAATCAACTTGCATTAGAGAGGAAGTTTGTGATGAGCCTTTCACAACGGGCGCGGAATACGGCCCCGTCCCCTACTCTGGGCATCACCGCCAAGATCAAAGCCCTGCGCGCGCAGGGCGTGGACGTCGTCGGCTTTGGCGCGGGCGAGCCCGATTTCGATACGCCCGCCTACATCAAGCAGGCCGCCGTAGACGCTTTAAACGCCGGCTACACCAAATACACGCCCAGCAGCGGGGATGTGGACCTCAAAGACGCTATCGTCGCCAAGCTCGCCCGTGATAACAACCTGCACTACAAGCGCGAGAACGTGATCGTCTCCTGCGGAGCCAAGCACTCGCTCTATAATCTCATGCAGGCCCTGCTCGATCCCGGCGACGAGATCCTTATTCCCGCGCCTTACTGGGTCACCTACCCGGAACAGGTGCGCCTGGCGGACGGCAAGCCCGTCTGCGTGGAGACTCGGCCCGAAAACGACTTCATGCCCACCATCGAGGCCGTGCGCGCCGCCCTCACTCCGCGCACGAAGGGCCTGATCCTCAACTCGCCCTCCAACCCGACCGGCGGCGTCGCCTCGCGCCAGACGGTTGAGGCGCTGGCCGCGCTAGCCGTGGAGCATAACTTCTACCTCATCAGCGACGAAATTTACGAGAAGCTACTCTACGATGGACGCCAGCACATCAGCCCCGCCGCGCTTGGCCCGGAGGTCTTCCAGCGCACCGTCACCATCAACGGCTGCTCCAAAGCCTACTCCATGACCGGCTGGCGCATCGGCTATGCTGCGGCCGCGGATACCGAGCTCATCGCGGCCATGGGCCGTCTGCAGGATCAGTCCACTTCCAACCCGACCTCCATCGCCCAGAAGGCCGCCGTCGCCGCCCTCAACGGCCCGCAGGACGCCGTCGAAGAGATGCGCCAGGCCTTCGAGGAGCGGCGCAACCTGATCGTCGAAAAGCTCAACGCTATTCCCGGTGTCGCCTGCCGCCTGCCCGGCGGCGCGTTCTACGCCTTCGCCGACATCGCCTCCACCCGTGGCAAGCGCGCGGGCGAGCGCGTCATCGGCGGCTCGGACGACCTGGCCGATTACCTGCTGTCGGAGTTCCAGGTCGGCGTCATTCCCGGCTCCGGCTTCGGCGCGGACAACTATATCCGCCTGTCCTATGCGACTTCCAAAGAGAACATTCTCAAAGGGCTGGAGCGCCTAGACGCTGGCATCCGCAAACTGGAATAAGAGGATTAAACCACCCGCTGCGCTAGAGCCACGGAGACACGGAGGAAAAGCCGCACGGAGAGAAAACAAAAGCCTTTGGACAGGATTAACAGGATTACGGAGAGAGAGAAGCCTTGCTTCTCTGTGTAGTTGAAATCCAGTTAATCCCGTAAATCCTGTCTAAAAATCTGGTCTTATCTCTTTATTTTTCCTCTGTGTCTCTGTGCCTCTAGCGCAGCGGGTGGTTCTATCGTTTCGTCTATGGATGAGGATGGCCTGGATAAACTGCAAGCGCGATTGGGCGTGCGGTTTAAGGATCTCGCGCTCCTGCAACGCGCCCTGACCCACCGCTCGGCGGCTGCCGACAATCCTCTTGGGAGCAACGAGCGCCTGGAGTTTCTCGGCGACTCGGTGGTGGGGCTGGTCGTCAGCGAGAACCTGATCAAGCTGTTTCCAGACTACAGTGAGGGCGACCTGGCCAAGTCGAAAGCCTACATCGTCAGCGAGCCGGCGCTTGCCAACGCTGCCGCGGAATTGGGCCTGGAGGAGTTTGTCGTCATGAGCGCGGGCGAGGCGGCCTCCGGCGGGCGGCGGCGCCGCTCCCTCCTAGCCGATGCCTTCGAGGCCGTGATCGCCGCCGTCTATCTGGATCGGGGGATTCGCGCCGCCCGCCGCATCGTCCGCGACTCGCTGATGCCCGCCATTCGCGAGGTCGCCGCCGATCAGCATCGCCGGGATTATAAGTCGTCCTTGCAGGAGTTCGTCCAGGCGCGCGCGCGGAAAGCCCCCTTCTACCGCATCGTCGGCGAGGAGGGCCGCGAGCATGAGAAGACGTTCACGGCCCAGGCGGTCGTGGGCGAGATGGTCATCGGGGAGGGCATAGGCAGCAGCAAGAAAGAGGCCGAGCAAGCCGCCGCGCAAGATGCGCTGGAAAAGCTTCCCCTCCACTTTCCGGATGAGGACGAAAAATAAAGGAGTACACTCGCAAGATGCCAGGTACCGATACCCCTGCCGCCGACATCGGCGTCTTCGGCGGGAGCGGATTCTATTCTCTGTTGGACAACGTGCGTGAAGTTCGACTGGATACGCCCTATGGGGCGCCCAGCGATAGCGTGTTCCTGGCCGAAGTGGCCGGCAAGCGCGTGGCCTTCCTGCCCCGGCATGGTCGGCACCATACCATCCCGCCGCACCGAATCAACTACCGGGCCAACCTCTGGGCCATGAAGGAACTGGGCGTGCGCTTCCTGATCAGCCCGTGCGCCGCCGGAAGCCTCCAGCCCCACGTCAAGCCGGAGCATTTCGTCGTCTGTGACCAGTATGTGGATCGCACGCGCGGGCGCGAAGATACCTTCTACGACGGCCCCAACGTCTACCACGTCAGCAGCGCTGAACCTTATTGCCCGGAGCTGCGCCGCCTCGCCATTGAGGTCATCCGGGAGCAGGGCATTACGGTGCATGAGCGGGGTACCGTCGTCGTCGTGCAGGGGCCGCGCTTCTCCACCAAGGCGGAAAGCCAGTGGTACACCAAGGCCGGTTGGGAGGTCATCAATATGACCCAGTATCCGGAAGCCTATCTGGCGCTGGAGCTGGCCATCGCCGTCGTCAATATCTCGCTCATTACGGACTACGATTCGGGCCTGGTCGTGGAGGGCGGCGTTGCTCCCGTGACGCAGGAGGAGATCTTTACCGTCTTCAAGAAAAATGCAGAACGGATCAAAACGGTGGTGCTTGAGCTGATCCGGCGCATTCCTCTCGACCTGGATAGCCCCTGCCATCACGCCCTGGATCATGCCAAAGTGGGCGGATAAGTTTGCCCCCTTTAATCGAACCAGTGTGGAATTGCAAAGGAGAACGTAATTGGCGGTGGGGAAAGGCTGGCCTGACTAAGGTCGGCTGTCTGGCCCCTGTTTTCGGCTGTTAAGGAGGGTTGGAAAACGAGATGCGGATAGGTATGCAAGACAAGCCGCTGCAAACGGTCGCGTGGCAGAACGGCAAGGTACGCCTGATCGACCAGACGGCGCTGCCCGAACGGCTGCAATACGTGGAGCTATCGGACTGGCGCGAGGTGGCGGAGGCCATCCGCACGATGGTCGTGCGCGGGGCCCCGGCCATCGGCTGCACCGCCGCGCTGGGCCTGGCGCTTGGGGCTCGCGGCATCATCGCCGAAAACCGCGAGGCGTTCCTGCGCCGCGTCGCCGGCATTGCCGAAACCTTCCGCGCCGCCCGCCCCACCGCCGTCAATCTCTTCTGGGCTGTAGATCGCATCTTTGGCGTGGCCCAAAACACCGAGGGCAATCCGGTTGACCTTAAAGACGCTATGCTGCACGAAGCCCTCCGCATGCTCGACGAGGACATCGAGGCCAACCGCCGCCTGGGTGAGTACGGCGCCGCCCTGCTCTCCGATAACAGCAACGTCCTGACCCATTGCAACGCCGGCGCGCTCGCCACCGTCGGCTATGGCACGGCGCTGGGCGTCATTCGTGCCGCCGCCGAATCCGGCAAGCGCATCCATGTCTATGCGGACGAGACGCGCCCGCGCCTGCAGGGCATGCGGCTGACCGCCTGGGAGCTGATGCAGGATAACATCCCCGTCACCGTCATCGCCGATAACATGGCCGCCAGCCTCATGCGCCAGGGCAAGGTAGATTGCGTCATCGTCGGCGCGGATCGCATCGCCTCCAACGGGGATACCGCCAACAAGATCGGCACCTATGGCGTGGCCATCCTGGCCAAGCATCACAACATTCCGTTCTATGTTGCCGCGCCGTTCTCTACCATTGACATGAAGCTGGCGAGCGGGGTTCAGATCCCCATCGAGCAACGGGAGACGGTAGAAATGACGCATATCGAGGGCATTCGTGTCGCGCCCGAAGGCGTGGAGGTTGTGAACCCGGCCTTCGATATTACGCCCGGCGAGCTGGTCACCGCCTTCATCACCGAGCGTGGCGTCATCGAGCCGCCCTACACGACAACCTTGGCCCAGCATGCGCCGCCGCCGGATCGGGAGGTCGTCAGCGCCGCCCGTTAGTTGCTCTTACCCAATCGAAAGCGAGGAGGGGTTGGATGGATAAGCTATTGGCCGAGAGCCTGGTGCGTGACGTGCCGGACTTTCCCAAGCCAGGCATTCTTTTCAAAGATATCACGCCGGTCATGCAAAACCATGCCGCGTTGAAGGAAGTTACGGACCGGCTGGCCGCGTGGGGACGCGACCGGCAGGCAGATGCGGTCGTCGGCATTGAGGCGCGCGGCTTCGTCTTTGGCGCGCTGGTTGCCCAGGCGCTTGGCGTGGGATTCATCCCCGTCCGCAAGCTTGGCAAGCTGCCCTACAATACCATCTCGGAAGAGTACGCGCTGGAATACGGCACGAACACGGTGGAGATGCACGCCGATTCCGTTCAGCCGGGTCAGCGCGTGCTCATCATTGACGACGTGCTGGCCACAGGGGGCACGGCGGCAGCGGCGGCGCGGCTGGTGGAAAAGCTAGGAGGCAAGGTCGCCGGGCTTGGCTTTCTCATCGAACTGGGCTTTCTGGAGGGCCGCAAAGTCCTGAGCGCCTATGATGTCTACGCGCTCCTTCGCTATGATTGAGGCTTCCAACCGCCCAGGGAGCCGAGGTCAGGAGGTTCACGCGAGGTTCTTAGCAGCCAGGAGAGCTTTCCGCCGGGTCGTTTTTCTCGGTACGGCGGATAGTACAGAGGACGCCCGCCGAGGCGAGCCTATCCCATCTCCTCCGCAATAGGAACCGCCTCCAGTTCGGCGATGAACGCCCGCTGCTTCTCCTCCGTCCAGGCCGCCCAGGCTTCCTTATAGAGGCAGTGGAGCCTATCGACGCGCACGGCGCGCTCATACATCTCTCTATCTACCCTGGCGGCAAACTCGGCCAGCTCCCGGCGCGCTTTGTGGTATTCATCCCGAGCCCGTTGCATGGCTATGTACAGTTCATCTTCCCGCAAAGCCATTTCCTGCTCTCCTCTATCTCGCGCTCATCCAGAAGAACCCATAATGCCGAGGGCAGATTTGCCTGCGGCGATGCGCGCTCCTCTATTCTAGCGCACTTGCGCAAAAAATACAAATGTGGATAGCACAGCGTTATAAAACCGGTAACAATCGGGGCAAGGCAGATCGAATGAAGCCGGGGAACTCCGGGATTCCCTGGCGCCAGGAAGGTAAGGCAAAGGAGTATTCAGGCGGCAAGGCTAAGAGTGCCTGATAGGACCTGGCCGTAAGACGCTACCTCATTCCGGCCCTCTTCATTGCAGCTCAGAGGGGTAGGTATGCCCGTTGGCTCCTTCGGCCACAAGGGAATAAATTCCCTCGCTCGGTGGCCTACGACCCAGTGTCCGCCTACGCGGACACGTACAGGTAGGCGACTGGTTGAGTGTCCCCGTAGGGGTCGCCAGGCGGAGGGCTGTGGCCAGGTGTGGCTAGGCGGAGGCGCGAACCATTGCCGCGCCGACCCGAGCAGGGGCCCAACCATGGCAGGCCCGACCCTGGCAGTCCGTTGTAGGCCCGACCCTGGCAGTCACTGAGCCGAAGGCTATAAAGCGAAGGGCTTTAGCCCGTCGTCAAAGATAGAACGGGCGAGCTTCCCTACCCCTCTCAACCCTTGCAGGAAGAGGGAGAACGGGTTTGTTAGGCGCTCTAAATTCGGTACTGGCGGACGCGTCCGGCCAGGTCACGGGTGATACGCGCCGCGACGTAAATACCGTCTTGCTTGTAGTCGGCTTTCAGGACGCGGCCGTACTCGTAGCACTGGGCCACGAGGTCGCTGCGGTCATAGGGAATGCGCAGGCACACATCCTCCAGCAGGCTGGAAAGCGTATGCACCACGCGCTCCATTAGCTGCGGCATGCCCTCGGCGGTCCTGGCAGAGATGGCCACAGCATTCGGCGTATCGGCTACCATTTCCTGCAAGAAGAACTTATCCCAGACTAGATCGGCCTTATTAAAGACCGTGATGATCGGCTTATTTCCTGCGCCCAGCGACTCCAGCACCTCCTGGACGGCCTGCTGCTGCACCTGGCGGTGCGGATGGCTGGCATCCACAACATGGATAAGAAAATCGGCTTCGATGGTCTCTTCCAGCGTGGCGCGGAAGGCGGCGACCAGGTGCATGGGCAGGTTGCGGATAAACCCTACCGTATCGGTGAGCAGGATGGCCCATCCGTCCGGCAGCACCACGCGCCGGGTGGTCGGGTCCAGCGTCGCAAACAGTTTCGGGTCGGCGTAGATCTCGCTGCCGGAGAGCGTGTTGAGCAGCGTGGATTTGCCCGCGCTGGTATAGCCAACGAGCGCCGCCGTCGGGAACGGCAGGCGGCGGCGATGGGCGCGCTGCTGCTGGCGGGTACTGCGGACCTCGGCCAGCTGGGCCTCCAGGTCGCTGATGGTTTCGCGGACCTTGCGCCGGTCGGTATCCAGCTTGGTTTCGCCCGCGCCGCTCCGGACGCCGATGCCGCCCTGCTGGCGCTCAAACTTAGTATAGAGGCTGGACAGGCGCGGCAGCAGATAGGTTAGCTGCGCCAACTCCACCTGCAGCTTACCTTCCCGCGTGTGCGCGCGCTGGGCAAAGATATCCAGAATGAGCTGCGTGCGATCAATCACGCGGCACTTGACGGCCTCCTCCAGGTTGCGCACCTGCACCGGCGAGAGCTCGCTATCGACGATGACGAGGTTGGCTTTGCTATCCAGCACGCCCGCGAAGAGCTCCTGGGTTTTGCCGGGGCCGATAAAGAAGGCCGGGTCCGGCCGGTCACGTCGCTGATAGAACTCGCCCACGACTTCCGCGCCGGCGGTCTGGGCCAGGGCGGTCAACTCTTCGAGGGCATAGGGGCGCAGCTCTTCGTTCGGCTCGACCGAGACCAGGACGGCGCGCTCCCGATCATTGATTTCATAGAGTACAGGCGTTTTAGGCATACTCTAGTTTCCCACATGGGAAGCGGCTTGTCAAGCAATTTTAGTCAAAAAGACCGGAGACGTGGCGCCTGTCCCGCAGCGTGTAGAGGGATCTTCCGCCATGCCGGATACGCCGCAGAAGTAAAGTAAAAAGAGCGCGGCGCTATTTCAGAGCGTGCATAATGCGCCCCAACGGTCGCGGCGGAGAATGCAGCGCCGGCAGGAGAGAACAATACGGATAACCTTATGTGTATTTTAATTGCCGAAGACAATGCGATCCAGCGTCAATACCTGACGCAGCTTTATGCGGCCCGCTTCCCCGATCATGGGCCCATCGAGGCGGTGGCGGACGGCGTCGCCGCCGTCGAACTGGCCAACAAGCTTCGGCCAGATCTCCTCATTCTCGACATCCAGATGCCCGGTAAGAACGGAATTCAGGCGGCGCGCGAGATCTGGGCGGCGGAGCCGCACGCCCGGATTCTGTTCTGGTCGCAGTTCAAGGATGAAATCTACCTGCGGGAGCTGGGGCGGATCGTGCCGCCGGAAACCGTCTATGGCTATCTGCTCAAGACGGCCACCGAGGAGCAACTGGTCTCGGCGGCGCGGGCGGTGCTGATTGACGAGCAGTGCTGGATCGATCGTGAGGTGCGCGGACTGACCTCGCGCGCGGCTAATCCCGCCACCGGACTGACCGATGCCGAATACGAGGCCCTCATTGACATCGCGCTTGGCCTGACCGATAACACCATCGCGCGCCGCCGATTCCTCTCCCGCCGAGGCGTCCAGAACCGCCTGAGCGCCCTCTACACCAAGCTCGGCATTGACCAGGAAGAGGAAGAGGGCGCGA
>DASRGZ010000163.1:0-16948 GCA_035650735.1 Chthonomonadaceae bacterium
GCCCGCTACTTCCTGCACGACGCCATGCGCGGCATAGACTACCTGCGCAGCCGTCCTGAGATAGACCCCGACCGCATCGGCGTGACCGGCAACTCCGGCGGCGGCACGCAGACCTGCTTGATGATGCTGGCCGACCCGCGCATCGCCGCTGCCGCTCCCGGCACCTTTATCATGAACCGCGAGACCTATCTGCTTGCGGGCGGCGCGCAGGACGCCGAGCAGATCTGGCCCGGCTTTACCGCCGCAGGCTACGACCACGAGGACGTGCTGCTGGCGATGGTGCCGCGTCCGGTGCGCGTGCTGGCGGTGACCGGCGACTTCTTCCCCATTGAAGGCACGCGCCGCACGGTCGAGCGCAGCAAGCGGTTCTGGAAGCTCTATGGCAAGGAAGGCGACCTGGACCTGGTCGAAGATACCAGCACGCACCGCTACACGGAGAAGCTGGCCCGCGCCGCCGGAGAGTTCTTCGCCCGTCATCTGCTGGGCAAAGAAGCCTCCTTCGACGATGCTAAGATCGCTCCCTTTGAGCCGTCGCGCCTCTGGTGTACGGCCTCCGGCCAGGTGCGCGGCGAGATCAAGGACGCCCTCACCGTGTTTGAGACTAACCGCGAGCGGGCACAGGCTCTGGCGCAGGAGCGTCACGCGCTGCCTGCCGCCGAGCAGCGGGAACGGGCCGTGCGGTGGCTGCGCGAGCGCGTGACCCGCCACCGCAAGCCCTGCGACCTCAATCCCCGCTTCTATCACGCCGACCGCCTGGAGGAGATGACCGTCCAGATCGCGCTCTGGTGGGCGCAGGAGGGCCTGTTCAATCACGGCTACCTCTTCCGCCATTTCCAGCACGCCGACCGCGACCTGCCGGTGACGCTGGCGCTCTGGGAGGATGGCACGAACTCACTCTACCCGCACCTCGCATGGCTGCGGCGTACCTGTGAGCAGGGCCGCGCCGTCCTGGTGCTCGACGTCTCCGGCGCCGGCCCCCTGGCTCCGCGCCCCATCACCGCCGGCGACCCGAAAGCGTTCTACGGCGTGATCCATAAGCTGGCTGACGACCTGATCTGGCTGGACGACGACCTGGCCTCCCTCCGAACCTATGACGTGTTGCGCGCTCTGGATATGGTCGCGCAGTGGCCGGGACTGGATGCCACGGACATCCAGGTCTACGCGTACGGTCGGCCAGGCATCTACGGGCGACTGGCGGCGGCGCTGGATGCGCGTATCCGCAAGGTGGAGGTGGCGGAGGGCATTCGCAGCTACGCGGAGTGGGTGGAGGCGCGGCACTACGATGCGTACAATATCTACAGCATCCTCCTGCCCGGTATGCTGCGCTACTTCGACCTGCCAGAGCTCGAAAAACAATAATCCACAGATTACACAGATTAAAACCAAAGAAGAACACGGATGAGACGGATTGGACGGATAACACGGATATGCAAGCCTCTTATCTGTTGCATCCGTGTCATCCGTTCAATCCGTGTTTAAGTTCTGGTTCTAATCTGTGGTAATCGGTGTAATCTGTGGATTCTTAATCAGTTTGTCGTGGCGTGGAGGAAGCTCTTCAGGTCGCTCTCGCTGATGTAGGGCTCGCCGGGGGCGACGTTGTTGAGCTTGCCCTGGCGCATCCACTGCTCCAACTGGCCCACCAGAGCGAACAGGTGATCGAAAGAGTCCACGATGAACAGCAATGGCTGGTAGTGGTCTATCTCGAAGTACTGGTTGATCACCCACTCTAGCTGGATCGGGTAGCGCTGGACTTCCGGCGACTCGATGGCGTGCTCGATCTCGCCGTGGGAGCTAAGGAGGCCGCTGCCGTAGATCTTCAGCCCGTCCTGGCTGCGCATCAGGCCGAACTCGATGGTGAACCAGAAGAAGCGGGCCATCGCCTTAAAGATGCTGGACATGCGGTGGGTCTTCTCCTCCTCATCCTTCAGGCCCGCCATGATCTCAACTGCTGTGTGGGCGCAGTCGCCAAATCGGACCAGCGTATCGGCAAAGGCCGGGTCGGTGTGCATCGGCACATGTCCGGCGATGTCGTGGAAAATATCCGGCTCCGGCAGGTAGTCTAGGTGGTTGACATCGCGAATGGTGATGGTGGTTGGGAACTCGCGATTGCGCAGGCAGTCGAAGAAGATAAACGCGGGCACGTAGCCGCTGACGGCTTTGGCCTTGAAGCCCGTTAGCGGGCTGAGAAACCGATTAACATCCTCCAGGCGCGGCACGCGCTGCGGGTCCAGGCACAGACAGCTAATCCCGCGCAGAAAGTGCTCGTTGGCGTACTTTTGCCAGTGATCTTCCATGCGCGCGTAGAGCCGCCGCCATGCCTCGTGGTTCTCCTCCGAGTAGAGCTCGTAAGGCTGGTGGATATAGAGTTGCCCGTGACTGCGGGCCTCCTCGATAAAGGGCGCCTTTGTCGTGGTCAGACCGGCTGGCGCAGCGGTCTTTTCTGCGGTTACCTGTGCCATGTTACGCGCTCCTCATTTCTCTCGGAACTGCGTCCCCTTCCAGGCCGCAAAGAGCGGCTTGAGCTTGTTGCGCTGATACTTGCCCGTCGAAGTGACCGGGAAACTCTCTCCGAAGAGGACGACCTTCGGGCTTTTGGCGAACGGCAGCTTTTCCCGGCAGGCGCGCAGGATATGCTCCTCCGTCAGGTTCGCGTCCGCTTCCAACTGCACGTAGGCCCCGATCTCCTCGCCGTAAAAGTCATTTTCAAATCCGACGGCCATCGCCGCCTTGACGCCGGGTATCGCGTTTAGGACCTCATCAATGTCGAAGGGCGCGTAGTTGATGCCGCCCCGGATGATCAGCTCCTTGATGCGCCCGGTAATGAAAAAGTAGGGCCGCCCGTCCTCTCCGGTGCGATAGAACCCCTCGTCGCCGGAGCGGAACCAGCCGTGCGCGAAGGTATCGCAGTTCGCGTCGGGCCGCTTGAAATAGTACTTCATCACGTTCTGGCCGCGAACGACGATCTCACCGCGCGCATCCTCCGGCAGCGGGTTGCCCTGCGCGTCGTGGATCGCCATCTCGTTGCAGGAGATGGGGCAGCCGATGGACGGAAAGCCGCATTCAAACATCCAGTGGCGGTAGGCCGCCTCGTCCTGATCGATAGGCAGGAAGCAGGAGTAGCAGGTCGTCTCCGACAGGCCGTAGCCGTGGACGATGCGCACGCCGAACATCTCGTAGAAGCGGCGGGCCAGCTCCACCGTCAGCGGCCCCGCCCCGCAGATGATATGCCGGAAGCGAGAGAGGTCCCACTGCGATAGGTCGTCGTGCCGCTCGCACAGGAACGCCAGCACCGTCGGCACGACGCTGACCCAGGTACAGCCCTCTTCGGCCAGCGTCGGCCAGAACGCCTGCGCCCGGAACCGGCGGTTTAAGACCACGCTCCCGCCCGAATAGAGCGGCGTGACCAGCGTGACCACCGTGCCGTTGACGTGGTGGATGGGCAGCACGCACATCGCGCGGTCGTCCGGCCCGAAGCGATGCCATGCGGCGATGCTGTGCGCGTCCGCCAGCAAATTGGCTTGCTCCAGTACGACGCCCTTCGGCGCGCCCGTCGTTCCCGAAGTGTAGACGATCAGGCATTCCGTATCCGGCGAAAGGTCGGACGGCGGATCGAGCGGCGACTGCCGCGCCATCTCTGCCGCGAAATCCAGAAAGCCTGCGCGCGCCTGCCCGCCGACCTGCACGACCGCCATCTTCCGGGGCAATGCAGAGGCAATCGCCGCATAACGTTCCGCCTGCTCGTCCAGCACAAAGACGGCCTTCGCCTCCGAGTTGTTCAGGATATAGCCGATGCGCTCGTCGTCCTCGCCGATGTTGATGGGCACGACCGTCGCGCCCAGCAGCCACGCGCCGAAGTAGATGAGCACGGTGCGCGCGTCGTTGACCATCAGCGTCGCCACCCGGTCGCCCGTTTGCAGCCCCAGCGGCCCGGCCAGCAGCGCGGCGACACGGCAGGTCGCGTCGTAGAACTCAGCGTAGCTGTAGGCGCAGGCGCGTCCGTTCTCGTCGTAGAAGGTCAGAAAGTTCTTGTCCGGCGTATCCTGGGCGCGCTCGGCCAACAGCGCGCCGATATTGGCGTACAGAAACAGCCGATCTTCCCAGCGGCGGTCGGAAAGGCAGCGTGCGTGGTAGATGTTCGGCACGGTCTCCGGTGTGACGTTCTCAGCCATCTCGTTCATCACAGCGCCTCCCCTCCAGGCAATATCTGAACGGTTTATTCCCTCTCTTGCAATGCTCTCCTGCTTTTCTATACGTGAGCAGAGGCGCGGAAATGCCATCCTTCAAAAGATGCCCTTCCTTCCCTGGCGAAAACCGGGCAAATCGCGGGAAGAAAAGGCGATAACGCTGCGTATTAGTAGGTAAGAAACGTTTTGATCAGGCAGGCCCGCAGGGTTCTTCCGCTCTCGGTAGCGGGCGAATAAATTCGCGGCAACAAAGGCACAAAACCCGCCTGCGCGGGTTCAGGTTTAGTCGGCGTAGGCCGACTTTGTGCCCTGGTTGCTGCGGCTTTAGCCGCCCGGAAAGAAAAAGGACCCTGGCAAGCCCGGAAGCCTGCCGGGAGGTTGGAGATGCCAGGGGATGCCTTGCCGCTTCGCCGCATTGACCACGTCCGCTTCTTCGTCGGCAACGCGCGCCAATCGGCCTATTTCTATCGCAATGCATATGGGTTTGATGTCGTCGGCTATGCGGGCCTGGAGACGGGACTGCGCAATGAGGCAGGCTATGTGCTGCGCCAGGGAGACATCACCTTCGTACTCGTCTCGCCCCTGCGCGCCGACCATCCTGAGAACCGGCGGCTCGCCATTCACGGCGACGGCGTGCAGGATATCGCGTTAGAAGTGGACGATGTTGCCAGGGCCTATGAGGTGACGACTGCGCGCGGAGCCGTCGGCGTCACGCCGCCCACCTGCCAGGAAGACGAGTACGGCGTCTACGAGTTCGCTACCATTCGCGCCTACGGCGACACGACTCATAGCTTTGTCAACCGCGACCGCTACAAAGGCGTCTTTGCCCCCGGCTACAAGCCCATCGAGCCTGACCGCTACAGCCCACGCACCTTCCATCCCGCCGGATTGGTCTCCATTGATCACATCGTCGCCAACGTGGAAGAGGGCAAGATGGAGGAATGGGTCCGCTTCTACGAGCGCGTCATGGGCTTTTCGCAGCTTGTCCACTTCGACGACAAGGACATCAGCACGGAGTACAGCGCCCTGATGTCGAAGGTGATGCAGGATGGGCAGGGGCGCATCAAGTTCCCCATCAACGAGCCAGCGCATGGACGGAGGAAGTCGCAGATCGAGGAGTACCTGGAGTTCTACGGCGGGCCGGGCGTGCAGCATATCGCCCTATCCACCAACCACATCATCGAGACGGTCACAGCGCTCCGCCACAACGACGTCTCGTTCCTGACGGTTCCGCCGACTTATTACGAGATGCTGCCGGAGCGGGTCGGCCAGATCGAGGAAGACCTGCACGAACTGGCCGAGTTGGGTATCCTGGTAGACCGCGACGACGAGGGCTACCTGCTGCAAATCTTCACCAAGCCCGTCGAGGATCGGCCTACCCTGTTCTTCGAGATCATCGAGCGGCACGGCTCCCGCAGCTTCGGCAAGGGCAACTTCAAGGCCCTCTTTGAGGCCATCGAGCGCGAACAGGCCCGCCGGGGAACGCTGTAGCCGGGCATCGAGATACCCGTCTGGTCAGCATCCAGACGGGCCGGGATTGTAGCCAAGATGAAGCTGGCACTGCCGACACATATCCCCTCGTTCCGGGATTTCTACGCCTTCGAGCAGCACGTGCGCAACGCACGGAAGCGGCGTGGGCTGGAGATGGTTCCCGAATGGTACGATGCGCCCGCGTTCTACTTCTCCAATACGGCCTGCATCGTCGGGCCGAACGCGCCGATACGCAAGCCGCCGGAGACAAACGAGCTAGATTATGAGTTAGAAATTGCGGTCGTCATCGGGAAGGAGGGCGGCGATATTCCGGTCTCCGAAGCCGACTCCTATATCGCCGGATTCACCATCCTCAACGACTGGAGCGCGCGGGACCTCCAGCGGCGGGAGATGAAAGTCGGCCTCGGCCCGGCCAAAGGCAAGGACTTCGCCACCAGCATCGGCCCCTATCTGGTGACGCCGGAGGAACTGGAAGATCGCCTGCTGCCCGACCGCAGCCGGGGCAATCGCTACGACCTGACCATGACAGCCCATGTCAACGGGCGGGAGTATTCGCGCGGCAACGCGAAGGACATGCACTGGACGTTTGCCGAAATGATTTCCTACGCCTCCCGCAATACGGTGCTAAAACCCGGCGACCTGATCGGCTCCGGCACGGTCGGCACGGGCTGCATTACCGAGTTCCCGGAAGGCACGTATCCCTGGCTGCGGCCCGGCGATATGGTGCGGCTCGAAATTGAAAAGCTGGGCGCGCTGGAAAATCCCGTCGTGGAGTAGGAGGGCAAAGATGCCACGCTATGTAAAGTTGGGACAGGTTCCCCCCAAGCGGCACACGCAGTTTCGCAAGCCGGACGGCGCGCTCTACGCCGAGCAGGTCTTCGGGACGCGCGGCTTTTCCGGCATCGCGTCCATCCTGTACCACTGCCACCTGCCCACGCAGGTTGCGGAGTTCGAGTTTCTTGGAGAGGCGCGACCGGAACTGGCGCCCGAAGAGCCGCTGCGCCACCATCACCTCAAGACGCAGAAGATGACGCCCTGCGGCGACCCGATCACCGGGCGCGTGCCGCTACTGGTCAATGAGGATGTCTCTTTCGGCCTCTGCTGCCCCGCCGAGACGATGAGCTACTACTACAAGAACGCCGACGGCGACGATCTGCTGTTCGTCCACGAAGGGCGCGGGCGGCTGGAGACGATGTTCGGCACGCTGCCCTACCATGAGGGCGACTACCTGGTGATTCCGCGCGGCACGATCTACCGGGTCGTGGCCGAGTCGCCGGCAACCCGGATGCTGATTATCGAATCGGCCAGCGCCATTGAGGTGCCGCGCCGCTACCGCAATGAGTACGGCCAGTTGCTCGAACATGCGCCCTACTACGAGCGCGACATTCGCGTACCGGAGTCGCTGGAGACGCACGACGAGCCGGGCCGCTTCGAGGTACGCATCAAGGCCAGGCAGCGCCTCACCGCCTACTTCTATGACTTCCATCCTCTGGATGTCGTCGGCTGGGACGGCTACCTCTATCCCTGGGCGTTCAACATCGGCGACTTCGAGCCGGTCACGGGCAGCATTCACCAGCCGCCGCCCTCGCATCAGACGTTTGAGGCGCATAACTTCGTCGTCTGCTCGTTTGTGCCCCGCCTGCTCGACTACCACCCGCAGGCCGTGCCTATCCCCTACAATCACAGCAACCTGGAGAGCGACGAGGTACTCTACTACGTCAACGGCAACTTCGCCAGCCGCCGGGGCATCGAGCAAGGCTCCATTACGCTGCATCCCTCCGGCCTGCCGCATGGCCCGCAGCCCGGCGCGGTGGAGGCCAGCTTGGGCCAGACGCGCACCGAAGAACTGGCGGTGATGGTGGATACCTTCCGGCCCCTGCGCCTGACCCGCGCTGCCGTCGCCCTCGAAGACGGGCAGTACCCGTTCAGTTGGAAGAAATAAACCACCCGCTGCGCTAGAGGCACGGAGACACGGAGGAAAAGCCACACGGAGAAAGACAAAGACAAAAGCCTTTGGACAGGATGAACGGGATTAACTGGATTTCAATCACACAGAGAAGCAAGGCTTGTCTGTCTTTCCCTAATCCCGTAAATCCTGTTAATCCTGTCTCCTTTTGCTTTTCTCTTTCTCTTTTTATTTTTCTCCGTGTGTCCTCCGTGTCTCCGTGCCTCTAGCGCAGCGGGTGGTTCCTATCGCCTTGAGGAGGCGTTTCTTGTCCGCAGATGACTTTCTCGGCATTGACCCGGCGGAACTCTCCCGCGCCGACGCGCACCGGCTGCTGCTGCACTGCGTCGCGCCGCGCCCCATCGCCTTTACCTCAACGCTGTCGCTAGAGGGCGTGCCCAACCTGTCGCCGTTCAGCTACTTTATCGCGGGCGGCGCCAACCCGCCCTCGGTCGCCATCTCCCCGCTGACCGACCGCACCGGCCAACCGAAGGACACGCTGCGGAACATCCAGGCGACGGGCGAGTACGTCATCAATGTCGTAACTTATGGTATGCGGGAGAAGATGAACCACGCCTCCGCCGAATTTCCCTATGGCGTCAATGAGTGGGAGGAGGTCGGCTTCACGCCTGCACCGACGGTGAAAGTCAAGCCTGCCCGCGTGCTGGAAAGCCCGCTGGCGATAGAGTGCCGCCTGTATCAAATCGTCCCGCACGGCAGCGGGCCGCTCGCTGCCAACTACGTCATCGGCGAGGTCGTCTATTTTCACGTCTCCAGGCAGCTTTTGGAGGGGGAGAAGCTCGACGCCCGCCGCGTGGACTACATCGCCCGCATGGGCGCGGATTGGTACGCCCGCGTTACCCCGGAGGTAATGTTTGAGATGCCTCGCCCGCCGAGGATTGAGAAGTATCCGCCAGAAAGCGGGCAATGAGTAAACGGGGACATGAGTTCATGGGTTAATCCCTGCCCCGTTTGTTTATCGTCCCATTGATCTATATTCGCTCGAAATGCGCGGTGAAGTGGCGGAGGAAGGGAGCCTGATAGACGATGCGCAGGCCGCGAAGGGTGTCCCGGCGGGCAAAAGTCTCCAGAATCACTTCGCCCAGGTAGTCCACATGGCTCTGCGTGTAGACGCGGCGCGGGATGGCGAGACGCACCAGGTCCATTGAGGGGAAGATTTCGGCGCCGGTTTCCGGGTCGGGCTTGCCAAACATCACCCCGCCGATCTCCACGCCGCGCACGCCGCCGATCTCGTAGAGGGCGCAGACCAATGCCTGCCCCGGATACTGCTCGATGGGGATGTGGGGCAGGAAGGCGCGGGCGTCTATGTAGATGGCGTGCCCGCCGGGCGGCTCGACGATCTTGACGCCGCCCTCCCGCAGTTCCCGCGCAAAGTACTCGATGCAGGCGTGCCGGTACTCTAAGTAGCGCTCGTCCAGCACCTCGTTCAGGCCGACCGCCAGCGCCTCCAGGTCGCGCGCCGCCAGCCCGCCGTAGGTCGGGAAGCCCTCCGTCAGGATGAGCAGGTTGCGCGCCTGCTCCGCCAGCTTGCCGTCGTTCATGGCGAGGAAGCCGCCGATGTTGGACAGCCCGTCCTTCTTGCCGGAGAAGGTCGCCCCGTCACAGTAGGAAAACATCTCTTGAGCGATCTCGCGCGGCGTCTTATCGGCATAGCCCGGCTCGCGCATCTTGATGAAATAGGCGTTCTCGGCGAAGCGGCAGGCATCCAGGAAGAAAGGAATGCCGTGCCGGTGCAGCGTCTCGCTGACATCGCGGATATTGGCCATCGAGACTGGCTGCCCGCCGCCCGTATTGTTGGTCACCGTTAACATGCCGAGCGGGATATGCTCCGCGCCCATGCGCGCAATTAATGCCTCTAGTTTGGCTACGTCCAGGTTGCCCTTGAACGGGTGCTGCGCCGACGGGATTTTGCCCTCGTCAATGACGAGGTCCAGCGCCTCCGCGCCGGAGTACTCGATGTTGGCGCGCGTGGTATCGAAGTGGTTGTTGCTCGGCACGACCCTGCCCGCCCCGCCGACCAATTCGAATAGGATACGCTCCGCCGCGCGCCCCTGATGCGTCGGGATGATATGCGTGAATCCCGTTAGCTGCTGCACGACCCGCTCAAACTTGAAGAAACTGCGGCTGCACGCATAGCTCTCATCGGCGACCATCATCGCGCTCCACTGCGCCGCCGACATCGCCGCCGTGCCGCTGTCGGTTAGCAGGTCAATGAGGACGTCCTCGGCGTGGATGAGGAAGGGGTTGTAGTGGGCGCGGCGCAGTATCTCCGCCCGCTCCTCCGGCGTGGTGAAGCGGATCGGCTCGACCATTTTGATCTTGAACGGCTCGATGATGGTTCGCATTCCAGTTCCTCCCTTCCCTCCGTTTGATCATGGCCCTTTTGTACTGGCCCCCACCCCTTCATCCCCTCCCCCAACAACAGGGGAGGGGAGAGTTCACGCCTGGCTTGACCGTTCCCCCTCTCCTAAAATTGGGGGTCGCAAGGCGGAGGCCCGAACCATTGCAGGGCCGACCCTAGCAGTCCGTTGTAGCCCCGACCCTGGCAGTGGGATGAAGGGGTGGGGGCTTCTCCCCTCTCCTTGAGAAGGAGAGGGGACGGGGGTGAGGGCCTACCCCTTGAGCGCGCCGACGGTGATGCCGCGCGTCAGGCGCTCTTGCAGGAAGATGTAGACCAGCAGCGTGGGCAGCATGGCGATGACCAGGCCCGCAAACAGCAGGCCGAAGTCGCTCTTGTACTGCGCCTGCATACTGATGCTGGCCAGGCCGAGCGGCAGCGTTTTTAGTTCGTCGCTGTTGAGGAAGACCAGCCCGAACAGGTACTCGTTCCAGAGGCCGAGGAAGTTAAAGATGGCGACCGTCACCAGGCCGGGCTTGCCAAGCGGCATCATCACCGAGAAGAAGATGCGGTACTCGCTCGCCCCGTCCAGCATGGCCGCTTCCCGGACCTCGTTGGGCAGCGTGCGGAAGAAGGCGGTCAGCACAAAGACCGTGAACGGCAGGCTGGCGGCCACGTAGATAAGGATTAATCCGGCGTGCGTGTCGTGGAGGGAGAAGACCGCGCGGCCCAGATGCAGAGATTGCGTTACCGGGCTGAACGCCTTCGTCAGCCACTCGCTCATGTCGGAATACTGGAAGAAGAGCGGGATAAGGATAAGCTGCATCGGGATGAGCAGGCCGCTCAGAAACAGAGTGGAGATGAAGCCGCGCCCGAAGAATTCGAAGCGGGCCAGCACGTAGGCGGCCATGCTCCCGAAGAGCAGGATCAGCGCCAGGCTGATGCCGACGACCTTGAGGCTGTTGAGGAAGTAGCGGCTGAAGTGGCTCCCGATCCAGGCTTTGTTATAGTTCTTGGCGAGCGTCTGCGCGCTCTGCCGGTTGGGTGCGGTGATGACCTTCGGCAAGCCGAACGGGTTCTGGTAGATCTCCTGCGTGCTTTTGGCGCTCGTGTAGACGACCCACAGCATCGGCAGGACGACGGCGGCCAGGTATGCCACCAGCAGGGCATATTTGAAGCCGGAACCGATTCGGTGCAGCGCGTCGGTCATCAGTACTCCAGCCTTTCGCGGGTCAGCAGGCGGCGGCTGATCAGAGTCGCCAGCAGCACCAGGAGAAACAGCAGCACGGCGATGGCCGTCCCGTAGCCGATGTTGTACTCCTCAAAGACTTTGGAGTACATCAGCGTGGACATCGTGTGCGTGTTGGGAGAGGGACGCCCGTTCTCCATGACCCAGATCGCGTCGAAGAACTTCAGCCCGCCGATGATGAGGAAGATGATGCCCGTCGTCAGCACATCCCACATCAGCGGCAGCGTGATATGGCGGAACAGCCCCGCCGAACTCGCCCCATCCAGCCGTGCCGCCTCGTAGAACGACTCCGGGATGTTCTCCATCGCCGCCAGGAACAGCACCAGATAGAATCCCGTCGCGCTCCAGACGATCATCGGCACCAGCGCCCAGAGCAGGTGGCTGCTCTCCGCAAAGGCGATAGGCTGCGTCCGGTGGAACCATGATTTCAGCAGGTTGTTGAGCAAGCCCGCTCCGCCGGGGCTGTAGATGAGAATCCAGAGCAGCGCGATGGCGACGGAACTGATGATATTGGGGAAGAAGAAGGCGATGCGGAACAGACGTGCGCCCTTGATGCGCTGATGGATGACGTAGGCGAAAAACAGGGCCAGAACCAGGATGATGGAACCGGGCACGACCGTCAGGAAGGCGTTATGATAGAGCGCGGGCAGGAAGTCAGAGCCGCGCGCCAGGATTTTCTGAAAGTTGGCCAGGCCGATCCAGGTCGGCTTGCCCAACCCGTCCCAGCGCAGCAGGCTGTAGCGGAAGGCGTTAAAGGCCGGGATCAGCACAAAGACGGCGTACAGCGCCAGCGGCGGGCCGAGGAAGGTGGCGATAAACAGTTTTTGGTCGCGCCGTCTCATCTCAATTGGGCACTCCTTATGACCTCACCCCCTCTCGCGGCAGGGTTTAGCCTGCCGCTGTGGGGCCTACGGCCCCCTGCCCGCCTGCACGGGCAGAAGACCTGGGGAGAGCAGAAGCCCTCTCTCCAGGTCTTCTGCTCTCCCCTCTCCCGCAACGTGGGAGAGGAGGTTAGGGGGTGAGGACGCCTCTACTCCCTACCCCCTATACCCTACCCCCTGCACGAGGAGCCGGGGTGAGGTTAATTGGGCACTCCTCGCTTCGGCGGCTTGTAGATTTCCGGGTCGCGCCGTATCTCGTCCGCCGCCGCTTCCAATCGCTGAGCGAACTGTTCCGGAGTCGTCTTGGCGGAGAGCAGATCGGCGAGGGCGTCCTGCAAGGTGGCTTTGGTAAAGGTCAGGTACAGCCCGCTCAGGCGGTCGGAGAAGATGCGTGAACGGCGTTCCATGATGTCCACCGCGCTTTGCAGATCGGGCGAGATCGGGATGCCTTTGACCGAGTTGCGCACGGGCGAGAGGGTATCGAGCCGCTGGATATAGGAGTGCGCGCTCTCCAGGCTCGTCATGTACTTGAGGAAGTCCAGCGCCTCCCTGGGGTGCTTGGCTTCCGAGAAGACAAAGAAGTTCTCGCCGCCTCCGGCGAAGATGGCGCGCGGGTCGCCCTTGCCGCCCTCCACCGTCGGCATGGCGAAGCAGGCCATCTCGAAGCCCGGCGGAATCGTGTTCTTCTGCTCGTTCTTCAGCCACAGCCCGCACCAGACCAGGGCCGCCCGCCCGTTGACCCATTCTAGCTGGCTCTCCGTGTGGGTCATCGCCATCGCGCCGGGCTGGAAGTACTTCGTGGACATCTCCTGCAAGAGCCGCGCCGCATGGACGAACTCCGGGTCCAGAAACGCGCCCGGCTCAAGGTCCTGCATCGCGTACCACCGCTCGAACGGTACGAGCCGCTGGTAGATGCTCAGCAGCGTCGGCCAGGCGTAGGTGGGATACTTGCCCTGGAAGGCTAGCGGCGCGACCCCTGCCGCCTTGATCTGCTCGCACAGGCGCATATACTCCGACCAGGTTTTGGGCACTTTCCAGCCGTGCTCACGAAACTGCCGTTTGTCGTACCAGCAGACCCAGGCGCTCAGGTTCGTGGGCATGGCGTAGGACTTGCCCTGATACTGGTAGTCGGAGAGGACGCCGCGCTCCAGCGAGTCACGCCAGGAGATTTGCTGGCCGTAGGCGGGCGTATCCAGGGCCTCATCCAGCGGATAGAGCTTCCCGGCCACGATGAGCTTCCAGACGGGCAGCGTGCAGTTGGCGAGGTCGGGCGGGTTGCGGCGCAGGATACGCGGCTTGAGTTTCTCATCCACGCGCGGATCGCCCCAGAGGTTGATGCGAATGTTGGGGTGCAGTTTCTCGTACTGGCGGGCAACGCTCTTGTGCCAGTCAATGCCGTAGCCGCCCTCAAAGACGGCGACTTCGAGGGTGATCTGCGCGCCGGGTTCGTCGCGCTCCAGAGAGCAGCCCGCACAGAGCAAGCCGATCAGCCCGATTATCAGAGCGGTCTTGCGCATGGCTGTCTATTCGCCATGCAGCGGGAACTCTCCTGTTATCCCGCAACCCAGCATCCGATGCAGGATAGGGTGCTTTTCTTCGGGGATGCAGGCGAGCCATTCCTGCCAGGTCTGGCATTGAATAATATGGCATATCGCTTCCCAACCAACTAGATTCTAGCTCGTCGCCAAGACAGGCCACGCTTGCGCCAAACCCCTCAGGGTAAGCCACTCCACCAAAAACCATGGCAATGCGCCTGGTTCGCGCTTTCTTCAACCTGGAAATATCCAGCTTGGGCTGACTGTTTCGGTGCGCGCGTATTCTAAGATGGGCATATTCCGTCAGACCTTGCTCCACAAGTACGTGCTGAGAGGCGAGAAAGGCCAGCATCTCATCCACCCATAGCTGTTGCCTTAGTCCCTTTCTGCGCACCGTCACGCGATGGCACATCTCATGCGCAAGGGAAGCTTTCTTCTGCTCGGCCTTCTGCCCGGCACAGCGGTAACTTCTCAGTATGACAATGTCGTATTCTCGCAGCAAGCGATTTCGAGTACAGGCATTGCGAGCTGGAACAATCTCTGCACGACACTGGCCTCCTATAAAAATGAAGCTCGCAGCAAGCGATTTCGAGTACAGGCATTGCGAGGGCCATTGAGAAGTATATAGGGCCAACTTGCATCCTCAGGGACGCCAAACCACTGAACGCATAGCTCATAGGCCCGGTGGCCAAAGATTTCTAACTTCCTATCCTCAATGGGCGAGTGAGGCCAGTTGAACGCCATCTTTTCCTCAAAAAAACTGCAAGTATCGTTAGCCAACCGGACGACAGGCACGTCGCATCGTCCCGATACGGCAGAAAGGAAGCATTCGGCAGCCGAGAGATTGTCTTTGGCAATATAGGTGGCGTGATTGTAGAGGTCGGTCTGGGCCTCTTCCCGACGATGAATGCTGCGCGCCATGCGTCAGGCTTTCTGGCCTGCGGCCTCACGCGCCGCCTGATGCAGAGCGGCCCAATCCTGCTTGGTCATCTCACGCTTAGGCGAGTTCAGGCCGGCAAGGAGGAGTTCTTCGAGGTGATCCTGGTCGCGTATCTCGCTTGGCCGCTCCGGAGCAGCCCCCTTGAGCGTCTCTTCGTCGGGAGAGAGATCGTTTAAGATGAGCTTGGCAAGCCGCAAGCGCTCTTCGGCAGGCAAAGGCTTAATCGTCTGGTCATAGAGTTCGTAGACAGTCATCTTCTGGGTTACCTCCGCGTCCATTCAACCTAAATTATAACATAGGAGGCTTGAGCCTGAATCCTAGGCGTACCGCCTGCTTGTCAGCCGCCAGCGTCGGAGGAAGGCGAGGCGAGGAGAGCGTCGCGCTCGTCTATCGAGACGGCGGCCTGGTCAGAGAGAGGCTCGCGCCGCACGATGAGGGCCAGCAGCCCTCCCAGGAAGATCGTTCCCGCCAGGGCCAGCAGTCCGACGGCGAAGCTGTGCGTGGTGTCCCTGAGCCAGCCCATCACGTAAGGCCCGACGAAGCCGCCCAGGTTGCCCACCGAGTTGATGAGCGCAATGCCTCCGGCGGCGGCGGCGCTGCCCAGAAAGGCGGTCGTCAGTCCCCAGAAGGGGCCGAGCATTCCCCAGACGCCGAGCGTTGCCACCGTAAAGGCTAACAGAATGGGCACCGGGCTATGGAGCAAGGCGCTGAGCACCAGTCCCACGCAGGCGGTGAGGGCGGAGAGGGTAACGTGCCAGCGCCTCTCGCGCGTGCGGTCCGAGTGCATCCCGATAAGCACCATGCCGACGGTGGCGGCGATATACGGGATCGCCGCCAGCCAGCCGACCTGCGCCGTCTGTTCTTTGCCCAGGTGGAAGGCTTTCTGGATGATCTGCGGCAGCCAGAAGGTGATGCCGTAGGAGGTCAGGGCGAGCGTGAAGTAGAGCAGGCAGAAGAGCCAGACCGCCGGATGGGTGAACGCTTCCCGCAGGGTAAAGTGGCGCTGTATCCGGCTCTGGCGCTCGGCCTCCAGCCGCCCGAGTATCCAGGCTTTCTCGTCGGCAGACAGCCAGCGCGCCGTCTGCGGGCCATCCGGCAGGTAGGCCAGCACGACAAAGCCCAGCAGCACAGCCGGTAAGCCCTCCAGCAGAAAGAGCCACTGCCAGCCTGCCAGCCCATGCCCGTTTACGGTGAGCAGCAGGCCGGAAAGCGGGCTGCCGATGACCTGCGAGATGGTTCCCGCCGTCATAAACAGGGCCACAACCCGCGCCCGCTCCGCCGCCGTGAACCAGTAGGTCAGATAGAGGATGATGCCGGGAAAGAAGCCCGCCTCGGCCAGCCCCAGCAGGAAGCGCAGCCCATAGAAGCTGGCCTTATCGCGCGTGAAGAGCATGGCCATTGCGATCAGGCCCCACGAGATCATGATGCGCGCGATCCAGCGCCGCGCCCCCACGCGCTCTAAAATCAGGTTGCTGGGCACTTCAAACAGGAAATAGCCGAGGAAAAAGATGCCCATGCCCGCGCCAAAGACGGTATCGCTGAGGTGCAGGGCTCTGCCCATCTGGAGCTTGGCGAAGCCGACGTTGACGCGATCCAGATAGGCAACGACATAGAGGATAAACAGAAACGGGATCAGTCGCCGGGTGGCCTTACCAAGAACGACACGTTCGGAAATCGCATTCAAAGCTTATGTCCCCCTTTTCGCCTGTCACACCGACTCCGGACCTCAACCCCGTCTCCTCTCCCAATTCACCTAACCCCCCGTCCCCCTTCCCTACAAGGGAAGGGAGGGACACGACCTGAGACGGTTGTAGCCCTCATCCCCGGCCCTTCTCCCTGCAAGGGAGAAGGGGGAAGAGAAGCCAGCATGACCTCTGCCCACGCAGGTGGGCAGCGGGCCTCGCTAGGTGTCGCAAGGCGGAGGGCTGTGGCAAGGCAGAGGCAGGGGCCGTAACCCTGCCGACCCTGGCAGTCCGTTGAGCGGCGTCCCTTGCAGTCAGCGGGCCTGGCTAGGCGGAGATCGCCAGGCAGAGCCGCGAACCGTTGAGCGGCGTCCCTGGCAGTCGAGCGTGCGCAGTTCCGACCCTGGCAGCGCCCCACAGCGGCAGGGTTTAGCCTGCCGGACGAACGGCCCCCAGAGGCCGCACGCCCCGCACCATCAGTCCCGCACGGCCCAGCGCGTAGCCGCCAATCTGCTTGTTCAGTGGGTCGCGGTAGCCGGCGCGCACCAGCCTCCGCCACCTATCCGTCCGGTTGATCTCCGAGCCGTGCACCGTGTAGATGCTGAAGGCCACCACGTCCCCAGCTTTCGCCGGACAGGAAACGGCATCCTGCAAGCGGTACTTGTCGGTGGGCAGATGGGGC
>DASRGZ010000164.1:0-43633 GCA_035650735.1 Chthonomonadaceae bacterium
TTGTCTTCGGCTGGTGAGGCCGTGCTGATGGAGATCAGCGAGGAATGGGAGACAGGCAAAGCCTACCTGACTTTCGAGGACTAAACCAACGGCATCCGAAGGGAGCCACCTGCAATTTTACAGAATGAGCTTGACACAACCGGTAGACACTCCCAGCCGTGTGGATCAATCTCACGCAGCCTGCTGCTGAGGAGATACGTCCACACCGTTGGGAGGGATTACCAACTTCTTCAAGAACTGGAAGAAAAGGGGCTTCTCGCTGCCACCGCCTTCAAAGCTGTCCGCGCTTTTCAAATTGAGGAGTTCGAGGATGAGGGGTCTCACTACTTTATCGAGCTAGAGGATGGCTCTGTACTTTACCTTAACGGCCAGTATCTCTACGATTACGAACCTATCGAAGACGATCCAGAATTAAACCGGCCAAGGCGGTTCCCCTGCACGGACTTTACCATCGGAAGGCATCGCGAACAGGGGGTATGTCGTGGATATTCTCTGTCGAGGCCGTGTCCTAGAACCAGAGGTTGTTGCACCGCCCTTTGACGAAAGCGACTATCGCCGAGGGACTGAAGCCGAGGACGGAGAGATTATCCGAGATCGCACCTACGATCAACTTAAGGAAGAGAGACAGAGCAGAGGGCGATGGGCCTGATAAGCCGAAGCGACAGCCATCTGAGAGAGCTAATCATATCCGTAATTTTAGCGTATTTTATATTGACAGGCCGATCTATCTTCGCTAGAATGAACCGGATGGCCCGCTTTGCCAGCGGCAGGCCAGGTATGCCTGATTCTACCCGATTTTCGGTCTGTCCTGCGGTAGGCTGACAGGCGACCCGAAGGCGCTGGATTTGATGGAAACAATGGAACAAATCAGGCGGATAATACGACGTATGCGTAAATAGCTTGCTCCGGGACCCTATAATAGAGGGCAGGGGGCCGCAGTCGGGAACCATCACATTGAAAATTAGAGTACGTTTGTTTATGTAGGGAAATTTTGGAGATAGCGAAAACCCTTGATTTCTGGCAAGCCCGGCAGTAGAGAAGCGGCGCAAATAGCCCGATACTATAGCCATCTCGTAGAAATAAGCGCCGAGATATGGGGCAAGGATACTGGCGCAATCGGACTGTTTGTGTTATAATTTCAGCAATCGGGCTCATCTGGGCACAGAGGCTTGGCGGCATTGTCCGTCTTCTTGGGAAGAGCCTGGCGGGGCGGCAAGGCCAGGGGAAGGCATCCGAGACGCGCTTTGCCGGTCTATCGGCATTTACAAGGAGGTCAACGATCCTGACTCCACCAGAAACGAACGTTGCTAAGAATATCAGACCGTTCCCACGGATGGCGCACATCGGCGTTGGGGACGCTGCTCATCGCTTTTTTGCAGAGTTCGGAGCCTCATCCGGCGGATTGCTCCGGCATTCTGGATGGCGTTCCGGGTGTGCCGATTCTCTATCCTGCAAATCGCTTTCGTTCGGGCTGAGAACCAACGTAGCTGAGAACCAGCGTAATAGATGTGCGTAGCGCTTCTGACAATGTGGCCTAGGCGCCGGCAGCGTCCGCGAGTAAGGGACTGCCGTGTTGAAATACCATTACAAGTGTCTGGGCCAATGTCGCTGCCAGGCCGTCTCGGTGGGAAAGGTGTTCGTTCCGCCGGGGCTTTTTTATTTGTCGGCTAGAATGGAGCTTTTTCTCGCCTTTTCGGTCGTGGTAAAGCGTGCCCGGTGGCCTGAATTGTGCAAGAAGATTTCAGATCATAGGGCACGCAGGAGGAGCATAGTGTATGATTTCCATCAATCCATCGGAGTTTCTCAGGCAAGTGGAGGCGCAGCGCAGCCAGGAACGCGCCCTGGCCTGGGAAGGTACTTTTGGGGATTACCTGAATATAATCGCGCAGCGCCCTCATGCCGCCGATCTGGCGCACGCGCGTTTGTATAATATGGTGACGGCGGCAGGCCTAGAGGAGAGCGGCGACGGCCTGCCGCGCAAGTACAAGTTCTTCCAGGAAGACCTTTATGGCATGGAGCGCACGCTCCAGCAACTGGTCGAGGAGTACCTGAGCCCGGCAGCGCGCCGCCTGGACATCCGCAAGCGCATCCTGATGCTCGTTGGCCCGGTCGGCGGCGGTAAATCCACGCTGGTCACGCTGATCAAGCGCGGCCTGGAAAAATATAGCAAGACGGAGGAGGGCGCCGCCTACGCCATCAAGGGCTGCCCCATGCACGAGGAGCCGCTGCATCTGGTCCCCGAAGATTTGCGGGCCGATTTCAAGCGGAATTTCGGCGTCTATATTGAGGGCGACCTCTGCCCGGTGTGCCGCTATCGCCTGGAGCATGAATGGGAAGGCAACATCCACAACGTCCCGGTGCAGCGCATCTTCTTCTCCGAGCGGAACCGCGTGGGCATAGGCACCTTCAAACCGGCCGACCCCAAGAGCCAGGATGTGGCGGAACTCACCGGCAGCGTCAATATACAGGCCTTGACTGAGTTCGGCCAGGAGTCGGACCCGCGCGCCTATAACTTCGACGGGGAGCTCAATATCGCCAACCGGGGGGTGATGGAGTTCATCGAGATGCTCAAGGCGGAGAAGCGGTTCCTGTACGAATTGAATACCGTCGCCGGTGAGCAGACGATCAAAGCTAGCCGCTTCGCGCTCATCTACTGCGATGTGGCGGTCATCGCCCACACCAACGAGTATGAGTACAACTCCTACTTCTCTAACAAAGAGAATGAGGCGATGATTGACCGCATCTATGTCATCAAGGTGCCGTACAACCTGCGGGTGAGCGAGGAAGTGCGTATCTACGAGAAGCTGATCGGGCAGAGCGACGTGCACGACTTGGACGGCAATAATGAGCTGGATCTGTCCAAGATCCACATTGCACCGCACACGCTGCGGGTCGCCTCAATGTTTGCGATCCTGACGCGCTTGAAGCCAAGCAAGAAGGCGGGTCTATCGCTGATGACCAAGATGAAGCTTTACGACGGGGAAAAGCAGGTCGGCGACTGGGATCAGCGCCACGTCAAGGAGCTACGAGATGAGTATCTGGACGAGGGCATGACGGGGGTTTCGCCCCGCTTCATCATCAACCGGATCTCCTCGGCGCTGGTCAAGGGCGGCAAGACCTATGTGACCCCGATTGACGTGCTGCGCTCGCTGCGCGACGGCATCACGGAGTACACCAACAACGAAGAGGAGCGGCGCAAGCTGCTGGGCTTTATTGACGAGGTCCGCAAGGAATTCGACGAGATGGCGAAGAAGGAAGTACAGCGGGCCTTTGTGTACTCGTATGAGGAGTCGGCCAAGACGTTGCTCGATAATTACATTGACAACGTGGAAGCCTACTGCAACCGCGAGAAGGTCAAGCATCCGATTACCGGCGAGGATGTGGACCCGGATGAGCGGCTGATGCGCTCGATTGAGGAGCAGATCGGCGTGACGGAGAACGCCAAGCGGGAGTTCCGCGAGGGCGTGATGCGCTCGGTGGCCTCGCTGATGCGCCGGGGTCAGCAGTTCTCGGTCGCTTCGGACGAGCGTCTGAAGGAGGCGATTGAGAAGAAGCTCTTCGCCGACCTCAAGGACATCGTCAAGATCACGACGAGCACCAAGACGCCGGACGCCGAGCAGCTTAAGAAGATCAACGAGGTGGTGGATCGGATGTGCCGTGAGCAGGGATACACGCCGGAGTCGGCCAACGAGCTGCTGCGCTACGTCGGCACGCTGCTCAATAGGTAATAGACCGCACCCCCTACCCCTCTCCTTGCGGAGGAGAGGGGAGAGGAGAAGCCGGGGTTTTTCTGCCCACGTAGGTGGGCAGCAGGCCGTAGGCCCCACAGCGGCAGGGTTTAGCCTGCCGGAAGGGGAGTTAGGTCAAGTAAAGGCGGCAGATGGGGTTCGCTATGCACCTATCTGCCGTCTGAGGTATATGCGGAAACCCGCAAAGTGTGCGTTACGTCTATTAAGGTATATAAGCGTGTACGTGTGCTGAGAGAACGCGGAAGCCGGGTGCAAAGGAGGACGCATCGGGCTTCGTGGAGAACAGGGCAAACCAAACGCGGATAGCGTGTCCGACAGGTTAGAGTTGCTTGCCTAAGGGGTGTGTAACGATGCCGCAATTCTCATTGAGTACCGATAGCTGGGATCTGCATCGGCGCGCCGAGCGCGACCGCCAGCGGCATAACGAGAAAGTCAAAGAGGTGATCAAGAAGAACCTCGGCGACATCATCAGCCAGCAGGACATCATCACGGCGGACCAGGGCAAGATCATCAAGATTCCCGTGCGCGGCCTGGAGCTGCCGCGCATCCGCTTTGACGACGAGGAGCGCGAGCGCGTCGGCCAGGGGACGGGCGGCACCAAGCCCGGCGATGTCCTGGGCCGCATCCCGAAGCAGGGCCAGGGCACGGGCAAGGAGGCCGGCCATGAGGCCGGTGTGGACTTCTACGAGGCCGAATTAACCCTGGAAGAGCTGACGGAGCTGGTGTTCGAAGACCTGCACCTGCCCAACCTGGAGGATCGAGGGGTCAAGCAGATCCTGTCGGAACACGCTGAGTTTAACAGCATCAGCAAGCGGGGCATCTCCAGCAATCTGGACCGCAAGCGCACCCTTCTGGAAGCCTACAAGCGCAACGCGCGCGCGGGCAAGCCCGGCTGGGACATCCGCAACGAGGATCGCCGCTATAAGACGTGGGAGATAGTCACCGAGCCGCAGCGCAATGCGGTTATCTTCGCCATGCGCGACGTGTCGGGCTCGATGGGCGAGTTTGAAGCCTATATCTGCCGCTCGTTCTACTTCTGGATGCTGCGCTTCCTGCGCCGCAAGTACGCCAGCGCTGAGATCGTCTTTATTACCTGCCACACGGAGGCCAAAGAGGTAGATGAGCACGCCTTCTTCGGCCTGGGCGATTCGGGCGGCACGAAGATGAGCGAAGCCTACAAGTTGGCGATGCAGATCATTGACAAGCGGTACAACCCGCGCGAGTGGAACATCTACCCGTTCCTGTTCTCGGACGGTTATAACTGGGGCGATGCGGAATGCGTCGAGCTCGTCCGCAAAATGGTGGAGATCTGTAATCTGGTTGGTTACGGCGAGATAGCCAACGATATCTGGAGCCAGTCGCCGCACTTCGCGCCGCTGGGGCAGGCCTACCAGGAAGCCTTCGCCAATGACCGGCGGGTCTGCCTGGTCAAGATCAACTCGAAAGAAGATGTCTGGCCGGCCCTGAAGAAGTTTTTCAGCAAGCACCCGGAATTGCAGGAGGTGGATTAGCATGAATCTGAGCGAACGGGAGGAGCTGGAAAAGTGGATTGACATCATCATGGAGAAGGCGGCGGAGTGCGGGCTGGATTGCTACCCGACGCACTTCGAGGTGGTGCCGGACCACGTCATCTATGAGCTGGGCAGCTATTCCCTGCCGGCGCGCTTCTCGCACTGGACGTTCGGGCGGGACTACCACCGCCAGAAGACGATGTACGAGTACGGCATGGCCAAGATCTATGAGATCGTCTTCAACACCGATCCCTGCCAGGCGTTCCTGCTGGACAGCAACTCCATGCTGGCGCACAAGTTCGTCATCGCCCACGTCCTGGGGCATAACGATTTCTTTAAGAACAATATCTACTTTGATCATACCGACCGCAATATGATCGAGCAGGTGCGCCTGCACAGCAACCGTATCCGCAAGTATGAGGAGGAGTACGGCCCGCTGGTGGTCGAAGAGTTCCTGGATGCGGTGCTCTCCATTGAGGAGCATTTCGACCTCGGCGCGACGACCACGTTCCGCCGCAAGTCGGCGGAGGAGTACGAGGCGGAGCGGCGCAACCCGCAAAAGCCCGTCACTGAGTTTGACGACCTCTGGAACTTGATGGAGGATAACAGAGGGCCGGAGACTCCGAAGCCGCGCAAGTTCCCGCCGGAGCCGGAAAAGGATGTGCTCTGCTTCCTGCGCGACTACGCCCCGGAGCTGGAGAAGTGGCAGCGCGACATCCTGAACATGATCCGTGAGGAGATGATCTATTTCATCCCGCAGATGCGGACGAAGATCATGAACGAGGGTTGGGCCTCCTTCTGGCATGAGCGCATCCTGACGGAGCTGCCCCTGACGCCGGAGGAGCACCTGGAGTTCCGCCGGATGCATTCCGCCGTGCTCTCGCCGGGATCACGGATGTCGATCAATCCATACTATGTCGGCTACAACATCTTCCGCGATATTGAGCGGCGCTGGAACGGCGAGGAGGATAAGGACTATCCGGAGGTGGATTGGCGCGGCGAGAAGCTGGATCGGCCGCAGGGTGAGGGGATGAAGAAGATATTCGAGGTCCGCCGCGACGAGTCGGATGTCTCCTTCCTGCGCAAGTACCTGACCGAGGGCCTGGTGAAAAAGCTGGATATGTATACCTACCGGCTCGAAGAGGTCAACGGCGAGCGGGTATGGGTGGTGCAGGAGACGGACTGGCGGCGTGTGCGCGATACGCTGCTGGACTCGATGACCAACTTCGGCATTCCGGTCATCTACGTAGAGGATGCCGATTACAACCGGCACGGCGAGTTGCTGCTCACGCACGCCTACGACGGCAAGCAGCTTGATCTGGACTATACGGCGCGCACGCTCAAGAATCTGTTTAAACTCTGGAAGCGGCCCGTGCATATCGCCACGGTGGTGGACGATACCAAAACGCTTTTGACCTTTGATGGCGAGGAGTTTACGCAGTCGGCGCTGTAGTCCTCAGCCCCGGCCCCACAGCGGCAGGGTTTAGCCTGCCGCTGTGGGCCGCTTTGCGCCCGTCGCCCACCTACGTGGGCGAGACTCCCTGCCTGCGCAGGCAGTACCTATAGAGAGGGGTGGTAATGATCTTGCGTATCTCCCGGATCTTCTGCCTGCGCAGGCGGGCAGCAGGCCATAGGCCCCGCAGCGGCAGGGTTTAGCCTGCCGGGCTGGCGGTGGGGGTTGTTCTACCAGTCGGCAACCGAGTTATCGTCCGGGTGGAACCAGCGGCCAATGTCGGGCACGGGCGGCAGGGGATGGGCGGCAATCCACTCCTCGTCCGGCTCGATGCCCAGGCCCGGTTTGTTGGGCAGCGCGATATAGCCGTCCTGAATGACGAACGGCTCTTTCAGGTAGCCCTCGCCCAGCGCGGCGGGATAGACGATCTCCTGCACCAGGAAGTTGGGGGTGCAGGCGTCTATATGGAGGCAGGCCGCCAGGTTGATCGGGCCGTAGGCGCTGTGGGGCGCTAGCGCCGCATAGTAGGTTTCGGCCATGCCGGCGATGTGGCGCGTCTCCCAGATGCCGCCGCAGATGCAGGGGTCCGGCTGTAGGATAGAGGCCGCGCCCTTCTCCAGCACCTCCCGGAAGCCCCACTTCGTAAACAGCCGCTCGCCGGTTGCCAGCGGCGTCTTGAACTGCTTTGCCACGCGGGCCAGGGCGTCCGCGTTCTCCGGCAGCACCGGCTCCTCGATGAATAGGGGATGGAACGGACGGATCGCCTCCTCCAGCCAGACGGCCATCGTTGGGCTGACGCGCCCGTGAAAGTCCAGCAGGATGTCCACGCCGGTCCCGACCGCCTCGCGCACCGCTTGCACCCGCGCCGCCGCCTCTTCTACCACCTGATAGTGATCTACGATGTGAACTTTGTCGGTCGGACAGAACTTCATGGCCGTGAAGCCAAGCGAGACCATCTCCCTGGCCTGGCGGGCGTACTCCTCCGGGGTTCTGCCGCCGATATGCGGATACATACGGATGCGGTCGCGCACGTTTCCGCCGAGCAATTGCCAGACCGGAACGCCCAGCGACTTGCCGAGGATGTCCCACATGGCCATCTCCAGCCCACTGATGGCGGCGTTAAGCGTGGGACCGCCCCGCCAGAAGGCGCCCCGATACAGGCTTTGCCAGTGGTGCTGAATGCGGCGCGGGTCTTCCCCGATCAGGGCGTGCTCGAAGCTGCGAACAGCCTCTGCATGCAGTGACGCCTTATCGCCCAGGCATTCGCCGTAGCCGGTGATGCCCTCGTCCGTCTCCATCTTGACGAAAAGCCAGCGCGGCACGACCGCCATTGTCTGAATGCGTGTGATCTGCATGGATGTCCTCCCTTTGCCCGTATAGAGGTTTCCCGTGTTCCTCCCGGTGAATATAACTGCCTGATTGCCCCCCTTTTCGTGTGTAGAGGCTTCGTCTCCCAGCAACAGCACGGGCAGCGTTACGTTTTGGTTCCTTTGCGCGTGTAGAGGCTTCAGCCGGCCTGGATGTGGAGGGTGGGCACGCCAGCGCCCCGCTCCAGCCGTAGGCCGTCCTTATCATGAAAGCGCAACCGATGCGTCTGGCCGTCCCGGAAGGCGATGTCGGCGGCAATCTGCGCCCCTTCGGCCTGCCCAGGCGTGACGATTAGCACCGGAACGGGATGGCCCTCGGGAGCCGGGGCAAAAACATACAGAAAGCGCACCGTGCCCTTCCCTTTCTGGGTGAAGTAGACGCAGGGACGGGGAAACGCGCCGGTCAGGGCGTGCTCACGAGGCAGCCAACCCTGCACGAACGGCTGCTCCTGTCCCTGAATAATGCGCACCTGTAGTTCCGGCGTCGGCAGCGGAAAGATGCCAAGCTGGGCTCCCTTTGCATTCTGCGTAACCACGCTGCGGAGCCCTTCATCCACCAGGACGGCGGGAGTGTCCAGGTGAAAGGTGCTCTCGTAGGTATGCTCGGCGGCGTCTGAGGGGGTCAGGGTGTCCAGGACGATCCAGTAGTCCGGCTTGACGAAGAGAATGCGGCGGGTGTGGACGACCTGCTTCAAGCGGCTCGGCCCCCAGCCCTCCTCCGGCAGCGTTCCAAACGAGGCGGCGGCGTAATCGTATTCGGGCGCGGTCTGCCAGGTGAGCGCAACGGGGGCTTTGGCCACGTAGGCGTTGCCGGTCAGGCCACCGCGATGCTGCTCCAGGCCGTCCACGTGGATGACGTTATGCCCGCGCGCCGATAGGACGTATTGGCGCATCGCCGAGGCGTCGTAAGCGTACGATCCGGCATCGAAGACCAGGCGCGTCCCGAAGGCGTGCAATACAAACGACAGCTTATCTTCATGCTGATGCGCGTAGCCGAACGGCCCGCCGTCCATCAGCAGGAAACGGGCCTGCCGGTCCCATCCTGAGCGCATCAGCGCCCAGCCCGCATAGGGAAACAGGTGGGAGGCGTGGTCAGGGCGCTGGCCCTCCTTGCCCTCGGAGGCGATCCAGGCCCAGTCCTTGCGGGTCGGAAAGAACTCTACGCCCTCGCGCAGCACTTTGGGCACGTCAATGCGCCAGGAGTCGTTGAGGGGCGGCACGTCGCGATCCGGCGACATCGCCCACAGGTTGAGCGCGTACATCTTCTCCAGCCCGGCCTGGTAGCCGTCGGGCAGGGGAATGGCGTTCAGGCGGGCCAGCCGCAGCGTGCCCACGAAGCAGAGCAGCACGACGTTGTGGTAGCCTGGCGTCAGCTCGATCTGCGCGCCGTCGGGATAGACCTGCGCCTCCAACTGCTGCCGCAGCCGGTGGAGCGCGTTCTGGCGCCAGCGCGCCGCGTTCTTGAGCTCCGGGAAGAGCGCGCCGACATGGAACTCGCCGTTAGCCTCCAGGCAGAGCCAGTTGCCGGTGGTGGGGAAGGCGTCCAGGTAGTCGGCATGACGGCGCATACTGTCCACCATGCTGAGCAGGACGTCATCGGGGAAGAGATCGGGATGGCGCACCAGATGGTAGAAGACGTAGGGCCAGGAGGTGAACATACGGATGCCCGCGTCAATGGTGCGCCAGCGGGAGAAGGCGTTCTGATCGGCCCAGCCAGGCGGCGGATTGGCGCGTATCCAATCTGCGATCTCCCGCGTCAGTTCCTGGGCGTAGCGCGCATCGCCGGTCGCCGAATAGGCGGCGGCCATCTTGCGCCAGATGACGTGCCGGTTAAGCTGCCACGTCCATTCGTGGTCGGGCGGCCAGGGGGAGCCAGGCTGCGTGGTCGGGTTATAGGCCCAGTCTATTTTAGGGCCAAAGGTGTGACGGATGCCGACCGAATCGAAGGTGTGCTGGAGGGCGCGGGCCGCTTCGGCCAGGTCGTCGGCGGAGATGTCTTTGGGTGGCGCGGCGGGATCGAAAAACCATCGGGGCGCGGTGCGCGTGCGCAGATGGCGCGCGAAGGCGGCGCGCGCCTCCACTGTGTCGCCTCTCTCCATCGCCACCTTCACGGCGCTCATATCGGGTTGGGAGAGATCCAGCGCCTCCAGCAGCGGGTCTTTCCCTGTCGCCTGGGCCATGACCATCTCCTCTGGGAACGCCGTCTGGAGCATTGTAGCCCCGGCCAGCCCCGCAATAAACTTCCGTCGCGCGATCCTTCTTGCGTCGGGCATACCCATTATGTCCTCAAAGCCTATTGCTCGCGACAGGCTGAACCCTGCCGCTGTGGGGCGCAAAGCGCCCGTCGCCCACGTAGGTGGGCGAGATATTCTGCCTGCGCAGGCAGAGGCAAACCCCGGCTTCTGCTCTCCCCTCTCCCGCAGCGTCGGGAGAGAGCCGTCGCCGAGGACCCAATGGAAAACAAAATAGCCCCGTGTGCCGCTATTTTCTTCGGGGAGGGCAAGAACCCCTGCCCAACGGTTGACTTTCCTGACACGAACGACTATAATCACTGCCAGTATTATCCGCCCCACCGCATGATTTTGCCATCCTTGCAGCAAACGGAACAAACGCTCAACCCCCTTCGTCAGCTAGAGGCGCGCTTCGGGGAAAAGAGGGGAACCGTTGGTGATTGGGAGTATGCGCGCTGCGGTCTATCGCGGCGTCAACCGGGTCTGTGTTGAGGAGATCGAGGTGCCGCAGATCGGTCCGCGCGAGGTGCTGGTGCGCGTGGCGGCCTGCGGCGTCTGCGGCACTGACCTCAAGAAAATCCATTACGGCCTTGTCCCTCCGCCCCGCATCTTCGGCCACGAGACCGCCGGGACTATCGCCGCCGTCGGCGCGGAAGTTGCGGGCTGGGCAGTCGGGGATCGCGTCGTTGTCAACCACCACGTTCCCTGCCTGTCTCCCGATTGTTTCTTCTGCCGGCGCCGCGCCTTCTCTCAGTGCCCCACCTACAAACAGACCGGCACGACTGCCGGGTTTGAGCCGTCGGGCGGCGGCTTTGCCGAGTACGTGCGCGTGCTGGACTGGTGCGTCAACGGCGGCATGGTAGGCATTCCCGACGGCGTGACGTTTGAGGAGGCGAGCTTCGTCGAGCCGCTCAATACCGTGCTCAAGGGCGTGGAGAGGGCAGGCGTGCAGGCGGGCGATACGGCCCTGGTCATCGGGCAGGGGCCAATCGGCCTGCTGTTTACGCAGGTGGCGCGGCTCAAAGGCGCGCGCGTTGTTGCTACCGATAGGCTTGATTATCGCCTGGAAATCTCCCGGCGGCTGGGCGCGGACGCGGCCATCAATCCCGATACGGAGGACGTGAGCGCCGCCATCCGCATGCTTTCGGAGGGACGCGGGGCCGACCTGGCTGTCGTCGCCGTTCCCACGACGCGCGTGGTGGCGCAGGCGTTCGCCGCCGTGCGTCCGGCGGGCAAAGTCCTGCTCTTTGCCCAGACCCGTTTGAACGACCTCCTGGAAGTGGACGCCGGAGCGGTCTGTATGCAGGAGAAAGCCCTGCTCGGCTCCTACAGCAGCGACATCACGTTGCAGCCGCAGGCCGCCGATCTCATTTTCCATCGCCGCGTGGATGTGCGCGCGCTTATCTCCCACCGCTTTGGGCTGGACGCCATCGCAGAGGCGTTCGACCTGGCGGCGCATCCGCGCGAGAACTCCCTTAAAGTTGTGGTGATGCCGTGACCGATTCGACGCAGATGCGATGGCCTTCAGGCCCTGTTCCGACAGCCGTTGGGGCGGAAACGCTCCCGACCCCGGACCTCCTCCGCAGTCCCGACCCACATTCGGTTTCCTCCCAGGCTGTGGTGGCCTTTACGCCCGCGCGCATGACCGCCGCCGTCCTCTATGGCCGGGAAGACGTGCGGATTGAGCGTGTGGCCGTGCCGGAAGTGGGGCCGGGCGAGGTGCGCGTGCGCATCGCGGCGGCGCTGACCTGCGGCACGGACATCAAAGTCTTCCGGCGCGGCTACCATGCCCGCATGATCCGCCCGCCCGCCATCTTCGGCCACGAGTTCGCGGGCGTCATCGAGGCCATTGGGCCGGGCGTAGAGGGCTGGCAGGTCGGACAGCGCGTGGTCGCGGCCAATTCCGCGCCCTGCGGGGAGTGCTTCTACTGCCGCCGCAGCCTGGCCGAGCTCTGCGAGGATCTGCTCTTCTTAAACGGGGCCTACGCCGAGTATATCACCATCCCGGCGCGCATCGTGGAGAAGAACCTGCTGCCGCTGCCGGCGCACGTCGCCTTTGAGGAGGCGGCCCTGATGGAGCCGCTGGCGTGCGTGGTGCGCGGCATGGAGGAGGTTCCCATCGAGGCGGGCGAGACGGTGGCGGTGCTGGGCGCGGGGCCGATTGGTCTGATGTTCATACGGCTCTGCAAGCTGGCCGGGGCGCGCGTGTTGGCCGCCGGTCGCCGTCCGGAGCGCCTGGCGCTGGCCGCGCGCATGGGCGCCGACGAGATCTATAACGTGGGCGAGATAGAGGACATCGCCGCCACGCTGAAAGCCCGGACGGAGGGCGGGCGCGGCGCAGATAAAGTGATCGAGGCGGTGGGCACGCCGGAAGCCTGGAAAACGGCCCTTCTCATCGCCCGCAAAGCCGCCACCGTCAGCCTCTTCGGGGGCTGCCCCGCCGATACCGCCATCACCCTGGACACGCACCGCGTCCACTACGATGAATTGACCATCAAGGGCACGTTCCACCACACGCCGCAGACCGTCCGCGCTGCCCTGAGCCTGATCGCCGAAGGCCACATTCCGGCGCGGGAATTCATTCAACAGCGCGCCCCGCTTGCCGAACTGCCTTGTATCCTGGCCTCGCTGCTCAACGGCAACAGCGCCGTTAAGGTCGCCATCGAGCCGCCCTTCCCCTCCCTGTAAACTATAATTTTTATTTGTGTTACAATTAAAGAGGGAGGTGGCCAAGATGGAACGTGACGATCTTTTCCAGCGGCAGCAGCCATTGATCACCGATTTTGCCTTCGATAGCGACACCGCCAATGTCTTCGATGACATGGTGAGCCGCTCGGTGCCCTTCTACCAGGAGATCCAGCGGATGGTGGCCGAGATGGCCGCCGATTTCGCGGTGGAGGGAACCAACCTCTACGACCTGGGGTGCGCTACCGGGACGACGCTCCTGGCGCTCGATCCGGTCGTCAGCGAGGGCGTTCGGTTCGTGGGCATTGATAACTCGGAGGAGATGCTTGCCAAGGCGCAGCGCAAGTTCGGTGAGGCCGGGCTGCGACATCGCTACGAACTGCGCCTGGCCGATCTGAATCAGGATTTTTCCGTTGAGAACGCGTCGGTCGTCATCATGATCCTGACCTTGCAGTTCGTCCGGCCCCTGTATCGGAGCCGTGTCATTCGCAATATTGCGCGCGGGTTGCAGCATCAGGGGTGTTTGATCGTAGTGGAAAAGGTAACTACCGCCGATACGCTGCTCAATCGTCTCTTCATCAAGTATTACTACGAGATGAAGCGGCGCAACGGATATTCCGAGCTGGAGATCGCCCGCAAGCGCGAAGCGCTGGAAAACGTGCTTATCCCCTATCGGATGGAAGAGAATCGGGAACTGCTGGTATCCGAAGGGTTCCGCGACTGCGAGGAGTTCTTCCGCTGGTATAACTTCGTGGGGTTTGTGGGAGTGAAATGATGGATGCGGCCTCGAATGCGTCTCCCTCAGGCTTTATAGAAAGGATCGGGCACTTCTTATTTCGGTGGCGCAATTTTCTCTTTCCCTTGATCCTGCTGGCGCTGCTGTTAGGGTTCCCTCCGGTGCCCTTTCTGGGCGACCCCCGTCTGGACCGCTGGCTGGATGCGACAGGCATTCTGGTCGCGCTGCTGGGGCAGGGGCTGCGCGCGGCGGTGATCGGCTACAAGTACATCATCCGGGGCGGCAAGAAGGGGCGGGTCTACGCCGAGGACCTGGTGACGGAAGGGATGTTCAACCACTCCCGCAATCCGCTCTATGTGGGCAACCTGCTGGTGCTGATCGGGCTGTTCATCCTTCACAACAATCCCTGGGTCTACGCGCTGGGCCTGTCGTTCTTTATCTTTGCCTATGTCGCTATCGTTGTCGCCGAAGAGGCGTACCTGCATCGGCGCTTTGGGGCGGCGTATCGGGACTACTGCCGCCGCGTGCCCCGGTGGATACCCAACTTTCGCGGGGTCCGCGAGTCGGTCAAAGGGATGCGCTTTGATCGCAAGGAGGTCATCTTTACCGAGTTCGGCTCCACGTATACCTGGATCGTGACGGCGCTGCTGATCCTGGCCTACCAGGCGCGGATGGAGCCTCCCTCCCCTCAGAAAGACACCTACCTCCTCGTCCTGGCGGGCCTGTTCCTCCTGGCAACGGCGACCTGGGTTTTCTGGCGCTACTGGAAGCGCGTGCTGTTACCCCGCCTTGAGCGCGCGGCAGAAAGGCGGTCGGAGCAGGCTTAGGAATCTACCCAGTGGGCAAGCTAACGTTAGAGGAGGTTATAAACCGCTTCGGAACGGCAACAGAGAGGCGACAGGAACTTTGTGAACGGTTCCAGGAACGGCTTGGCGTCGTGCAATCCACCGGAGAATTACGCCGCGTATGGCTATTCGGAAGCTTTGCAACCGATAAGCCAGAGCCGGACGATCTGGATATATTGGCATTGTTCGCGTCCGGGTTTGCTCCGGCAACGCTACCGGAAAACGTGAGACCCTGGTTCGACCATGAGTTGTGCCGGGAGTTGCATGAAATAGACCTTTTCTATTTAACCGAACAAGCATCCGATGAGACGCTTAACTTGATCCTTGGCGCATTTGGCCGTGACCGCAGCGGTAGGGACTCCATTCTGGAGGTTATGTTCTGATCAGGTCAGAAGAAGAGTGTAAGGCAACCCGTGAGTATGCAGATCGGCTTCAGCAGATATTGCTTGATCTCGGCCGAACCCATGCGGCGAATCAGTTTGAACATATGAGTAAATCCTTCGTGAAGGAATTGGCGAAGGCCCAGCGTGAGATGCTCCTTTACCTTGCCTCCCCTATATCTCCTGAGCAACAAAGAGATGCTGCTTAGTTGTGCTTGCTCGGAGTTAAGAGCCGTAGATACGATGGCCGCGTTGGAGGATAGACTTGTATCCCGTGCAGGAGCAGGTATCTGCCGGCGGCGTGGCGTTTCGCCGGGGGCCGTCCGGGATGGAGGTCGCTCTTATCTCGGTCGGCTCTCCGGCACGCTGGCAGCTTCCGAAGGGGCTTGTGGCCGAAGGAGAAAGCCCGGAGGAGGCAGCACTGCGGGAGGTGCGGGAGGAGGCGGGCCTGGAGACGGAGATTGTCTCCCCGCTGGACGTGATCGAATACTGGTACGTCGGCCACTATCGAGGCCAGCGGGTGCGGTTCCACAAGTTCGTGCATTTCTTCCTGATGGCCTACCGCGCGGGAGACGTGCGCGATCACGATTACGAGGTCCATGAGGCGCGCTGGTTCGACGTGGAGGAGGCTATCCAACGGCTCGCCTTTGCGAGCGAGAAGGCGGTTGTTGAGAAGGCCAGGGAGCGGGCCGCAGCCCAGGGGCCATGAGGAGAAGAACCGTGCCCGGCTCCATTGCCAGGGCCTCACTCAGGGAGGTGAACCCGGTACAGCGTTTGTTTGATCTGGGTGTGGGCATCATCGTCGGTCAGCCAGGCCCAGAGGCTACGGTGCTCTTCCAGATTCAGAAAGTAGAAATAGCCGCCGTCAAACCACATTGAATTCGTCTGGCCTGGAAGTTTGCACACGACCTCGACGGGGTCGGCGCGTTCGGGATGCAGGCGGCAAAGATACTGGGGCTGTTTTGCAGCCTGGGCCGCTGTGGGCAGTTCGCTGGGGTAGGGATCAGCCAGGCGGAAGTAGAGTGCGCCGCGATGCAGGCTAAGAGGAGCGGTCAGCCGCTTGCGCAGGGCCGGCAGCGAGAATAGGACGCGCCTATCCGAGCCATCCCTGTCGGTGCTGACAAGCTGCGTCGCATCATCGAGGCGCGGTACACGGCGCTGTCTCAGAGAGTCAACGGTTTCGGAAGCAAACCAATACAGGCGGCCCTGGTACTCAACCGGAGCTACAAAGTACAGATCCGCCTCGAAATTGGGCAGGACATGAGGCTTGTCGTCGCCGGGCTGCATGGAGCAGAGGTCAACCCGCGTGTCGGGGAAGGGATGTGGCTCCGTCCAGAACACGCTCTCGGCGCCTGCAAATAACAACGTGGAGGCGGAGAGGCCGAAGCAGAGCTTGCGTGTGGCGCCGTCCGCCAGGGAGGTAATCATTAGATCGCTATGACCCCGGACCTCATCCCAGGTCTCGTCGCCCCGCGTTACTTGCACTCTCTCATCCGGGCCAGCCTTGATCCAGTACACATACTTCCCGATGATTCTCGATTGCAAACTCTCTGCGGGAATGCTGGCAACCTCCTGTGGGGAACCGCCGCGCAGAGGCACACGACGCACGTGGAACCTGGGATAATCACGCTGGGATAATCACGCCGGAATGGAGGGACCACAACCCGCTTTTCGGGAATGCCAGAATGGGAGGGAGGTTTGCCCTCTGCCAGGCGAAACGTTCCCAGATAGACGATGCGACTGGCCATGCTTGTCCCACCATAGCTGGGTATTTGCTGACGTGGGACAAGCTCGTAGACAATATCTGTATCCGTGAACGTGAGATTGTAGGGGCCTCCGAAGGCAATGTGTGGCAGGCGGAGCGACTCGCGCACGACCTCTCTCTGCTTGCCTCCGGTGACGGGCCAGGCATAGATGGTAAACGTATTGAGGGCGTTGTTCTGCCAGTACATCTCTCCGTTATGGATATATCGCAGCCCCTCCGCTGGCAGCCGCGCTTCCGTCAGGCGCTCCGGCTGCTGGTGGCGCGTGTGCAGCCAGCGTGCCACCACAATAACGGCGCAGAGGAAAAGAATTTGCCAGGCAAGCTGTCGGGCGTTGATGGCGCGCTGCTGGGCAGGGAGGCCTGTATTTTTCTCTCGGGCCGTTTTCGATGTCATGGGCGCTCGCAGCCTATGGATGGATTGGGAGGAACGTCTCTCCGTTTTCCGGCAGCCATAGAGATTCCTCCTCAGTCCTCCCTGCGCGGGGCGCATCATCGATCAAGAAAACGCCTCTCCCCTCTCCCGCAGGCCGGGAGAGAGGCCGGGGATGAGGACCATGTTCAAATCAGGAGATAGCAGGAGATAGAATGATAGAGGTTAACGAGCCCCGGCTGCTCTCGGTGCAGGTCGGCAGGCCGCGCACGATGGAGTGGGAGGGCCAGACCTGGACGAGCGACATCTATAAAGCGCCGGTATCGGAGCGCCTGTTCCTCGACCGGACGAACCTGAACGGGGACAAACAGGCCAATACCCGGCATCATGGCGGGCCGGATAAGGCTGTCTGCTGCTTCTCGATAGAGCACTATCCCTTCTGGCGCGAAGAATTGGGGCGCGGGGAGGATTTTACCTTTGGCGCTTTCGGCGAGAACTTCACGCTGGCCGGAATGACCGAGGAGCGGGTCTGCATTGGCGACGTCTATGCGGTCGGAACGGCGCGCGTGCAGGTCAGCCAGCCGCGCCAGCCCTGCATCAACCTGGCCCGAAAATGGGGCCATGAGGAGATGCCCAGGCGGATGCAGCAGTTAGGGCACAGCGGCTTCTACCTGCGCGTGCTTCAGACGGGCGAGGTCGGCACGGGCGATGCGTTTGCCTTGCTGGAACGGCCCAACCCGCAGATCACCGTCGCCGTCGTGAACGCCGCGATCTACAACAAAGCGGGCGGGCCGGAGATGGCGAAGCGGCTTGCGACCTTGTCTGAGCTCGCCCGAAGCTGCCGCTGGATTTTTGTCCGCCGCCTGGGTTCGCGCCATTAGAACAGGCTGCCCTGCGTTTCCGGCGGGGTTTCGGTCACGGGCAGGCCGAGCAACGCCTTAAAGCGGTTGCAGGTGGCGGGGGAGTGGCCTTCGTAGTCGTCGTTGCAGAAGACGTAGGCGGCGGTGAAGCGGTCCTGGTTCTGGCGCAGCAGGTCCGCCCAGCGTTGCAGGTCGGGCAGGCGGTCAGCTTGCCGCTCGCGGTGCTGCGCGAACGCACCGTGCCGTCCGATCAGGCGCAGGTAAACAAAGTCGGCGGTCACCTCGAATCGTCGAGGCATGTAGGCGTAGTCGGCGCAGGCCAGCGCGACGTGATGTTCGGCCAGCAGCGCGGAGACATCCGGGCCGATGAGAGAGCGGTGCCGGAACTCGATAGCGAAGCGGGCCGAGGCGTCGCCCAGGGTGTGCAGCGTCGGGAGAAAGGCTTGCAGCGCGCCGATCTCGTCGCGGGTAAAATCGGGCGGCATCTGTAGCAGCATCGGGCCGCGCTTCGGCCCTAACTGGCCCATCACGCGCACGAACTCGGCCAGCGGCTCCGTCACATTCACCAGGCGTAAGTCGTGGGTGATGAGGCGGGGCACTTTCGGGCAAAAAAGAAAGTTCTCCGGCGTGACCTTGCGCCAGTGCTTGACCTGCGTCTCACGCGGCGCCGCATAGAAAGTCGAGTCGATCTCCACGGCATCGAACGCGCGGGCATAGAGGGCGATATAGTCGCGGGAGGAGGCGCTGGCCGGATAGAAGACGCCCGACCAGTCCGCATAGCTCCAGCCCATCGTTCCCACGCGCACGGGCACAGAGAGCGGCTCGCCTGTAGTAGGGGATGCTTGCGTCTCCATGCGGGTGCTTTCGCCGCAGGAACCCCTATTCCCTGTCTTGGATAGATCGTGTCGGTAAAAAACGACCGCCCCCAATCTGGAAATTGGAGGCGGTCGGCGCTTTTAGAAAGACAGGCGGCGGATGATGGCCGCTGGCCATGGGCGATTAGCGTTTTGCTGCCATACGGCGTCGCCAGCGCAGGCCCACCAGACCGGTGAGCAGCGCGCCCGCCGCCGCCAGCGCGCCTGGTTCCGGCACGACCAGGATGACATCAAAGCCGGTGACGTTGCCGTTGCCGGAAGCAAAGATCAACCCGCCGGTGTTATTTATGGCGACCGGGCTGTTGCGCAGGAAGGGCTGGAAGACCGGAATCAGACTGGGATCGCTGCCCAACTCCCAGTACAGGTCTTCGCGGGGATTGTTCTGGGAATCGAAATAGTGGGCATACCAGACGACCGTTCCGTCATCATTGACCATAGGATCATCCTGGTTCGGATCTTCAAAACTGAAATTTCTGCCGTTTATGTCGAGATTTTCTGTCAGGTCGGTAGCTCCGTTCGCGTCTGCTTGCCAGATGTCCCAGCGCTGCTTATCGTCGTTGTACTCCGCCCAGACGACCTTGGTCGCGCTGTTATTGATGCCGCCGTTGAGCACATTCTGGTCGTCGCGGTTGGTGATCTGGAAGAGAGAGGTGGGGTCATCAATAGATGCGCCTACAATGTTGGTAATCAGATGCTCGTTGTCTGTGCCCTCGTCGGCCAGTTCGGTCAACTCCCAGGTGAGGAAGCCATTATCGCTGATGCGCGGCTCCTCGTTGGTGCCGCCGCCGGTGAAATTGACGGCAGTCCCGTGGCTATCGGGCAGGAAATAGATGTCTTCGTTCCCGAGCTCGTCTATCGCGGTCCAGGCGATCTGGTTGTGGTTGTTAATGACCGGGGTGATCCCTCCGATGTCGCCGCTAATAGTCTGCGGCGAGCCGCCGCCCTGCCATAGTAAGACATTGTCGTCGTTGCTCCAGACGACCCAGTTATTGTTATTAATGCGTGGGTCCCTCCCCAGGCCCAGAGACGTCACCGAATGTCCATCCCACAGATATACCTGGCGGTCTGAAGGCGAGCCGCCGTTGCGGGTATCCCAGACAGCCCATCCATTGTCATTGAGCGAGAACGAGAAAATGCGCGAGTTTGAATGCCAGATGGTCTGCTGAAGCAGTTCCTGCGCGTTGCCCTGCGTTGGGAAGATGCTGACAGCGGCCATGACCGCTAACAGCAGCATCCCTCGTATCAGGCCGCTTCTGTGGAAAATACTGCGGGTCTTGCCTCGTTCTGTCTGCATCTTTGTGCCTCCGGGTTCTGAAGTCATTACCTCCGATTCCGTTTTGCGCTGGCTCGACCAGAGCGCACCGAAAGGGTTGTGTCAGGCCCTCTTAACCGCGTCCCTTGCATAAATCGTGCCAGCACTTTTGCCTGCCCCAATTTGGGCAGAAATGGGCAGGAAAGCCCGAAATGGGCGGGGAAAGAGGGAACGATACCTTGCGATTGGGAAGGAAAAGACAGTGAACAATAAACCCCATTTTGGATTGACCGGCCTGGCCGTGATGGGCCAGAACCTGGCCCGCAACATCGCGCACAAGGGGTTTCCTATCGTCGTCCATAACCGCACGACGGCAAAGACGGAAGCCTTTCTGCGCGATCACGGTGGGGAAGGGCCGATCTCCGGCGCGACGGATATCGCCTCGTTCGTCCAGGCGCTGGAGCCGCCGCGCGCCATTATGATCATGGTCAAGGCAGGCCCGCCCGTGGATGAGGTGATCGCCGAGCTAAAGCCGCACCTGAGCCGGGGCGATCTGCTCATTGACGGCGGCAACTCCTATTTTGGCGATACCGCGCGCCGCATCCGCGAGCTAGAAGAGGACGGCCTGCTCTTCCTGGGAACCGGCATCTCCGGGGGCGAAGAGGGCGCGCTGCACGGGCCGAGCATCATGCCGGGCGGCCCAAAAGAGGCGTATGATCGCGTCGCGCCCATCTTTACTAAGATCGCCGCCCAAGTGGACGGCGTGCCCTGCTGCGCCTATATCGGCGAGGGCGGCTCCGGCCACTACGTCAAGATGGTGCACAACGGCATCGAGTACGCCGATATGCAGCTTATCGCCGAAGCCTACGACCTGCTCAAGAACGCGGTCGGCCTGGACAACGACGCCCTCGCGCAGGTCTTTAGCGAGTGGAATCAGGGCGACCTCGACTCGTTCCTGATCCAGATCACGGCGCAGATATTTCAGACGAAAGACCCGGAAACGGGAGATTACCCGGTGGATAAGGTCTTAGATAGGGCGGCGCAGAAGGGGACAGGCAAGTGGAGCTCGCAATCGGCGCTTGACCTGGGCGTGCCCGTCACCGCCATCGCGGAGGCCGTCTTTGCCCGCTTCCTCTCGGCAATGAAAGAGCAGCGGGTGCAGGCGTCGCGCGTGCTGCCCGGTCCAACCGCCCACCTGGAGGGCGACAAAGAGTCCTTCATCGGGGCGATACGGGATGCACTCTATGCCTCGAAAGTCGTCGCCTACGCGCAGGGGTTTAACCAGATGCTCGCCGCTGCCGCCGAATACGGCTGGAATTTGCATCCCGGCGAGATAGCCACCATCTGGCGCGGGGGCTGCATCATTCGCGCCCGCTTCCTCAACCGCATCCGCGAAGCCTACGAGGCCCATCCCGACCTGCAAAATCTGCTGCTGGCTCCCTACTTCACCGAGGCAGTGCGGAAAGGTCAGGAGGGCTGGCGGCGCGTGGTTATGGAAGCGGTGCGCCTGGGCGTTCCCATTCCGGCGTTCGCCTCCTCCCTGGCCTACTATGACGGCTACCGGCGGGAGCGGCTGCCAGCCAATCTCATCCAGGCCCAGCGCGACCTGTTCGGCGCGCACACCTACGAGCGGGTGGACAGGCCCGGCTCCTTCCACTCGCATTGGGGAGCTTCGGAACCTGAGTAAAGACAGCATAAGGGCGATGTGAACCAAGCCGGGGAACCACTTTCTCCCGGTTTTGTCTGTGTGCATGGAGAGCGCTCGGTTTACACAGCCTTCTTCCGGCGTAGTCAGGTGCCATCGGTCAGGAGCGCGCGTTCGGGTCGTCTACGGCGAACCCCTCGCCGATGTAGGACGTCACTTATCGCCGCTCCTCGCTGCTCGTTTCCGAGACGGGCTTGCCCTGTACCGGTATTAATCGGCGATTGGGCGTATCGGCAGCGCGCGGCTGTCGCACCTGCGTGACCAGTCCGGCGACCCGCAGCGCCTGGCGCAGGGCTTCCCGCTTGTGTTCCTCCTCGGTGGGAGATGCCATCGTATCCAGCACTTCGCGCAGCCGCCGAAGTTCCTCCGCGTCCAGGGTTTTGCTCTCCTCCATGATCCTATCCAGTGCTGCCTTTGCCATACGAAAACTCCCTTATGAAGAGTGAGGCCAGGGCCGGGTGTCAGCCTACTATCCTCATTCTACCACAGTCTGCCGGGCCGCGTCTTCCCCGACTTCCTCGTTTGCGGGCGGCCCGGAGACGCAGAAGAGGCCGGGAGGGAGAACCTTCCCGGCCTGTCTATGTGAGGAGTGTCGGCGACCTTGACAATCCAATCGGATAGTTCTGAGGTAGAAAAACTGCTCCATTAGATAATCCAAGGTCATAAGTCGACTTCTTGTGGCGTCGCCAGGTGTAGCCGAGCAGACTGAGCGTGCCTTCTCCAAGGCTCAACTCCCCGCTGTATAAGGGGATAACCGGGGAACGGACGGGAGGCGTTTAGCGGGCGCCTGCGCTCATCACTTCTTCGGGCGGGTCCCCGGCAACCATCTCCTGGGTGATCAACAGAGGGCGGGCCTGCTCCCGTAACGCCGGCAAGCGCAGCCCGAACACGAACGCGCCCGCAATGGTGACCACTCCGCCCAGGGCGACCATGCCCGGCGCTCCTATGCGCTGCGCCAGAACCCCGGCCAGCAGCGCCCCCAGAGGCGCCATGCCCATAAACATCATCGAGTAGACCGCCATCACCCGGCCCCGCAGAGCATCCGGCACCATCGCCTGGATCAGCGTATTGGTGGCGGCCATCTGTATCATCATCGTAAAGCCGACCGGCAGCAGCAAGACCGCCGAGAGCCAGAAGGTGTGGGAGAGGGAAAAGAGGATCAGGCTGACGCCAAATCCCGCCGCCGAGAACAGAACCCACCTCCCCAGGCCGCGCACGCCCTGCCGGGCCGCCAGGCTCAACGCCCCCAGTAAAGCGCCGACCCCGGAGGCCCCCATGAGCACGCCCAGCCCGCTGGAGCCGCTATGGAGTATGTTTTCGGCAAAGATGGGCATGAGCACGGCATAAGGCATTCCGGCCAGGCTGACCAGGCCCAGTAAAAGCAGCAACGCGCGGATCGGTCCGGTCAGCCAGACAAAGTGGAAACCCTCCCAGATATGGGCCAGCGCGGAACCAACATGGGGATAGCGCTCGAAAGGAGGCAGTTGCATTAACAGGAGACCGATGATGACGGCGATGTAGCTGACGGCATTGGCAAAAAAACACCACCCTTCCCCGATGGCGGCCACCAGAATGCCCGCCAGGGCCGGGCCGACGATGCGGGCGCCGTTGACCATAGAAGAGTTGAGGGCGATGGCGTTTAACAAATCTTCCTTGCCGACCATCTCGACCACAAAGGCCTGCCGTGTGGGAATATCAAAGGCATTGACCACTCCCAGCAGCGCCGCCAGCAAAAATATCTGCCAGACCTGGATTAGCCGCAAGAGGGTGAGCGCCGCCAGCACAAAGGCAAGCAGCATAGAGGCGGTCTGCGTGCCCACCAGGATGCGGCGGCGGTCGTATCTATCCGCCACCGTCCCGCCCAACGGGGAGAGCAAAAAGACGGGGATCTGGGAGGCGAACCCGACCGCCCCCAGCAGGGCAGCCGAGCCGGTCAGCCGGTAGACCAGCCAGGATTGGGCGACCGATTGCATCCAGGTGCCGATGAGGGAGATGAACTGGCCGCTGAAGAACAACTGATAGTTGCGGTGCCGGAGCGCGCGCCAGATCGCGGCGAGTTCGCGCTGCCTGCGGAGCGCGTGCTCGGCAGTCTCTGAGGCTGCCGCCGCTTGCGTATCCGTAGCCGATTCAGAACTCGGTTCGTGTCGCATCCTCGGATTCCTGAAGCCAGGTTTGTGCTCTCCAACGCTTAATGGGCCATCTCTGCCGCCGCTGCCGCAGCCGCTTTCTTGCTGCTGCGCAGCAACAGCACCATCGGCGATACCAGGATTACCGAAAGGCCGATCAGCAGGAAGGCATCGTTATAGGACATTGTCATCGCCTGCTGCATAATCAGGTTATGTATGATGGCCAGCGCCGCCTGCTTGGCGGTCGGCAGGTCGTAGCCTTTGGCGGCCAGCCCCTGGGTGATCATTTGCAGACGCTGGACGAAGGCCGGATTCTCCACATAGGTATGTGCCGCCAGGGCGTTATAGTGCTGAGCTACCTGCTTGGTGATATAGTTACTCAGCACCGCAATGCCGAACGAGCCGCCAAGCTGACGCGACAGATTGAGCATACTGGCGCCCTGGGCGATCTCGACCCCCTTGAGGCTGTTGAATGCGGCCAGGTTGATCGGCGTGAACAGCATTCCCAGGCCCGCTCCCCGCAGTATCAGCGCCATCCGTGTATCCGGCTCGCCGCTCAGCGTCGTCAGGTGGCCCAGGCTCCACATTGCGTAGATAAACAGGGACATGCCCACGATGATGAGAAGACGTGGATTCACCATCTGCTGTTTCCCATTCAATAGCCGCCCGCAGATAATCGCGCTGACGCCGGTGGCTATCCCGCCCGGCATGAGCACCAGGCCGGTAACGGTCGGCGTGAAGCCCAGGATGTTCTGCGCGAACAGCGGGAAGATGAACACGCCGCCATACAGGCCAAAGCCCAGCGCGAGAAACATAATAATGGCGGCGCTCAGGTCCCGGTTCTTCAAGACGCGGAAATTGACGACCGGATGCGTATTGCCGGGCCAGAGCTCCCAGATTATCAGGGCCACAAGCGCTATGGAAGCGACGACGGTAAGCCAGACGATCGTGGTATCCTGGAACCAGTCCTTCGAGTTCCCTTCCTCCAGGACGTACTGCAAGGAGCCCAGCCCGACCGCCAGCAGACAGATCCCCGTCCAGTCCACCTTGACCGTCTCCACCCTATGCTTCGAATCGCTCAAAAAAGCGGCCACAATCGAGGCCGAGATAAGGCCGATGGGCAGGTTGACAAAAAAGATCCAGGGCCAGGAGTAGTTATCCGTGATCCAGCCGCCCAGCGTCGGCCCCACGGTGGGAGCGACAATCACGCCCAGCACGTAGAGGGCCTGCACGGTTCCCTGCTGCTCGCGCGGGAAGATTTCGCGCAGCGTTGCCTGGGCGGTCGAGAGCAGCGCGGCCCCTCCCGCTCCCTGTAGAATGCGCCAGAACACCAGTTCCGGCAACGTGCGGGACATGCCGCACAGGAGCGAGGCGGCCAGGAACAACAGGATCGAGCCTACCAGATAGCGCTTGCGCCCGAAGCGGGAGGAGAGCCAGGCGGTCATGGGCAGGACGATGACGTTGGAGAGGATGTAGCCGGTTGCGACCCAGCCGATCTCCTCGCGTGTGGCGCCCAGGTTCCCGGCCATCTGCGGCAGGGCGACATTGACAATGGTGGTATCCAGGACTTCCAGGATCGCGGCGGTAATCAGGCCGATGAGGATAATCCAGCGGTAGGGGTTAAGCTCCTCTCCCGTGTCCAGCAATCGAGGGCCCTGTGCGTTCGTTTGCGCTGCGGCCATTCCCCGCCGGGGGGCGAGCGCAGGAGTTGCTGCTGCCATGCTTAACGTCCCTCCTCGCCGGAAATAGATGGAATGTCCGAAGCCGATCCGGTCTCCCTCTGGCCTGGTAAGCTGGCGGGTTTGCCGGGATGCCCTGGAACGGATGTCCCTGTATCCCGCCGGTGCAGCCCCTCCAGAAGCAGATATATCAGGCCGCGCGCTTTGGCCTCTATCTCCGCGCGCTCGCCAAGCTGGCGGGTGCTGAGGCTATAGGGCAGGAGGGAGTTGGTGGCCAGCACCAGAAGCGCGGCAGTGCTCAGCGCATTATTAAAGACGAACTCGCCCAGCGCTGCCCCCTCTTCAAGAACTCGCGCGATAATGCGGGCCTCCTCCGCATGGTTGCGTTCACGGTGCACCAGCAGCGGCGCGCGCAGGGCGGCCAGCAGATCGTCCAGGCTTTGCGTGTAGGGCTGCGCAAAATCGAACCGAATCAGCACGCGGGCAAGCAGCATCTGCCGCAGCTTGCCGGTTGGCGTCTCCTCCAGGCCCGCGATCCGTTCCAGTTCTGCCCGGAGACGCCGATTGTTGCGCTCTAGCCAGGAAAGGGCGATCTCCTCCTTGCTCTTAAAGTAGAGATAGACCGTTCCCCGGCATATCCCGGCCTCCTGGGCGATGTCTTCGACATTGGTCTTCTTATATCCATAACGCTGGAAGAGACGCTGGGCGGCCTCTAGAATGGTTTCCCGCACCTCTTCGCGTACTCGCAGCGCCGTGTGTGCCATGCTCAGTTTCCTCAAGACAAATTGACAAAATTCGTTTTCTGTTCAATTATACCTTAAACCCGGCATATTGTCAATTTTCAGTGGGTACGTTCCATCTTTATCTACGCACCCCAAAAGGCGCGCGCTCCAAGAAGGAGGCGGATGCAATGGAGAAGGACTACCAATTTTTACCTTTATGCGAAAAACCGGTAGACACTCCCAGCCGTGTGGATCAATCTTACGCAGCCTGCTGCCGAGGAGATACGTCCACACCGTTGGGAGGGATTACCGAAAAACCATCCGGTAGCCTTACCATATTTATTTTTTGCGCAGGAGTGGCCGGGACCTATAGCGAACAAACGAATAGGTGTGCTGGCAGACAGGACAGGGGTGAATGACGGGAGGTGAAGGCGCGGTTGGTGCGGCAAGCGCAGGAGGATCGTGTGCGTCCCCCACTGACGCTGGTGTTGGGGCCGGCGGGGGCAGGCAAGACCGAGTGGACGATGGTGCGTTTCCTGGAGGGAAACGGACGTGCCCTCCTGGTCGTCTCCTCGCCGGATCAGGCCGAGACGTTCGCGGCCCAGATCGCCGAACGCGCGGGCCTTGTCGCCGCCGATGTACGCGGCGCCATCTATGCCTTTCCCGCACTGGTGGCCGAGATCGCCAAATCCGCCCGCGACGATGGATTCCGCACCATCGGGCGGGCGCTGCAGCGGCTGATCCTGGCCGACCTGCTGCCGCGAACGCTGCGCGTTGACGATTTCCTGGGCCGAATGCTCCAGGCGCCCGGCTTTGTCGGCGCGCTGGCCGAGCGCATCCGCGAGTGGAAGCTGGCGCATATCACCCCGGAGGCGCTGGAAGCGGGCGCAGAAGCCGCCTCCGATCTCCTCGACGACCCCAATTTCCCCGTCAAAGTTAGGGAGTTCGCCCGCCTGTTCCGCGCCTATGAAACCTTCTTGGCGCAGAACCGCCTGCGCGATGAGGAGGATCGGCTGCGGCTCGCCGCCGAGATCACCGCCGCCAACACGGCCCCGCTGCCGCGCAACGCCAACCTTCTGCTGGTGGACGGCTTCTACCGCTTTAACCCGGCGCAGCGCCATCTGCTGGCGGCCATCGCCGGACGCGGCCTGGCCTTAGACAAGCCGGAGGTTACGGTCGCCGTCACCCTGCCCTACGACGCCGCACGTCCCCTGCTCTTTGCCGCTCCGGAGCGCACGCTGCAAACGCTGCGTGCCGAGTTTGACACGCGCGAGGTCGCGCTGCCGCCGCGCCCGGATGTCCGCCCACCTGCGCTCGCCGCGCTGGAGGCCCGCCTTTTTGTGCCCGGCGCAGGGAGGGAAGCCGAAGACGGGACGGCTGAGACGCCTCCAGAGCGCGTGCCGGACGCTTCGCCGCTGCTCCTCTTCGATGCGCCCAACCCTTACGTCGAGGCGGAAATGGTTGCGCGGGAGTTTCGCCGCCTGCATGACAGCGGCGGGCTGGAGTGGAGCGACTGCGCCATCATCCTGCGCACGATGGGCGATTACGCGCCCATCCTCTCCGCCGTGTTCGAGCGCTACGGTATTCCGCTCGGCGTGGACGGGCCGGAGGTCCTGGCGGAGAACCCGCTGATCAAGACGCTGCTGCACTTCTTCGCGGTCGTGCGGCACGGCTGGCGGCGGGAGGACGTGATCGCGTTCCTCAAGTCCGGCTATACGGCGCCCTCCAAGCTGGCCGCCGATGCCCTGCGCCGCCGCGCGCAGGTGGCCTGCGTGCGCGAAGGGCGCGACCGCTGGCTGGCGCTGGCGCAGGATGGGGATGCGGACAAGGAAGGCTCCCTTGCCGGGACGCTGCGCGAGATGGCGCGCTGCGAAGACCTGCTCACGCAAAGCCCAGACAGTCCGCTGGCGTTTGCCGACCTGGTGCGGGAGACGCTGCAAACGTTCGGGTTGGAGGAGCGCATCGCCACCGGCGACCCGGTGCGGCAGAAGCGGGATCGGGTCGCCATCAGTGAGGCTCTGGAGGTGATGCAGGCGGTCGCGTACATGGCCGAGCTTGCCGGGCGCTCCCGGGTGACGTTCGCGCAGTTCCATGAGGAGTTGCTGGCCGCCTGGCAGACCGCCTCCGCCATCGCGCCGATGGAGGGCAACGTCGTGCGCGTCGCCGAGCCTTACGCTGCCCGAGAGCGTCCGCTCCAGGTCGCCGCCGTGATGGGCCTGACGGAGCGCGTCTTCCCGCGCCGCATCACCGAAGACCCGTTCCTGCGCGACGAGGAGCGCGCCGCGCTGCGCCGGGTGGCGAGGCTGGACCTGGAAGAGCAGCGTGGCCGCGCCGACGACGAGCGTTTCTTTTTCTATCTGGCCGTCACCGCGCCCTCCCGACACCTAATTCTCTCCTTCCCCCGCTCCTCCGACGAGGCGGATACGCTGCCCTCGTTCTATCTCGACGAGGTGCGGGCCGTCTTTGCCGGAGGGGGAGAGAGCGCGCTGCGAACGGTATCGCGCACGCTCGCCGACGTCGCGCCCCGACCGGAGGAGGTCGTCTGCGCGGCGGACCGGCTGCTGGCGGCGTGCGCCGGGCTGTTCGATCCCGGCGCGGACTCCGATACGGAGGAGCGTGCGCGTCGGATGCGGCAGGCGGCGGCGCTGATGGAGGAGTGCCTGCAAACCGGGGATCGGGCGGAGGTGCGGGCCGTGGTCGCCGCGCGCGCTCTGCCGCGCCTGCCGCGCCTGGAAGCGCCGGACGTGCGAGAGGATTTTTGCGGGCGCAAGCCCGTCTTCGGTGTCTCCGAGCTGGAGACCTACCGCCGCTGCCCTCTCCAATACCTGCTGCGCCACGTCCTGCGGCTGCGCCCGGAGGAGGATGGAGCCCATCTGCGCGCGCAGGGAACGCTGCTGCACGCCATTCTGCGCCGCTATTTTCGCCGTCGCCGCGCCGCCGCGCGCAAGGCCAACGCGGAGGGGACGCTGCCCTGCCCGGATGCGGAGACGCTGCGCTCCGAGCTGCACGCGCTGCTGTCGGAGACGCTGCAAAAGGCCGCGCTGGACGCCAGCCCACATCGCCTGCGTATCCTGGAGCGTCTGCTGGCCGACGCGCTGGCCGGGTTTGCCGTGCGTGAGGCGCGGTTTGCGCCGCAGTTGGGGCTGCAACCGGCGCATTTTGAGCTGGCGTTCGGGTTAAGCGAGGCGGAAGGCGCGCTGCTGGAAGAGGAGGAACGGGAACTAGAAGGGGTGCCGGGGCCGGAGGGCGCGCTGCCGCGCATCTACGACCCGGCTTCCTGCCCGGAACCGCTGCGCCTGGAGGCCAGGGACGGCGGCCCCTCCATCGCCATCTGCGGCACGATAGACCGGGTGGACTGCGACGCGGCGGGCTGCCGCGCGCTGGTGCTGGACTATAAGCTGGGCAAGTCGGTGGATTTCAGCGCCATGCAGCGGGGCGAGAGCCTGCAAATGCCGCTCTACCTGCTGGCGGTGGAGCGGCTGTTCGGTCTGGCGGGCGCCGCCGCCTGTTACGATTCCATGCGCGAGCCGGGACGCCGCCGCTTCTTCCGCACCGAGCACGTCAACCTGCGCCAGTTCGCGCCGATCACGCCTCTGGAGGATGGCACGACGGTCAAGCCGCTCAATCGGGATCAGTTCGCGGAATTGACCAAGACGGCGGAAACGACGGCGATCCAGGTCGCGCGCTCCATCGCGGCAGGTCGAGTTGAGGCGACGCCCGGCGAGCACTGCGCCGCCTGCCCCTATGGCGACATCTGCCGTACGACCCTGACGGGCGGCCACGACGGCGAGCGCCCGACCCTCGTTTGACAATTTCCAGGGGGCATGGTATAGTGGCAATAGCAACCGCGCCACAATGGTTGCCGGGGTGGAACTTTTCGTCCGGCTTGCCGATACCAATAAGTGGCACCTCCGGCAAGTTCTCTGCCCTTTCGTTGAGGAGTATTTTCCCGCCCACGCAGGTGGGCGGCTGGCCGTAGGCCCCACAGCGGCAGGGTTTAGCCTGCCGCATAAAGGATGGCAGACTTACCGGAGGCACCAATTAAGTAGAGGCTACCCATCCACTGCCGTCCGCGAATGCGCGGTGACTTGCATTGCGTTGGACACGAAGTCGCAGGACATGATGGGATAGCCGGGCATCGGAACGGGGAGGCAAGGCCATGAAGTGCCCGCGTTGTTCTGCGGAGATTCCGACACAATCGCAGTTCTGCCTGCGCTGCGGCACGCCGATCCACGGGACGGCGGTCAATCCAAGCGGGGTGTCGTCACCGAATCTGATAGCGCCACGCCCGAATAACCGGCCCTACCTCATCGCCGGAGCGGTGCTGCTGGCCCTGCTCGCCGGTGGAGTAGGGGCGCTCGTCGTGCGCGGCAGTATGGTCCAGAAGCCCGCGCAGTCGAGCACCAGCACGCTGGTTCAGGCGCCCGGCCAGAGCAGCACCAGCACCCTCGTTCAAGCCCCTGCCGAGTCCGAGCCTACCAAAGTCGTCCAGGCTCCCACCGAAACTGCGCCTACCCCCGCCGATGTTGTGGATTACCTGGCCTTTCTGAAGCGGATTGAGGCGAGCAAGCAGGCGCTCATCCGCAAGCAGATGGGCGATGCCCTGGCGCTGCTGGCACAGGCAAAAGCGCTTTCTGCCTCTATAGACGAGAACGATTATAACAACACGGTCAACAACTTCAACAAGGGCACGAGCTATAACGCCGATGAGTGGAACCAGTTGACCGCCGCGTTCCAGCAGCGCACGCCGCCCCCAAGCTGCCAGGACCTGCACAACAAGTATTACGATCAATTAGGCAAAGTCCAGGCCGCTATGGTCGAAATCAACGATGCCTTCAGCAAGATACAGAGCGATCCGCAAACCGCGCTGCATGAGTTGACGCAGATGCAGGGCAAGGTTTCAGCGGAGATAGATGAAGCTGTCATGAAGGCCGATGACGCCCTAGCGGAAGTCTGTGCTAAATACAAGTTACGGAAAGACTTCGACATCAAGGGTGACTCTTCCAGTGGAGCCAGTCTGTTCCGTTAAAAATGCGCGGACTAGGTTGAATGCCCCCAAGCCTGCGGCGAACATTCTTGCAATGTTTGGGGAAAGGGAGTATGCTGCAAACACCGTTTGAGGCGAAGGATTGCGCCGCCTCCGCCTCAAATTGTCGTGGGAACATAGCCCACTCCTTTCCGGGGCCGGAGAGCGTTCGCCCGCCACAGTTGAGATCCGGCGGGCTTGCGCCCTTCGGCCTCATTGGTTTAGTGGCGTATTAGCCACATAAGAAGTATAGCAAGTTTTGCTCGCTTGAGTAAAGAGCAGGCGAGGCTCAGGAGAATTTCCTGGGCCTCGCCGAGCGATCCGGACTATCTTACATGAAGTTGGGAGGTTAGGTCAGTCCCTCTTGAGCATGTCGGTATAGATACCGGGGACGCTCTCAGGAATGACGGTCGCGCCGCAGGCTTTCTCATAAAAGGCGACCGGCCCGGCCCCGCCGATGATGCCGTAGGCATAGCCCATCTCTCGCATCCCCCACAGGCACGCCAGCAGCAGCGCCTTGCCAGTGCCCAATCCCCGCTCCTCTTCCACTACCCCGGTCGGCCCGAAGAAATTGGGCCGCGTAGCCTCGTACGCTCCGAAGCCGATCACCTTTCCGTTCCGAATGGCGATATAGAGGCTGATGGGCTGACGGCTGTAGCAGGGCGTCACCTCGTCGGCCCAGCCGGTGCCGAAATGCGCCTGGATAAACTCGCGTATGGGCGTGATCTCGAAGGGGTGGGCGCGGCGTATGATGACACCTCTGGCACGCAGGTCGGCGATCAGGGGTTCGGCAGGCGGCAGCTTGAGCAGGTCAACAAGCATATCAGGCATGGGTAGGATCTCCTCATAAATTGGCAGAGACGCACGCGGCTTCTGGCTTTCTTACGCTAGATCAGCCTCAACTTCTACGCCGCACGTCTTATTCCCTGCGTGCGGACGAGGACTAAAAGAGGAGGGAAGCCAGGCAAAAATACCGAACATAGGCATGGAGGAGTTATGTATGCCTACAGTTCATGCCTTTCACGTCGTCCCGGCGCTGCCCGAGTCGCTAGGCTGCCTGCGCGCGCTCGCCTATAACCTGCGCTGGGCCTGGGACCACGATACGATAGAGCTTTTCCGCCGTCTGGATCGTAACCTCTGGGAGCAGAGCGGCCACAACCCGGTGCGGATGCTGGGCACCATCGCCCAGGACCGCCTCCGCGACGCCGCCCAGGACGAAACCTTTGTCGCCCAGATGGATCAGGTCTGCCGCAGCGTGGATAACTACATGCACACGGCCAACACCTGGTGCCGCACGGCGCATCCGAAGGCCCTGCGTCAGGGCCTCTCCATCGCCTACTTCTCGATGGAGTTCGGCATCACCGAATGCCTTCCCATCTACTCCGGGGGCCTGGGGGTGCTGGCCGGCGACCATCTCAAATCCTCCAGCGACCTGGGCTTGCCGCTGGTGGGCATCGGCCTGCTCTACCAGCAGGGCTACTTTCGTCAATACCTCAATAACGACGGCTGGCAGCAAGAACGCTATCCCGAAAACGACTTCTATAACATGCCCCTGCAACTAGAGCACGACGCCGCCAGCAAGCCCCTCTATATCTGCGTGGAGTTTCCGGGGCGCACGGTCTACGCGCAGGTCTGGCGGGCGCAGGTGGGCCGCGTTCCTCTCTACCTGCTCGATACCAACATTCCGCTCAACAGCCCCATCGATCAGAACATCACCGACCAGCTCTACGGCGGCGACCAGGAGATGCGCCTACAACAGGAGATTGTCCTGGGCATCGGCGGGATGCGGGCCCTGGCGCAGTTGGGCATCAAGCCGAGCATCTGCCACATGAACGAGGGCCACTCGGCCTTTCTGGCCCTGGAACGCGCCCGTATGCTCATGCAGGAGAAGAACGTCGGCTTCGCCGAGGCGCAGGAGGCGGCGGCGGCAGGTAATCTCTTCACCACGCACACCCCCGTTCCCGCCGGGTTCGACATCTTCCCCGCCGACCTGCTGGGCCGGTATCTGGGCGCCTATGCCGAGCAGTTGGGGCTCTCGTTCCAGGAGTTCATGGGGCTGGGACGCGTCAACCGGGAGGATATGGGCGAGCAGTTCAACATGGCCGTGCTGGCCCTGCGCAACGCCCACCACACCAACGGCGTCAGCCGCCTGCACGCGCAGGTGACGCGGCGCATGGTGCAGTCCCGCTATGGCGCCTTTCGGGAAGAGGAGATCCCTATCACCAGCGTTACCAACGGCATCCATATTCGCTCTTTTATCTCTGAGGAGATGGCCGGCCTGCTCGACCGGTATCTAGGCGGACGCTGGGCGCAAGATTCACGCAACCCGGCCGTCTGGGCACGCGTGGACGAGATACCTGACGAAGAGCTCTGGCGCGTGCGCGAGTTCCGCCGGGAACGGCTTATCAACTTTGCCCGTCATCGGCTGCGCCGGCAGTTCGAGCAGCGCGGCCTGGGCGAATTTGAGATCCGGCAAGCGCGCGAGGTGCTCAACCCGGAGGCGCTGACCATCGGCTTTGCGCGCCGCTTCGCCACCTACAAGCGCGCGACCCTGATCCTGTCGGACCCGGAGCGCCTGACCCGCATATTGACCGACCCGCAGCGGCCCGTGCAGATCGTCATCGCGGGCAAGGCCCATCCCCGCGATGACGGCGGCAAGGAGCTAATCCGCCAGATCATCCACTTCGCGCGGCGGGAAGAGGTGCGTAACCGCATCGTCTTCCTGGAAGACTATGACCTGACGCTGGCGCGGCATATGGTGCAGGGGGTGGATGTGTGGCTGAACACGCCGCGCCGCCTGATGGAGGCCAGCGGCACCAGCGGCATGAAGGTGCTCGCCAACGGCGGCCTGAATTTCTCCGTCCTGGATGGGTGGTGGGCGGAAGCCTACGACCCGCGCGTCGGCTGGGCCATCGGTCGGGGGGAAGAGTACGGCGATCCCGACTATCAGGATCGCGTGGAGGCGCAATCGCTCTACGATACCCTGGAAAAGGAGATCGTGCCGCTGTTCTACGACCGCAGCACGGAGGGCCTGCCGCGCGCCTGGATTGCCCGCATTAAGAACTCCATGCGCCAGCTCTGCCCGGAATTCAACACGCACCGCATGGTTTCCGAATATGCCGAGCGCTTCTATATTCCCCAAACGCAGCGCTACCGCCGGTTGACGGCCAATAACTTACGCCGTGCCCAGGCGCTGGTGGAGTGGAAACAGAAGGTACGCGCGCAGTGGCCGCAGGTGCGCGTGGAGCGGGTGGAAATGCAAAAACCGGACGAAGAGGCGAACGTGAAGGTTGGCGAGTCGGTGCAGGTGCGCGCCAGCGTGCGCCTGGGCGAGTTGACGCCCGCCGACGTGATCGTACAGGCATATCACGGCCCGCTGGATATCAACCACCAGGTCACCCACGGCACGCCGGTAGCGCTGACCTGGAAAGAGCAGGCCGACGGCGTGCATCTGTATGAAGGCAGCGTGCCCTGCGATACCAGCGGGCATCAGGGCTTCTCGGTGCGCGTCCTGCCGGCGCATCCGGATGCCGCGCTGCCCCAGGAACTCGCCCTCATTACGTGGGAGTAGCTCAAGGCCGTTCCGTTTTTCTATGCGGCCCTCACCCCCTGTCCCCCTCTTCCAATTTTAGGTGAGGGACTAGACCTCACCCCCAACCCCTCTCCTTGCGAAGGAGAGGGGAGAGGAAAAGCCGGGTCACCCCCTTCCCTATGAGGGAAGGGGGCCGAGGGGTTAGGTTAAAAGAGGAAGCCCAAAGCACGGCGACGAAATGTAGGTGGCTATGCGTATTTTACTAACGAATGACGATGGTATCCATGCGCCGGGCCTCCACGCGCTCAAGGCGGCGCTCGACACGCTCGGCGAGGTCTGGATGGTCGCCCCAGATCGCCCGCGCAGCGCGGCAGGGCACGCCATTACGCTGCACAAGCCGCTGCGCATAACCCCCGTGGCCCTGCCCAACGGCACCACGGGATACGCCACCAACGGCACGCCCACCGACTGCGTAACGCTTGGCTTCGACGTGCTAATGGAAGGCCGCTGCGACCTGGTCGTCTCCGGCATCAACGCCGGGCCGAACCTGGGCTGGGATCTGACCTATAGCGGCACGGTCGCCGGGGCGATGGAGGGCGCGGTGCTCAACATTCCTGCGTTTGCCATCTCCGTCTGCGTTGACTCCGGCACGGTGGACCTTTCGGGCATCGTGGACTTCGGCCCGGCGGCGGCCTTTGCGGTACGCTTGGCCCGCCAGATCACCGCCGACCCACTCCCGCCCAACACCCTGCTCAACGTCAACGTGCCCGCCGTGCCCGAAAGCCAGCTGCGCGGCGTGGCGATCACCCATCAGGGACGGCGGGAGTACGTGGATCGCATTGTGGCGCGCGTGGACCCGTCCGGGCGGCCCTACTACTGGCAGGCCGGCAGCATTCGGGAGGAGACGCCCGATCCCGGCTCCGACGTCCACGCCATCCTGCAAAACCAGATCTCGGTCACGCCCATTCAACTTGACCTGACCGACTACGCGCTGCGGGAGAGGCTGCGCGGCTGGCAGCTTACCTGAGTGGCACCTCCGGCAAGTTCGCTGTTCTTTAGTAGAGGCGCTTTTCCCGCCCACGCAGGTGGGCTAGGCTTTCTGCCCACGTAGGTGGGCAGCGGGCCTGGCTAGGCGGAGATCGCCAGGCAGAGCCGCGAACCGTTGAGCGGCGTCCCTGGCAGTCGAGCGAGCGCAGCGCCGACCCTGGCAGCGCCCCACAGCGGCAGGGTTTAGCCTGCCGCCAAAAGGACGGCAGATATACCGGAGGCGCCACTTCGCCACTCTCTCGACAGCAAGGATATTTAGCATGAAGTCTATTCCCACCTCTTTTGCGTGCCTGCGCGTGCCTTCGTGGCGGAAAGCGCTCCTGCCGCTGGCCGCACTGCTGCTTGCCAGCCCCTCCTTTGCCCGCGACAACACGGCCTCCCGCCTGGCCTTCGCCCCGGCCTCCATCCAGCAGCAGATCGCCTACCTGGCCTCCGACGCGCTGCGCGGGCGCGAAAGCGGCGAGCCGGGCAATGAGATGGCCGCGCGCTTCATTGCTGACGAGTTTGCCCGCGACGGCCTCAAGCCGCTGGGCACCGACCGGCAGCGGGATCCCAACGCCCCGATGAACGGCAGCGGCTATTTCCAGCCGTTCCGGTTCATCGCGGGCCGCGCCGTCGGCAAGGGCAACCGGCTGGAAGCCGTCTTCCACGGCCAGACGCACACCTACCGCATGAACCAGGAGTTCCAGCCCTCCGGCGTCTCCGGCGACGGCAGGGCGGAAGGCGAGGTGATCTTCGTCGGCTACGGTATCCGCGCCCCGCAGGCCCACCATGACGACTACATGAGCCAGAATATGAAAGGCAAGATCGCCCTGCTGCTAGCGGGCAACCCGAATAACGATCCGCACAGCCCGCTGGCCGATTACGCCGATATTCGCCGCAAGTGCCTGACCGCCCGTGAACTGGGCGCCTCCGCCGTGCTCGTCGTCGTGCTGCCCAAATCGGACGCCTGGGGCTATTCGCGCTTTGAGTTTGCCAACGCCTCAGATGCGGGCCTGCCGGTGCTGCGCCTACGCGCTCCCATCGCCGAAAACTGGCTGCAATCTGCCGGCAAGAGCCTCGCGCGCCTGACAGCCGACGCCAACGCCGGCAAAAACGTCTCCTGCGCCACCGGCGTGCACGTCCGCCTTGCCGCCGATGTCAAGAAGATCGAGAAGGTTACGGCTAACGTGGTCGGGCTGATCGGGGGCAGCGACCCGGTGCTGAAGAGCGAGGTGGTGGTGATCGGGGCGCACCTGGATCACCTGGGCATGGGCGGACCGGGCTCCCTTGCCAGATCCAGCGCGCCCGCCATCCACCCCGGCGCGGACGATAACGCCTCCGGCACGGCGGGCGTCCTGCAACTGGCCCGCTACTTCGGAAGGAGGAAGGAGGAAGGCGGAAGGATGAAACAAGCTGGGCCTCCTTCATCCTTCATCCCTCATCCTTCATCCTTGCTCCGGCGCTCGCTGTTGCTGATCTGCTTTAGCGGCGAGGAGTTGGGACTGCTCGGCTCGGATTACTATATCAAGCATCCCCTCGTGCCGCTGGAAAAGACGGTCGCCATGATCAATATGGACATGGTAGGGCGGCTTCGAGACGATAAGCTCGCCGTCATCGGCAGCGGGACGGCTAAAGAGTGGGATAAGCTGCTGGAGGACGTCAATCGCACGGCGGGCTTTACGCTGGCGCGCAACGAAAGCGGCTTTGGAGCCAGCGACCAGCAATCCTTCTACGCGCACAACATTCCCGTGCTCTTCTTTTTTACAGGCACGCACCCGGACTACCATACGCCGACCGACACCGCCGACAAGATCAATCCGGAAGGCGAAGCCCGCGTGCTGGAAATGGTGGCCGCGTGCGCCGAGCGCATCGCCAATAACCCCGAACGCCCGACGTTCCAGCGCGTTCAGGTCGCCGAGCGCACGATGCCGGCCAGCGGCTTGCGGGTCTATTTCGGGTCGGTGCCCGACTATGCGGCGATGGTGGAGGGCGTGCAGCTTAACGGCGTGCGCGAAGGCAGCCCGGCGGAAAAGGCGGGCTTGAAGGCCGGCGACATCATCATCCAGTTCGGCGGCAAGACCATCAAGAACATCTACGACTACACCTACGCGCTTCAAGACCACAAGCCCGGCGACACCGTCGCCATAGTCATCCGGCGGGGCGACCAAAAGCTGACTCTTACGGCCACGCTGGCAGCCCGCCCGGAGTAAACTTTTTAACTAAATGTCTACAGACTAGAAGTAGCGACGACAAGGCTATCAAGAACATCTGCGAAGTAGAGAAACAGGGCTGCAACGGCAGAAGCCCGTACAAAAGCCTCCTGTGGGGCATTCTAACGGGCCGGACCCGGCGCTGGAAACGATTCTTGGGCTGATCCGGGGTGAAGGGTGGAGACGTGTCGCGCAAGGGAGCACAGCGATGAGCCAGAACCAGCCGCAGAAACCGCGTGAGGACTATCCAGGACAGTGGCGAGATGAGGAGCGCGACCCCGGTCATCGTTGGCAGTATCGAAACCCGATGGGTGCCGGTCTGGTCGTCCTCGCCGTATTGGCGGGGCTTATCGTGCTGCTGTATCTCGTCGCTACTTACCTACCGCGCTAGGGAAGGGGAGAACCCGGCTTCTGCTCTCCCCTCCCCTGTTCTTGGGGGAGGGGATAAAGGGGTGGGGGCCTCTCCCTTCTCCCTTGCAGGGAGAAGGGACGGGGAGGAGGGTAGAGAAGGCAAAACCAACGGAGCCTGGGAGTGAGGGCCTCTCCCCTCTCCCGCAGCGTGGATCGCCAGGCGGAGGGCTGTCGCCAGGCAGAGCCGTGTCGCGAGGCGGAGGCAGGGGCCGTAACCCTGCCGACCCTTGCAGTCCGTTGAGCGGCGTCCCTTGCAGTAGGGGAAGGGGGTGAGGTCACCCCGCTTCAGGGCACGGCGTCCTCGACGATGGTGGCGCTGAGGGGCTGGGCGGCGTTGCCGCGCTGCCCATAGACGTACAGAGTGTACGTGTGCCCGTTGAGCAGATTGGGACTGGTCCAATTGCCCGCGACAGGCAGATCCTGGCTCGGGTGGCTGGCGTCACGCAGGCTTAAATGCAATTGGGGACGCGTGGGCACCAGAATATAGGGATTGAGAGCCGGATCGTAACCGTAGGGAATGTTGGTCATATTGCTGTTGAGTACCTCCTGCTCGTTGAGCAGGGTGATCGGGCCTAAGCCCGGCGACAGGTTGATCACCCGCAGCGCCATCTGGAAGTCGGGAATAAAGGCCATGACCTGGGGCAGATCGGGAATGACGAGGATTTGCGGCTTCAGATCCCCGCTCTGCCCTGCCTGCCCCACAAGGGCTAGCGTGTAGGCGGTCGGAGCGCCGTCGAGATGGATGGGCGCCTGCGCCGGAACGGGGCCGGCAAGGCCCGCTCCGGTCGCCATCGGTTGAAAGGCGCTTCTACCTACGCTAAGATAGGTATGTGTCGGCAGGAACTCCGCAAAGGAGATGCCAACCGGCCCGGTCATGGCAGCGCCCTGATTGGTGACAGAGAGCGTACTGCTCTGGCCCGCCTGTGGGATAAACCCGTTGAAGAAGCGCACGCGACTCTGCTGATCGTGCGGGGTGCTGCCAGACTGGCCGCTGCCGCTGCCGCAACCCAGCAATACAACGGTAAGCAACGTGGCAGCGCCGAGCAGAAGCGGCAGCGCTCTGCGCAATGGGGGCATACGCAAGCCTCCTGATGAAGAAATGAAAAAAGTCTCTGGGAGGACGATTGGGAGCCTGCGGATCGCCGGAAGAGTGCGATCCGCTTTTAAGGGCACAACGAAGCGCGCAAGCGGCTCACTCCATATGGATGATCCCACGCCGGATCGCGGTCGTGACCGCCTGGGTGCGGTCCCCAACGCTGAGCTTGCTGAGGATGCTGTTGACGTGGGCCTTGACGGTGCTCTCAGCGATTGAGAGCGTCCGGGCTATCTCCTGGTTGCTCTTGCCCTCCACTATCTGCTCCAGCACCTCCAGCTCCCGGGGCGTCAGCTCCGGTCGGCTCATCCGCTCGGCCAGCTTGGCCGCCATCTCTGTGGCTATGAGCGTCTGCCCTGCCGCCACCGCCCGAATGGTCTCCAGAAGCTGCTCGCAGGGAGCATCCTTTAACAGATACGCCTTGGCGCCCAGGCGCAGGCCCCGGTAGACATCCTCATCGCCACCGTAGGTGGAGAGGATGATGACGCGGGCGTTAGGAAACTCCTGGCGGATGGCGGACAGAGCGGCAAACCCGTCCATCTGCGGCATACGCAAGTCCAGCAGGGTCACATCGGGGCGCAGCTGCCGATAGAGGGCGACCGCCTCCTGGCCGGTGCTGGCTTTGCCGACGACGGTCATGTCCTCCAATCTATCCAGCAAAGCGGCAAATCCTTCCCGAACTACCGGGTGATCCTCGGCTATCAGAATACGAATCGAGTTCGTTTTACTCACGGCTCACCCCACTCTCTCCGGAGCAGGTTATGGGCACCACGATGCGAACCTCGCTTCCCTCGCCCTCCCGGCTCTCAATCGTCAGTTGGCCCTGGAGGCGCTGTGCCCGCTCCCGCATGCCAATCAGGCCAAACCCGCCCTTTCTCTCGACGGTATGCACCTCAAATCCCTGCCCGTTATCCTGCACGCAGAGCTCTACCTGCTGCGCCTCGTAGCTCAGGCGCATACAGATGCAGGACGCCTGGGAGTGTTTGAGCGCGTTGGTCAGGGCCTCCTGCCCGATGCGCAGCAGATCGTTCTCGACCTCTGCGGGCAGCGAGCGGGGCGCTCCCTCCACGCACAGCTGCACGTCAATCCCGGTGCCTAAGGCGATTCTATGAATAAGATGGGCCAGGGCGTCCGGCAGATCGCCGGCTTCCAGGGCCTGGGCGCGCAGCGCCCGCACGGAGCGGCGCGCTTCGGCCAGGCTCTCCCGGGCGAGGTTTTGTGCCAGGAGGATATGCGTCTCGGCCTCCTCGGGCGCCTCCCGCAAAATGCGTTTGGCAGCCTCCAGCTGCACCATGATCCCGGTAAAGCCCTGGGCAAGCGTGTCGTGAATCTCCTGGGCCATGCGGTTACGCTCTTGCAGCAGGGCCTGCTGCTTCTGCTGCTCGGCCAGCCGGGTCAACTGGATGGCCAGAGCGGCCTGCTGCGCCAGCGCCTGCGCCAGCTCGATCTCTTCTAGCGGATAGGCATGCGCCGACGCGCGCTGGATGCGCAGGCAGCCCATGATCTCCTCCCCAAGCAGCAGCGGAACCAGCAGCGTTCGTTCCGCCGGTCGGAAGCAAGAATCCGGGTAGCAGTCCTCCGGCGCTTTCGATAGCCCCTGCGATTCCATCGGCAGGCGCATTTGCAGCAGTTTTGCCCAGTCCGTCGTCTCCATGCGGGCCAGGCTTTCGGAGGGCTCCGCCGTCTCCTGCCCCGCCCCCAGGCGGCTTATCTGTTCCTCCGCATAGCGCATATGCAGGCGCGGCGCCTTCGCCTCGGCTTCCTGGATCCAGAGCTCAATCACGCTGGCCTGCAACTGTTCGGCCAGCGCCAGGAGCACCTGGTTCAGAAAGGTATCTAGCTCCAGCCGCGAGGTGAACGCCTTGAGCGTCTGTGTCAGTGCCTGGGCCTGCCCTCGCACGACCTGTTCCGCCAGTTTGCGCTGGGTAATGTCGCGCAGTATCCAGCGCAGCCCTTCGGGCTCGCCGCGATGGTTGTAGATGATGGCGGCAGTCAACGAAGCATAAAAGGGGGCGGTTCCCGGTTTGGGTTGGATGCACGCTTCCCAATCCCGTACCCATTGCAGGCGCGGCATCTGTAGCACCAGAGAACGGAACGCGCGCCGGTCCGGGGCGGCGATCCGCAGCGCCAGCGATTTACCTATCAGGTAGGCGGGAGCGGCCCCGAGCATCTGCCCGGCAGCCTGGTTGGCCTCACGGATAATGCCGTTCATATCCGTGACCAGGTAGCCGTCGGGCGCGAATTCAAACAGATCCTGATAGCGCGAGCGCTGAGTCTCTACGGCCAGGCGCGTATCCTCCAGCTCCTGATTTTGCTGGCGCAGCTCCTCTTCGGCGACTTGAAGCTCTTCCAGGCTGTCCTGGAACTCTTCAAACAGCCTTTCCAGGGGCACCGGCAGCGGAACAGCAGGGGGTTCTGGCATATCGCGACGCTCATGCTCTGCCTCTGTTTGTTGGCTGATGCGCTCTGTGTCCATCCGTGTACCCTACTCTTCTTTCCTGATTTCTCTGCTGCGCGCCTGGGTCGTTCTGACCGCAGCAAGAATAGCGTGAAAACAGGAAGAATAGTACTATTTCGCGCGATAGGCCGATCTTAAAACAAGAAGCGCCTCTTGTCAAGAGAAATCATACAAAAGCGCTATTTGAGAGCCGAAAGCGACAAAACAGAGCAATGCCCAACCATTAGACAACGGAATTGCCAGCGCAAATGTTCCGAGAAATAGAGGAGTACAAGGCCAGCGAAGGGCCGGCAGCCTCAGCCCTGGTAGCTTGAGGGCAAACAGGATAGCGCCAGAAGCGGATTTTCGGGGCCAGACGAGAGGAACGCACAAAAGAAGGGCAGCAACCGATGGCTGCCGCCCTCCGAACGATATGCCGCTATGGGTCGGTTGTCCTGGACAGTGCTTGCTGTTCTGGCGGGAAGCTTGCTCTTTTCCTCCTGCCGCCTTCCTCCATGTGTATCAGGGCTTGCTGTCCGGGCGGGAAGAGATTATATTCCCTTCCGAAGGAAAGGCTCAAACGCCGCCGCGCAACTGGCGGTAAGCTTGCTCGGCTTCCTGGTAGGAGGGGCATTCCCGCAGACAATCCAGTTTCCCACCGGCGATACGTCGGCAAACGTAGTACGTCGGGCCACACTGCACGACGCAGTACTCCTCCGAAACGATCACCCACATATTCGATTATCCTCCATTAAGGCCGTTTCTGATCAGGCGGAGGGCCTACCAGGAACGCGCCGTGAATTTCGCCTTTCTTTACCAAACGTCTCCTTGCATAGAATGTGCCAGAGGACGCCTAAAATTCCCTGGGCAAGCTACCAGCTTTTGCGCGCTGGCAGTTGCAAATGCCAATACGCTACCGAGGATCCTGACGATTGGCGCGAGCGAGAAGTTCCCGGAAGTGCGGCATAGTTTTTGCTCTCACTAATATACTTCTACGCCTGAAGCTGTGGCTTTGCCGCAATCCTTGCGTAAATAGGCAGGAAGGGCCGGGCGCGCGTCGAATAAGGGAAGTGAAGAAACGGACTTAATTGCGCCCAAAACGAATACCGACTCTATCGGGCGCGCTTCAGAAAGGAATCTGTGCCTTTGCTTCCCAAGCGTATCGCCCCTGCCGGCAAGACGCCCACACGCCGCCTTACGCTCTGCCTTAGTATATCACTATTAAGTTTCGCGCCGCTGGCTCTTTGCCCTCTTCCCGCCCGAAGCCAGACAGGCGCTCCGGTGGGCCAGGACGTGCCCCCGACCCACTGGGCCTATGCCGCTATCCAGGACCTGGCCCGCAAGGGCCTCATCCAGGGCTATCCGCCCCATGGAGATTTCCTGGGCGGGCGCACTCTCACCCGCTACGAAATGGCCAATCTACTTAAGCGAGTGGTGGCCCGTATGGAGGCTCTGCTCCAGAGCGGCTCTGCCGCCGAGAGGCAAACCCTTCAGGGCAGCGCAGGCCAGATACGCGAGCTTGTCAACCAGTTTAAGCTGGAGCTGACGGTGATCGGCACGGACATGGAGAAGGTCAAGGCCGAT
>DASRGZ010000165.1:0-22002 GCA_035650735.1 Chthonomonadaceae bacterium
TGTTATGCCCTTTTTTGCCTGCTTCGAGAGAGGACTTGGAGGCTGATGACCGCTTGGTGCTCGCTAAAAAGCGAGCACCAAGCCTCTAATGAGCGGCTGGCCTATCTCCTCAAGAGGACCCAAGTGCATCCCACGCTCTAGTATTAAGCACAGGGTATAGCCGACATCGGCCCATCCTAAGGAAAATGCTCTGTCTCACCCGGCGCGGTCAATGGAGATGGTCTTGCTCTGGGTGAAGAAGTCGCGGGCGGCCTGGCCCTGCTCGCGGCTGTAGCTGCTGGAGGCTTTCATGCCGCCGAAGGGTGCTTGCGGCTCCACGCCTGCCGTCTCGCCGTTGATGCGCACCATGCCGACCTGCGCCCGCTCCGCAAACTGGATCGCGGCGTTCAGGTCGCGCGTGAAGAGGGAGGCGGAAAGGCCGTACTCCACGTCGTTGAGGAGGGCGAGCGCCTGGTCAAAGTCGTCGGCCTGCATCAGGCAGAGGACGGGGCCGAAAACCTCCTCCTGCGCGACCCGCATCTGCGGGCGCACGTTGCCGAAGATGGTCGGCTCAACGTAGAAGCCCTTGTCGAAGACCTCGCCGCGCGGCACGCCGCCGCCGCAGAGCAGTTCTGCGCCTTCCGCCCGCGCCGCTTCGATGGCTTGGAGGATGCGCTGCTGCGCCTCCTGCGTGATCACCGGACCGAGGTAGGCGTTCGGGTCGTCGCCGGGGCCGACCTGGAGGGCTTTTGTCTTCTCCACCAGGCGCGCGGTGAACTCCGCGTAGATGTCGCGGTGGATGATGGCGCGCGCCGTGGCCGTGCACTTCTCGCCCGCCGACTTGAATGCGCCCTGCAGCGTCAGCGTCACCGCCTGATCCAGGTTGGCATCCGGCAGGACGATGACCGCATTCTTGCCGCCCATCTCCAACTGGTACTTCTTGCCGTGGGTCACGGCCCATCCGGCCAGCATCTTGCCCGCGCGCACCGAGCCGGTAAAGGAGACCGCCGCGATGGCAGGATGCGCCGCCAGCGTCTGCCCGAAGCGCGCGCCCTGCCCGAAGACCACATTGAAGACGCCTGCCGGCAGGCCCGCCTCCGCCAAGCATTGGGCGACGTGCCAGGCGGTCAGCGGCGCGTGCTCGGAGGGCTTGAGGACGACCGTATTGCCGAAGGCCAGTGCGGGCGCGGCCTTCCAGACGGGGATGGCGATGGGAAAGTTCCAGGGCGTGATGAGCGTACAGACGCCCAGCGGCACGCGGCGCGTATAGAGGAACGTCGCGGCACTGGCCGACGGAATGACCTCTCCCTCCGGGCGCATGGTTTCGGCGGCGTAATAGCGCAGCAGCGCCACGGCGCGCAGCGTTTCGCCCTTCGCCTCCGGAAGGGATTTGCCCTCCTCGCGCATCAGATCGCGGGCCACTGCGTCGGCGCGCTTTTCGAGGATATCCGCCGCACGGCGCAGGAACTCTCCGCGCGCCTGAGAAGCCAGCGCCGCCCAGCCCGACTGTGCGGCTGCTGCCGCTTCGATGGCCCGCCCGGCGTCCGCCTCGTCGGAGTTGGGAAACTCGCCGAGAATATCGTTGCGGTCCGCCGGGTTGATGTCGGGCAGGTACGCGCCGCTGGCGGGCGCGGCCCAGCTTCCACCGATGAAATTGGCATATCTACTGCTCAATGGTTCTCTCCGTTTCCTGGCAGGTAGCAGGAAGCCAACGAAAGGAGAGAACAGAAATGCAGCCTCAAGAGTTCTCTCCGTTTCCTGGCAGGGCCTGCGGGAAGAACGCCTGCCTGTTTTGTTCGTCAGGGTGCTTTGGTGGCCTTGATCAGGCTCTGGAAATTGGCTTCCTTGATTTCTTCACGTGTCCATCCACATAGGCAACGGCGCGCATGCCGTCCGGTCCGGGGCTGGCCTCGTACAGGAGCGGCGTCTCTGCGGGTCTGGATATCGCCGCCAGGCTCTTGCGCGACAGGTTGACGTTGGGCTGATACGGCTCCTTCGTTTGCGGATGGACGAAAAGCTCGTCGTTCTTCACATAGGGATCGATTGCCTTCTTGGGCGCGCTGGGGTCTTTCATAGGCGGGAGCTTCTCGTTATTGTCCTGGGAATACATCAACACGCCCAGGGCCAGCTGCTTCAGATTGCTTATTGAGGACGTCTCTACCGCGTTCTCGCGGGCTTGCTGAAAGACAGGCGCAAGGATACTGCCGGTGTCGCCTTCGGCAAGCTCCTGGTTGAGATCGAAAGGTCGAATCTCGGTCAGGCGGCTGATCGTCTTGAGGTTGAGCAGCGCCAGCGAGAGCGAGCCCTCCGAAGTGCGCTTGGCGGCAAGCAGTTGCCCGAAGTCCGGTTCCTTGTTGGGATTCTGCTGCGCTTGGGCCATCAGGGTCATCGGGTTCGGCTGCTTCTTTTGCAGGGTATAGGCAATTAAAAAGGTCTCCCCGCCCGGGGTTACCGTCCGCCCCTGCGTGTCGTACACGCTGGCGTTGCTGCCGCCGCCGAACAGATTGCTCAAGAACATCATGCCCAGCATGGCGTCCATGTCCGGGTTCTTTTTGCCCGCACCGCCGGACATTCCGGCCAGCATTCCCATCTGCATGATCTGGTTCATCCTGTCCTCGAAGCCGCCGAACGTGGTGGTGTCCCGGACGCTCATGCGCCGCCAATCGCCATTGAGGTCCTTGAGTTGGAGGCTCAGGGGAACGTCCTTGCCGGAAAGATCCTTACCGGAAAGCAGTAGTTGAAAAGCCGTCTCCTACCCGAACGCGGGAACCGCCAGAGCCAGGATTACCGCGCACAGAGCTATACCGCGCATCGTCGTTCTCTCCTTTTTAGATCGGTGTATTGCGTTGCGCCGGGGCAGCGAGCGTGAGAGTTGCAGCGCGCCTACCCGAATACAGGACACAGCACGTAGGGGCGCTGCTTGCGCGCCCCTACAAAGTACCGGCTGAGAGCGGCGAAGGGCCTTCACCGCCTGTGGGATCAGACGCGCCCCTCGGCCAGAGTACAATAAGCCCCATAGATCTCTAAAAGCTGTAGCCGGGTGGCCTGAAGCCGCTGGGCGATAATGCTGGCGAATTGCTTCATCAGCGCATAGCCCAGATCGTGGTCTTCTTCGCACTTGCCACGCAGACATTTTCCGTCCAGGGCAAAGGCGAGGGTCGGTTCGACCGCGCGCGCATCGAAACGCCATCGGTGCGGCGGAATCAGCCAGGACCACCCCAGCACATCGCCCTCTCCCAGCGTTTGAATAGTGATAGCGGCGCGGTCGGGCATGGACACCTCCAGCGCAACTTTGCCGTGGCGCAGAAGATAAAGCTGATTGGCTTCCGCGCCCTCACGAAAAATAAACTCTCCTGGAGCGAAGCGCACATTCGCGGCACACCCAACCATCAGGGGCAGGTAGCGTCGCTCTAGCCCTTCGAAGAAGGGATGCGCTGCCAGAACACGTTCCAGTGTCTCCATCGGCCTTCTCCTTCGGCACGGCGATCCCTGGCGCAACTTCCTCTTCACTCGTCTCTCGTAATCCCGTTCTCCACCGATGCCGCGCCCAATACCTGAACCCGCGTGATGGCGATAGTGTACAGAGCGGCCACGAAAAAGTCAAGACGTTATTCCATCGGGATAACGCGCAGGATTCTGCCGATTGTAAGGCGAACGGGAGCGTGGATTTGCGCGTAACTAGGACATCGTGACTTAAGAAGTGGCAGCCCCGCTCTAAACGTAGTTGAAGGAGGAAGGATGAAGGCAGAAGGATGAAACAAGCAAGGTCTCTTTCATCCGTCCTCCTTCCGCCTTCATCTTTTGGAGAGACAACTACGTTTTAGCGGGGCGTTACCTAAGGAGTTTGCTGGAGTGAAGATACACGAATACCAGGCCAAGGAGATATTGAGGCAGTACGGCGTGCCCGTGCCCCAGAACGCGGGCGTGACGGCGACGCCGCAGGAGGCGCGGGCTGCCGTGGAGCGGCTGGGCGGGCGCGGCGTCGTCAAGGCGCAGGTGCATTCGGGCGGGCGCGGCAAGGCGGGAGGCATCAAGGTCGCCAACTCGCCGGAGGAGGCCGAGCAGATGGCCCATCAGATGCTGGGAATGCTGCTCAAGACCCATCAGGTGCCGCAAGGCATTCGGGTGGACAAGGTGCTGATCGAGGAGCCGATCACCATTGCCAGGGAGTACTACGTCGGCATCGTTCCCGACCGCGAAACGCAGCGTAACGTTTTCATCGTCAGCGCCAAAGGCGGTATGGAGATTGAGGCCGTAGCTGAAGATGATCCGGGCGCCATCGCTCGCCTGCCGATAGACCCTCTGGAGGGCGTGTGGGACTTCCAGTTGCGGCAGGCGCTCTATGATGCGCGGATTGACCTCGCCCTGGTCAACAAGATGGTTCCGATCCTGAGCCGGCTTTATGCCGCCTACGTAAGCGCCGACGCCACCCTGGCCGAGATCAACCCACTGGCGGTGACCGACGACGGGCGGATTCTGGCCGCCGACGCCAAGTTCCAGATTGACGACAGCGCGCTGTTCCGCCATCCGGAGTTTGCCGCCTACGCGGAGGAGAGCGAGGAAGACCCCATCGAGGCGGAGGCGCACAAACTCGATATCGCCTACGTGCGCCTGGGCGGGGATGTCGGCATTCTCTCCAACGGCGCGGGCCTGACCATGACGACGATGGATGAGGTCAAGCGTGCGGGCGGCAACCCGGCAGACTTCCTGGACGTGGGCGGTGGCGCGCAGGCCGACCGGGTGCGCGCCTGCCTGCAGCTCGTGCTCTCCGACCCGAACGTCAAGGGCATCCTGATCAACATCTTCGGCGGCATCACGCGCTGCGATGAGGTTGCCAAAGGAATCGTCGCGGCCACGCAGTCTATTGAGATTAACGTGCCCATCGTCGTGCGGCTGGCCGGGACGCGGGCGGAGGAGGGCACGCAGATCCTGGCGCAGGCCCACCTGATTCCCGCCGGCACCATGCAGGAGGCTGCCGCCAAGATCGTCAGTCTGGTCAAGCAGGCGGCATAGGGCATAAGCCCGGCCTCTCTCCTTTAGAAGGAGAGAGGCCCTCACCCCCGGCCCCTCTCCTGTTCTTGGGGGAGGGGAGCAGCCCTTACTCCTAGGTTCTTCCGTTCTGGGTAGACACTCCCAGCCGTATTGATCAATCTCACGCAGCCTGCTGCTGAGGAGATACGTCCACACCGTTGGGAGCGATTACCCCGTTCTGCCTTCTCTCCGCTCATCCCCGGCCCTTCTCCCTGCAAGGCAGAAGGGAGAGCAGATGCCGACTCTCCCCTCTCCCGCAGCGCCGGGAAAGGGGATGGGGGTGAGGGCCATTCGGGCCGGGGGGGTTAGGTCAAACGGTTGGAGATACGGCTACGGCGTTAATCGCTGCATATCGCGCGGGAAGAGCGTGGTTTCCCGGATGTTCTGCGCGTCCACCAGGCGGGCGACCCAGCGTTCCAGGCCGATGGCGAAGCCTCCGTGGGGCGGCATTCCGTATTGGAACGCTTCTAGATAGGAAGCGAACGGCTCCGGGTTCAGGCCGCGCGCCGCCAGCGCGGAGAGATAGTCCGCATAGCGATGGAGCCGCTGCCCGCCTGTTACCAGTTCCAGTCCCCGAAACAGCAGGTCGAAGCTATTGGAATATTGAGGCCGCTCCGGGTCAGGATGGGTGTAGAAAGGCCGCTTGACCATCGGGTAGCCGGTCACGAACAGAAACTCCGAGCCGTGCTGGCGCAGCGCCCATTCGCCCAGCCAACGCTCATGGGCGGGCGCGAGGTCAGGTTCATTGCGCGCGTCTTCCCCGGTCTGCCGGAAAATCAACTCCTGGGCCTCGGCGAAATGGAGGACCGGAATCGGTGACGGCACTTCCGGTACGACTACCTTCAGCAGTTCCAGCGCCCCCTGCGCCTCCTCCCGCAAGCCTTCCACCATCCCGCGCACTACCTCGGTCAGCATCGCCATGACCGTCGTATGGTCTTGAATAAAGCCCATCTCTACATCCAGCGAAACATACTCGCTTAGATGGCGCGGCGTGTCGTGCGGCTCGGCGCGAAACACCGGCCCGACCTCGAAGACACGCTCAAAGACGCCGACCATGATCTGCTTGTAGAACTGCGGGCTTTGCGCTAAATACGCTTGCCTGCCGAAGTAGTCTATGGCAAAGACGTTCGCGCCGCCCTCGGTGGCCGAGCCGACGATCTTGGGCGTCTGAATCTCGACAAAGCCGTGCGCCTTCAGCGTCGTGCGAAAGCCGGACATTGTAGCAGCAGCCATCTGGAACAGGGCGCGCTGCCGGGGATGGCGCAGCGCCACCGGCGCATGGTCGAGCAGCATCGGAAGCTGCACTTTAAGCGCCGGGCGAAACATCTCGCAGGGCGGCGGCGCGACCGCCGGAGAGAGTACCTCTACGCACGGCTGATGTATTTCATAGCCGCTCGCCGCCTGCGTCCCCGTGATTACCGTTCCCTCGACGGCCAGCACCGACTCCGGATGTAAGCCTGCCAGTTGCCCGACGAGCGCCGGGTCTTCCACGACGATCTGGGCCAGCCCTTTGCCGTCCCGGAGAATGAGGAAGCTGACGTTGCGAAGCTGGCGCAGACGGTGCAGCCATCCGGCCAACCGCACGCGCTCTCCCACATGCCGACCGATTTCGGTCGTCCATACACGCTGCATAGTGACACCTCCAAAGAGAATACGCCCCCTCGCCATGCGGACGAGGGGGCGTCGTGGTGCCACCGCATTTCGCTGCGCGTTAAGAATGTGCCTGACGACCAGGCCCCGTCCTCTCCCCAAGCATTGAATGGAGAGAAGACGAGCGCAAGGGCGATATTCACTCTAGAACAAAACGCAGCCTTGTATGCCCAGTAACGGAGGCAAGCCGTCGGGACTTACTGAGTCACAGAGATATGTGGCCGTTCCTTCCCGCGCTCCGGAGGGTCTTCACAGGGATTGGAGGCCGCCATTCCAGCAACGGCGGCTCTCTGGACTCCAGGCGCTCCTGCTACTTCTCTCCATCATCGCTTTCCACAATTATAAAACACTAAAAACGAATTAACTTCGCTGAAAATTCAGAGGAGACCATACCCGTATGCAATTACCTATCTAATACTTGTCTCCGATCTCGGTCGAGTCGATGAGGATCAGTTTACTTGGTGGGCCTTGCAGCTTCAAGTAGTAGGCGTAGAGCCTACCTCCCCGGACAACGAAGACATACGGCTCACTGCCGGTCGCCGGGATGGCCGAGACATGCCCGTCCTGCGTGTCTGGAGCCGCGCTTACCGGTGCGGGCGTGAGGGCAGCCTGCAAGAGCAGGGCCAAGAGCGCGGCAGGAAGCAGGTATAGGAGGAGCTTGGGTACTCGATCCATGGTCCTGCGCAGGTAAAGCGGGAACGGGTCTGCGTTCTGTTGATCCATCGCAATGGTTCCTTTCGTTCACCATTTGAGAGCGTCAATGGCAGTAAGGGCATCAGGCTGGTCCCTGGTTAGGTCGGATTGACGTCTGTAAACGGAGGAAGAGTTTTCTGGCGTACATTCAAGAAAGGCCGCTTAGAAGGTCAGTTCCAGCGCCTCACCTTTGGGCAACTGCGCCCAGCGTTTGTGAAGGTCACGGGCCTTCGCGCGTATCTGCGTCAGTTGTTCGACCGTGATGGGCGGCATGGAAACTTCACGGGCGGCACACGTCTGCGCCAGCGTCTCCAATAGCTCGGCATCGCTCATGGGCGGGCCGCCGCTATAGCCCGCAAACTGCACCAGACCGGCCAGGCCCTCCGCCCAGCCCTCTTCCTGCGTGTAGTTCTCTTTCACGCCGTCCCTGGTTCCGAACGAATCGAGGTCGCGCCCTTTCGCCACCAGGCCGAGAAAGGCGTCCTTGTAGCCGAGCGTCGTCTCGACGGCGTAGTGGATAAGGTCATGGTAGGCGAAAAAGTCCGAGGAACGCTGCCATGTAGTAGAGCCATCCTCGCGGATGCAGGTCAGCGTGCCGGGTTTGCCGTTCTTGCCTTTCGAGAGGCGGATAACCATCGCAACCTTCCTTCGAGAACATGAGAACAGAGCAGAGCGGTCATCGCAGAGCAAGCGGCGAGGCTCGACCATATCGCAACCTTCCTTCGAGAACGTGAGAACAGAGCAGCCCCGCCTACAATTTGGGAGAGTTCCAGGGAACCTCTGCCTGGCTAAGATAAATTTTGCGCGCGTAAAGTTGCAGTGGACCTCTGGCGAACCTATCCTGTTTTACGTTGGAGATACCCGAATGCGCAGCCAGCGATAAGCGACAGGAGGCAGCAGTAACGAGCGGCGGAGTCGAGCACGTTTATAATCGGGCTATTGCGGAGCGCGCGGAAAATGTATATCATTGGGACAGGCAGAAGCAGACAGAAAAAAGAGAGTGGGACGGCCATCCCACTCTCCCTTGTCAACTTCTGCCTTGCGCGACTTGACTGGCGCGCTTGCCGCGCAGACCGGACTGTGTGACAGCACAGTCCTGATACTGCGCCAAAAGAAAGGAGGAAGTGAGGTATGACCACAACATACCTGCTCCTCGGCATCGTGGCTCACACGATGGCCATCGCCTACTACACCTATGCGTTCTGGCGCATAAGGCGTAAGGACCGCGAAGGCTAGGGCGAAGGCCCTGCCGCAGCCTCGCTGGAATGACTCTTCCGGCGGGGCTGTCTTTCCTTCTCCGCCGCGCTGGGCGGTCGCGGCATGGATGATCGGAATCAGTCCATGTCGCTTACGGTTTATTGTAGCACGATGCACATGTAAACGCAAGCGCATACAGAAAGGAGAGAAAGATCAATTCATTCGCCCACGGTTGTAACACGGTATCTCAGGAATTGTCAAAGCCTTTTTCCGCATTTGCTATCCAGACGGCTTCACGTTTGCGGCCAGCGGCCATTAGCGGCGGCGTATCTCGTAAATCTCCCAGGAACGCGGCGCCATCGTTATCTCCGGCAGCGTAATGGTGCTGCCTCCGGTGAACCCGACCGGCTTGCCGTCCTTGAGGCGGACGATCTGAATATCGCCCGAATCCATCCGCACGAGATAGTCGGAAGGGCGGAAGGCGACCGTGGCCTTGTCGGGCCTATCTCCGGGGTTCCACAGGCAGATATACCCGTAGCGCCCGTTCAGGGCGTTGCGCAGGTGCAGCACGCCGTCAATGTGGGGCTTGGCGTTCGGGTCGCGCGGATCCCAGGGCTTGCCGAGCGAGGCGAGCGGCTGCGTATAGGCCAGCCAGGGCCGGTTGTCCTCGTTCCACTTGATCCACTTTTGCATCAGCGCCCGCTCCGCCGCGGTCATCTCATCCAGCTTGCCGTGTATCTCCACGTTGCAGATATAAGCGCCGATGCTGGTGAAGTGGTACTCCAGTGCGTTCGCATCTACCGGGTTCGTTGGGATGTGGCAGGGCGTCTCCCAGGCGATGGTGAAGGACGGGCGCACCCAGGTTAGATCGTAGAGGGTGCGGCGGTAGATGTCGGCATTCTTGTACCACCAGTGGGGGTCGGCCATGCGTTTGGGATCATAGCCGATCTCCCAATCGCCAAACCAGCCCTCATCCTGCAAAGCGGTCACTTCCGGGCCGCTCTCCCAGCCGCGATCCAGGATGAAGCTAGGGTCCAGCTTGCGCATCTTGTCGCAGAAGGCGCTCCAGTGGTCTACCTGCGCCGCCATGCTGTGCCCGACCGGGTGATCGTGGGCAGGCACGACGCAGCCATCCTCAAACAAGCCCGAATCGAGCTTGAGGAAGGAGACGGTCAGTTCTCGGCACAGGTCCAAGAAGGATTCGCTGTAGTTCTCTTCCCAGCCGCTGGTAAAGCACATGCCCCAGGTGCCGTCCCACTCCTTGACGCGGGAGCCGTCTGCGCGCTGGAGCAGCCAGTCCGGGTGCGCGGTGGCCGCCTGCGACTTCTCGCTGACCATGATGGGCGCCGTCCACAGGCCGAAGCGCATGTTCCGCTCGCGCACCAGCGTGGAGATGGGCAACAGCCCCTGCGGGAACTTCTCCTTGCGCCGATCCACGACCCAATCGCCGTACTTGCCGCTGTCGGGCGGGATATTGGTCTGCCAGCCGTCATCAATGACGAAGAGCTTGACGCCCAGATCGGCGGCTATCGGGATAATCTTTTCGCAGGTGGTCGCGTTGATGTCGCCATAGTAGCCGTACCAGGTATTATAAAGCGGCGGCACGCTGGTGGGCGTGGCATGGGCGACATACTGGCCGGTATAGAGCTGGTAGAGGAAGGCGCCGGTGGCCGCCGAGCCGTGATAGAAGCCGGTCAGCGCCTTCGGCGTCAACTGGCGCTCCAGGGGCCGGAGAACGTAGTAAGGGCGCAGGACGGCGGCGACGCTCTTGCCGTCTTCACTGACCTCGCTGGCGCCCAGGGGCGAGAGCACGGCGGTGAGCAGGCCGTCACGGGTTTCCGGGTTGGAGGCGACAAAGCCCGTGCCGGGGAATTTTTGCGTCTCCGGTCGGGAGCCGGGCAGCAGCCAGCGGTCGAAGGTCACCTGCTCCATCAGATAGTGCGGCTGGCGATGGCTGACGAACATGAACCACTTGGCGATATAAGGCTCGTCGCCGGGATAAATCTGGTAATTGACGTCAATATCGAAGCCCTCGTACTTGCGCAGGCCCGACAGGCTGATGGTCAGGACCTTGCTGCCCGCCTCGCCCGCGTTAACCGAGTGCAGGACATAGCGCCAATCGCTATTGAGGTCCAGCGAGGGCGGGGCCGTGCCGACTTCGGCGATGCCGATGGCGCCATAGAGGCCGTTGGGCTTGCCGTGCCCGGTGAGCTTGATGCCGATGACGCGGTTTTTGGGCAGCAGGTCAAGCTGATAGGTATGCGCCCTCGGCGCGTCGGCGACGGTGTATTTAGCAACCTGCTCGCCATCCACATAGACCTCCGCTTCGTCCAGGGCATGATCCAGGATCAGGGCGTAGGCGTGATTGGCCAGCATCCGGCCCGGCGGGATCTCGTAGCGGAACCACCAGGTCTTGTTCTCCTGGTCGGACTTAAAGGGCAGCGTGACCGATTTCCAGGCCGCATCATCAAAACTGGGCCGCAGCCAATTGATCGGCGGGAGTTTATCGGTGACTTTCCAGCCGGCAAGGAGCGGTTTTGGCGGCTCCAGCAGGGGCGCGACAAAGGAGATGCCTCCCTCCGAGTCGGGAGCGGGACGCAGGGTGCGGTTGCGCCGCAGGTCAAGGAGGCCAGTAGTGTGCAATGCGCCCGTTTTAGAGTCAAAGTGGATGGTGCGCGCAATGGCCTCATTTTGAAGCGTCCAGGTCAGGCTGTCCTTGTCGAAGGTAACAGCCGGGCGTGCCGTGGAGGTAAAAAAGTTGGCGCGGTGGGTAGCCTGCGCGTTGACGGAGATCAGGGAGAGGAGCAGGAGCAGCAAAGCGGCTCGAAAACGGCAGAGACTGGTCATGCGGTAACTCCTGATTCTAGGGCCGCAAACGGAAATAGAGGGTCTTTTCGCGGCTCGTTCTGGCTCCCATTATCGGCCAGAGCAAGGAAAGTGCGGAGAGCGTGCGTGTTTGAGTTCTAGCAGAAAGGACCGCATTCCTGCTGATAGCGCGCCTGATCGGTAAAAACTACAGGGATTTTTCCGCCATGGAGAGGGGCAGGGGTTGGGCTGCCGCGTGGGTACTTTGCTGGTTAGCTCTGTGGCTGTTGGGCCTGGGGGGATGGGCTGCCGCCGGGGAGAGGCCCGCGCGGCGTGTGGTTGTCGTGCTCCTTCCGGGGCTGCGCGCCGACGACCTGACGCGCCCGGAAGTCCCCACGCTGCGGCGGCTGATCGCGGAGGGCGCTTCCGGCTGGATGGTCAGTCGGGCTGCGCGCGTCACGGACACGCGCCTGCTGCGTCCCGATGGGCGCGACACGACCGCCTCCCTGCTCCTGACGTTAAATAGCGGGTCGCGGGCCATCGCCCTGCCGGAAACCGTCCCGCTCGTTCCGGCGCCGGATGCGGCCCAACCCGGCGCGTCCGCCCTCCCCGCCTCCACGCTCAAAGTCTTACAGGCCGCCAACCAACGGCTCGATCATCCGGTGCCGCTGGGCGCTATGGGCGATCTGTTTCATCGCGTCTCTCTCAGGACGGCGGCGATTGGCAATGCGGATGCCGGGCAGCCCCTCCCGGCTGCCTTTCTACTGGCGATGGACTCGGCGGGGCGCGTGGATTCCGCCGGAGATCGTCTGGACCGGAACGCAGAGGATGTCGCCGCGCCGTATGGCTTTCGCGCCGACACGCGGGCGATGCTTGCCGACTATGCGCGCCTGGAGGCGCAGGCCGGGTTGATCGTCCTCGCGTTCGGCGACCTGGCCCGCGCCGACCGTTACGCGCCGCTGTGCCTGCCGCCCCGCGCCGCCGCCCATCGCGCCGCCGCCCTGCGCGCCCTGGAGGCGCTGCTGGCGCCGCTGTGCGCGCATCTCCAACAGGAACGGATCGCGTCCGGGGTCGAGCGGCAGACGCGCCTGTTCGTACTGGCGCCCGGCCCGGCGGAGTCGGTGACGGACCCGCGCGACCGGCTGGCGCCGGTGATCCTCTGGGGCGACGGTGTAGCGTCCGGAACGCTGACCTCCGCCTCCACACGCTGGCCCGGCCTGGTCGTCAACACGGATTTTCTAGCTTCGGCGGCGGATTTTCTCGGGCAGCCTCTGCCGCCCGGCGCGACGGGTCGCCCGCTGCTAAGCCAGCCGTCGCCGCCCGACAAGCCGCCCACGCCTGCCGCCCTTCGCGCCGCCTATGCCGCCTTCCTGCAAACCGCGAACCTCCAATACTTCCTGGGCGGGCTTCCCACCGTGCAGATGTTGCTGGTGCTGGCCGGGCTGGCTTCGTTGTTCTGGCGGAAAGCGCCCCGGCTCGTCCCGGCAACGGCCCTCGCGATTGTCTCCCTGCCACTGGGAATGCTCGTGCTGCCGCCGATTTCGCCGGGCAGCCTGTGGGGAGCGAGCGCGCTGCTTGCGGCCTTCACCCTGGCGCTGGCGGGACTAGGCGCGCTGCCGCCGGAGGCAGAACGCAGGGCGCCGCGCCTTTTCTATCTCCTCTGCGCCGCACTGGTTCTCATCCTCCTGGCCGACCTGCTGACCGGCTCCGCCCTGCTGCGCCGGGCCTGGATGAGCTATTCCGTGATGGAAGGGCAGCGATTTTACGGCATCGGGAACGAGTACATGGGCACGGCCATCGGCGCTGCCTGCGTTTTGCTGGGGGACATGGAGCAGAGAGCCGAAAGCCGCGGCAAAGGCGCCATGCCCTACCCTATTCTCTATTTCCTGCTCCTGGCGTTGCTGGTCGTGATGGGGCTGCCGAGCTTCGGGGCCAAAGTCGGCGCGATACCGTCGACGGGGGCGGCGTTCGGGGTTGCGCTGCTGGTGCGGTGGCGTGGGGAAGTGCGAGGCCGCGACCTGCTTCTCTTGCTGGCGGCGGCCGTGCTGCTGCTGGGTGCCTTTGCCGCGTGGGACTTGCACCACGCGGCCGGAGAGCAGTCCCACCTGGCGCGGGCGTTTTCCGGCGCGGGCGGCGGCAGCCTTGTTGGCATTGCGCGGCGCAAGCTGGCGCTGGAGGGCTATCTGCTGCTGCATAGCCCCTGGAGCGCCACGCTGGCCGTCAGCGCTTTCGGCCTGGGATGGCTGCGCCGCACGCATCCATGCCTGTTCGGCGTGGGAAACGCGCCAGGTTCCCACGCGGCGCGCGCGGCCTTTGCCGGGCTGGTCGCCGGCGCCATCGCCTCCCTGCTCTGCAACGATTCGGGCGTGACCGCCGCCGCGCTAGTTCTGCTCTATGGCTGGGCCTGGGCTGTCGTCCGTCTCAGGCCGATACGCGCCTGATGGATCTGGCTCAACTATTGCGTGCTCTTGGCCTCTCCCCCAGCATGGCCGGGGGCAGCCATAGCTGGCTTCTTATTGCCCGGCTTCGCGGCGGGATTTCCTGCCATAGCGTTCTGGCCTAGCTTCATCCCCTGGCCGATCCGGCCGATGCCCGGCCCTTCCGGTATGGGCCTGTCTAGGTTCTTGTACCAGATCACGAATCCGGCTAAGGCGATAACGCAGACGATAATGATGGCTGCAATGCTCGGAGGGATCTCCTTTTTCATCCTCTTCATCTCCTCTCAAAGTATCCATACAGGCCCCCACCCCGGCCTGCGGCCACCCCTCCCCCAATTCTAGGGGAGGGGAGAGCAGAAGCCAGGGTTTTCCTCTGCCCACGTCGGTGTCGCAAGGCGGAGGGCCGAATTATTGCAGCCCCGACCCTGGCAGTCAGCGGGCCTGGCTAGGCGGAGGCGCGAGCGAGCGCAGCGCCGACCCTTGCAGCGCCCCACAGCGGCAGGGTTTAGCCTGCCGAGAGAACAGAAGCCGGGTCCCCCCCTTCCCTAGCGAGGTACGAGCGGGCAGGATCGCCAGGTGTCGCAAGGCAGAGCCGCGAACCGTTGAGCGGCGTCCCTTGCAGTGGCGCGAACCATTGCAGCGCCGACCCTAGCAGTGGGGGCCGGGGGGTTAGGAAATGAGAACCAAAGCCTAAGGCCGCTGTGCCGTCGGCAGCCTGCCGGTAATGCCCCGCCCTTCGGTGACGATGTAGCTGGCATCCGCCGGGACATCCTGGAGCACATCCTGCCGTCCGCTCGGCCAGCGGACTTCCACCTTCGTTACGCGTGTGGCCGGGCCCAGGCCGAAGTAGACGCGCGGGTCGCTGTAGGACAGATAGCTCGACCCGCCGCGCACGGTGGCGGTCTGCCTCACGCCGCCCGCCGTGAGGACAAACCGGGCATGCCTCCCATCTCGATTGCTGCGGGTGCCAACAGTTTTGAAACTAACCCAGTGATTCGGGCTGCGGTCGCGGTTATGGAAAAGCTGCGCGGGTCCGTTCTGGTTGTTGACCAGCGCATCCAGGCGCCCATCGTTGTCAAAATCGCCGATAGCCAGCCCGCGCGCCACGGTCGGCACAGCCAGGTCCCCCAGCAGCGCCGGGTCCGTGATCTCCCGGAAGGCGTCGTTCCTCTCATTATGAAAGAGCTGCTTGCGCTCTTTGTAGCCTACGCCCTCCAGGATGGTGTCGGCGTGCACCTGGACATGGCCGTTGGCGACGAACAGATCGGGCCATCCGTCCGCGTCGTAGTCCATAAACTCGCAGCCGAAGGTCAGGAACTTCATGTGCGGCAGCGCCAGGCCCGCCTCCGCGCTCGCATCCTGGAATCGCCCGCCGCCCATATTGCGATAGAGCATGTTGGGCAGATTGGTGAAGTTGCCCACGTACAGGCTCTCCCGACCGCTGTGGTCGTAATCGGCCACGCCGATACCCATGCCCGCCATCACCGCTCCGGAGCTATCGTAGGCGCAGCCCGCCTCAACGGCAACGTTGGTAAAGGTGCCGTTGCCGTTGTTATGCCAGAGCATGTTTGGGGTCAGGTCGTTGGCGACAAAGATGTCCTGCCGCTCGTCACCGTCGTAGTCCACAAAGGCCACCGAAAGACCGCGTCCCTTCGCCTTCGTGATGCCCGCCTTCTCGCTGACATCCGTGAAATGGGTGCCGTCGTTATGGTAGAGCCGGTGCGTCTCCGCCTCGTAGATCTCGGGAGTGCAATATTCAGGACGATTCATCGGGTCGTGGCAGGGCTTATCGGCCTTCCAGGTCCAGGGCGTATAGTAACAGACGTAGAGATCGAGCCTGCCGTCGTTGTCATAGTCGCCGAACGCCGCGCTCGTCGCATAGCCGGTGCTGTGGAGCTTGCCCAGCCCCATCTGCGCGGTCACGTCCTTGAAGAGAGGGTGTAGGGTGTAGGGTGTAGGATGTAGGGCATTTTCCCCTTTCCCTTTCTCTTGTTCCCTCTTGCCTAGCTCGTTATGCAGCAGATGGTTGCCGCCGTAGGCGGTGACAAACAGGTCCTCGTAGCCGTCGTTGTCGTAGTCGCCGACGGCCACGCCCTGCCCATAGCCCAGGTCTGTATCCAGCCCCGACCCAGCGGTCACATCGGTAAACGTCCCGTTGCCGTTGTTGTGGTAGAGGGCGCAGCGCGGGCGGTTCGTGACCGTGCCGGGCGGCTCCGAAGGGCCGGACTGGACTAAGAAGACATCCAGCCAGCCGTCGTTATCGTAGTCGAAGAAAGCGCAGCCGGCGGGCGTGTTCTCCACAAAGTAGAACTTGCCGGTCGCGCCGCTAGTGTGGACGAAATGAATTCCGGCGCGGTCGGCCACGTCCTCAAACAGGGCGGAGGGGGAGACGCCGGAGGTCACCGCCGCCTTTTGCGCCGCCAGTACCGGCTCCGTGCGCGATTTGAACCCACAGCCCGCCAGCGGAATAAGGGACAGGGCCGCAGCCAGAAGCATAACTTTCTTACGCAATCGCAATTTCTCTAGGGGCCTCCTGCGGCATGGGATGAAGTGCCGGACTGGCCGCGCTCTCCGGAGAGCGCGGCCAGTTGTCGGAGGGCCGCTTTGGCCTGCGAGTCTCCAGGGCGCAGTATCAGCGCGCGGTTCAGATAGTAGTCAGCCCGGTCATAGTCGCCGGTCTTGAGGGTCAGAAGGCCGAGCTGCAAGTGATTGGCGTAGCTGTCGGGCTCGATGGCGCAGCGCTTCTCCAGGCTGCTCACCCGGTCGGCATCCTGGCGCAGCGCGACAAAGCGCCGGCGGGCGCGGACGGCCTTCTCCGGCTGACGGACCTGGTCGTAGGCGCTGGCGAGCGCAAAGAAAACGTCCGGTCTTCTGGGCGCAAGCCGCGCCGCCTCTTCCAGATAGGGGATAGCCTTTTGCGGCTGCCGCATCTGCAGGTAGACCTTGCCCAGATAGAGGCGCGGCGTGGCCGCCTGCGGACTCATCTGTACCGATTTGAGCAAATCTGCCTCCGCCTGCGCTAACCCCTGCGGCATAGGCCCCTCGTCGAAGGCGACCCGACCGCGCAGCGCATAGGCTTCGGCGTTGTTGGGGTCCAGTTGGAACAGGCGCGCGATGACGGCGCGGGCCTCCGCGTTAAAGTGCGTGCCGACCAGCGCCCGGGCCAGCATCGCCAGTATATCGGGATCGTCGGGGCGCAGACGCGCCAGGCGGCGCAGGTACTCCAGCCGCCGCTTCTCTTCTTCCATCACGCTCAGCACGCGGGCCGCGATGACGAGCGCGCCGACGTTATTCGGGTCCCGCTTTAACTCCCGCTCGGCATCGGCAAGCGCGGACAGCGGATCGCCGACCTTGAAGGCGCAATCGGCCAGGCGCACGTAGATATGGGGCGTATCCGGCTTCAGGCGTGCCAGCTCGCGCAGCGGCTTGAGGGCGTTGGCCCAGTCCTCGTGGGCACTATAGTACTCGGCGAGCAGTTCCCAGGCGGTGGCGTTGTTGGGGTCCAGGCGCACCGCCTCTTTCCAGGCCCGTTCCGCCTCCTGCGGACGTCCCATGCGGACAGCCTCCCGGCCCGCCTCCACCTGCGGCGCCGCAGGACTGCCCTGCCCCAGCCCGAAGAAGACGAAGCCCCACACAGCCGCCGCCAGCAGCACCAGAGCGACGGCCACCGCAGGACGCTTGAATAGAGAAGGAGACGAAGCGGGAACGACGTGCGGTTTCATTCTTGCTTTCCATAGGCCGGGATAACCCACAGCGCGTTGTTATAGACGAAACTGATATGCGCCCCGTCGGGCAGCCAGCGCACGGCCAACGGCCCGGATCTGCCGTCGCGCGCCGTCTCTACGCTGCCCAACTCATAGGAGGCCAGGCTATCCCGGCCTATCACCCAGAAGCCGGTCGTCTTGCGCCCGCCAAGCAGCGCGGCGAGAGGCTGCCCGTACTCCAGCACCCAGACGGCGTAGTCTCCGGTCGGCGAGAACACTAGATCGCCCCTATCGCACTCATGCGGGGCCGGGAGAACAAATTTGCCGATGCGCGAGGGACTTGCCGTGAAATCGGCGGCGATAACGCGCGCCGGGCCGATCTTTCCGGCTCCGCCGTTCCAAAAGTTCGTCATCAGATGTCCGTCCGGTGTGATCATCATGCTGGAGACATTCAGCGTATTGGGATCGCTGGGCAGCAACGGGGTGATCGGCTTGTATTTGAGTTCTTTGGGGCTATCCACCGTGTGGAAGATAGCCTGGCTGAAGTCCGTCCCGTCATTCAGGATTTCGACCCATCGGAAGCCATCGAGCAGCCAGCGTTTCTCGGCGGGGCCGTGCGAGGGCGTCTGGAAATGTCTGGAGCCGTCCAGGGTCGAGACAAAGGTATCGCCCCGCGCGCCCGTCCAGAGCAGCCAGGTCCCCTCCGGCGAAATCTGCGCGGTTTCCGGCTTGCCTCCCGACGTTCGGAAAAGTTGGGTCAGCGCCGCCAGCGGCGTCTCATTCCCCGTCTTTAGATTACGGCGCACCAACGTCCAGTCCTGCCTGGCTGGATCGCGGAAGTACAGGAATTCCTGTTCGGACACCCACCAGTAGAACGGATACGCGCCGTTGATAGCGGCAACGCGCCGGGCATGGGGCAGTAAGGGCGTTTCCTTTGGGCGCAGGGAGAGAATCCCCCAGGCAGCCACGACGCCGATCAATATTGCCGCCAGCAGCCAGCGTTTTGCTTTGCGAGGAAACAACACAACCTCTTTCTTACTCTCACAGATCAAATGGCGCTCACCGTGCCGCGACCGGCGCGGGCGGAGCCGACTCTGACTTGACCGCCGGATCGCCTTCCCGCAGGGCGATATAGCGATCCGCCGTCAGATTCTTGTAGGTATCCGTATGGCCGCTCGGCCAGCGCACGGTCAGGACATCTACCCGTTTCGCTCGGTCCAGCCCGAAGTGTACGCGCCGGTCGGAAGCGGAAAGATACGAGCCGCAGGTCTGGCACTGCTGGATCAGTGCCCGCTTGCCTATCTTCGCCGTCAGCACGGCCCCATAGCCGTCCCGGTTGCTTTTCGTCCCTACCAGCCGCACTCCCAGCCAATGCCCTGTGGCGCTGCACTCATTATGCAGCAGCAGCGGCCTGCCCTCCGAGTCGACAATGAGAACATCCACGCGCCCATCGTTGTCGTAGTCCCCGACGGCCAGGCCCCGCCCGACAATCGGGCGCATCAGATCGGGAGAGGTCTGATCGGCCTCCTCATAACCGGGATACTTTCCGCTCCTATTGTGAAATAGCTGCGTGGGCTGGCGGTAGGTCGAGAGATGGTCAACCTCGTGAATGTTATCCTGCACGTGGCCGTTGGCGAGGATAATATCGAGCCGGCCATCGTTATCGTAGTCGAAGAACTTACAGCCGAACGCGACATAGGGAACGCCGGCGCTGCCGATCCCCATTTGGAAGCCTCTGTCGCTGAACTGTCCCTGTCCGTCATTATGATAGAGCGAGCGCGGTTCGCCCTGGAAGGTCGCGACCAACAGATCGAATTTGCCGTCGTTATCGTAGTCGCCCCAATCCAGGCCCATGCCGCCGTGCGTGTTGCCTTCGCGGTCATAGGCGGTGCCGGACGATTCGCCGAGATTGGTGTAACGGACTTGCGGGCCGTGCGGATCAGGTCGTAACAGGTCGCCGGGCAGCTCATCGTTGGCAAGAGCCAGGCTTGGCCGTCCGCTGCCATCGTAATCGGCGAAGGCCACACCTAGCCCACGCCCCTGCACCGCTGCCGCACCGCTGGCCTGGGTGATGTCCGTAAAATGGCCGTGTCCGTCGTTTTGATAGAGGACGCCGGGGAGAGGCTTGTATTGTTTGGGGCCGCAGGAGGTCTCTACATCATGCTGCATGCAGAGTAACGGGCCGACATCGAGGCTGAAATCTGCATAATTGGCCATGTAGAGGTCCAGACGCCCGGAGCCGGGCACGGTTTCCGCAAAGGCGCAGGAAGTGCCCCAGGGCTGAGGCTTGAGACCGGCCTCCTGAGTTATATCCCGGAATGTCCGCCCGCCTTCGTTATGCAGCAATAGGGCCTCGCGATAGCCGCTGATGTAGACATCATCATAGCCGTCGCCATCCACATCCCCAACCGCACAGCCCAGGAAGCGACCGGAGAACTTCTCCAGTCCGGCAGCCGCCGTCACATCGGTAAAGTGACCTTTGCCGTCGCCTTTGTAGAGAGCCAGTTTGGGACCGACCAGCAGGAGGTCGAGGTTGCCGTCGTTATCATAGTCCAGGAAGGCACAGCCATTGCCGATGGTCTGGAGGATATTCAAGGGCCGCTTGCCTTCAATTGTCCATTGATAGTGAATGCCTGTCGTATTAGCGACATCTACAAAGCGTACGGTCTTCGCTGCCTCGGTGAAATGGGCGTAAGTCCGCATCATATAGCGAAACTTCGGTGGGTCTTCGCGGGCCGGGCCGTAAGCATGATGACAGCCAATCAGCAAAGGTAAGCAAGCGAGACCTACGAACCGGCGCTTCCATCCTGCCATACAAAAGTAACTTTCCAAAGCCTAGAGTGGGTGGATAGATAGACATAAAGCAAGGGAGCAACACCGCTGTGGGTACGCATGCATTGCTCCCCGGAACAGGCGAAACCTTACCTGGCTATTGTGTGGAACTGCCTGATGGCTGCTGCGGCATGCCCGGCATGTGGGGGGGAACGCCCGACAGACGAGGGGCGCGTCCCTTCTTAGCCTGTTCCTGCCACTCTTTGGTGTTGTAGGGGTACAGATCCGGATAGCCGGGGAGCGGCGGCACCTTAGTCACTATGGTAGCAGGCTTAACCACCGGGTTGACATACGAGTGGTACATAAAGACCATGAAGAGAACAACAACAACCGCCGCGCCAATGAGGAGCGGCATGGTCAGTTGTCTGGGTTCACCGGACGCGCGCTGCGTCGGCTTGTTCGGCCCCGCAGGCTTGCTGTCCTTGTTGACCATATACGGCATTCGAGTCCCCCTTGCGCGACACAGGCTTGCCGCGTGAGCGAATGGCTTGTCTCTGGCGAAGCAGAGGGCGCGAGCGTTGTTCTGCCCGCGCCATTGTTCAATGCTTCCTCTACGCTTCAGAAAAGGTCGGGAAGCCGACGCCGCCTGGCTTGCGCTGTCCGGCGTTCGGCCTCCCTCTCAGCATTGTCTGGAACGGTACGAAAACTACTCCGAAGACGCCGTCCACTCCTTCATCGTCGTGGTTCGCTTGGTCTTCACATGGCCGTCTACGTAGAGATAGTTGCCCGTTTGATTGTGCAGGTGAACCGCACGATCCAGACAGGGGTAGACTTCGCCGTAGCAGTCCGTGCCGTCATCGGTCTTCACGCCCCACGAGATCGAGGCGGCGAAACCCGGCCCGTTGTAAGCGTGCGCCATCTTCCGGTTGGCGACGTAGCCGGGCGGGTTAAATGGATAAGCCTTCTGCTCCAGCGAGAGGTTATCCAGGCTAGATGAGGATCCGGATATGCTTGGCGGGTAACCCATGTTGTAGTGGGCGCCGATTCCGACATCGCCTTCGCCAAACAGGATGCTCTCGCCGGGATGGCCGACCTTCGCCAGCTTTGTGCCGGTCGCGCAGCCCCAACCCCAGCTCTGCTTGGCGGGGTCCTGGCCGCAGAGGAATTCGCCTAACGCGCCCTCCTCCTGAACCGGATCGTTGTGTACATAGGCCTGGGTCAGACCGTAAGTAACGGAGCCCCAGCCGGATTCACCGCCCCACTCTGCACCATAGTCGGTCAGGAAGTTATTGACCGTCGGGCAGGCGAACACGGCCCGGTTGCCCTTTGTGCGGTTCCTGCCGTAGCCGTCGCTGCCGGCCTTCACGTAGGGGTAAACCAGGTCGGGCCAGTAAGCGCCCCAGTTGATGCCGGTGAACGGCGCACGGTAATTCTGATCCACGATGGGGAAGTCGCCCGCGATGAGGTTGCTCTTAACCCACAACGGGGTGCCAATCTCGTCGTAATCCTGAGCATACATAGCCCAGGCATTACCGATCTGCTTCAGGTTGCTGATGCACATGGTCTGCCGCGCCTTTTCACGGGCCTGTGCAACTTTAGTTTCCGGTAAATCAGGCCGCCTTTCGGAGTTCGGGCGACATTGTCGAGACTTTACGGCGGCGATGCGCCTTCACCCCTTTGGGCAAGTGGGCCGTCACGCTTTCCTTTTTGCGAAATTGACCTTCCGACAAGGG
>DASRGZ010000166.1:0-82630 GCA_035650735.1 Chthonomonadaceae bacterium
GTAGGGGGTAGGGGGTAGGGGGTAGGGGGTAGGGTTGCCCTCATCCCCGGCCCTTCTCCCTGCGTGGGAAGGGAGAGGAGAAGCCAGCACTGACTCTCCCCTCTCCCGGCGCTGCGGGAGAGGGGAAGGGGGAGAGGGCGAGAGGACGGGGGGTTAGGTTAAGAAGAGCCGGGAGGGCGCCGAATTGTGGAAACCGATTTGATGTCGGAGAGGGGAATGATGTCCGGGCGTGCGGGCTTTGAGCTCCGCGCACGCACGGCAGTCTCTTTGCCCGCGAAAGCGCATTTGCCACATCCGCTTGCGCATCCGCCCTTACCGCTGAGCAATCCCTTCAGGGCACTCCAGGCGTTGCGCCCCAGGTAGATCGCCGCCACTGCCACCAGCGCCAGCGCGGTAAGCTGCTGAATATCCATCTCCTCAAGACCTTCTCAATCCCTCAGCCAGCGGGGTAGAATGAAACCAGGCGCCCATTCCCGCACGGCCTCTGGATTCCCCTTACCCATAGCCGAGCAATCGCCCGCCCTGGTAGACCAGGAAAGTGACCACCCAGGCCAGGGCCGTCATATAACCGACTTGAAACAGCGGCCACTTCCAGCCGTTGGTCTCCCGGCGCACGACGGCCACCGTGGACATACACTGCATCGCCAGCACGTAGTAGACCATCAGCGCGACGGCCACCAGCGGCGTAAAGACGTGCTTGCCCGTGCGCGGGTCCACGTCCTCCCGCAGCTTCTGCTGCAGGCCCACCGTTCCCGTGTCCTCGTCCGTGTCGCCCACGTTATAGACCGTGCCCATCGCGGAGACGAAGACCTCGCGTGCGGCAAACGAGGACACCATGCCGATGCCCATCTTCCAGTCGAAGCCGAGCGGCGCGATCAGCGGCTCGATACCCCGCCCCAGGGTGCCCACAAACGAGTGCTCCAGGCGCTGATCCGGGGACAGGTCGGGCCGTTTCGGGTACGCCGCCAGAAACCACAGCACCACCGACACCGCTAGAATCACCGTTCCCGCCCGGCGCAGGAACAGCCCGGCCCGCTCCACCATCTGCAGCAGCACGGTGCGCAGGCTCGGCAGGCGGTAGGGCGGCAGCTCTAGCAGGAACGTCGGAGAGACGCCCTTGAGGATCGTGCGGTGGAACAGCCAGGCGATACAGAACGCCGCGATCATGCCCAGCAGATACATCGCCAGCAGCGTCACGCCAGGCAGCGTTAAGAGCGTCAGGTGGCCGATGCGCAGCACGGGACGGCCCGGCACAAAGGCCCCGATCATCAGCGCGTAGACCGGCAGCCGCGCCGAGCAGGACATCAACGGGGCGATGAGAATGGTGATCAGGCGGGCCTTGCGGTCGCCGATGGTGCGCGTGGCCATGATGCCCGGAATCGCGCACGCGAACGAGGAGAGCAGCGGGATGAACGACTTGCCGTGCAGGCCCACCTTGCTCATCAGCTTGTCCATGAGGAAGGCGGCGCGAGGCATGTAGCCCGTATCCTCCAGCAGACTGATGAAGAAGAAGAGCAGCAGGATCTGGGGCAGAAAGACTAGCGTGTTCCCCACCCCACCCAGCACGCCGTCCTTGAGCAGATCGCGCAGGTCGCCCGGTGGCAGGATATGGGTCAGCCCCGCGCCCAGAGAGTCTATGCCGCTCTGTATCCAGTCCATCGGCAGACGCGCCCAGGAGAAGATGGACTGGAACACGACGGTCATCACCAGCAGGAAGAGGACATAGCCCCAGAAGGGATGCATCACGATGCGGTCTACGCGCTCGTTGGTGGGAAGCGGGCTGCGCCGGGGCTTGACGGCCTCATGCAGCGCGCGGCTGCAGACGGCGGCGGTCCAGGCGTAGCGGGCCTCGCTGGCCAGGGCCGGGAAATCTATCTCCTGCGCCGCCAGATGCTCGCGCGTGGCCCGCACCAGCCCGCGCACGGCGGGCGATAGATGTTCGGTCGGTCCCAGATCGCTCTCCTGCATCAACAGCGTCACCGCCTCGGAGAAGGCAACGCGCTCCGACAGGCAATGCTCGCGCTCTAGCGCCTCCTGCAGCGAGGCGACCTCCTGGGTGATGGCGGCGGGCACGCGCCACGCCGGTGCCGGAGGCAATTTCCGGGCCGCTCTCGCCACAGCCTGCAGAAGCTCTTTGAGCCCCTGACGGCGAGAGGCGACGACCACGCACACGGGCACACCGATAGCCTCCTGCAAGGCGGCAGCATCAATGACCTTGCCGCTCTTTTCGATGGTATCCGCCATCGTCAGCGCGATCACCACCGGCAGGCCCAGGTCAAGCAGCTGGCTGGTCAGGTAGAGGTTGCGCTCCAGGTTGGAGGCGTCCACCACATTGAGGATTACATCCGGGGCAGGCGTATCGGCGCGCAGGCCCATCAACACTTCGCGGGCGATGATCTCGTCGGGAGAGTAAGGGGTAAGCGAGTAGAGGCCGGGCAGATCGAGCAGGCGCAGCAACGGGCCGCCGGGCAGCGCCGCGCGTCCTTCTTTCTTTTCCACCGTGACGCCCGGATAGTTGCCGACTTTTTGGCGCAACCCCGTCAGCGCGTTAAACAGGGTGGTCTTTCCGCTGTTCGGGTTGCCGATCAGCGCCACCGTCAATGATCTGGCGGCAGCCCCGCGCTTTAAGGAGTAGCCCGCATCTGGAACTGCGGTCTTCATAAGTATCTATATTATCCCGATAAATGGTCCCCTTGCCTGATCGGGCTCGATGAGTTAGCATTGAGATTGTGTCTTAGAACCGGGCAAGAGGGCTCATGAATATTTCAGCGGCGCTATGGCGTGGAGGGCGGCGGCGCTTCGGCCTCATCCCCCTCCTCGCCGAGCCAGATAGCGGCGGCCTCGTCGCGCCGCAGCGAAAGCTGGTAGCCGCGCACCAGCACATCCAGCGGGCCGCCGAACGCCGCCGTGCGCAGGACTCGGACGTGGGTTCCCGGAGTCAGGCCCATCTCCAGCAGGCGCAGGCGTGCCTGCGTCGTGCCGATGAGAATACGAACGGTGCCGCACTCGCCGGGCTGCAGCTCTGCCAGCGTGACGCCGCTGCGGTAGAGTGAGCCGCGCGGCGCGGGAGCCGTCGGGTTTTGGGCCGCATCCAGCGCGGCCTGGGCCAGCGCCTGCGCCTGTTGGGCGTGCTTGCGCCGTTGCGTCCACGCCAGCAAGCGCCATCGTCGGCGCCGGTTGTCTGAAGGGTGCATCACAGGCACACGATCCTCGTCGTGGGGAAGCCGGGGCACGGCAGGAGGCAGCTTCAGGGTCATCTCGCTTCCCCGGTATTGGGCGGTATGACAAGCGCTCTCTTCATAAGTTACGCCAAATCACCAGATTAGTTAGCTTTTTCTTATCCTTAATACAGGAATGTACCGGCGCAAACCGCGCGTGTCACTCCTGGGAGTATCCCAACGGTTGCCGGTGTTTTTATCGAGTGACGGTTTTGCTTCCGGGCGCGGGACGGATACAATCCAGGCGCATCCCAACGGTTGCCGGTGTTTTTATCGAGTGACGGGGCACAAGCGGTCCTGCCTGCAAGACAGGAGCCGCTCCTCTCACTCCTGCGGGCGCACCCAGATGCTGTTGGCGACATCGCGCCCAATAGCCACCGGCTTGCTGCGGCCCTCCACCTCCAGGGTCATCACGTCGCCAAAGGGAGTGCGCTCTAAGACGGTGATGTGCGCCTGCGGTATCAGCCCGATCTCCATCAGGTAGGTTAAAAACTCCAGCCGCTCATCAGTTATCTTTACGACTCTCAGCCTCTCGCCTACTTCACGGCCAGAAAGTCTTTCTGAGCCGTCCTGGATCGTGGCATCCACGGGATTGCCGTGCGGACAGGTCGTTGGGTAGCCTAGCGCCCTGGCGATGCGGGAGGCGACTTCCTCGCTGATATAGTGCTCCAGCTTACAGGAGAGGTCGTGTACGTCCTCCCAGGGCAGCTCCAGGAAATCCACCAGCAGGCGCTCCAGCAGCCGGTGCTTGCGCAGCAGCGAAAGGGATAGTTTTTCGCCCTTTTCCGTCAGGCGCACCCCCTGGTAAGGCGTGTGCGTCACCAGGCCGATCTCGGCCAGTTTTTTGAGCATGGTAGTGACGGAGGCAGGCTCGACGTTCATGTACTTGGCGATGTCGCCGGTGCTGACCTGCCCCAACTCCTCCTGAAGCCGGTAGATGCCTTCGGTGTATTCCTCCATGCTCTCGGTCAGCTCATGCTTATCGCGGTCGCGAGCCGCTTTCGGCCGGCAGGTTGCAGGCACACGCAGGTAAAACTCTTTGCTCTCTTTGACCGGCATCTGTGGCTCCTTTCGCGCCGCGCTAACATCCTTTTCAGCCTAGCGTAAATCTACCTTAAGTGTAGCACCCCCGCATAGGTTGCGTCAAGGTTTGTAAAAATTGTTTTTAGACGCGCCTAAAATCTAAACCGGTAATCTTACCTAAACTCCGATCTGAGGTTCAGCTTTCGAGAGGCCCGGCGTTCAGGAAGCCGGGCCAGCATAATGACACCGATTGCTCAGGTCATACGTATATCCAGCTAGACACAACAAAATCGGTCAGGAGGCGAGGGATGGCGGGAGGCAGAGCGTTTACTTCGGACTTATCCGGCCAGGAGTTCTGGCTGGTCGTGGACAAAGGGTATATCCCGCTGGGGATGGTGCTGGGCAACTGCGTCTACTCGATGGGCGCGTTCCGCAGCTGGCTGGCCAACTTGAAGGGTGCGTTTCGCGGCGAGGTTCACGACGTCTCGCGCCTGATGTATGATGCGCGCGAGCTGGCCCTGGCCCGGATGCAGGCGGAGGCTGATGCGCTCGGCGCGGACGGCGTGGTGGGCGTAGACTTGAAGATCGAGTACCTGCACGGCGGCGAGTGGATGGAGGTCACCGCCATCGGCACCGCCGTCAAGTACGTAGAGACGGCGGCGGGCGAGAATCGTTCCCGCGCCCAGGTCGTGCTGGATGTCAGCGAGTCGCAGCGCCGCTTGAATGAGTAGTGGGGAGCAGAGCGCTGCCGTTTCCACGCTTGATCGAGAGAAAGGCCCGCCTGCACGCTCCGGAGCGCGGGGCAAAAACAGCGTCGGTTCCGGGACGAAACGACCCGCCTGCGTGCCGAAGCGTGCGGGCGAAGAAAGGACATGCGTATGCTTTTCCGCAGCCGGGAAATGATGGCTTTCCATAGGAATCGCGTTTTACTGCGCTTCGGGGCGCGATGGGCGCTGGCGCTCCTGCTGGGCGGCGCCTCTCTCCCCGCCGCCCACGCGCAGGCGGGTCAAAGCAACAAACAGGCGCCTGCCGGCAGCGCCAATCAACAGGCGGCACCGCCGGACCATAGCCCGCCCGCCGTCAATCCGGGCCGCCCGACCGTTACCGATCCGGCTTCATTGACCGCGCCGGGTTGGCTGGAAGCCGAATGGGGCACCTCCAAGAATCTGGATCGGGATCGGACGCTGATGACTCCGCTGCTCTTAAAGCTGACCGCGCGCAACGGGCGGGTCCAATACCGTCTGGAGAACGACGGCTACGTCCGCCAGGGAGACGGCACAGAAGGAATCGGAGATACGAACGTCGCCCTGCAATACCTGTTTACCAGCCAGGAGCGCAGCGGCTACGACACCTCTGGCCGCATCGCCCTCAAAATCCCCACCGCCCCGGCCTCCATCGGCACGCGCAAAGTAGACTACGGCCTGCTGCTGCTTGCCAGTCGTGACTTCGCGCTGTACCCGGATAAGTCGCCCCGGGTGCATGGGGATTTTAACCTGGGCCTCTCCTCGCTGACCCGGCAGGCGGCTCCCGGAACGGACACGCAGTTTCTTGTCTCCGCCTCCTTCACATTTCCCTTCAAGGGCACCCGTTGGGCCTATACGAACGAGCTGGTCTACTTCTCGCCGATCCAGGGCCAGCGGGCCGAGGTGACGACCATGCACGGCCTGGCCTATGCCGCCCACCGCTATGCAGTCTATGACATCGCGCTCCAGTGGCAACTGCACGGGGACGGCGCGGTTTTTCAGGTGCTGGCCGGGGCCACGTTCTTCTTCAGCAAGCTCTTTTAGTGCCAGAGCAGGCCATCGCCGGAGTCCGCATCCACGAACAGCCCGGAGAGCGTCGGGGGCTTGTTGTCGAGAGAAGTCACCTTGATCAGCACGGAGCCGGTAAAGCGGTATTTCAGGTAGGCGCCCCCGGCAAAATCGGCGACACGGCGCGTATCCAGCCGATGGCCTTGCAGGTCGAGTATGTCCACATCCACCGCGCGGCCTTCCCGCTTATAGTCGAGCAGATACAGGCTGAGGCGGTGGGGTTTCCCGTCGGTGGTCTCCACGCGCATCAGCAGCGGCTCCCCCAGCCCCGCGAACGCCGCCGGAGAGCGCTCGGTCAGCCTGGGACCGGCCAGGGCAACGCGCGGGTCCGAGACGGAGGCGGCCTGCTCCCAGTGGATTATCTGCGAGTGCTGTCCGTCCGGCTCCGTGAAGGGCGTCTCCTCTTCCGGTTTTTCCGGCTTCGGGCCGCGATGGAGGGTTACGCCGGGAAGCTGGAAGCTGGCGTGTCCACTCAGGCGCGGGATCAAGAAGCCCTGTGCGCCATAGACCCCGACCCAATTGCCCTGCGTGGCGTCGTCGCGGCCTTCATAGAGGGCCTGCGTGCCCGCCTTGCCCTCCGGCACGACCAGGTAGGTAAGCTTCTCCCGAAACCGCTCCTGGCCTCCCTTCGACACAGTAAGCGTCAGATCCAGCGCGGAGTTCTCCTCCACCGGCAGGCCGGGCAGCTCCACCGGCAGCGTGACGTGCCCGCCCAACGGAACAGCCACGGTGCGGACGATCTCCGGCAGCGCCTGTTGCGTCTCGGCGTTGAGATGGATCACGGGGAGGATGCGAAGCTGGAGGTCCTGCCCGGAGAACTCGTCGTTGAAGAGGATGAATTGCTGGGTGATCCGCTGTCCGGCGGGCAGGGTCGGCAGGATGGCCGGCCACTCTCCGCGCCCGTTGGAGGGCGTATTGGCGATATTATACGCCGGGTCAAAGATGGCCACCGGCGCAAAGGAGCGCTGGATAAGCTGGATGCGGGAGTCGTCCCAGGGATTTTGCGGGTTGAGCAGGGAGCGCCCGCCCTGTTCCAGCGAATCGGGGGGCAGGTGCGGGTCGGGAAAGTTGGTCGGCGTGAGGCCGGGAATGACGCCGGGCCAGACGTCAATCAGCGTATAGGACCGGATATCGGCGTTATCATGGCGGCGCAGGGAGCGGGTCGTCAGCGCCCACCAGAGCGCGCCGGAAGGCGTCGCGCCCTGCGGCCAGATGTATTCTCCCTGGCCGAACGGCCTGTCTGCGCGCGCATGGCCCCCGGCGGCGTCCGGCGTGCCGGGCGGCTGGCTGTAGTGCTCTATCACGGCGAATTTGGGCCAGCTTGGATAGTCGGCGTTGTCGTCAATCGAGCAGGGGCGCGTACCGTCGGCGGTCATGCAGGTCTCGTAGAGTTGGCGCAGGAAGGCTTCTGGCGCGCCAAAAAGCTCGTTCTCCAGACTCCATTTGAACACGCTCGGATGGTTGCGGTCGCGCAGGATCAGCTCGCGCAGGTGCGTGGCAAAGGCTTCCGGCATCACGCGCACGTTCTCAGGCTTGCCTGCCCCGCGAATAGCCGTCTCCGGGATGACCAGCATCCCTAGCTCGTCGCAAACGTCCATCATATAGCGCGTGCAAGGCACCTGGTGCATGCGCAGGACGTTGTAATTGAGCCGCTGGTAGTTGCGCACCGCGCCAGGCCAGCCGGGGTTTCCTTTGGATGGGGGAAGGAAGCCGGGCAGGCGCGCAAAGGCATCCGTGCCGATAGTGCCTTCCGGCAGGCTATCGCCGCGCAGATGAATGCGTACGCCATTGAGCGTGTAGGTAGGACCCTGCTGCCCCGGCGTACAGAACCCGAAGCGCACGGTCTCTGTGTTCAGGGGCGCGGCCTGGGCCTTTCGCTGCGGGCTGGCCGAGTCCCATAGGCTCAGGCTGAGGAGGTGCAATTGCGCGCGGTAGTCCGAGCGGTAGGGCACGTTGGGCCACCACCAGGCGGCGCGGCCCGGCGTCCACTTCACCGGCCCGACCGTGACTGTTTTGCGGGCGTTAGGGCCGAGAGTGATAACCTGATTCGGCAGCGGCGGGTAGTTCCAGTGCGCGCCGGGATTCCAGGGGGAAAGCCGTCCCTGCAGCCGGACTTTACGCGGGCGGCTATTGGCATTGACCAGTGTGACATCGCAGGAGAGCGTGCTGGTGAGCGTGGAGGGCTTGATAAAAACGTCGTCAATGCGAACGGTCGGATAGACGCGCAGCGTGATGCCCCGCAGAATGCCGCGCGCCTGCCGGTCGTTCCATTCGGTGGCGGCGGGCACGGTGAAGCGGCCTTCCGCGTCCTTGAAAGCGTTGCGGTCGCGGACGCGGACGCGCAGCAAGGCGGCCTGACCGGGCGTTACCTGCCTGCTGATGTCCACCCGGAACGGCGTCCAGGCGGACAGGTGATAACCGACCTTGCGCAGATGTCCGGCGTCCGGCCCGACGTAGACGGTGGCCTCCCAGTTGACGGCCTCAAAGGCGATCTCGGTCACCTGCGGTTCACCGCCCGGAAGTTTGGGAATCGAGATGCGCCGCTCGTAGGTGCCGGCAGTGGCATCGGGAAAGCCGTTGAGCCGCCACCCGCCAGCGGGAACCGGCAGCGTTTTGGCCTGCGCGCCGGCGCCATCGGGCCGGAATGTCCATGCCGTTGTTGAGGCTAAATCCACTTCGATAGCGGGCCTGGCTCCTGCCTGTCCCGCCGCAAGCGCCCACAGCGCCACGATTCCTACTCTTGCCGCATACCGTACCGCGTTTCTCAAGCCTTCTTCCTCACCTGCCAGAGATTTCACCGGAGAGAGACGTTCGACACGGGAGGCGGAGATTCCTTAATGCCGTCCGCAAGGCGGCATAGGCAGAAGGATTTGAGGGCAGCCGCGAGGAATGGACCGGCGTGGATAGAGAACAGCTTCTTTCTGAATTGGAGGCCGTGGTTGGCGGGGACAATCTGCGCACCGGCACAGAGGCCGCTTCGGTCTATGGTCTGCCCACCTGTTGGGAGGCGAAACCGCTGGCGCTGGTGACCCCCGGCTCGGCGGCGGAGATCGCGGAGGTCGTCAGGGCCGCCGAGCGCGCGGGCGCGGCGCTGCTGCCCTACGGCGGCGGCACGCAGGTCCAGACCGGCTACCCGCCTCGCGCCGATAAGCCCTACCTGCTGCTGAGTACGGCCCGCCTCCATCGCGTGCTAGACTACCAGCCCGACGACCTGACCGTTACCTGTGAGCCGGGCCTGACCCTGGCCGCGCTACAGGAGGCGCTTGCGACCCGGCATCAGTTCCTTCCGCTGGATGTCCCGCTGCCGGAACGCGCCACGCTCGGCGGCATCGTCTCCACCAACGCCACCGGCTTCTGGAGGCCGGCCTACGGCGCACCGCGCGACCTGGGGATCGGCCTGCGCGCCATTATGACCGGCGGCACCGAGGTCAAAGGCGGCGGCAAGGTGGTCAAAAACGTCGCCGGATACGATGTGTGCAAGCTCTTCACCGGCGCGTGGGGCACGCTGGGCATGCTGACGGAAATTACCTTCAAGGTCCGCACGCTGCCGGAGGCGGAGCGCGCTCTGGCCTGGGACGCGCCCGATCTGACGACGGCGGCGCGCGTGGGCCTGGCGCTCCATCACGCCCGCCTGGCCGCCACGTACCTGCTCGCCACCAACGAGCTCGACGGCAGGCCGCGCCTGATTCTGGGCTTGCAGGGCACGGCGGCGCGCGTGGACTGGCAGGCCGCCGAATTTGCCCGCCTTGCCGCCGAAGCCGGGCTGCCCGCCGCTCCTATCCGGCTCGCGCCCGAACAGATTACCGCGCTGCGCAACCGACAGGCCCGCAACGATCCCGATACGCCCATCGCCGCTCGCATCTCCTGCCTGCCTGCCGCCGTCGCCGAATTTGTGAGAACGCTGGAAACCCTCCCCGGACTCTCCCTGACGGCCCACTGCGCCACGGGAACCGTCGCCCTCGCTGCAACTAATCCGGTCCCCTCTCCGGTCAATATAGTGAACTTACTGAAGGAGGCGCTGCCGCAAGGCGCGAACCTGACCTGGATACGCCTGGATGGCGACTTCCCAGGCCGCGAGTCTATCGCCCTCTGGGGCGTGCCGCGCGAGGACTTTCGGCTACAGCGCGCCCTCAAGCAGTCCCTCGATCCCAAAAACACCTTCAGTCCGGGCCGGTTTCTGGCCGGATTGTAGCTTATCAGGAAACATCCGTGCTCTTGACCATCACCTGCGAAGCCGAGCGCGCCACCGATCTCGGCTATCTCCTGCACAAGAACCCGGCCAGCATCTTTACGGCTCAGAAGTGGTTTGGCGGCATCACCGTCTTCTACCCGGAGGCGGACGAGCGCCGCTGCACTGCCGCGCTGCTGCTGGACGTGGACCCGGTCGGCCTGGTGCGCAACAACGGACGTGCCAATGGATTGGATCAATACGTCAACGACCGGCCCTACGTGGCATCGAGCCTGCTGGGCGTCGCCCTTATCGAGGCGTTCAGCACAGCCATGAACGGACGCAGCAAGGAGCGCTCAGAGCGCGTGACGGAGAAGATGCCGCTGCGCGCCCATCTGGCCGCCTTAAATTGCGCAGGAGGCGCGGAGATGGTGACGCGCCTGTTCGCGCCGCTCGGCTATGTTGTAACCGCACAGCGCGCGCCGCTGGATGGGCGCTTCCCGGCCTGGGGCGAGTCCAGTATCTATTCGGTGACGCTGGAGGGCCGGCAGACCGTCCAGGACTTACTAACGCATCTCTACGTGCTGATCCCGGTGCTGGACAACGCCAAGCACTACTACGTGGGCGCGGACGAGGTTGAAAAGCTGCTCAAGAAGGGCGAGCGCTGGCTGGCCGATCACCCGGAGAAGGAGCTTATCACGCGCCGCTACCTGAGCTATCGGCAGGCTATGATCCGCGAGGCGCTGGCCCGGCTGGAGCCGGTGCGCGAGGATGCGACGGAGACCCAGGAGGAGGCGGACGCGCGTCAGGAGGCGCAGGAGGTCGCCGTCGAAGAGCCGCTGCGCCTGAATGAGGCGCATATGCAGGCCGCGCTGGCGGCGGTGCGCTCCCTGGAGCCTCCGGCCCGCCGCGTCCTGGACCTGGGCTGTGGCGAAGGCCGCCTGCTGAAGCTCCTGCTGGCCGAGCGCAGCCTGGCGGAGATCGTTGGCGTGGATGTGGCGGCGCACACCCTGGAGCGCGCGGCACAGCGGCTCCGCCTGGAAACTCTGCCGGAACGCCAGCGGGCGCGCATCCGGCTTTTTCAGGGTTCGCTCGTCTACCGCGACGACCGATTTTGCGGCTTCGACGCGGCCCTGCTCATTGAGGTCATCGAGCATTTGGACCCGCCGCGCCTGGCCGCGCTGGAGGCTGTCGTGTTCCGGAACGCCCGCCCGCGCCGCGTCGTCGTCACCACGCCCAACGCCGAGTATAACGCGAAGTGGCCCTCGCTTCCCGCCGGGAAGTTCCGCCATCGCGACCACCGCTTTGAGTGGACGCGCGCGCAGTTTTGGGAATGGGCGGAGCGTGTGGCCGAGCAGACGGGCTACGCCGTGACGTTCCAGGGCATCGGCCCGGAGGACGCTGACCTGGGCAGCCCGACGCAGATGGCCGTCTTCGACCTTATCGCCCCGCTATAGGAGCCTGAGAGCCATGTATATCCCCGCCTCGTTTCGGGTAGAAAATCCCGCCGTGCTGCACGACCTGATGCGGCAGTTCAGCTTCGCTACGCTGGTAACGAATGATGACAACGGGCGGCCCTTCGCCAGCCATCTGCCGTTCCTGCTGGACGCCGAACGCGGCCCGCACGGCACTTTACGCGCGCACATGGCGCGGGCGAACCCGCAGTGGCGGCAGTTCCGGGAAGGCAGCGAGGCGCTGGTTATTTTCCAGGGGCCGCACGCCTATATCTCCCCGTCCTGGTACGAGGTCCATCCGAGCGTGCCGACCTGGAACTACGCGGTCGTCCATGCCTACGGGGTGCCGCGCCTGCTGGGAGAGGAGGCGCTCTATCTCATGCTCAAAGACCTGGTGAACACCTACGAGTCGGGTTTCGAGCGGCCCTGGTCGTTCGACGAGGCGGAAGCGCATGTGGGGAGTATGCTGCGCGCTATCGTCGGGTTTGACATCGAGATCACGCGGCTGGAGGGCAAATTCAAGCTGAGCCAGAACCGCTCGCAAGCCGACAAGGAGCGCGTCATCGCTGCGCTGGAGCAGGCTGCCGATCCCTTCAGCGCCGAACTCGCCGCCTGGATGCGTGATTCCATGCCATCAGGGGACGGAAGCGCCGGCTCACCGGACAGAAGGAAGTGAACCTCTCTGGTCTCCGCCCGGCCCTAAAGGACCGGGCTGCGGACGGCAAGCCCCGTGAACGGGGCTGCGCCAAGTAGATCGGTGCCTGTAAGGGGCAAAGGCGCTCCAGCGCTCCGCTCGGAGAAGCTCCCGGAGGCCCGTTGCCTATCTAAAATGAGGCAAAGCCTATGTCTCATGCCTTTCACCAGCTCTACTACCATATTGCCTGGACCACCACAGGCCGCCTGCCACTCCTTACGGAGGAAATACGCGCCTGGCTGTTAAAGTGCGTGGAAGACGAAAGCCGCAGACGGGGGCCATTGTACTGGCATGTAACGGTATGCCTGATCATATCCACCTATTTGTTACTCTGCCGCCTACGATTAGCCCAGCGGCATTCATCGGACAGGTCAAGGGCGCTACCGCGTATGCCTATAACAAGAATTCCAACGGTGGCGCTCCTCTGATATGGCAGGAAGGCTATGGCGTCATCACCGTTCGCAAAGGGGAGGCAGACAAAATCGTGCGCTATGTCGAAAATCAACAGGAGATACACGCCCGCCGCAAAGCCTCCCGACTCCTGGAAACAATCGCTCCCGAAGACGCAATCTCTTCCCAGTAGTCCCCGGATACCTTCGTCTTGGGGAGCAGGTAAGCCTTGCTCAGCCCGCTTTAGCGGGCTTGCCGTCCTCAGCCCGGTCCTTTAGGGCCGGGCAGGAGAGATACAGCGATGAAACGCAGAGGCTCGGTTGGCTTGGTGATGCTCCTTTTGGTTGGCGGCTTGCTGGCTATTCCTGTCTGGCTCACCTATAGGGCTGTCCAGCAAGAGAAGGCAAACGCTGCCCTGATTGCTGAGGTGAAGAAGAACGACACTGCCGGAGTGATTGCCGCTCTCAAAGAAGGGGCTGCCCCCAATGACAGAGCCTTGCCCCCGGATACCCACCCGTTCTGGCAGCATCTCTGGGATGCCTTGCGGGGAAGACACCGACGAACCGAGGAGGCCCCGACAGCTTTGCTGGTAGCTCTGATGCCACGTTCAGACCTTGTGCATGGAGGCTCCTTCCTTCCCCCAGAGAACCCGGCCCTCATTCAAGCCCTGCTCAACAAAGGAACCGAGGTCAATGTCCTCTACCAGAACAAGGTTAGTGGCTGGCGTGACTCCCCGCTTATTCTAGCTACAACGTATAATAAGCGGGCCACCATCAAACTGCTTCTGGAATACGGGCCGATGTGAATATCCCAAACCATAATGGCAGATCCCTCCTCGCCGAAGCCCTCACATATGCCCCAGGTTATCGGGAGTATCGAGAAATCATCGCCCTGTTGCAGAAGGCAGGGGCAAGGAAGTAGGTAATCCCTCCCAACCGTGTTGACGCTTCTCATGGAGCGCACGCTTTTGAGATGTATCCACACGATTGGGGGTGTCTACCAGGAAGTAGATTGTCAGGAAATATGGAATCATCAACGCCTACTGTATTACAGATACCGGATTTCGCTCTCGTCGTGCTGATCGGCGTGAGCGGCAGCGGTAAATCCACGTTCGCGGCCAGGCACTTCCTGCCGACCGAGGTTCTTTCCTCCGATGCGTTTCGCGCGCTCGTCAGCGACGACGAGAACGATCAGAGCGCCACCAAAGACGCCTTCGACGCGCTCCACTATCTGGCTTCCATTCGCCTGCGCCGCCGCAAGCTGACCGTCATTGATGCCACGAACGTGCAGGCCGAGGCGCGCAAGCCCCTGCTGGAGCTTGCCAACCGCCATGACTGCCTGGCGGTCGCCATCGTGCTGGACGTGCCGGAGCGCGTCTGCCAGGCCCGCAACCGCGACCGCGCCGACCGGCAGTTGGGCCCGCATGTCGTCGTCAACCAGAGCCGCCAGTTGCGCAAATCGCTGCGCAGCCTGCGTCGGGAGGGATTCCGCTATATCTACACGCTCGACGAGGCGCAGATCGCCGCAGCGCAGGTTACACGCACGCCGCTCTGGACGGACAGGCGCAACGAGCGCGGCTCCTTCGACATCATCGGCGACGTACACGGCTGCTATGACGAACTGACGGACCTGCTCACGGCGCTGGGGTATGCTCCCTCCCCACGCGCCGTCGAGGGAATAGAGGGCGTGCCGGAGGTCTGGGCGCATCCGGAAGGACGCCGCGTCCTCTTCCTGGGCGACCTGGTGGACCGGGGGCCGAAAGTCGTGGCGACGGTGGAGTTGGCGCGGGCGATGGTCGCTGCCGGAACCGCACTCTGCGTCCCCGGCAACCACGACATCAAGCTCAAGCGTGCCCTGGAGGGCAAGAACGTCAACATCGCGCACGGCCTGGCCGAGAGCCTGGAGCAGATCGCGGCGCTGCCTCCTGAGCAGCAGGAAGCCTTCAAGGCCAACTATACCGCGTTCGCCGAGGCGCTGGTGTCGCACCTCTGGCTGGACGGCGGGCGGCTGTGCGTGGCGCACGCGGGCATGAAGGAGGAGTATATTGGGCGGGCGTCGGGGCGCGTGCGGGATTTTGCGCTCTACGGCGAGACGACCGGCGAGACGGACGAGTTCGGCCTGCCGGTGCGCTACCCCTGGGCGCAGGACTATCGCGGCACTGCGAGCGTCATCTACGGCCACACGCCGGTTCCCGAAGTGGAATGGCTCAACAACACCCTCAACATAGATACCGGCTGCATCTTCGGCGGCAAGCTGACGGCGCTGCGCTGGCCGGAACGGGAGGTCGTGCAGGTCGCCGCCCGCGCCACCTACGCCGCGCCCGCGCGCCCCTTCCAGATAGAGACGCCGCCAACGGCAGAGGCGACGCCCGCCCCGGAAGAGGCCGGCACACCTCTCTCGCTACAGTGGCAGCATGACGAACTGCTGCGCGCCGAGGACGTGCTGGGAAAGCGCCATATTGAGACGCGCCTGATGAGCAACGTCACCATCCCCGCAGAGAACGCTGCCGCCGCGCTGGAGGTGATGAGCCGCTTTGCCGTCGAGCCGCGCTGGCTGATCTACCTGCCGCCAACCATGTCGCCCTGCGAGACGGCAAAGGACGGCGACGCGCTGGAGCGGCCTGCCGAAGCCTTCGCCTACTACCGCAGTCAGGGCATCGGGCAGGTGATCTGCCAGCGCAAGCACATGGGCAGCCGCGCCGTGGTAGTCCTCTGTCGGGACGAGGCTGCCGCGCGCCGCCGCTTCGGGGCCACCTCCTGCGCCGACGCGCCGGGCCAGTGCTACACGCGCACCGGACGGCAGTTCTTCGATGAGCCGGAACTGCACGCGGCCCTGCTCAATGAGGTCGCTGCCGCCCTGACACGCGCGAACTTCTGGGAGGAGTTCGACACGGATTGGGTCTGCCTGGACTGCGAGCTCATGCCCTGGAACGCCAAAGCGCAGGGCCTGCTGCGCGAGCAGTACGCTCCCGTCGGCGCGGCGGCCCGAACGGCGCTGGCACAGGCCATCGAGACGGTGGAGATAGGAGCGGCGCGCGGCCTGGACGTGACGGCCACCCTGGAGAGCCTGCGGCGGCGGCAGGAAGATGTCGCCCGCTACTCCGCCGCCTACGCCCGCTATTGCTGGGACGTGCGCGGCCTGGAGGACATCCGCCTGGCCCCGTTTCACCTGCTGGCGACGGAAGGCCGCACCTACTTCGACCGCGACCACGCCTGGCACGTGACCACGCTGGCCCGCCTGGCCGAACAGAGCGATCTGCTGCTTGCCACCGACTGCCGCTGCGTCCAGACCGACGCGGAGGCATCTCAGGCGGAGGGCGCGGCCTGGTGGCAGGAGTTGACGGCGGCGGGCGGCGAGGGCATGGTGGTCAAGCCGCTGTTGTTTGTCGCGCGCGGGCCGAAGGGGTTGATTCAGCCTGCGGTCAAGGTGCGCGGGCGCGAGTATCTGCGCATCATCTACGGCCCGGAGTACACCGAGCCGATGAATCTAGAGCGCCTGCGGCAGCGCAGCCTCGGCACGAAGCGCAGCCTGGCCCTGCGGGAATTCGCGCTCGGCGTGGAGGGATTGGAGCGCTTCGTGCGGAAAGAACCGCTGCGGCGCGTCCATGAGTGCGTCTTCGGCGTGCTCGCCCTGGAAAGCGAGCCGGTTGATCCCCGGCTGTAATCAAACGTATAGATAGGTACTATGTCCCAACCCCTTGACGATAAGACGATAAAATGCATCCGGTGCGGGTTCTGCCTGGATGCCTGCCCCACCTTCCGCCTGACCGGCCAGGAGACGCGCGGCCCACGCGGGCGTATCTACCTGGTGCGCTCGTGGCGGGAGGGCGTCATTCCCTTCGACACAGATGTCGTGGAGGCGCTGGATACCTGCCTGGGCTGCCGGGCGTGCGAGACAGCCTGCCCTTCCGGCGTGGAGTACGGCAGTATCCTGGAGATGGCCCGCGCCCACATCGAGGAGAGCCACCTGCGCCCCACCGCGCAGACCTTCGCCCGCTCCCAATTGCTCGCCACGCTGACCAATCCGGGACGACTGGCAGCCTCGCTCAAGGCGGCAGGCCTCTTCGGCAAGCTGACCGGCGGCAAGATGCCCGGCTTTGCCGCAAAGCTCCTCTCCGGCTCCGACAACGCCGCCGTGTCGCTCCCCGTGCCGCAGGGCGAGGCGAAAGTTCACACGCTACCGGAGCGCAGCCCGGCCAAAGGCGCGAAACGCTACACGGTCGGAATCCTGGCGGGCTGCGTCATGCGCGTGCTCTTTGGCGGCACGAACGCTGCCACCGTGCGCGTACTGCAGGCCAACGGCTGCGAGGTTGTTGCGCCGCCGTCGGCAGGCTGCTGCGGCGCGCTCCACCTGCATACCGGCTTTCATACCGACGCCTTGATGCGTGCGCGCGCCCTGATAGATGCCTTCGCCCCCTACATGGCAGAGTTAGATGCCATCGTCGTCAACTCAGCGGGCTGCGGCTCGACCATGAAGGAGTATGGCGACCTGCTGGCCGACGACCCTGCCTACCGCGATAAGGCGCAGGCGTTCGCGGCGAAGGTGCGTGACGTGAGTGAGTGGCTGGCTGAGATCGACCTCGTTCCCCCGACGAAGCGCCTGGAGGCCGTCGTCACCTACCACGACGCCTGCCACCTGACGCACGGCCAGAAGATACGCCAGCAGCCGCGCCAGCTTTTGCAGCAGATACCGGGCGTCACGCTCGTCGAACTGGAGGAGTCGGATACCTGTTGTGGCAGCGCGGGCGTCTACAACATCACCGAGCCGGAACTGGCCCGCCGCCTGCTCGACCGCAAGGTCGCCAATCTCCGCGCCACCGGCGCCACCATCGTCGCGACGGGCAACCCCGGCTGTCTGGCCTGGATACAGCAGGGCGCCAAAGAGGCGGGCCTGCATGTCCGTATCTGCCACCCTATCGAACTGCTCGACGAGGCGTACTCGCAACCGAACTTTTCACCCACTGATAAAAAACTTTCCAACAGGATGAACAGGATTTAGCAGGATTAAACAGGATTCCTAAAAGACGAACAAGGCCCTACTGATAATCATTGTGAATTGTTCTCTAGCCCTAATCCTGTAAATCCTGAAAAATCCTGTTCATCCTGTTGAGGTTTTGGCTTTTGGGAGGTAGCGACTATGCGCGAAACACAGCGGCAGCGGGCGAGGGAAGCGTTTGAGGAGTTCCTGACCACGCCTCTAGAGGCGCGTCTGGGACGGCATAGGAACGCCAACATCGAGGAGACGGCCCTGGCCCTGTTCCGTTCCGTCGCCGACAGGGTTCCGGCCTACCGCGCCTTTCTCGCCGAGCATGGCATCGATCCTGTCTCCATCCAGACCTACGCCGATTTCCAAAAGCTTCCGCCCGTCACCAAAGAGAACTACCTGCTGCGCCATCCCCTGCCGGATTTATGCCGCGACGGGCGGCTGGAATCCTGCGACATGATCGCCGTCTCCTCCGGCTCCACAGGCAAACCCTGCTTCTGGCCGCGCTTCCTCTCCGACGAGCTTCAGATCACCACGCGCTTTGAGCAGATATTCCACGATAGCTTCCGCGCCGACGAGCGGCGCACGCTGGCCGTCGTCTGCTTCACGCTGGGAACCTGGGTCGGCGGGATGTACACGGCGGCCTGCTGCCGCCACCTCGCCGCCAAAGGCTATCCGATCACGCTCATCACGCCCGGCAACAACAAGGAGGAAATATTCCGGGTGGTGCAGGAGCTCGGCCCGTTCTACGAGCAGGTCGTGATGCTGGGCTATCCGCCGTTTTTGAAGGGAATCATTGACGAGGGCCTGGCGCGCGGCGTGGAGTGGAAGCGCTATCGGATCAAGCTGGTGATGGCGGGCGAGGTCTTTAGCGAGGAGTGGCGCAGCCTCGTCGGGGAGCGGGTCGGCTCAGTAGATCCCTATCACGATTCGGCCTCGCTCTACGGCACGGCAGACGCGGGCGTGCTGGGCAACGAGACGCCGCTCTCCATCTGTATCCGCCACTTCCTGGCCCAACAGCCGGACGCCGCCCGCGCCCTCTTCGGCGAGTCGCGTCTGCCGACTCTGGTGCAGTACGACCCCATGAGCCGGCTCTTCGAGTCGCAGGACGGCGCGCTGCTCTTCTCTGGCGACAACGGCATCCCGCTCATACGCTACAACATCCTGGATACCGGCGGCCTGATTCCCTACGAGACCATGTTAAAATTCCTGGCGGAATGGGGCTTCGACCCGTTGGCGGAACTGGCGCACGCCGGCGCGCGCGGCCTCCATCCCCTGCCCTTCGTCTACGTCTTCGGGCGATCCAACTTCACCGTCTCCTACTACGGCGCCAATATCTATCCGGAGAACGTCATAGTCGGGCTGGAGCAGCCAGTCATCAAGGAGTGGGTCACGGGCAAGTTCGTGCTGCAAGTCAAGGAAGACGCCGACCGGAACCGCTTCCTCTCCGTCGTCGTGGAACTAGCGCCGGGGGTCGCGGCGGAGGAGGACAGGCGGCAGGCCATCGCCGAATCCATCCTCGCCCACCTGCGCCGCCTCAACAGCGAATTCGCAAACTATGTTCCGCCGGAGTGCCAGATGCCGCAGGTCGCCCTCGCCCCGACCGGCGACCCGGAGTATTTCCCTGTCGGCGTCAAGCACCGTTATACGCGCAAGTAGCCGCCGCGCCGTGCTGGCGGAACGTATGCAGGGCTTTTTCCTCAGCGCTGAGCGTGGTGAGCAGCGCCGCCACCCGATGCAGGCATATCTCGGCCTGTAGGGCCAGATGCAGGGCCGTTTCCAGACTCCCGCAGACATCCAGCGTCAGGAGGTCGGCGTCGGCGGAGAGATTCCACTGCTCCATATCGCCTGAAAGCCGCTCTCGAATGGCCCGCGTCAACTCCACGGCGGACCAGGCATGTGGCAATAACTCCTGGGCGCTATTAACGTTCTCATCCTGAGGGTTCGTACCGCTTCCAGACATAAATGCGCTGTCCCCCTTTCTCTCCGAATTCGCTAAGACCTTGCGCTGCGCTCAGGGTGCCACCAGAGGACACTAGGAAGGTCCGGCAGGCAGCTCGGCGATCAACGCTTGAACTTTGCGGGCGAGCCCCCCGATAGTCGCGCTGACGTGCTCGGCAAACTCCGGGCTGTGCTCATGGCCCAGCGCATGACCGGCCAGGCTAGCTGCCATCAGCATGTCCGCCGCGGGATAGACTAGGCCGCTATACGAGTCCGCGCTCAGTTCCGTGGGCATTACGATCAGCATCTGCTCCCAGATAGGAGCGAACACTGCATTGTCGAACCAAGGGCATGTCGCGAACGCATCCCGAATAGTCCGCACAACCGCCCGAACCGTATCCGGCGGCAGGGCCGCCTCTAGCGCGCGCGTGATCGCCCAGAGGACAAAACACCCGTAGATCATCAGAAAGAGCGACTGTTCCTCGGGCGCGACCCGGGCGCACTCTTTGAGCAGGATCGGACGCTCGATCTCCTTCAGCGCCAGCGCCGTCGCGCCTTGCAGGAGCGCCGCGCTCGCCACCGGCTTATTATCGGCCCTTCCCCACGCGTACCGCACAGGCTCTGCCTCCTGTTTTTGCGGGCTGTTCCTGAACCGCCAGAACATCGGTGCCGCTCCCCTTTCTGCTTGAGAACTATAAATGGGTCGTGAAAGGCATTGCCTCCCCTGTGGCCGCTCGTAGAGAGAATAGCGCGCGCCCATTACAGAATCATTACAAATGGTGGGGCGCAGGGGTGGGCGCTGGATATGGATACAGCCACACAAAAACCGCCTGCCGCCGGTTTTGGGCCGGTGACAGGCGGCTTATGGCTGCCCTGATTTCCAACGCAGAGTTATAGCAGAGTTATATTTTCATCCTTCAGCCTTCCTCCTGGCAAGAAGATAGGAGAGAAGGGAACAGGAAGGGTGCGTTACTTTTTCACCCTTCATCCTTCCGCCTTCATCCTTTAGCCCGGACGTGTTCGCTCGGAGAGGGCGAGCGCGTAGGCGACCGCCTGCTCAAAGGACATAGCGCGTCCCTGCGCCCAGGCTCTCGAAAACGTCGTCTCGTCCAGGGCGGAGCGAGCGGCCTCACGATCCCGGTCAAAATCGGCGCGCTCATTGTGCGCCAGCGGAGCGCCCATGCCCTCTCGCAACCCCTCCACGGCCCCCAGCAGGCAGGCGGCTTGCTCTGCCCATCCCTGCGCCCCGGCCAACGTGGCAAAGGCCCTCAGCGCGTACGCCATCCCCTGCTTATCCCCGAGATCGTGGAACAGCGTCAGGCTCTCCGCATGGAGGCGCGCAGCCGTCACGTAATCCCCCTCCGCAATGGCAATGTTGCCCAGGTTTTGCAGGCAGACGGCGATGCCGCGCCGGTCGCCTAGTTCCCGCAATATCGCCAATGCTTCCTCGAAGAGCGCCCGCGCCCGCAGAGGGTCGCCCTGCTCCTGGACCAGCGTTCCCAGGTTGCTCAGCGAGTTTGCCATGCCCTGCCTGTCGCCAAGCTCACGGAAGAGGCGGCAGCTCTCTTCATAAAGCGCCTGCGCCGTCGCGTACTCGCCCTGGTCGGCAGCGAGATTGCCTAAGTTTTGCGCGGCATTCGCGCTTCTCCAGGCATCCCCCAGACTTTGGGCCAGGACCCGGCTCTCCGTATAGAGCGCCTGCGCCCGCGCATAATTTCCTTGATGGTGCTCCACGTTGCCCAGGTTGCTCAGCGTCGCCGCAAGCCCCTGCTTATGGTCCAGCCGCCGCCATAGCTCCAGGCCCTGTTCATAAAAGACGCGCGCCGCCGTGAAATCGCCCTGGTTCCAGGCCAGGTTGCCGGCGCCATGCAGCGCCCAGGCGCGCACGGCAGAGACCGCGTTCGGGTTCTGCTCCAGCGCCCGCTCCAGCCACATCCGTCCCTCGCGCACGTAGCCGCGCACATACCAGAAGCGCCACAAGAGCCTCGCCAATTGCAGCCCAAGCTCGGAAGGAGGAGGTTGGGCGCGCGCTTCCTTATCCCGCCGCGCGTCCTCCTGCTTTCCCTGAAGGCTCCAGGCCAGCGCCGCCCGCAGATTCTCGTTCTCTCGCTCCAGCCGCTCCAGCCACGACGCCTGCTCTGCGCCGGTAAAATGGGGTTCGGCCTCTTCCGCCAGGCGCAGGAAGTAGCCCGCGTGATGCTGTGCCAGTTCCTCGTGCTCCTCCGCCGTCAACTGATCCGCCGCATACTCTCGCAGCGTCTCCAGCACTCGGTAGCGCATCTCTTCGCCCGCCTCTTCCACCAGGATCAGCGAGCGCTCGCGCAGTTGGGTCAGGTACTCCAGCGCGGGAGGGAGGCCCGCCGACTGAGGAGGGCAGCACACGGCCTCCGCCGCCTCCAGAGTCCATCCCCCGCGAAAGACGCTCAGGCACGCGAAGAAGCGCTGGAGCGGCGGCGAAAGCAGCCGATAGCTCCATTCGACGGCGGCCTGCAGGGTGCGATGCCGTCCCGGCGTATCCTTGCTACGGCTCACCAGCAGATCAAAGCGGCGCGCCAGGCGGTCTCGCATCTGCGCAGGCGTCAGCGTCTGCGCCCAGGCTGCTGCCAGCTCGATGGCAAGCGGCAATCCCTCCAGCCGGCTGCAAAGCTCCGCCACCGCCCCCGCATTGGCCCGCGTCACCCGGAAATCCGGGCGCACCGCCTGGGCCCGATCCACAAACAACTGCACGCTGGCAAACTCCATCAGCCGCTCGGGCGTGCCGGGATGGGTTGGCACGGGCAGAGGCTGAACCGCAAACTCCTCCTCGCCCGCGATCTGTAATCGCTGCCGCGAGGTCGCCAGGCAGGTCAGCGTGGGAACGCGGGCCAGCAGAGCTTGCACGAAGCGGACGGCTTCCGAGGCTTCCGCAGCATCCTCCCCCAGCAGGTGCTCCAGATTGTCCAGGATGAGCAGAGAGGGCTGCCGCTCCAGCAGTGCCACGATCTGGTCCAGCGGCTCGACATTCTGGGCGCGCGGCTGGCGCAGCGCTTCCAGGATGGCTTGGGGTATCAAGCCGGGATCGGCCAGATCGGCCAGCGGCACCACCCAGGCCGCACCCTGAAACGCGCCTTTCAGTCGGCCCGCCACCTCCAGCGCCAGACGTGTCTTGCCCGCCCCGCCCGGCCCAAGCAAGGTAATCAGGCGCGTGCCGGGAGTAAGCAGCTTCTCCAGCAAGCGACCGATATCTTCCTCACGGCCAAAGCAGCGGGTCAGCGGGAGCGGCACGCCCGGCGCACGCGCCGGGGAAGGTGGCTCGGCCTCTGCGGAGACAGCAGTCGGCCAGGCCACCGGAGCCGCAGCGGCCTTTTGCGGCACGGCAGCGGTCACCGGACGCTGGGAGACAACGGCCTGGCCCTCCCGTGCCACAAGCTGCTGAGCCAACTCACGGGCTGCCGCCGAGGGCGCCAGGCCCATCTCCTCCTTGAGGATGCGCTCCAGTTCGCCATACTGCTGCAGGGCGGCGGCAGGCCGTCCGGCAGCCATATAGAGGCGCATGAGCAGGCGGTGCGACTCCTCGCGCAGCGGATCGACATGGACGGCGCGGCGTGCATAGTCAATGGCCCGGTCGAAATCCCGCGCCTGCGCCAGAAAGCGGACGAGCCGCCGCAAAGCCCCCAGGTAGGCATCAGCCAGGCGCTGCCGCTCCGGCTCAATCCACGCCTCCCCGTAGTCGGGCAAGAGCTCGCCACGATAGAGCTCTACCGCCGTGGTCAGCAGCCGCACGCGCTCGGCCTCATCTTCCGCTCGCGCTTCGGCCTGCAAAGCGGCCACAAACTCGGCAACGTCGGTGGTGCAGGCGGCGGGATTTAGCTGCACCTGCAATCGGTCTGCCCGAATCACCGCTCCGGAGGGCGTGCCCGGCGGCTCCAACGGCCCGCGCAGCGCATTGATGGCGACGCGCAGGCTGTTGCGGCCCGCGTCCGGGTCATCCTCCGGCCAGAGCAGTTCCACCAGCGCCTCACGGCTAGACGCCCGCTCGCGAAAATAGGCCAGGTAGGCCAGCAGGGCTCCGGTCTTATGGGTGCGAAAACGGGTCACCGCGCGCTCCCCCTGCCGGGCGCATAGATGGCCTAGGAGCTCGATCCGCCACAACTCTGCCAACGATTTACTCCGCCTGAGATTACCGATCTGACTCCGGGACAGTTCGCGCCCGCCGCCGCAAATCCCTCCCTCTGTCCTGACCCTTGCAGGTGAATCAATTCGCTGCAACCAAGGCACGAAGTCGGCCTTCGCCGACTCCACACGAACCCGCGAAGGCGGGTTTTGTGCTCTGGTTGCTGCGGCTTTAGCCGCCCGCAAAGAAAATGCAAGGACCCTGCTGCCCTTCCGCTCGATGCTCAGTGGGCACCTTCGAGCCAGGAGATAGCTTCGCCCATCTGTTTCCAGATGTCATCGGCAAAGTCGTAGCCGTGATTGCCCTTATAGGGAACGAGCTTGACCGACGCTCCCTGCTGGCTCAAGAGCTTTTGCGCGGCGGACGCCATCCAGTAGGGGCTGACCTTGTCGTCCTTGCTGTGTTGAAGGAAGTAACGGCGGTGCCGGGCGCGAGCGAGCGGCGGCAACTGCGTGGATTTGAAGGCCGAGGCGAGGATATAGAAGCCTTTGAACGGCGTGTTCTCTTGCAGCGAGCAGGCATAGACGGCAGGCCCACTCTCCGCCACACCATGCAGGAAAATCCGCTCCGGATCGATCTGCTGATTGGCGATGACGTCCTTGACGACGTCGGCGACGAAGCTTTCGGTGGTAAAGGCGGCCTCTTTAACCTGCTGCCGGTGGTTCTGTGTGACCCAGGGAACGGGCTGGTTGGCGCTCCATTTCGGGGCGACCGGCAGGGCGATCAGATAGTTGCCTTTGAGCGCCTTGAGCAGCGCCTCCGACCAGAACGGCAGAACGCTGCCGCCGTTGCCGTCTCCCCCCGCCAGCACTACCAGCAGTCCGGGCAGCCGCTGTGGCGGGGCGGGATTGGCGCCGGGAGGAGGCGGAGGCGGCATATCGTGCATGGCGGCTCCCCCGAGTCGAATGCGCCATCTGAGACGTGGCACGCTGCCCGGAGGCCGGATCAGCCAGTAGGCCCGCTTGGAGTCACCGGCGATCTGATGCAGTTCCTGCGGCAAGTTTCCGACAGAAACGCCCGGCCCGAGCACAGGCCGTCGGCGCAGCGGGACGACCGGAATGGGCAGGGCCCGCACATCCTCAGCGAACCGAAGCTTGTTCCGCTCCCACCAGCGGCGCCACCAGGCCCCATCATGGGCCATGCCGGCGGGAACGTTGGTCATCTGCCCCAGGGTGCCCCCAATGATCCGGATGCCCTCCGGGGTCTTATCCGCCTCCAGCATGCCAATGAGCGGGGGGATGCTGCGCGGGTCCGATATCTGAGCCAGCATCCCCAACAGCATCTCGCTGCTGGGGTCCGGGTACTCGTCCTGGATCATTTTAAGCAGGATCTCTGACGCCCAGCGGTGCTCGGGCGTAGCCAGCACACTGAGCGCGCCGGATCGCACCTCATTCGGCTGCGTTTTGGCCGCCAGCGGCACGAGATAGCGGCGCAAGTAAGTTTCGTCCGCGCCCACGAAGCGCAGCAACTGAAAGATAGCCGGGTGGGTTTTGCCGGGGACAAGCCACTTGGCCGCCGCATCCAGCAGACCGGCCTCCAGGGCCGCCTTCTGCCGCAGGCGCCATATGGTCTGGTTATAGCCGGTATAGACGTTGGTGAACTCCTGGACCAGGGTAAGCACCTGCGTGTCATCGGCGGCGGCAAGCCGGGCGGCAAAGGCCCGGCAGTTCTCCTGCAGGACGGTTTCGACAGGCTTGCCGGCATATTGGCGGTACCACTCCAGGTAGGCGGTATAGTCCTCGACGAAGCTGCGGCAGGCAAAGGCTTGCACCATCGTCAGCGCCGTATTTTGTATCTGAAGCGAGGGATCGGTTGCTCCAAGATGCAGGACATCCAGCACATGCGGGTGCGCCATCGAGACGAACGTTCCCAGCAGCATCTCCTTGATGCCCAGTCCATTCTTAATATATTTCCAGTTGTCCCTCAGGATCGCATAGCCCACATCTGGGCTTAGTTTGGTCAACTCATAGGCGGTCTGCTGGTTTTCCGAATAGTTGTTCTCCAGGCGGCTCAGTCGGTCGGCCCAGGTAGCGCGATCCAGCGTCGGATTCTCCTGCATATGGGCCATGCAGGGCACGCCGCAGAGCAGCAGAAAGAGACAGAGTAAGAAGGGTGGGAACTTAGACATGGCTAACCTGAGAACGCGCAGTATTCCGGCAAGGAAGCAGAGGATACGGATAACAGCAGCAGCCCCCTTGAAGCTATAATGAGGCTCCAAAGGGGCTGAAACAGAGTTTATGTTGCGCCTGGGACAGCCAGGCACCACAAAGACGAGAGCTTATGGCCCGGAGAGGTCGCCTCAGGCAACCACCAGCCCGGAGCCTTTGCCGCCGCCCTTATCGCCGCCCTTATTGCCATGCGTCTCCACGCCATCAGCGACGAGAACGCGGGGCGCTACAGAAACAGACGCCTTGCCCTGGCTGGAAGACGCAGGCGACGCTGTCATCAGGCCGGCACCCAGAACGGCTGCCAGCGACAGGCCCAGCGCCAGATTGCGAATCGTAGGTAGGGAGAAGTGCTTGAGTTTCATTCTACGTTATCCTTTCCAAGCTCGGCGTCCAGCCAATTCCACCAGGCCACCAGGTCGGCATCCCGGATCTGGAAGAGCGTCTGCAAGAATTTCTCAGGGGGGCATTCCGGTCGGTTCGCCTTGAGCACCGTGTCCAGCACCCGTTGCGCCTCCACGTAGTAGCGGTCTTTGACGTAGGCCAGCAGCAGGTTGCAGGCGCGCATCGGCGTCGGCTTCTCCATCGCCAGGCGCGCGTAGAAAGTAGCCCGCTCGATATTGCGCTCCCGGTTGCGTCCGGCATCAAACCAGGTCAGGTAGATGTCGGCGGCATTGGTGGCCGCGATATATTTATCATCCCCGTTGGGGGTCTTCTCAATGATAGTAAGAAAAATTTTCAGTGCATCCCGCAGGTTGCCCAACTGGATCAGCAGCACGCCGGCCTCGTTATAGGCGGCGAAGAAGTTAGGCTCTAGCTCATAAGCGGCGCGATAGAGGCGAACGGCCTCCTCCAGCTTGCCGGCATAGCGGGCTTCCTGCGCCTTCTGGTAGAGCTGCTGCGCCTCGCTCGTCTGTGCCGTCGGGTTGTCGCCCAGCACATAGGCATCCATGACCCGCATCGCCTTGCGCATCTCCGGCGAGGGCGGCGCGATGTTGGAGGCGCTGCTGACCTCGTTGACAACGGCCTCTTCGACATTATCCTCCGGATGGGCCGATTGCGCCGCGCGCTCGGTCCAGGGCGTGTTCATCAGCCGCTGGAACAGAGCGTTTTGGCGTTCGGCGGTCCAGTTGGGCGAAGGGGGCGACTTATGACGCACGCGGCTGCTCCTCTGCTGCGACAGTAGGCGCACGAACGGATTATCCAGCCCGCATTCGCGCCGTAGTATCTCCGAAAGAGCGGCACGGGCGCGGCAGACAGTTTGCCGTTCCCGATCTGACTCGGGCGCGACCTTGACGCCGGCCTGCCGCTCGCGCTCGCGGGCGATGTCCCGATGCAGCGCCTCCAGGTAGTTCTTCGGAATAGCCTTCAGCGCGCCGGATAGGGCCTTGCGGAACTGAATGCGTTCATCCTGAGCGATCAGCGCCTCTTCCGGCTGGAGGGCGGTCTCCGTGGTCGCTAGCGTATCGCGCAGGCAGAGCGCGTTCTCGCTGTCGCCTGCCGTAGTAAGCGGCTGATCGATGGATAGGGTCGGCACATCCCGCCGCGCGGCCCGCTCGGCATCGCTGACCACCGAGCGCAGACAGCGCGTCAGGTAAGCGGGCGGGTCCGGAAAAATCGTATCTAAAGCGGCCGCAAAATCCTGCGTTTGCAACTGCGGATCGCTCAGGTATTTGCGGAGGGCGACCCGGGCCATCTTGCGGCAGGCTTCTGCCATGGCGACATAGCAGTCGTTGGCGCTCAGACGCGCCGGAAGGCGGCGGCCGTCCTCGAGGACGCGCGGGTTAGCCAGAATAGAGATAGCCCGCGCGCCATAGCGCCGCATAATTGTTTCTGCCGCCTGTACCGGCTCAATAGCGCACACCGCCGCTTTCTGTTCGGCGGTAGTTGTGCCCTGGGCCTGCCGGGCCGATTGTTGCGTTAGCATGGGCAGCCTCCTACGCACAGAGATCGGAGCGCACAATCTACCAATAGGGTAGGTAACGCTCGCGCCTCCCTTTCGTGACACCCGACGGCCCAACTTTTTTCGCGGTTTTTTTCGTGGTTCACCTTCGGGATTCCTTCCCATTTACAGACGTTTTTTGGAAAGGAAAAGTTCATCACCGCCTTTTAATTTTCGGTGAGCCAGCGGCAGGCTAAACCCCATACTCGTTGAATGCTCGCCTGCTAACTGACGTTGTTGCGCCCTATGGACAGACGTTGTACCCGAAGCAGAGCGGTTATTGATGGCAAGCATTGAATTTTTGCTGTCGGTAACACTCAAGGACAGACAACAGCGCGCTACGAGCGAACGGCCATTCAACGAGTATGGGCTAAACCCTGCCGCTCCAGGGCCTCACACTTGCGGCGCAGGCGGCGGTTGCGGCGTGCGGGCGGCAAACTCACCCCTGCCCAGCGGCCTGCCGGCGGGCCAGAAGAGATAGACCAGCGAGAACGGCCCCGCGCCCGCGACAAGGATAGCCAGGGCAATAAGCAATTGCGTCAGCGCGTATTCCATCCCCTGCTTGGTGATGTCGAAACCATGCTGCCAGTGCACCAGCACAATGGCGCCGACCATGACGGGGATGATCGCCAGCGCCCCGAGCCGTGCTAGAACGCCGGTCAGCACCGAGATACCGCCGAGAAATTGCGCCAGGCCGACCAACGCGGCAACCCAATTCGGCATCTGCAAATGCTGGGCAAACCCGGCGACGCCCGGCCCGCCGAAGGCGCCAAACAGAATGGCGCTGCCGTGATAGATGAAGACGACTGCTGCGGCCAGGCGAATGAGAAGCAAAGCCCAGCCAATTCGTCTCTGTTCCGGTGTTAGTTCCGCAGGGTTCACTGTCTTGTTCCTCCTTGCCGTTTCCGACGGCCTCACCCTCTCCTCTCTCAGGAGAACCATACTCTGGCGGAAAAGCGCAATTTTGACTCGTTTGCCTGCCGTTTCGTTCCCTAAGCTGGTTCTGGAAGCCGGAATCTCGGTGGATGCCGGGCCAGACTTCGCCATTCCTCTCCTGTTCGGAAAAGCGCAAACTCACCGCCGAGAATGGCTGATATCGCGAAACGCGCATTCTTCCAGAGCCGTAGTGCGGAGTATCTAGATGTTACGGCGCGGCAGAGCTGCCCGTTAGAAGGCCGCCGTGCCGGCACGCTCAACGTGGAGGGATAGGGGAGGATTAGGACGGATGACACTGGCACAGGTGCAGGCGGTTGTGGCCGCCGTCGTGGCATTGGCGTTATCGTGGGCGGGACTGCTGCTGGCAGTCTCCCTCACGCTGCCCGTTCAGACGGAGAAAGCGGCGCGCTCCCTGGAATTGGCGCCGAAACGCTGCCTGCTGAGCGGCGTGGGCCTGTTTCTGCTCTTTCTGCTCGGCATTCGAATTCTCGGCGCTCCCAACCCGCTGGTGAAGCTGATGGCCGGGCTTCTGCTCCTGGGGTTGGGCGCGGTGCTGTCTGTCGGAGCGGCGGGGCTGGCCCAATTGATGGGCGACCGCATCGGGGAGATGTCGGGAGCCAAGACCTCCTTCGGCCTGCTGGTGCGCGGCAGCCTGGTCTATAGCGCGGCGCTGTTCTTCCCGTACCTGGGCTGGTTCCTGTTCGCGCCGCTGACGACCCTGTGCGCGCTCGGCGCCGGAGCCGCCGCGCTGTGGCCAAAACGGCCCGTGCCCGTGACGCCGCTGGCGACGACCCCGCCGCTGGAAGGACAGGGAGCGGCTTAAGATGGAACCGCGCAGGAATGCCGGGCCAATAAACGGCCCGCAACGGCGCTCTGAGCCGTCTACTGGCCCGGCGCTGTCCCGCCGCGCCTTTTTGCAGCGGGGCGCGCTGGCCGGTATCGGCACGGGAGCCGTGCTGCTCGGCGGGGCGGGATGCAATACGGTGCAGGAGCAGGCGCGGCGCCTTACCGGCCCGACTCCGGCCCACTTCCCGCCGCTGCCGCGCGATGCCGGCGCGGTCGCGCAGGCCGTTCACGTCCTGAACCGCGTGGGGTTCGGCCCCCGTCCCGGCGAGGTGGGGCGCGTTGTCTCCATCGGCGCGGCGCACTATATCGAGGAGCAGCTGGCAGACAGGCTGGAGGAAGACCCGGCGGTTGCCTGGCGCGTCAACGCCCTGGAGACCCAGCAGGACGAGCAGGATGCGCCCGACGTGCTCTATAGCATGGCGGACGTGCAGCTTCTGACCGAGACCCAGCAGGCCGCTCTCCTGCGCGCCGTCTACAGCCGCCACCAACTGCGCGAGTCGCTGGCCGATTTCTGGACCAACCATTTCAACATCTATGCGCTCAAAGGCGACGGGCGCGTCCTAATCCCCACCGATACCGAGCATGCCCTGCGGCCCCACATCCTGGGCACGTTCCGTGATCTGCTCTTCGCCTCGGCGCACAGCCCGGCCATGCTGGCCTACCTGGACAACCAGCAGAACCGGCGCGGCGTTCCCAATGAGAACTACGCCCGCGAGCTGCTGGAGCTGCACACGCTGGGCGTCCGCAGCGGCTACACGCAGAGAGATATTCAGGAGGTCGCCCGCTGCTTCACCGGCTGGACGATCACGGAGGGCTTTAACCGGGGCCAGTTCACCTACGACGCGGCACGCCACGATGACGGCGCCAAGTTTATTCCCTTCCTGAACTTGACCATTGCGGCGGGAGGGGGACGCAAAGATGCGGAGAGGGTGCTGGAACACCTGGCGCAACACCCGACGACAGCGCGATTCGTGAGCCGCAAGCTCTGCCGCCACTTTCTCGGGCAGGCACCGGAGGCGGTCGTCGCGCGGGCAGCGCGCGCCTATCTCAAGAACCATAGCGATCTCCGCGCCACACTCCGCCCGATCCTGCTGGACGCGCTGCTGGCGCCGCAGGCCAATAAGCCCCTCTTGAAGCGCCCGCTGGAGACGTGCGTCTCGGCGCTGCGTGCGCTGGCAGCGGACACCGACGGCGGCGTGAACCTCCAGCAGCATCTGGCGGCGATGGGCCAGCCGCTTTATCAGTGGCCGATGCCCGACGGCTTCCCGAGCAAACCGTCGGCATGGACCGGCTCGCTGCTGCCCCGCTGGAACTTCGCGCTGGCCCTGGCCTCCAACGCCATTGAGGGCACGACCGTAGACCTGAATGCGCCGCTGGCTGCCGCGCACGCCCACAGCGACAACGACATTCTCAACGCGCTCATCGAAACCATTTTCGCCCGCGCGCACGACGCGCCGGTGATTGGCCCGGTTCGCGAACAGGTGCGTCAGCATATCGCGCGGGCGCGGCGCGCGTCCGTGCCGGATAAAACCGTTGTGGCCGAGGTGGCGGGTCTGCTGCTGGCCTCGCCTCTCTTCCAATGGCGATAGAAGCCTATGGCCGCTGCCATGCCGACAGCACAACCCAACCTCCGGAGTCAGGTGGTAGGGCGTCTGCGCGCTTTGCTGGGAGATCCCATTCCCGCACAAGAGCTAGGACGCTTCTTCGACCACCTTTCCACCCTGCTCTCGTCCGGAATGTCCATACCGGAGGCGCTGGGGCGGGCGGCGCTCACGGTGGGCCCGGAACTACAGGCTATCTGCGCAGAGATCGCCGGGCCGGTTGCCGCTGGCGTGCCGCTATCGCGGGCGCTTGCGCCCTGGAAACGGCGCCTGCCGGAGATCGTGTTGGCGGTGCTGGAAGTGGGCGAGGCTTCCGGCACGCTGGATGCGGCGGCCAGAAGGCTGGCCCACACCTTTGATCGCTTCGCCAGCATAGAGCGGCGCATCCGGTACAGTGCGTTCGAGCCCAGGCTGATCATCGTGATCATCACATTGGACGTGGTCGCGCACGGGTTCGCTCCGACATTCCCCGCCCTCTTGCAGCAGGCGCTCGTGACCCTGCTCCAACTTACCTGCCTCTATCTGGCAGGTCGGCTGATCGTGCGCCTTGCTTTCCAATGGGAGCCGCTGCGGTACGTGGTGGATACACTCAAGCTGGCCGTGCCGCAGATTGGCCCCGTGTTGCGCAACCTGGCGGCGGCGCGGTGGGCGCGCTCCTTTGCCACCCTCTGGCACAGCGGCGTGCCGATCTCGACCGCGCTGGAGATCTCCTCCCGCAGCGCACTGAACGCCTGCTATGAGCGCGCCCTGCGCAAGGCGGCGGTGAGGACGCAGTGGGGCGAATCGCTCTCTGCGAGCCTGGCGGAAACCCAACTGCTGCCCCCGTACCTGCTCAACATCATCGCGACCGGCGAAACCAGTGGCAATCTTGGCTCCTCGCTGGAACAATTTACAAGCGTTCTGGAAGAGCAGGCGCTGGCGCTCGCCACGCAGCAGTTTGCCAGCCTGGTTATTGCCGGGGAAGTCATTGGCGCCGTGCTGGCGCTCAACTTCGTGTTTCATTAGACCTCACCCCGGCCTGCGGCCACCCCTCTCCTTCTCAAGGAGAGGAGAAGCCCTCACTCCCAGGTTGTTCCGTATTCCAGCCTCTACCCTCCTCCCCGGCCCTTCTCCCTGCAAGGGAGAAGGGGGAACAGAAGCCGGGTCCCCCCCTTCCCTGCGAACGTAGTGAGCGCATCAGGGAAGGGGGCCGGGGGGTTAGGTCGGTACTCCTCTCGTTACAGATGGAAATCCGTCCCAGGATCGGCCCCTAAATTCTCCTCTTTGCTTACCCCGGAGTGCAACCTCAGCATGGCAACCCACGGAACACCCTGTCGTATAGGTAAAACTGTCAGGGCCTTAAGACAGGTAATCCCAATCTATGCGATAAGCCCTCTTGGAAGAAAGCAGGAGAGGAGACGATCATGGCGGATCAAGACGTACGTGCTGATGCCCGGAACCAGGGTCATGCGCCGAGGAATCAATCGCAGGAGTCCGTGCTGGATGAGAAGGTGAACATAGAGGCTCCCATTGTGGATGAGGGCGGGTCGGTAGAAGGCGTTGCCAGCGGCAGCCAGAAACAGAGTGCCCGCCGAGGTGCAGATGCCTCCGGCGCGGCGGGCCGCGAGGAAATAGGCGTCGAAGAATCCACCGACCCCGGCGGCACGGACATCGGCCCGACTAACCTCAGCGGCACGCAATCGGCTACGGAAGTGCCGCAGCGCCTGGGCGTTGGCGAGTCCCTTCAGGAGAGCGCTGTCGAGGACAGTCGAGATTAATGGGAGGCTGCGGGCAGAGAGCTTCCGGCGGGACTGCCCGTGTCCTGGTCCCGGCAGTGACGCCGTTCGGCGCGCTTATCTAAGCCTCCCCCGCGTCTTCGGCAAGCTCTGCCGCTTCCTCCACACGGGCCGGCGAACCATCCAGTGGAGCCAGCCTGGCGGCCAGTTGCGGCAGCCGCAGCGAGAGGGCGGAGTTCGCTACCAGCAAGTCCACGCCAGCGGCCTTCGCGTTCGGACGCGCCTGCGGCAGCAGCTTGTGCGAGAGAAACCCCAGCACCGGCGCGGGATGCGGCAGCGCTTTGAGCTTCCTGACCACGACATCGGGTTCCAGATGCGCCCGCCCGTAGTTGAGGATGACCAACGCGGGCGGGCGCTGTGATGCCTGCCTGACGGCCTCCTCGCCCGTGCCGACGACGCGCACCGCATACCCCAGCCGCTTCAGCACCGTCTCGATACGCACCGCAAAAAACAGATCATCCTCCACCACGAGCACTTCCGGGCGTTCAGTCGTCGGTTCCTGCCGTGCCTCTTCCATAGACATCTACTCTCCCTGCGACGCCTGTTAAACTAAACTGCCAGTATGAGCGATCTCGGCTTCGTCATTGTACCTGAAGAATGTATCCACTGTAACTTATCCATCTTTCCTGCCTCGCGATAGACACGCCTTTATGGAAGCGCATCACCCGGTTGAATGGCCTGGCATAGTTTGCGAGGGCTTGACTTGCGCCCTCCAAACACGCTACCATAGCAAACCGCAGTGCCGTTCGGCTATGTCTCCCCTGGCAGGAGAGGCTTCACCCGGTTTCTCTTCCCCCTTCTCCCTTGGAGGGAGAAGGGCCGGGGATGAGGGGAGAACCTGACTTCTCCTCTCTCCTAGAATTGGGGTCCGTCCACGTTCTCCGGCGGTGCTGCGTTCATCCCAATCTAAAGCGAGATTAGGTACTGATGCCCCTGCTGATTACCGGCGGCAACAGCCGCCTTGCCCGCGCTATCGTCGCCGCGCTCGCCGAGACGACATCCCTTCGCATCGTTGATACCCGTTTTTCCGACCCGCTGCCGGAGGGCGCGGAGAGCCGCGAAGGCGACCTGCGCGACCGGGATTTTGTCACTACTGCCCTGGAGGGCGTGGACGCGGTGCTGCACCTGGCGCCTATCAGCCTGCCCCAGACGGAGGAGCGGACGGCGCTGGACTATTCCACGCGCGGCACCTACACCCTGATGACCGCCGCCCTGGATGCCGGCGTTAGGCGCTTTATCCTGGGCAGTACGCTTGACCTGTTCGCCAGGCTGCCCGCCAACTGGAAGGTCAATGAGAGCTGGCGTCCCCGCCCGGAGCCTCGCGTGGATCAGCTCGTCCCGTGGCTGACGGAACTCTCCGTGCGTGAGTGCGTGCGCACGGCACCGAATGCCCGTGCCCTCTGCCTGCGTTTTGGGCGGCTGGTGGATGACGCCGAGGCTTCCTTGTTGCCCTACGACCCACGCTGGCTGCATAGTGACGACGCCGTGGCGAGCATTCGCAGCGCCCTGGCCTTTGAGCCGGAGGAGGACTGGCGGCGGCAGGGCTGGAGCATCTTCCATATCACGTCACGGCGGGCACGCGCGCCAAAGTGGGCTGAAGCGGCCAGGACTGGCTTTGGCTATCAGCCGGTGCACGATTTTGCGGAGCAGGCACGCCATGCCGAAGCGCCTGCCCCGGATACGCGCCCCTGGCCGGAGGTGTTGGCCCCGCCCCACCCCATTCCCTCGCGCCCGATCCATAAGGTCGTCCTTTTCGGCGCGGGCGGCCCGGTGGCGGCGGCGGTCGCCCAGGAGCTACAGACCTCGTATACGCTGCGGCGGACCGATCTGCGCCCCCTCGCCCAGATCACTGCCGAGGAGAACCGCCAGTCACCGAACGCGCCGCTGCCGACGCCGCTTGGCCCGCCGCATGAGTACCGGGAAGTGGATGTGCGCGACCTGGAACAGGTCATGGCGGCCTGTGAGGGCATGGATGCCGTCATCAACTGCACGGTATTGCGTGAGGACCCGGTGGAGGCATTTCTGGTCAATATGCTGGGCGCCTACAACATCGTGCGTGCTGCCGCCGCGCACGGTATTCGCCGTGTGGTGCATACCGGCCCGCTAATGGCGTCGGCTTCGGGCGGCATCGGCTACTGGTGGGACTACGATATTCCAGGCGATGTGCCGCCGCGCCCGGGCCGCGACCTCTACGCACACACCAAGTTTCTGGGGCAGGAGATCTGCCGGGTCTTCGCGGATTATTATGCTATGGAGGTGCCTGTCCTGCTCTATTGCCAGTTTGTCAACCCGGAAATGGACCGCTGGGTGAACTCGTTCGCTGTCTCCTGGCAGGATTCGGCGCGGGCCATTCGCCGCGCGCTGGAAGTCCCCTCCCTGCCCTCGCCCTATGAGGTCATGAACATCACGGCGGACCTGCCGCACGGTCGGTTCTCCAACCAAAGGGCCAAAGACATTCTCGGCTGGCAGCCGCGCGATAACTTTGAATCCATCTGGGACGCCGCCCGAAGATCGAATGAGCCGCAAAGGAGCGCGAATGAGGGCGAGTAAAGCCGGCCTCCACATGGGCTATGGCAGGGCCATTCAGTTCTCGGTAAAGGAAAACTGAAGGCCCCTGGGGCTATGGAAAACAACAGGGAAATAATGATGAGCACGCTTACCCCTACCGTAACGTTGACACAGGAACAGATTGACTTCTATCATCGCGAGGGCTATTTGGCGATAGAGGCCCTTACCACGCAGGAAGAGGTCGCCTGGCTGCGCGGGATCTACGACCGCCTGTTTGCCGAGCGTGCTGGGCGCGAGGAGGGCAACCAGTTCGACCTGGGCGGCCCGGATGAAGAGGGGAAAGAGGCCGTCCTGCCGCAGATACTCAACCCGGCCAAGTATGCGCCCGAGCTCAAGGAGGGCCTGTACCGCGTCAACGCCCTCGCCATCGCGCAGCAGCTGCTCGGCCCGGAGTGCAAGTTCCAGGGCGAACACGCCATTTTCAAGCCGGCCCGCTATGGCGCGGAGACGCCCTGGCACCAGGACGAAGCCTACTGGAACCCGGCGATGCAGTACAACTCCATGAGCATCTGGATTCCCTTGCAGGAAGCGACGGTGGAAAACGGGTGTATGTGGTTTGTGCCGCGCAGCCACAAGCTGGAGGTCATGCCTCATCATTGCATCAATAACGACCCGCGCATTCACGGCCTGGAGGTGGATAACGCGAATACCTCCGCCGCCGTCGCCTGCCCGCTGCCGCCCGGCGGCGCGACCATCCACCACAACCGCACCCTCCACTACACCGGGCCGAACCGCTCCGACATCCCGCGCCGCGCCTATATCCTGGGCTTTGGGCTCCCCGCCACGCCGCGCAAGGAGCCGCGCGTCTTCTACTGGAATGACCAGAAGCAGACTCCCCGCGAGGAGCGCGCCCGTGCTGCCCGTGAGCGCGCTGCTCAGGCGAGCGATATAGGTGTATCATAGAGAGGAAGCCTGACTGCCGTTGGAAACGGATAAATGAAATATGTCCTGTCGCCCCATGCACAGCAGCAGATGCTTAATCGCGGGATTTTGGCCCAAGAGGTAGATGGGGTTCTCCAGCATCCTCAGCAGATCGTCTCTGGAGAAGGAGGAAGGCGCATTTATCCATCGAGGATTACTCGCAGTAGTGGCAAAACCTTCCTGTTGCGCGTGGTAGCAGTAGATTCCGTGACTCCTGTTATCGTCGTTAGCATCTATGTAACGACCAAGATCGCCAAATATTGGAGCCAGCCAATGAAAGTAACTTATGATCCCTTAGTGGATGCCCTGTGTATCCGCTGGAGTGAGGCCCGTATCGAAGAGAGTGACGAGCAAGAACCCGGCGTCATTATGGATTTCGACGAGAACGGTCAGCCGGTCGGCCTGGAAGTCCTGGATGCCTCAAAGCGGATTCAGAACTTGCCGCTCCAGCAGACAGAGGCTCAACGTCCCTCGGAATTTGAAGCTAGCATCCTCGCGAAGTTGACCTTGATGCAAACGCAGATGCAGGCCATAGAAGACCGCCTTAGAGTCCCTAACACAACTTGGCTATAAGGCTCTCCCCTCACCCCGGCCCTCTCCCTTGCAGGGAGAGGGAGAACGGTTGTGTTAGACGCTCTTATATCCAATCCGGTGAATTTCTTCCCATATGCGCTGCACCTTGAGGTAGCCATACGATAAGTATTCCCTCGGACTTGATATTAGTATGCAGCCGGATCGCAATTTAATGCAGCAGGGCGGTCAATCAGAGGCATACCCGCCTCGTTCTACCCAGGGCGGCCTACGGCGCCCCCGATGAATCCGAGCTCTCTCGTAGCAACGAATACTCGGAAATCGGTAAAGACACCAATCGTTAACAGGCTTCTCAGGTCCGGCGACAGAGGCAACAAGCAAACGCCCCTGGCGGCGCCTGCGGACTACATTTACTGATCGGAACATTGATTTCTAAAGACAACCCGTGTGCTTGAACCAAGTTCGGCACGCAAACTTTAGATTCTAAGGCGCGGATCAGTAACAACGCCTTCTCTGTCTCCCCCCGACCTTGAGAGGCGTACAAAAGTGCCCGACTGTGAAGAAATTAACAGCAAACGTGTGAAAAATTTGACTTGAACCTGGACTGCCGACTGCCTATAATGCGGTTATGGGGAACCTACCTCGCAACCGGAAGCGCTCATAGCGCTCGGTTCGTTCTTTAATATGGGGGAGACATAGATGAAGGTCACGCTGTTAGGCACCTCGAGCGCCGAGGGGTGGCCCGGCTTGTTTTGTCGGTGCGAGGCTTGCGGCAAAGCGCGCCGGCTGGGTGGAAAGAATATTCGAACACGTTCATCCGCACTCATTGATGAGGGCTTCAAAATAGATTTTCCTCCGGACACGCTCCATCACGTAATTCAATTCAATCTCGATCTGCGCTGCCTTACCTCGGTGCTTTTCACACATGCCCACGACGATCATTTCAGCCCGCCCGAGTTCCAATATATGAGCGACTATTTCGTACCGTCGCCTATTCTGGAACCGCTGCCTGTCTATGGTCCACGGGAGGTTATTCACCGCCTGGAGAGCGGCCTGGATCTCAATCGTGTGCCGATCACGCTCACAACCTTGCAGCCCTGGCAGTCGGTTCAGATCGGCAACTACCGTGTGACGCCGATCATGGCCCAGCATGACAAGGCGCTGACCTGCTTTAACTATGTCATTGAGGATAGAGAGGGAGCGTCGCTGCTCTATGCCAGCGATACCGGCTGGTACGAGGAGCCAACCTGGGAATTTCTCCAGGGCGTGCATTTGGATGGCGTGGTGGCCGAATGCGCCAAAGGGCCGGTGGAAGGCGGCTATATGGCCCATATGTGCATTCCGGAGGTCATTCAGATGCGCCAGAAGCTGATTGAATCAGGCTCGCTCCATCCCGATAGTCCGGTCGTGACGACTCATTTTTCGCACCTGGGCGGTCTGATGCATGAGGAATTGGAAGCGACTCTCAATCCGCACGGAATCCAGGCCGGTTACGATGGCATGACCTTCCATATCCACCCGCGCCGTCAGTGCACGCCCGCGCCGGAGTTGGCCGCCTCCGCTCCGGCAGCTTCCTGAAGCGCTCCCTCAGACTGTCCCGGTTCCCCTCTCCTTCCGCAGGAGAGGGGAGAGGAGAGGTCTTGTTCTACCCTCATTCCCGGCCCTTTTCCCTGCTAGGGAGAAGGGGGAGCAGAAGCCAACGCTGACTCTCCCCTCTCCTTCGGAAGGAGAGGGGCCGGGGGTGAGGTCTTCTAGGGTAGAGATCTTCCCGTTCCAGGCTACCAGAAGTGCCACTGGCGCGTTAAAAGAACATAGATGCCGAGAGCCAGATTCGTGGTTGCGTGGGCAACGACGCAGGCAAGGAGACTGCGAGTTTGCCGCAGCAACAGGCCATAAGCGACCGCGCAGAAGATTGCGGCCAGCCATTCCGGATGGGCCAATCCGAAGGCAACGGCCACCATCGCAAACGCCGTCCTGCTAAACTCCCCGATGGGCAATGCCGCCCAGTTTTCATTGGTGAAGTAGCGCAGCAGGAACGAGCGCCAGAAGAGCTCCTCCATGACTGGCACCATGAGAACCAGGCCGAAGAATCGAAATGCAAGGAACAGCCCGCGCAGTGCCGACTCGTGGAGGGTAGCGAACGGGTCGAAGGCCGCACGCCCGCCCAGGATCGCCAGCCGCGGCGTGATCTTATCCACCAGTATCCACTCGACAAAAACCACCGCCCCCACGAGCACCGCCGGAACCAGGACGCGCGGCTCAAACCGGATATCCCTCCAGGTCGTGCGAAACGCCACCAGCGTCGCGCTGACCAAAACCACTTTCAGGATATACAGCCAGACGTAGTATTTTGGAAAATAGGCTTCCAGCCCCGCCGTCATGATAAGGAAGACTGCAATAGGCGCGACGTAGCCAATCCAGGACGTGGAGACCGCGCCGCGCGTTTCTGTTGTCGGTTGGGCCGCTGACACCTCTCTGCACCTCCTCCTGAGCCCGGAAAGCTTCGGCAAACCGGCCCCTTCTTTCAGAATACTCGCATTCGCCGCCATTATCGGCCATTTTCCCGCAAAAATGCAGGCGCAGTGCCCTGCTCACTGGCCACTGTCCGTTGCCCACTGCCCCCATTCTCCCGCAGGAATAGAGGCACAGCCCTCCTTGTCGGAGGCAATCCAGGGCCAACCCGCAGAAGCGTCAGAGCGCACCAGCGTTGGGGCGCGCCTGTTTCCACCTTATGGAACCATCAGCCGTCTCAGACGATCCCACCAGCACAGACCACCGTATGCGCGCCTGCCGGGTCGTCGCGACGTTTCCGGCAGGCGTCAGGAGAGACGGAGAGCCATGCCAGCGCAACAATCAGGAGATAACCTGCCCACGACCACGCAAGAGAACATTACGCAGGCCGGACTGCCTGCCCTGTCCGGGTCAGCCGAACAGATCGCGCAAGCTGAGTCCATTCGCACGCAGATATTAATGAGAGCGGACGATCTCGTATCCGCCCTGCGCGCCGAGGAGCGACTTTTTGAGCTGCCCGCTCCGCATCCACCGCCGGCCATTGGCGAGGTGGAGGCCGCGCTGCAACGGCTGCGCAATCAAGCTGACGCTGCCTGGTGGATTGCTCACGGCCCGGACGGCGCCTACAAACTTCTGGAAGCCTCCCTCCTCCAGGTACGCGCCGAGCGGGTTGCGGGCGAATGAATTCGCGGCAACCAAGGCACGAAGTCGGCCTTCGCCGACTCTTTTCTCCCCTCTCCTTCGCAAGTAGAGGAGAGGAGAGAAGCTGGGTCCCTCCCTTCCCTTGTAGGGAAGGGAGCCGGGGAGGTTAGGTAAGTCGCCGTAGGGCGACTTGGTGCCGTTGTTGCAGCGGCTTTAGCCGCCCGGAAAGAAAACGGAAGGGCCGCCCGGCCTTCAGGCAGTGGCAGGAAAAGCTCGGAACGGTGTCGCATATAGCCGAGAACGTCAGACTGGCGAAAGTCAGCAGTTCCCGTGGTGGCAGGAAAAGCTCGGAACGGCGTCGCATATAGCCCATGCTTCGGCGCAAATCAGGGAGCCTTTAATCGAACCGGCGTGGAATTGAAAGAAACAAGAATTTCGGAGGTCCCTATGAGCGCCGCTGCCATACCCCCGCTGGAGAGCGGGAGGTTGTTGGAGGATGCTCATGCCCCTATGGACTTCGGACGCGGAGTTGTTTGACCTGGCCCGGCGGGAACTGTTCACGGCGGTGGTCGGGGACGTGATGGATCGGCTGGGGCTGTTGCGCCAGTTCCTGCCGCCGCGCATCCGGCCGTTGCACGAGGATATGGTCGTCATTGGGCGCGCGATGCCCGTCCTCGTCGCCGATGTGTTCGTCGAGCGGCATGACGCCGCCGACAATCCCGTGATGGAGCGTCCCTTCGGCCTGATGTTAGAGGCGCTGGACGACCTGAAGCCTGGTGAGGTCTATCTCTGCGCTGGCGGATCGCCACGCTACGCACTCTGGGGCGAGCTGATGAGCACCCGCGCCCTGAAGCTGGGCGCAGCCGGGGCCGTCCTCGACGGCTACACACGCGATACGCGGGGCATCCTGCGCCTGGGGTTCCCTACATTCGCTCATGGCCGCTACGCCCAGGATCAGAGTTGGCGCGGCAAAGTGATCGACTTTCGGGTTGCCGTCGAAATTGAAGGCGTGCGGATCAGTCCCGGCGATCTCATCTTCGGGGATATAGACGGCGTCTGTGTCGTGCCGCAGACGGCCGTAGAGGAGACCTTTATGGGCGCACTGGAGAAAGTGCGCGGCGAAAAACGGGTACAGCAGGCCCTGGAAGCGGGCATGAGCGCCTCCGAAGCATTCGCGCAATTTGGCATCCTCTAACCAACCAGCTCCCTTCCCTCGCGTTTTACCTAACCCCCGGCTAAGCAGCCCTCACCCCCGGCCCCTCTCCCGCAGCGTCGGGAGAGGGGACAGGGGGTGAGGGCTGCTCCCCTCTCCTTTAGAAGGAGAGGGGAAGGGGGTGAGATCTTCCGGGAGTAGGAGCCGGAACGCTCCTACTTGTCGGCGGGCTGCTGCTTGGCCCCTCCCAGGAGCATCTGAAGGAGGCTCATGCCCTGGGAGGAGGACGCGCCGCCGATCACCTGGCGCGCCTCCAGAGCGCGGTTGACCTGCATCAGCGCCTCCTCAAGATGCACCCGTGTGTACTCGTCATGCGGGGCCTGCTTTGCGGAGGCCAGCTTCGTCCGCAACTGGCGCAGCTGGTCCCAGGCCAGCATCCGGGCATCCTCCGGCGCGGGGGAACCGGGGTTGACCACCATATCAATCAGCGTATCCAGATAGACGCGCTGCAGCTGGCGGCGCAGGGAGCTGATGTCCTTGCGCGTATCCAGCTCCGACCATACCGCGCCGCCCACCATGCGGTACAGCGTCGGCAGGGTCAGCGCCTTTGACGTTTCGCCCGCCTTGAACTCGTTGTTGACAATGCGGCTGAGAACGAGAGGGCTGAAGAGTCTTTGCAGCGCGGCACGCTGGATGCCCGCCAGCGTATCGCGGATCGGGAAGCCGGCGAGCTCATAGCCATCGAACGGATGAGTGGTCAGCTTTCCATAGTAGCTCGGCGGGAACGCGAAGGCGTTCTCCGAGAAGATATAGGTGGTCAGCAGCTCTAGCGCCTGCTTCTGCTGCGCCGCCGGTATCGAGGACAGGACCGGCTTCTCGCCGGGGTCGCCTCGATGGTTGCGGCTGATGTGCTGTCCGCCGATATAGCGGCTGGCAACGGCCGCCGAGCGGGCATACATGCCGAGCAGCCTATTAAAGTCGCGGGTGAACTCCCAATAGCTCTCGCCCTGCTTGGGCACGCGCTCGCCCAGGTGGAACAGTAGAAAACGGCTCACCTGGAGGCTGCGCGTCCAGTAGGCCAGCGGTTCGCGGCCGATGTCCCAGCGGGCCACCGCCGGGTCAAACATATCGGCGTTCTCGTCCGTCTCGTAGGCGTGCCCCGGCAGGCTGCTGCGGGAGGCGATGACATGGAGCTGGTACAGCTCGCCCTCCGGCGTCCGGGCCTCCACCGGCGTATACCCGTACTGAATGGCCCAGATGTCGTAGGGGCCGATGGTGGGCGACCAGTAGTCCACGCCCGGATGCTTGATCGCGCCGAGGTTGAACGCGACGTAGTCCATCACCGAGGCGGACGTGCCCTCTTCCGCGATGCGCTTCTCGTCCTGAAGGTCCTCCATGCTGAGGCAGGTGCTGGCGATGAAGTTATGCCGCAAGCCCAGGACGTGCCCCATCTCATGGGAGACGACGTAGCGCAGGAACGCCTGGATATAGGCTTTCTCGTCCAGCTTAGCCTCGGCGGGCGTCAGGAATTTGAGCGCCATATCGCCAAACCAGGCCTGCTCCATCGCCTCAGCGGCCATGTCGCAGCGGCGCGGGTCTATCTTCTTCGGATCGGCTTCGGCCTCCTGGAAGTAGGACGCCGGGTCCACCACATGCTTGCGCTCCAGCTTGATAGCGCGGGGCAGGTTGGCGTCCACGGTGATATTAGCGTTGAGAATCTGGCCGGTCAGCGGATTGGCGCGGAACAGCGCCACCGCATAGCCGCCCTCCGGCGAAGTCACCCAGCGGATAGTGTTGTAGCGCATATCCGCATGGTCCCAGTCCGCATTGTCCGGCATCTGCTTGACCACGATGGCATCCTTGATGCCGACCTTCTCAAACGCCTTGTTCCAGAACAGAATGCCGTCGCGCACGGCGTCGCGGTACTCCAGCGGGATGGCGTTGTCCAGCCAGAAGACGATGGGCTTCTTGGGCGGGGAGAGCGCGGCCTTGGGGTCGGCTTTCTCCATCGGCCAGCGCAGGACGTAGCGCACGATTGGCTCGTCCTGCGAGTCGTCGCTGAAATCCATCACGTCGGTCGTGAAGTAGCCCACGCGCGGGTCGGCCAGGCGAGGCCGATATCCGTTCTCCGGCAGCGGAAAGAGGTTGAAGTAGACGTTGAGCGGGATGCTGCGCGGATCGGCCAGCGTCTCCGCGCCCAGAGAGAAACCGCCCATGCGGCCTCCGCCGCCGGTAAAGTGGTAGGCCGTCTCGACCACCATGTTATCCGGGAAGTTCTTAAGCTGGGCGAGATAGGTCTTTTCCCGATCCACCGAGTAGCCGCCTCCCCGGCCCATCATGCTGAAGATGCCGCCTCCGCCACCCAGCCGCATGCCGATCTGGGCGATATCGCTCTTGAATAGGTCGCTGATGTTGATGAGCAGACTCTTGCGCTCCGGCTGCTTGGCCTCGATTTTGAACGCCTCCAGGTAGCCATCGGCAAAGGAGCGGCGCACGGCGCGCGCCAGTGGCGTCTTCTCCGCCGCCCGGAACGCGATGTTGGGCGTCACCATCAGAATCTGGTTGTTGCCGTTTTTGGAGAACTTAAAGACGATGTCGTTGAGCGGATCGCCCGCCACCACCGTAAACATGCTGCCGGTTCCCGTGCTAGCGGTGGCCTCTAACATCATCAGCGTATCCAGCTGATCCTCTTTGATCTCCAGGTAGATAGTCTCCCGGTCTCCCTCTTTCTTGCGGTAGAGGGTGAAGAGGCCGGGCAGCTTCTCATAGTCTTTGACGATGTCGTCAATCGTCTTCTCTTTTTTCGGCTCGGGCTTCGTCTCGGTCTTGGACTCCGACTTGGCGCCGGGCTTGGCCTCGACCCCTTTGCCGTCCAGCAGGCCGCCGCTGATGCGCTCCTCATGGACCTTGAAGCTAGCGCTCGGGCCGCCCGACTCCTCGCCAAACGTGAAGTTCTCGATCTCGTAGTCGGCGGCCACTTCATCGCCGGATGTCTTCTCCAGCCACCAGGTGCCGGTCACGCCCATCTTCGGCGCTTCCGAATCCTGATAGGTGACCTTGATTTTGACCGTCTCCACGCCGCTGAGCGTTTCAAAGCCGAGCACTTCGTAATCGGCGTGGGCCGCCTTAATCCCCAGGTCGGAGTCGGACTTGAGATCGCGGCTCCATTTGTCTCCCACGCCCACCGGCTTATCGGGCAGCAGGGGCGTGGTCGCGGCGAACAGATGCGCCTGGGACTTATCCTGCTCCTCCTTGCCGGAGCTGGATTTGTAGGCAACCAGGGAACCGTCCGGGCGGATCGTCATGGTTATCTTGGTCTTGTCGGAGTCCATAGAGGGGGCCCTCTGCCCGTTGAAGGTAACTTCGCTGGACTCCGTCTCCCTCTCCAGCGTGATGTTGCCGGAGGCGGCGACCTCGGCAACCGTCACTTTTTCGGTCTCTTTGATCTCGCCGGTCATCTTGTTTCCGCCGGCCTCAAAACTCATCGTGCCTTCGCTCTTATAGCGGGCTACCTGTCCGGCCTTGGCCTTGTAGGCCAGGGTAACCTTGTCCGGCGCCGCGTAGCAGACGCTGGCAAGGCACATCAATGCCAGAAAGAGAGGGACGCGGTATCCCTGTCTTGCCATACTGGTCCTCCTTTAGAACCCCTTACATGCCCTTCAGACAGCTCAGCCTCCGGGTTCCATGCCGGTATTATTCCATACTCGCCGGCCAAAATCCTGCTGCGGATCTATAATGGCTTCTAATACAAAAAGCCGTAAAAGGCGCGTAAACGCAGCATACGGGAATAGCAATGGCATAGCCTTCACGCGTGGCTGCCTTTCGAAGCTCCATCTTAAATCGGAGTTGGGGCTGCCTATAGAACAGATTGGGTCAGAAAACGAGATGCAGCGACAGGTAAGGACGCAGGGTGCGCCCGTTCAGGCGGTGCGCCAACCCGAGATCCAGGAAGCTGGTGAGCGTGACGGCCAGGCCAACAAACGGCCCACGCCCGCTTAAGCCGATGTCGGCATGGAGTAGGGACATATGGTCGGACCGGGCGGCAAACGTAAGGGCCTGCCATTGCAGGCCGAAAGTCAGGTTGGAATCGAGTCCCATGAGCAGGCCCAGCTTGAGGGTCGGAGCATAGATGCCCGGCACTCTTCTCTCAGGAGCGGGCTCCTGGCTCCATACGGCGCGTAAGTAGGCCGCCGAAGCCCTCTCAATGCAGCCTGCCGCCAGCAGGGGCGCATAGTGATTGGTGTCCAGCCAGCGGATCGGCGGACGGCCCAGCGCCTGCCAGAGCGCCACGGCATCCCGAGGCGGCAGGATAAAATCCCGCGCGGCCTGGATCATCAAGACGTGGCGTGGGCGATTCCTCTCCGCATAGGTGATCGGGTCCACGCGCAGCAGGCGCTCCCGCTCCCTGGCCGTCAGGCGCGGCAGCCGGGAATGGAAAAACCGATAGAGCAGGCTATTGTGGTAGATATGGGCCAGGTTTCCGGCCCCGAGGATGGCTACCCCGGCGGTAAGCCGGTCGTCCTGGCCCATCGCCAGGTGCGCCACAATCGCCCCCAGGCTGATGCCGATTACGCCGATGCGCCGCGCATCCACCTCCGGCTGCCGCTCCAGCCAGCTTGTCACCGTGCTCACGTCGGAGGCGCTTTGGCTTAACGCCTGCACGGCCGTATCCGTGTCGCGCGGCAGGAAATGCCGAAAGGAATTGTCTCCCGGCGGGAGGCGCTGCATATGGTAGGGCAGCACCATCACGGCGCTGGCCAGACCTTGCCCGACCAGGTAGTGCGCAAACTGATACTGTAGGCCGTTGGTTTGATCGTTTAGGGAGTGCAGGAGGATCACGGCGGGCGTTGGCCGCTGAAAAGCCGGGGCCGCCGGGAAAAACCGAAACCATACCCGGTCGTTAATGGGGTTGCCGCTGGGCTGCGCCGTTGGGAGCGAGAGATCTCTGGGGGCCTGCGCCGAATGCTGCGCGCCGGCAGGTATCGCCAACAGCGCAAGCCAGAGCAGACCGAGAAGCGCATACACAAGAAGCTGACGGACGCGCATGATGACCTGCCGGTATCGAGATTCAGGCCTATTCCCAGCAGATCGCACCCCGGATTAGCGGCGCGTGGCGGTGAGGGGCGCGGCGGTGGCGACGTCCAGCGGGGTCACGTAGATCTGGCTGGCGACATCGCGGCGCAGGTTGCGGCGGTCGTTGGTCTCGTCCTTGCCGCCGCGCTTTGCCTGCTCCAGCGCCTTGCCGGAGAGGTCGCCGCCGCCGGGATCGACCGTCAGGCCATAGCGCGCCAATGCCGCCGCTGCCGCCATGCGCACGGGGAACTGAATGCGCCGTGCACGGCTCGAACCGAGTACGTCGGGTGTAGAGAGGACATAGGCGCGATCTTTGGCGAGCTTTTGCAGCAGCGGCACGCTCTCTTCTTCGCCCACCAGCCCCAGGGCCAGGGCGGCTGCCGCGCGGAGGCGATACTTGTCGCTGGAGGCAGCTTCCTGGATCTCCCTATCAATCAGCCGACGCTCGCCGGCCGAGAGACCGTATTCACGCAGCGGCCGCAGCACCATCCGGTCCGCCCAGGCAGGCGAATCGTCCGGACGGGGCTGATAGGCCAGAATGCCTAATCCGATCACGGCCCGGCTGCGCAGGTAGACATCGTCGCTATTGGCCAGATGCAGCAGGAACGGCAGCAGGCGCGGCGTGGCACGGTAGGCCAGCAGGTCGGTGGCGGCGTACTCGTAGGCGGGCAGCCCGCGCAGCCTGTCAGGGGCCTGGAGAACGCCCAGCAGCACGCGGTCAATATCTACGCCTTCCTGCTCCAGATAACGCAGCGCGCGCTGATGCAGGTGCGGCGCGTCCTGGCCGGGCTCCAGCAGCAGCGAAAGCGCAAAGGCAATCGCCTCTTTTTTGAGGCCCGCGCGGGTGGCGGCCTCAAAGGCGGCCTCGCGAAATCTGCGGTTGGCCTCGGCCACGTTGAACACAGAGTGGGTCGGCTCAAACGGCGCGGCCAGAATGGGAAAGGCGCGCTCCGGCTGCCCCATCGCCAACAGGCTATAGCCGACCGCCTCCTTGAGATTCACATCGCAGCCAATCTCGTCGAGAGAGAAGTTGGCGGAGGCGAGGCTGACGGCCTGCCGATAATTGTGGTTCTCGTAATCTCTCTGTATCTGGCCGACCAGCGCGCTATAGCTCCTTCCGCTGCGCTTGCCCAGCGTCGGCACCTTGCGGCAGTCGCCCCAGGCCAGCGAGAAGAGGTGCTCCTTGCCCCAGGCTGGCTCCCAGGAGAGGCCCGTGAGCGCAATTGCATAGATGGTATCTTCCGTCAGCCGCTCGCCGTGCCATTTCAGCTTCAACGGCGCCTGCTGCATCTCTTCGCTGAACAGGTTCATCACCTCGCGAGTCGCGCTGCGGGCTGGCCCCGGCGCAAACGGCCCCGCAGGCGCTAGCCCGCGCGCCGCAACCAGGGGAAATAGCGAGAGACTGACGGCGATCAGGGAGAGCATCCCGGCTGACACCAGCCGATGATACAGGTAATTCGGCATGGAAATTTCTTCCTTTTTCGGGCGTATCGGGATTCCGGCAGCGCGCGCAGGGGCCGAAATTCCTCTCATAGGTGTTTCGGGTCAGGGAGAAGGAGGTATTATCCTACGACGAGCGAGGCCAGACGATGTCATTTTCATTTTAGCGCCTGAGCCTGCCGCCGTCAAGCCCTTTTTGCCTGATTTTGCCCTGCTGTGCCGACCCTTGCCAACACAGGACGAGGGAACGCAATCCTCCATTCCCCTGTATAACCCCTATGTAAGAAGAGGCCGGGCGAGAAAAGCAGCAACCTTCTCCTCCCGCCGAATTATGGAACAGGAAAGCGCAGGGCGGGCGCGGAAACCAGTACCGTACAGAACGTGCGGGTACTTGCATAGTGACATCTGGCAATCCCCGGCCCCATCCTCCCAGACTGGCGCCGGAACTGCCGATAATTTCAGAGGAGCGGCGGAAACCAGACCGCATTCCAGGGGGAATGGAGAATTACGGACCATGCACACGGTTACGCTGATTCCCGGCGACGGTATCGGGCCGGAGGTGACGGAAGCGGCGGTACAGGTCGTCGAGGCTACAAAGGTCAAAATCGAATGGGAGCGCATGGAAGCGGGCAGCGAGGTGATGACCAAGTACGGTACGCCCGTCCCGGATGAGGTAATCAACTCCATCGTTAAAAACCGGGTCGCGCTCAAGGGCCCCATCGCCACGCCGGTCGGCGGCGGGTTTTCCAGCGCCAACGTCACCCTCCGCAAGCGGCTCAACCTCTATGCCAACGTCCGCCCGGCCAAGAGCTTAACTGGCGTCAAATCGCGCTTTGAGAACGTGGACCTGGTCGTGATCCGCGAGAACAGCGAGGACCTCTACTCCGGCCTGGAGCATGTCGTCGTGCCGGGCGTCGTCGAGAGCCTGAAAATCATCACGGAGGCGGCCAGCCTACGGATCGGGCGATTCGCCTTCCTCTACACCGCGCGCAACCGGCGTCGGAAAGTCACCGCTGTCCATAAGGCCAATATCATGAAGCTGGCGGATGGGCTGTTTCTGGAGTGTATGCGGCGGGCGCACCGCGATTTCCCGGAGATAGAATATAACGAGATGATCGTGGACAATACCTGCCAGCAGCTCGTGATGCGGCCCGAACAGTTCGACGTGATGGTCATGGAGAATCTGTACGGGGATATTGTCTCCGACCTCTGCGCCGGACTGGTGGGCGGATTGGGCCTGACGCCTTCGGCCAACATTGGGGAAAACGACATCGCCATGTTCGAGGCCGTCCACGGATCGGCCCCGGATATCGCCGGGCGCAACCTGGCCAACCCTATCGCTGTGATTCTCTCCGCCGGGATGATGCTGGCCCATCTCGGGGAGCATAGCGCCGCCCATCGCGTCCAGCATGCGGTCGAAGCGGTGCTGCGCGAAGGCAAGACGCTCACCGCCGACCTGGGAGGAACCGCCAAGACGAGCGAGATAACCGACGCCATCATCGCCGCCCTATAAATTTTAACCACCGCCAAAACTTCAACAGGATGAACAGGATTTTCCAGGATTAACCGGATTTTCGGTAATCCCTCCCAACGGTGTGGACCTATCTCCTCAGCAGCAGGCTGCGTGAGATTGATCCACACGGCTGGGAGTGTCTACCCGGATTTCTAAAAGCCAAAAGTAGAGCCAACAAAACCGCTGCTCAAGCCGTAGTCTCCTTTGTCTTCATCCTGTACATCCTGAGAGATCCTGTTCATCCTGTTGAAAGGGTGTTTTAGGTGGGAGGCGTGGGCTGGGTGAGCAGCTCGCCCAGGTTGGGCAGCGACTCCGCCGAGGCCGAGGCCGCTTTCTGGTTCTCCAAGCGGATCTGCTCGAAAATTTCTTTACGATGCACGGCGACGGTGCGGGGCGCGCGAATGCCCAGGCGCACCTGCTCGCCCCGCACTTCCAGAACGGTAATCTCTATTTCGTTGCCGACCATGATACTCTGGTCGGGCTTACGGGTTAGTACAAGCATTCCAATGGCCCTCCGTGGCAGTTGAATGCGAACCAGGGTTGTCTGTCACGTGCAAAACGCCAGGTCCGAACCTCCATGTTCCTGTATGGAATTGTGGATTGCCCGTATTATCGGCAGGACGGCGTCGGGCCTGCAGGGCAAATTACGAGGTTTTCAGCCCGCCTTGTCTAAGGCGGGCCGGCTTCTAGCCTTCCTGCCCGGCAGGCGCATCGCACGCATTGGCGTTGCCTGCTCCGGCTCCCGCCTGCAAGCTGGCCGCCCGCAGCAGTTCCTCCATGATGACGTGGCGTGTCGTGTAGCCCTCGCTCTGGACGATCACCTGCTTGCCCCGGCGCGTCAGCCCGTTAATCACCAGCGGCCCGAGCAGGTTGGCGGTCATGGCGCGCGGGTTATGGGAGGGTACCGTGACAATCGCAAAGATCAGCTTGGGCGTCTCGGCGGTCAGTTCCAGGAACTCCGCGTCCGAATCGGCGATGACCGGCGCGTAGTCGGGCCGGAACTCGCCGGGCTCGACCACCGGAAACGCCACCGCCGGCTCGTCCAGCGATTGCAGCCAGCGGAAGGCGTTGCGCTCCTCGCTGCGCACGACGACGAACTGCCTACACGCCTCGAACCCGATGAGTCCCTCCGGAAGCCGGATAATCAGATCCTCTTCGACCTCCAGGGCGCCGAAGCGTGTGGTCGGCACGCGCCGTGTCCTCTGCTGGGACCGGGCGGCGCTTACTGCCTTCTCCCAGGCCGTCCCCTCTTCCCTCATCGTCTGCACATAGGCAATGTCCAGGGAAGGAGCCATCCTTCTTGTGTCTAGTATTATCGCCATGAGGCATCTATCTCATTTCACAAAGTCGAGCAAGCTAGTCTGGAAGGCGCGGGCGGTGGACTGCAGCGCCGCCTGGTAGGCCGTCTGGGCGGTCTGGAGTTCCACCACAGCGCTCGGAATGTCGGCATCCTCGATATTCGAGATGAACTTGGTAAAGTTGACCTTAGCCTGCTCGTTGCGCTGTTTGGTCAGGTCAATACGCTGGGTTTTGGCGCCCATATCGGCGCGCACGGTCAGGACGTTGTTGATCTCGACATCCAGCGCCGCCAGATCGTTGCGGGAGACCAGGTCGCTGGCGCCGTTAGCGACGTTATCGCGCAGTTGGCCCAGCGTGGTAAAGATGGAGGTGAACACCTTATCGCCGGTGACGTTGATGGGCAGGGATTCCCCGCGCCCGATGTCCAGAATAATATCGGCATCGCCCGTAGCCGCGGAGCCGCCGCTGTAGGTGAAGCTGGAGCCGGAGGCGGCGAAGGGCGGCTTGGTGGTGCGCTGCCCGGCGAACACATAGCGCGCGCCGTAGCTGGTATTGCCGATGTTGCCGATCTGGGTGAGGATGTTTTGAACCTGGCCGGCCAGCGCCTGGCGGGCCTCCATGCTCAGGCTATCGTTGGCTCCCTGGACGGCCAGCGAGCGCGCCTGCCGTAGCAGGGAGCTGACGCTATCCAGGGCCGACTCGCTGGTCGCCAGAAACCCGCTCGCCTGATCCATCGTGCGTCCGAACTGGTCTATCTCGGACAGGCGCTCGCGGAAGCCGAGCGTCTGCGCCACGCCGGAGGGGTCGTCGGAGGGCTTCTGTACCTGCTTGCCGGTATTAACCTTGCTCTGGGCCTCATCAAAGCGGGAATAGGCTTGCGTGACGCCCAGCAAGGAGCTTTCGGCGATCTGCATGGTGCTTACGCGCATGGACATGAATATAGGAACTCCCTTCGTGCCACGGTAAAGTTGCTAAGTCGGCACTCCTCCGTTCTTGCGCTCTCTGAGGCTTCTTGCGAAAGAGCGCTGCAAAGACGGGTAAGGACCTACTTAGAGGCTCGCTTAAGCGGCTGTTGCAACGCCCAGGGTGTTGATGATGCGGTTGAGCGCGTCATCCATCATATTGATCACCCGCGCCGCCGCCTGGTAGGTGCGCTGGAACTGGAGCATGTTCGTCAGCTCCTCGTCCAGCGAGACCCCGGAGACCGAAGCCTGCTGGTTCTTGAGCTGGTTTAGCACCTTCTCCTGGCTGTCGGCTTCCGTGCCGGCGGTGTGCGCATCTGCGCCGGCCCGCGCCACCGTCGCATTGTAGAACTCATCCAGGCTGAACCCGTTGATGATGGGTGTGGAGGTCAGCGCAGCCAGCGTGCGAGCGTTATCGCCGTTGCCGGGCGCGAAAGGATTGGGCGGCGCGGGCGGCGCGGCGGCGGCAATAGCGTTAAGGTCATTTTTGACCGGAACGCCGAGGTCAATGGTGGCGGCGTTGGTGCCGGCAAAGAAATCCCGCCCGTTGATCCCGTCCAGGCCATAGCCAACCCGGTGCTGGGCATTGACCGTGGAGATCAGATTGGAGACCAGGGTATCCAGGTCGCTCTGGTAGCCATCGAGCAGCGTCGAGGCTTTGACGAGGCCGTAGAGCTGGCCGCCGCGCAGCGGAATGGTATCGTTTGTAGGCGTGATCAACCCCAGCGCGTTGCCTGCGGTGGTGATAGTGGCCGGGAGCGGGCTGGTCGTGTTGCCCTGCACCAGCCCGTATCCGCCCACGTTGATCTGAACTTCGCCGGTGGGATTGCCGGTGTCCGGATTGCGCGTATCCGTAACCTGAATGTCCACCAGGCCGCTCAACTGGTCCATCAGCGCCCCGCGCTTATCCATCAAATCGTTGGGGTGGTCGCCGGCGGCCAGGCTCAGGTGAATCTGCTTGTTGAGATTGGCGATCTGGGTTGCCAGCGTGTTGACATCGTCCACCTTGACCTTGACTTCGGACTCGATCTCGGGCTTGATCTGGCTGAGCGTGGTGTTGACGGAGTGGATGGCGGCCACCAGCGTCTCGGCACGATTGCGGACGGTGGAGCGGACGGCCCCACTCTCCGGATTGGCCGAGAGATCGGCGAAGGAATTGAAGAAATCGGTCATCAGTTGGCCGATGCCGGTATTTCCCGGCTCGTTGAAAGCCTGCTCGATCCGCCCCAGCATGTCGCGCAGGTTATCCACCGCGCCCTTGTCGGAGTTGGCGGTATAGACGCGCCGGTCAATAAACTCGTCCCGAATGCGGTTGATGCTGGCGATGGTGACGCCGGTGCCCAGTTCACCTGGTCTGATGTGGGTGAAATCCGGCGGCGTATAGGGATCGGTCTCATCCAGCGTGACGACCTGGCGCGAATAGCCCGGCGTATTGACGTTGGAGGTGTTCTGCCCGATCACGTCCAGGGCCGTCTGGCTGGTCTGAAGCGCGCGGCGACCGATCTCAAGTCCGAAAAACGTGGATGGCATGGTACTGTCGTCTCCTGAGTACGATAACCGGACGCCTCCGTGCGTCCGGGAAAGCCCCTACCCCTCGTTAAGGGCCGATTCTACGCCTTGCTGTCTATATAAAAGGCGGGCGTGGCGACGCTGGCCAGGTTGGTGCCGTAGCGGGCCGGCTGAAGCGCGGCGGTCGTTAGCAGTTCCAGGCTGAAGCGCACGTACTCCAGCGCATTCTCCAGCAGGCGGCGGTTCCGCGCGTTGAGTTCCTCCAGGCGCGCCTGCGTCTCCAGCAAGTGACGGCGTAAGCGATCCAGCGCCTCCCGCTCCCGAGGAGACAGGCGGGGCAGCAGTCCCGACAGAGTCGGCGCCGCGTCCAACCCGAGCATCCCGGCCAGATCGCGGGTAGCGGCCATACGCGCCGCCTCCAGGGCGGCCATTTGCTCCAGGCAGTGGCGCTGCTCGCGCTGAATTTCCTCCAGGCGGCCAATATCGTTGCCAATGATGGCTTCGCTCTCCGCCTCGGCCAGGACCGCCAGTTGCTTGCCGAGCGTCAGCTCCTGCTGCAAGAGGCGGCGCAGCGTGGCGGGATTGGTGTTTGGTCTGGGCATGATCTCCCTCCCTTAAAGGGACCGAGCCGAGGGCTTTACCTGCTCTCCCTGTCCGGCAGGAATCTCGGGCGGTAGAGTCGCCTCCAGGGTTTTGTAGAGAACGTTGGCCAGCCCAAGGGAGCCTGTCTTGCTCATCTGGGAAGCGGTGGCGTCGTCCATCATGTCCTGATAGAGCTTGGCCTCGGAACTGTTGCCGAAGAGGGCGTTGCCGCCGGTCATGGATTTGCGCATCTGCTTGAGCAGCATCCCAACGAAGACCGCCTCGAACTCCTGGCACGCCTTCTTGAGCTTTTCGCGCTGACGGGCGCCCTCGGATACGGAGGGCGCGCTGTCGGCTCTCTCCGAGCCGGAAGGTCGTAGGGTCGGATTGGCAATCGAGCCGGTTGTCATCACTGCACCTCGATCTCGGCGGCGATCATGCCCGCCGAGTGCATTCCCTGCAAGATAGAGATCAGGTCGCGGGGCGTCACTCCCAGCGTGTTAAGGGCGCGCACCAGTTGATCCACGGTCGTGGTGGCGGGCACGGGCGCCAGTTGAGAGGGCTTCTCCTGTACCTGCGTGCTCTTGAACGGGACGACGAGCGGCTGCGTGTTCCGGGAAAACGGCGGCGCGGGCACGACGACGGGCGTGTTCTCGATTCGGATATTGATGGCTCCGTGCGCGATGGCTCCGGGCGCCAGGCGCACGTTGCCGCCCATCACGACCGTTCCCGTGCGCTCGTTGACGACGATGCGCGCCTGCACGTCCGGGGTGACGCTGACGTTTTCGACGACGGCGATGAAGCCGATCAGGTCGTCGGCCTGCTGGGCAGGGACGCTCACCGCCACCGTCGCCGCGTCGCTGGCGAGCGCGCCGACACCCGGCAACTGCCTGCGAATGGCGGAGGCGATGCGGCTGGCGGTGGTGAAATCCGGATCACGCAGCGTGATCTGGATGGTGTTGCCGTCGCTGAGCGTGGTGGGAACCTCCTGCTCCACATAGGCGCCGTGCGGGATGCGTCCCACGTTGACATGGTTTTTCTGGACGCTGGAGCCGCCGGCGCCGAAGTTGAACCCGCCGATGGAGAGGGGGCCTTGCGCGACGGCATAGATCTCGCCGTTGGCCGCCCGCAGCGGCGTCTGCAACAGCGTGCCGCCCTGGAGCGACTTGGCGTCTCCCAATGAGGAGACGGTCACATCAATCTTGCTGCCGGGCTTGACGAAGGCGGGCAGGTCGGCGGTGACCATGACGGCGGCCACGTTTTTAACGCGAACGGCATCGGGCGAGACGGTGATGCCGAACTTGCGCAGCATATTGGAGATGGTCTGAATGGTAAAGAGGCTGCTCTGACCATCGCCGGTTCCTTCCAGGCCGGTCACCAGCCCATAGCCGATCAACTGGTTGCCGCGCACGCCCTGCACGTCGGCAATGTCCTTGATACGGACCAAGCCGGGCGCGTAGGAGGACGCCTCCCTCTGCCGGGCAGCAACGCGCGTGTTCGGGCGCGCACTGGTCTGACGTGCCTTCGCCGGCGGCGCGGCAAGCCCCTCCACTCCTGCCAGGGGCACGTCCCCCGCCGCCAAGGGCGTCTCCGCCCTTCCATATGCGGCGGCCATTGCCAGTAAAATTGCGGTCGTTATCACAAAGCGCAGTGGTTTCATCGTTAGCCTCAAAGCCTATGCCCAACCATGTTCAGGCCCTCACTCCCTTTCCCTCTCCTCACTGAAACAGGAACCGGAAGATGCGCGTCAGGAGGCCGGGGCGTTGCGTATCCGAGACGATGCCCTTGCCGTCATAGCGCACGCTCACATCGGCTACCAGGTTAGAGGCGATGGTGTTGTCCGGGCCGATGTCTTCCGGGCGCACGATGCCGGAGAAGGTAACGCGCTGCGTCTCGCGGTTGATCCCGATCACGCGCGAGCCCTCGATGTGCAGCGTGCCGTTGGGAAGGACCTCCTTGACCACGACCGCCAGCGTGGTTACCAGGGTGCCGCTGCGGGTCGTCTGCCCGGCGCCGTTGGCAGAGCGCGAATTGCTGGCCGAGAGGGTCAGGCTCTTAAAGAGCCGCTGGAGCAGGCCGGTTCCCTGGTTGACACTGACACTGTCGTCCTGAGACCTCTTGGTGTTGGCGGAGGACTGGGCGGTCGTCGCCTCCGAGATGACGACCGTCAGCGGGTCGCCGACATCGTGAGCGCGCGGGTCGCTATAGAGCGAGGCGGCACTGGCGCTGCTGCTGCCGCGCTGGGCCTGGCCGGCCCGCTTGATGGGAAATAGCGAGTCGGAGCGGGCCATCCCGGCGGAGGCGACCAGCGCCAACAGCGCGCAGCCGAGCATCAGGTTCTTGCAGCGAGAACGTTGGGAAGTTTGGTGTAGGATATGCATGGCATCTGTCCTGCGCGGCGCGGGCTCAGGCGAAAACCCGCGCCTCCAGCTTATGGTTGCGTCGTCTCTTCCGTATTGGTATGGGCACCGTCCGCGCTGGTTTCTTCAGCGCCCGGGTCGTCGCCATCCGAACTGGCGTTGAGGCGCACCATCCGACTGTTGACAATCACGGCGTCCAGTTCTTTGCGCGTATCCAGCGCGTAGACCCGGATGGTCTCCCCTACCCCGCCGGCTTGACGCGCCAGCGCAGGGGCGGTGATGCGGATAGAGCCGAACACGTACTCAATGGTGATCCTGTCGTTGGCGCTGATGGCGGGCGGCGTCTCCAGGGCCGCAGCCGGGATGGGTGCGTTGGCCTGTAGGCGGCGTTTCGCCCGTTTGCCGATGGCCTCTTTAAGCTCGGTAATCGGCCCGGTAAAGCCGGGCGGAAGGTCGGTCGGCGTGAGCGCCACGTCCCCGACAGCCAGGATCTCGTGCGCCTCAACGGTGCGGGTCGCCACTAGCACCTCCGCTTTGCGGCGCACGCGCAGGGCTACCTCCACCGTATGGGCCGGCTTGCCGTTGACCATCAGGCTCACCGGCACGTAAATGGTTCCCGTCTCCGGTTGGCCGTGATAGGCGCCCGCAAGTATCCGCAAGCTGCCCGCGGGAACGGTGATCTTGTCTTCCGTCTGGACCGGCTCCAGCGCGAGGTTCGGAACGTCTTTGAGGGCCGCCTGCGCGGAGGCTATCGCCGCCTGGGTAATCTCGTCGGCGGAGACCTCATGCCCGGCGCGCGTGACCCGGATGGAGGGCGGGGCAAGGACCTCCACGCGCTTGCTTTCCAGGCGGTTGGCCCGCAGGCGCACAGTGATGTCTCCGGGAGTGAGCAGGCGCGACAGGCCCGGCAGCGGCGATACGCCGATCTCGACCGCCGCCAGCCGCGCTATCAGCTCCTGATCGCCGCCCGTTATATCGGCGATCTCTCCGAGCGTGAAGGCGCGTCCGGCCACCTCGGCATTGGCCTGCACGGTCACGGTGACGACGGCTTCGGCGGGCACGACGGCCGTGGGTCGGGCGGCGCTCCTGTCCGTGCGTTTTGCCGGCGCCGTTTTGCCGCCGTGCGCCGGAGGAGAAGCGGCCTGAACGCCCGACGGCAGACAGGCCAGTGCCAACAGGCTGATGATGGAAAGCGATGTGGAGTGAAGTCGCATACCAGGAACCTTTGCCCCGTGCGGCGGGGAGTCCCGAGCCGGCCATTTTTCATGCCCGGCTCCCTAATCCATTAAGTTAGATTAGCGCTTGATGTTGGTGGTGGTGTTCAGCATCTCGTCGGCAGCCTGGATCACCTTAGAGTTGGTATCGTAGGCGCGCTGCAGGATGATCATGCGGACCATCTCCTCCACGATGTCTACGTTGGAGGCTTCGAGGGACTTATGCAGCAGCGTGCCCAGCCCCTGCGAGCCGGGATTGCCGTCGGTGGGCTGGCCGGAGGCATCGGTCGGCTGGAAGAGATTGCCGCCCAGGGCGCGCAGGCCCGCCGGGTTGATGAAGCTGGTCAACTGGATCTGGCCGACCGTCTGCGCCTGGCTCTGGCCGGGCAGCCGGACGGAGACCTGCCCATCGGCGCTGATGCTGATGGAGGTTCCTGCGTTAGGCGGAATGACGATCTCGGGCTGCAGCGGATACCCCTCCGGCGTGACCAGCTTTCCGGTGCCGTCAATGGCTAGATTTCCGGCGCGTGTATAGGCGTTCGTGCCGTCGGGCAGCAGCACCTTGAAGAAGCCATCGCCGCGAATGGCCAGGTCATAGAGGCCGCCGGTATTCTGGATGGTGCCCTGGGTAAAGAGGGCAGCGGTGGTGCCGGTGGAGACGCCGAGGCCGACCTGCGAGCCGGTCGGGAGTTGGGAGTTGGTGCCGGTCTGCGCGCCCGGCTCACGCAGGTTCTGGTAGACCAGATCCTGGAAGTCAGCGCGACTACGCTTGAAGCCGACGGTGCTGGCGTTGGCAAGGTTGTTGGCGACGACGTCGAGGTTGAGCTGCTGAGCAGCCAGCCCGGTCGCTGAGGTAAACAGAGAGCGCAACATAGATGGGAGTCCTCCGAGAAAGGCAGACGTGCTTCTCCCTTTGGCAGGACGCGATGCTATGCCTGCTGCCAGGGGCGGGGCACACTTGCCTGTTTCTCAACCCCGTCAATCGGTCGGGGGTCAAGGACGGCCCCTGCCGACGCCACAGCCCTCCGGGCGCGGGCAGTCCAGCCGTCATAATACACTGTTAGAAAGGTTAAGCCTTGCCGACCTCGGTGGCGGCCAGCCGCAACAGTTCATCCTGGGTGGTCACGGCGCGCTGGGCCATCTCGAAGCCGCGCGAAACGGTGATCAGCCGCACCAGATCCGTGACGGCATTGGCATTGGATTGCTCCAGCATGCCGGGATGCACCACCGGATTGGCGGCGAGGCGCACTGCCTGCGGGTTGGCGGCGGTGAACAGGCTGTCGCCCGCTTTGATGAGCATGGCCGGGTTCGCCTGCACGATGCGAAGGCGCGCGATGGGCCGACCATCGGCAGTCAAGTTTCCGGCCCCATCCAGGGCGAAGTGGCGCTGGCCGGGCGTGGTGACGATGGGCTGGCCGTTGGCATTGAGCACCGGCAAGCCTGCGGCGTTGCGCAGGCGGCCGGAGCCATCCAGATGAAAGTTTCCGGCGCGGGTATAGCGTTCGCCGCCGGGAGCGCGCACGGCGAAGAACAGGTTGTCGCCCAGGCTGGCATCCAGCGGGTTGCCGGTCTGGGCCAGCGGGCCGGTCTGCCAGTCGGTATAGACCTTGTCGGTGGCAACGCCCACGCCAAGCTCTCCGACGCGCGGGCCGCGCCCGGCCCCATTGATCAGGCTGTGGACGGCCATGCCGTGCAGCGCGCGGAACGTGGGGACATCCTGCTTAAAGCCGACCGTGTTGGCGTTGGCGATGTTACTGGCCAGCGTATCCTGGATGGCCTGCTCGGCGAGCATCCCGGAAGCGGCAGCATAGAGACCGCGTATCATGAGCGGCGTCTCCTGGGTGCGTGGGATAGCGTTCGATTGCTGAGGTAGGGGCTGCCCCTTCGGCAGTTTCCGCGCCTATTGTCTTCAAGACAAGGGAATGGAAACAGACAGAGTGGGTCGCTTTACTGTTGCCAATAGGAGCAGCTTACATGGGGGATTATCGGGCAGAAAAGCGGTAAACTTTAGAGGATTTGCAAACCAGCTATCCCCCTTCCTTAGCGCTCCGCGCTGCGGGAGAGGGGAGAGGCCCCCACTCTGGCCCTCCCCCTGTTCTTGGGGGGAGGGGAGGAGAGAAGCCGGGTTTATCCTCTGCCCACGTAGGTGGGCAGCGGGCCTCGCAAGGTGTGGCCAGGCGGAGGGCGGTCGCAAGGCGGAGGCAGGGGCCATACCCTTGCCGACCCGTGCAGTGGCGCGAACCATTGTAGCGCCGACCCTGGCAGTCCATTGTAGGCCCGACCCTGGCAATGGCGCGAGCGAGCGCAGCGCCGACCCTGGCAGCGCCCCACAGCGGCAGGGTTTAGCCTGCCGCTATAGGGGATTAGGTTACACACGCTTATCCTAAGCGGGATGCTTGGAGCCTCATCCCGGCTTGAGCGCGGGCGCGTCGTCCTCCTCGCGAACCACGGGAACATAGGGAACGCCCAGGAACGCGGCGACCTTCTGCGCCAACTCATTGAATCCGTCCTTGCCAAAATGGCCGAGGACGGCGGCCTGAATCGCAGCGTCGGCGCCCATCAGGTATAAGTCGGGAACGCCGACGAGGCCGTAGCTCTCGCTTACCTGCAGGGTCTCATCCAGCAGGAGCGGAAACGTCGCGTTGCCGTTTTCCCGCGCAAACGCCAGCGTATCCTCGCGATTATCCTGGGAAATCCCCCAGATCTGGAACTTTCCGCCGGAGGGCTGGGCGTATTGCTCGTGGAAGCGCTGCAGGAACGGCACCGAATACTTGCACGTTCCACATCCGACCTTGAAGAACACGGCCAGCAGCAGGCCGCGTTCCCGCGCCTCCCGGCTGGAATAGGTCTTGCCGTCCGTGCCGCCCAGCTCAAAATCCACGACGGGGCTGCCCGCCGCGCGTGGGCCAGAGGAGGCAGTCTCGGCTGCCATCGCTCTCACCTCCTTTCTCGTGTGGATAGATGCGTTGTGGGCTTTAGTATACCCGCCAATAAGGCGAGGTGACAACGCGATTCTCAGGCTCAATCCAGGGCTCTTCCTCAGAAAGTTCTGTGGGAGTTCAAGATCATCAGCGCAGATGTTGGGCGGGTTGTTGAAGGGTATCTTCCTCAGAGAGTTCTATGGGAGTGCTTATCCAATCGCCTGATACCAGGAGCAACAAGGTGAATATGCCTCTTCCTGCGGCGCACAACCGGTTACTTATCTCTGCCCCATTTCGTGTTTTGCCGCCACCTCTGATTATCGTCGGGATGCATCGATCAGGAACCAGCCTTGTGGCGGGGATGCTGACGATCCTGGGGGTCTATCTTGACCCGGCCATGATGCCGCCCGCCGAAGGCGAGAGGCTCTCCATACCGGACGAGCAGCTCCGCCAGGATGGGTACGGAGAGGCACAGGACTTTCGCCTGCTGAATGAACGCCTTCTGGCCCGCGCGAGCGCCTCCTGGGACTACGTCGAACCGTTCCTACAGCGGCGAGATCGGCCCACGTTTGCCCGCCTGAGCCTGGCCCGAATGCAGTTGGCGACTTTCGGCAGCCTGCGCAGCAGCTTTTTGCGGCCTTTGCCCCCTGATTATCGCGGCCCCTGGGGCTGGAAGGACCCGCGCACGAGCCTGACCCTCCCTTATTGGCTGCGGCTTTTCCCGGAGGCGCGCATCCTTCATGTTCGCCGGAATCCGGAAAATGTAGTCAATAGCCTCCAGCGCCGCGCCCACGCCTGGGCTGAGACGTCCCTTGCGCCTCCCTCTTTTGGCGCGCGTCTACAGCGCGCGCTCCTCCACCCGGATGTGGCCCTCCACTATCTGGGCCGCCGCCTCGGCCTCGTCTCTTCGGCGGCTTCGGCGCGTCCTTCGCTGCTGGACCGCGACTACTGCCTGCGCCTCTGTCAGCAGTATGTCGAGGAATGCGCCCGCTTTCGGGCTTATGGAGATCGTTACCTGGAGGTGCAATTCGAAGAGATTATCCAGGACCCTGCCACTCTCGCCGCCAACCTGGCCCAGTTTGCCGGGATCACGCCTTCCTCCACGCGCATGCAGCAGGCGATTGATTTCGTGTGTCGGAAGCCTTAGCCGGGTCCCTCGCCGGGGCTTTTGCCTAATTTCCCGGCACCATTTGGCCCCGATTTAAGGTAAAATACACTGTGCGTGCCAAATGGGCGCGAAACTGCGCCGGTTGCCGGCCCGCCGGTTCAGGGCAATCGGCGCTTTGGCACGTATCCTGCATCGTAGGGCAAACTGAAATTATGGCACTGACCGATCTGCCGCGACTGGCGGACCAACTTCCCGGCTTTCACGACCTGGTGCAGGCGCTGGAGGCGGGCGGCGCGCAGGGGGCTGTCGCCATTGATGGCCTGGCCGGAACCGCGAAGGGCTTTGCCCTGGCGCGGCTTTTTGCGCGCCTGCAGCGCCCCATCGTCGTCCTGACCTACCAGCAGGAGCAGGCCCAGCGGCTCTGGGACGACCTGATCCGGTTCGGCGTTCCGGAAGAGCGGGTCTGCGTGCTGCCCTCCTCCCAGAGCCTGTTTCTGGAGGGCGACGTCACCGACTTCCGCGCCATCGGCGAGCGCATCGGCGCGCTGGTGACGCTGGCTCAGGAGGCCCCCGCCATCGTCATCGGCACGGCGGAGGCGGTTCTCCAGCGCACCGCGCCCCCGCAGGACCTCCTTCCCTACGTCTTTACCCTCGAAGCCGAGCGCCTGGTTGACCTGGACGAAGTGGTGACACGCCTGGTAGAGATGGGCTATGAGCCGGCCAGCACCGTCACCCGGCCCGGCGAGTTCAGCCGGCGCGGGGGCATTCTGGACGTGTTCCCCAGCACGGCGCAAGCCCCGGTGCGCATCGAGCTCTTCGGCGACGAGGTCGAGAGCATCCGTCCTTTCGACGTGACCACCCAGCGCAGCACCGGCAGGCAGGCCCGCGTCGAGATAGCCCCGGCCCGCGAGATCCGCCTGACGCCCGCGCGCATCGCGCCGGCCCTGGTCGAGATCAAGGCCGCCTTCGAAGCGCGCAAGGCCGCCTTCGCCAAAGAGGGCACCCGCGAGGCCCGCCAAGCCCTGGAGCGGCTGGCCGACCGCATCAATGCCGATCTAGCTCAGCTGGAGCAAGGCGCCTATTTCGACGGCCTGGAGCAGTACTTCCCCTACCTCGTTCCCGAGCCCATCTGCGCGCTCAATTACCTGCGGCCCGAGGGCGTGGTCGTCCTGGATGAGCCCAACCAGATCCAAGACCACTGGGAGCGCCTCACCGCCGACATCCAATCGGCGCGCGAGCGCCGCTGGGAGCGCGGCGAAGCCCTGGACGTCGAGGTCCATACCTGCGGCTATGACTGGCTGCTCAGGCAGTTGGAAACGCGCCCGACGCTGCTCCTGTCGCTGCTGGGCCGCGCGCTGGAAGGGCTGACGGTCCGGCAGCGCCTCAGCGTCAACTCCGCGCCCATGGAGTCGTACCGGGGCCGGTTAAACGCCCTGGCCGACGAGATCGGCGTCTGGCTCGCTAACGACTGCCGCGTGCTGATCGTCTCCGACCAGCCCTATCGCGTGCGCGAGATCTGCGCCGAGATGAAGCTGCCGGTGCAGCCCAAGGAAGCGCACATCGGGAACGCGCCGGGCCTGTTCGTCGCGCAGGGCCGCCTGCGCGCCGGCTTTAAGATCGGCGACATTCGCCTCTACCTGATCACCGACGCGGAGCTCTTCGGCAGCGCGCGCCCGGTCGTCAGCCGGCGGCGGGTGGCCGGCGGCGTGGCGATCTCGTCCGTGCTGGACCTGCGCGAGAACGATTACGTCGTCCACATCCATCACGGCATCGGCATCTATCGCGGGCTGGTCAAGCGCAAGACCGACGAGACCCTGCGCGATTACCTGCTGATCGAGTACCAGGGCGGCGACCGGCTCTACGTGCCCGCCGACCAGATCGACCGCGTGCAGCGCTATATCGGCGCCGAAGGCTCCCCACCCCAGATCAACAAGATCGGCGGCAACGAGTGGCAGCGCACCACGCGGCGCGTGCGGGAGCAGGCCCGCGAGATGGCGGGAGAGCTTATCCACATCTATGCGGCGCGGCAGGCGGCGGAGCGCCCCTCCTACGGACAGGACACGACCTGGCAGATCGAGATGGAGGAGGCGTTTCCCTACGAGGAGACCCCCGATCAGCTGCGGGCCATCCGCGACGTCAAGGCCGATCTAGAATCCGACAAGCCCATGGATCGGTTGATCTGCGGCGACGTGGGCTTCGGCAAGACGGAGGTGGCCCTGCGCGCCGCCTTCAAGGTGGTCACGGCGGGCAAACAGGTGGCCATCCTCTGCCCGACCACGGTGCTCGCCGCGCAGCACCACTCCACCTTCAGCGAGCGGCTGGCCGCATACCCCATCAACATCGAGCTCCTCAGCCGCTTCCGCTCGCGCCAGGAGCAGGCGCAGACGGTCAAGGGCCTCAAAGAGGGTACGGTGGATATCGTCGTGGCGACCCACCGCCTGCTGAGCAAGGACGTGCAGTTCAAGAACCTGGGCCTGGTGATCGTGGACGAGGAGCAGCGCTTCGGCGTGGCGCACAAGGAGCGGCTCAAAAAGCTGCGCGCCTCGGTGGACGTGCTGACGCTGACGGCCACGCCCATCCCGCGCACGCTCTCAATGGCGCTCTCCGGCCTGCGCGACATGAGCGTCATCGAGGACCCGCCGGAGGGCCGCGCGCCCGTCATTACCTACGTCCGCGAGTACGACGACGACCTGATCCGCGACGCCATCCTGCGCGAGCTGGAGCGCGACGGCCAGATCTATTTCGTCCACAATAAGGTCGAGAGCATCTATCACGTCGCCCAACACCTCAAGCGGCTGGTCCCGGACGTGCGCCTGGAGGTCGGGCACGGCCAGATGTCGGAAGAGGAGTTGGAGCGCGTGATGTATGCTTTCTATCATCACGAGTTCGATCTACTGGTCTGCACCACGATCATCGAAAATGGCCTGGACATCCCCAACGTCAATACGATCCTGGTGGATAACGCCGACCACATGGGCCTGGCCCAGTTGTACCAGTTGCGCGGACGCGTGGGCCGCTCCAACCGGCAAGCCTATGCCTACCTGCTCTATCGGCGGCACAAGCAGTTGAGCGAGGTCGCCGAGCAGCGGCTGGCGGCCATTAAAGAGTTCTCCGCGCTGGGCAGCGGCTACAAGGTGGCGATGCGCGACCTGGAGATACGCGGCGCGGGCAACCTGCTGGGCGCGGAGCAGCATGGGGCGATGATCAGCGTCGGCTTCGACCTCTATTGTCAGCTGCTGGCCCAGGCGGTGCAGGAGCTCAAGGGTGAGGAGGTCACGGAGGACATCTTGCCGTCGGTGGACCTGCCCATCACCGCCCATATCCCCTCGGACTACATTCCGGGGGAAGCAGAGCGCATCTACTTCTATAAGCGCATGAGCGCCGTGCGCGAGGAGGCCGATATCGTCAACCTCCAGGCCGAGCTCGAAGACCGCTTTGGCGACCCGCCCCGCCCGGTCTGGGACGCGCTGGCGGTGCTGCGCCTGCGCCTGCGCTGCAAGGAGATCGGGATTTCCAGCATCAAAAGCGAACAGGCCAACGGTCGGCCCAGCGTCGCCATCAAATTCGCGCCGCACGTGCGCCTGACGCCCGACGCCATCAAGCTGCTGACCTTCGCCTTCAAAGGCCACCGCTTCACCGCCGACGGTGTGATCGTGCCGCTGACCGGGCCGAAAGTGATGGCGCAGGTGGAGGAGATGGTCAAGGTGCTGGAGCAGGCGCTGGCAGAGGGCAAGAACGGCAAGGGGGCCAGGCAGGAGCCGGAGGGAGGCAATGGCCGCCGGGGAGCCCAAGGGCCGCGGCCTATCGAATCGGCGGGCCAACACCGCCGCTAAAACAACAAGCGCCGCCGGTGCGTTACTCCGACGACGCTTGCTGGATGTCCCATCAGTGTGCCTGGGAACAAGTCTTCTGCCTGAAGCCAACAGGCAGAAAGTTAAGAAAGGGAATACCCTATGCTGCACACTAGAAGTTTAGCATAGAAAGCTAGACTTGTCAATGGATTGTTGGCAAGTCATGCCAGGAGCTAGAGCGCGCACCGTAGCGCCCTGGGGCGGCTGCCCTGGCGTTACCGCCAGAACAGCCGCACGGCGTTAACGCTTACGCCGCTTGTTCCGTTTGTCCCGCAGGTAGTCGAGCAGTCTTGAACCGAAGTTCAGCACTGCCGCTGCCAGCGCCAGAACAAGCTCCCAAGTGCGCTCGTGCAGCATACAGGTTTTCTCCTTTCTACCCCGGCAAATTGACCTGGCTAGGGTCGCGACCGAGGTATAAATAGTAAGACATACGTGCGCTCTGTTGTCAACTCAGAAGATAGACAGAGGTATAATAGTTTGGCGCTTGATCGCTCTGCGCAGGCCGCGATCCGGCCTGCGAGAGCGTTAGCTATATGCAGAGGCGGCAACACCTGCTAGCCGACTGCGCCCCCTGAGAAGAGGAGGAAAAAACGGGATGGCGAAAGCCGCAACAAAAGGCGCCCCCAGCGGTCTGGACCGCGAGACGTCTTTGGAATTGTTTCGTATCATGCTTCTCATTCGCCGCTTTGAGGAGCCTTGCGATAGGTATTATCGTGCGGGCAAGATGGGCGGCTACGTCCATTACTATATCGGCCAGGAGGCGATTGCCGCCGGCATCGTTCCGCTGCTGAGGCCGGGCGATTATATGCTCTCCCACTACCGCGATCACGGCCACGCGCTGGCCATCGGCACCGAGCCGCGCCGCATCATGGCGGAACTGTTCGGGCGGGCTACCGGATGCGCGCACGGCAAGGGCGGCTCCATGCACCTTTACGATGTCGAGCATGGCTTTCTGGGCGGTTACGGCATCGTCGGCGGCAGCGTCCCGCTTTCGGTCGGCGCCGCCTTCGCGCTCAAGTACCGCAACCAGCCCAATGTCTGCGCGACTTTCTTCGGCGATGGCGCCATGCAGCAGGGCGCGGTCCACGAGGCGATGAACATGGCCGGGCTCTATAAAGTGCCCTGCCTGTTCATTCTGGAAAATAACCGCTACGCCATGGGAACCTCGGTGGAGCGCCACTCCTCCCAGACCGATTTCGTTAAGCGCGTCACCAACGCCTACAATATCGCGGGCGAGCGCGTGGACGGCATGGATGTGCTGGCCGTGCGCGCTGCCGCCGAGCGTATCCTGGATCAGATGCGCGAGACAGGCGAGCCCTACTTCCTGGAGGCGATGTGCTATCGCTACGTCGGGCACGGCTACGCCGATAACCCCCAGCAGCAGAAGTTCTACCGCACCGAGGAAGAGATCGAGCGGTACCGGCAGCGCGATCCCATCGCGACCTACCGCCAGCAGCTATTGGAGTCGGGCGTGGCGACGGAAGAGGAACTTGAGGCGATGGATGAGGAGATCAAGGCTATTGTCACCGACGCCATTGAGTTCGCCGACAACAGTCCCTTCCCCTCGCCCGATAGCCTCTATGAGGATGTCTATACGGATATTTAAGCAACCTAACCCCCCAGCCCCCTTCCCTCATAGGGAAGGGGGTGGAGCAAGGCTATGCCTGCTCCTGCTAGCTCTGTCTTTCCGAATCATCGAGAAGAGCAGAGGAGAGAATAGCGAGCGTACTAACCTGGGTCACCCCCTTCCCTTGTAGGGAAGGGGGCCGGGGGGTTAGGTCAGGAGATAATGAATTGGCGATAATGCGATATTCGGAAGCGCTCCGCACAGCCATGATCGAGGAGATGGAGCGCGACCCCAATGTGTTTGTCTGCGGTGAGGAGGTCGCCCAATATCAGGGCACGTTCCGCGTCACCGAAGGCATGTACCAGCGCTTTAAGGACCAGAATCACGGCCTGCGCGTCCTGGATACGCCCATCAGCGAGGCCGGTATCGTCGGCCTGGCGACCGGGGCGGCGATGGCGGGCCTGCGCCCCGTCGCCGAGTTCATGACCTGGTCGTTCGCGCTGGTAGCGATGGACCAGATCATCAACCATACGGCCAAAATTCACTACATGAGCGGCGGCGAGGTCCGCGTTCCGGTCGTTCTTCGCGGCCCGGCGGGCACAGGCAATCAGCTCTCCGCGCAGCACTCGCAGAGCCTGGAAGCCTGGTACGCCCACGTGCCCGGCCTCAAGGTGGTCATGCCCAGCACGCCCAGTGACGCCAAGGGCCTGCTCAAAACCGCCATCCGCGACGATAACCCGGTCATCTTTATGGAGCACGCCGGCCTCTACTCACGGCGCGGCGAGGTGCCGGACGACCCGGAGTTCCTCATTCCCTTCGGCGTGGCCGACATCAAGCGCAAAGGCGAGGACGTCACCCTCGTCACCTACTCGCACTCCGTCTGGATCTGCCTGGCGGCGGCGGAGAAGCTGGCGGCGGAAGCGGGCATTGAGTGCGAGGTGATCGATATCCGTACGCTCGTGCCGCTGGATATCGAGACGGTGCTGGCCTCGGTGCGGCGCACTAACCGGGCCGTCGTCGTGCATGAGGAGTGGAAGAACGTCGGGTTTGGCGCGGAGCTGGCCAGCCGCATCTACGAGGGCGCGTTCGATTACCTGGATGCGCCGGTGGAGCGTGTCGGCGGGCCATTCGTGCCCATGCCCTACTCCAAGCCTCTGGAGCGCGCCGCAATTCCGCATGAGGACGACGTGATCGCAGCCGTCAAGCGCGTCCTAGCATAACAACAAGGATGAAGGATGAAGGATGACAAGGGCAGAGGCCTTTCTTCCTTCCTCCGATGAAAAGAGCAAGGGCTTTTCTTCATCCTTCATCCTTCATCCTTCATCCTTTAAAGGAGAGAGTATGGCGGAAGTACGGATGCCCAAGATGGGCGACGGTATGGAGGAAGGGACGATCCTTTCCTGGCTGAAGAAAGAGGGCGATCCGATCAAGGAAGGCGAAGCCATTGCCGAGGTGGAGACGGACAAGGCCAACGTAGAGATACCGGCAGAGGAGTCGGGCGTCCTGACCCAGATCGTCGTTGGGCCCGGGCAGACGGTGCCGGTCGGGGCCGTCATCGCCCAGATCGGAGCGCCCGGCGCGACGGCGGCAACCGGAAACGGCACGCAGGCTCCTGGCGCGGGCGCGCCTGTGGCGGAGCCGCGCCGTCCCACCCCTGAGCAGAAGGTGCCGGAAACGGAACCGGTGCGCAGCGCGGAAGGCGCCGGCGTGGCGCGGGAGGAGAGCACGCTGGCCTCGGAAGCGAGGACGCCTATCGAGGCCGAGGCGGGCGTCCCGGAAACGGAGCGCGTGCTGGCTTCGCCGCTGGCCCGGCGCATGGCGCGGGAACTGGGCATCGATCTGGCTCGCCTGCGCGGCACCGGTCCCGGCGGCAGCATCCGCAAGCGCGATATTGAGGCTTATCAGGCCACCGCGCAGCAGCGCCCGCCCGCCGCGCCGGTCGCCCTGCCGGAACCGACGCCCGCTGCCCCCGCTGCTCCGCGTGTGGCGCCGCCGGCACCCGCGCCCGCTCCCGCCGCGCAAGAGATCAAGCCGAGCAAGATGCGCGAGGCCATCGCCCGGCGCACGGTGCAGAGCAAGCAAACCATCCCGCACTTCTACGTTACGATGGTGATCGAGATGGACCGCGCGCTGGCGCTCTTAAAGGAGCTTAACGCCGACGCTCCCGACAACAAGATCACCGTCAACGATATTATCGTCAAGGCGTGCGCGGTCGCCCTGGGCAAGGTGCCGCAGGTCAACGCCACCTGGACCCCGGAGGGAACGATCCGCCAGTACCGGGAGGCGCATATCGGCGTCGCGGTCGGAATCGAGGAGGGACTGATCATCCCGGTGGTGCGCAACTGCGAGAGCAAGACGCTGCGCCAGATCTCGGCGGAGGCGAAGGCGCTCATTGCGAAGGCGCGCAACAACCAGCTTAAGCCGGAAGAGTATAGCGGCGGCACGTTCAGCACCACGAACCTGGGCATGATGGGCGCGGATGAGTTCCTCGCCATCATCAACCCGCCGGAGGCGGCGATTTTGGCTATCGGGGCCATCGCGCGCGAACCCGTTGTCGTCGGAGAGAGCGATGAGATTGCCATCCACTCCCGCATGAAGGTAACTCTTTCTGCCGACCACCGCGTCCTGGATGGCGTGGTGGCGGCGAAGTTCCTCCAGGAGGTCAAGCGCGCCCTGGAAGCCCCCTTCGCGCTCGTCTCCTGACCTCCCTACGAAACGCAAGCCCCCTCCCTGGTCGATCAGCGAGGGGGCCTTTTGCTTTCTATTGCCTTCCAATCCCTGTTGCGTCACGAAGGCACGATTAAGGGGTAAGAAGACGTACGGTTACCGTCGGGGCTGTGGTCACGGCCTGATGTTGCATACCGACATCGAAGGTTACAAGCTCAACCGTTCGCGTCCGTGCTAACTCCTCCGCAAGCGCAATATAGAGGCCGTCTGCAGAGCGACTACAGCCATATGTGCCTCGTATCTGCTCCGCACGTCTGTTCAGCGCCGCATCTCCGCTCGGCGGTGGTAAAATCCCGTCATATTAATCTCTAAATCTTGGATCGCCAGCGTATGCTCTGTGGGTGTCAATAAGCCTTGCTGCAATTTACCGCATAAGATATACAATGCCTCCGCAATAATGACACCCGACGCGTAGACTTCGTAGTTGTTCTGTAGGTAGTACGGAACCCACGCCAGCGCAATTGCGTACTTATCCACCTCCTTAGCGCAAAGCGCAATCAGGACGTTAGCATCTATTACTACGGCAGGTGGATTACTCGGTGGGGTCATAGCCATACATCGCTCCGGCACGCGCTTCACGCAATAGCCGTTGAGTTTCGTCTCCCCCAAGTGTGAAGGGCATCTCGCGTTCCAGTTCCTCTGCCTTGCGTCGCGCAGCAGCAAATCGTTCTGCGGGAGTTAACGTTTCGTCCTTTGGCTTATCGTCTTCTGTAGATAGGTAGACACTCCCAGCCGTGTGGATCAATCTCACGCAGCCTGCTGCTGAGGAGATACGTCAACACCGTTGGGAGCGATTACCTGTAGATAAGCCAACGAGACGTACCCGACGCCCCCTCAATTCCTGCTCGTGCGCCATGATCTCTTCCCAGGTTCCTTCCCATTCTAGTTGCTGTGCCTCCATCGGTTTTTACCTCCAGGAGCATTGGACCATAGGTTGCAGAATACACTCTGGTGGCTGCTGCTAGAACGACGTTAGAGTTCCTTCTCCGGTAAGCTTCAATCTCAGCTACAGCGGCAACTGTCGAATATGTGTTCGTAACGCCTGCTCTAGATGAATCATCGCCTCGATCATCTTGTCGTGGAGACCGGGCCATTTCGACTCATCCTTATATCCGCCTAAGCGAATGATTTTCCCTATACGACATGCTCGCTTGCCATCTAGTTCCTGCCACTCCAAAGTATCACCAAAAGCCTGCTCGATTTCTGATTTTCTGGCTTCCAAGCTGTGGAAGATTTCTAGGTTTTCACGCTCACTGCCGCGATCTATATATAGCTCCACGTAAGCATCATGCTGCCGGACAGCGTAATTGTAATTGAGTCCGCGTTTGCCTGATGACGTCCCAATCCAGTTATAGTATGAAGGCGATATCGTTGAGTGCAGGGTTGTCTTAGCCCTCGCGCGGTTCAATAACTCGGACCAGAAGCGGTGTCGCAGGTGATGACGCTCTGCCAACTCACGTTTCGTCTCACCAACCTCCTGACTCTCGGCGCTCGGGCCAACGATTAGCGTCAGGAAGGGTGCAGGTCGTGAGTCGTCTATCTGGGCGGCTTCTACCTTGAGCAAGTAGAAGCTCGTCGAGCGCGACTCGTTAAGCCAGCTTACGGCCCGAACATGCTCTTGACGCGGTTCTGCGACGATCCAAACAGCCACTTTTGCATCGAAGGCAGCCAGGTAAGTGATCAGCTTGCCAAGATGATCGCTCTTCTCCAACTGGTTCTCGATCACAACCGTACCGCCGTCGCCAGTCTCGGCCACGAGATCTACGCTAAAAGAGCCGACAGCCTGCTCGCGGCGGACATCGGTTAGCGTCAGGCCCAATATGTCGTTGAGAATATCAATGTTCTTCTGAAGCCAGGTGGTAAAACCGAGCGCTTCGTGCTGCCATACCTCACGCAAAGGTACACGACGCAGCCTGCCAATATTTGCAGAGGTGTTCCATGCCGCCTTACCACCTGGAACTACCACTGCATTATGCGGTAGCTCCACATCCAGTTCCGAATGTGCGGGCATGATTGCAGGCTCGTCGTTTTCCATAGATTTCTCCGGGAGCATTGGGCCGTAGGTTGCGCGAAGGGGCTGTAAAGAGAGACTTATCGCTGCCTCCTTGCCGGGGGGCCGGGCTTGGCCAGCGAGACGATGCGGCGCACAACCGGATGGGTTTCGGGATGGGAGGCGGCATATTGGCGTAGCTCGGCCATGATCTGCGCGTAGGGAAAGCGACCACCTGGGCACCAGGTCAGGTTCACATCGCGGTGGCGCTTGACCATTTCCGGGGGGATGTGGTACTCGGACATCAGCCGCTCACACAGCGAGATTATCGAGCGCACCTGCGCTGCCGTGGGTACGGAAGGCCGCCAATGCGGATTGCTCCGAGCCGAGAAGGCGCCGATCACGCAGATGCCGATCCAGTCGTTATGGGTGCGGGCGTGGGCGCCGGGGCAGTGATCGGGCCGGCCCTTCTGTATCGTGCCGTCCGGCAGAATAACGTAGTGATACGGGATATGGTAGGTTTTGCCCTCAAACTCGGTGGCCCAGCCAGGATGCCATTCGGCGTAGATGCGCTCCAGCGTGGCAGCATTTAGAGGAACGCCGTCCACGCGGGCCGGCGTATCAGAGTGATGCAGCACGATGCCCGGCGGGTCGGGATAGGCAAGCGGCAGCGGAGCCGACGGTGGGGCGGGAGGCACCTGCGCGTGCGGGGAGCGCCGCAGGGAGGGCACGCCCACGGCAATTGCGATCAGGGCGGCTATCCCCAGGATGAGGGTGATACGCCGACGCAGGCGCCGACGCCTCTTGCGCGCCTTCGGAGTATATCGCCGCCACTCTCCCCGCCTAACTCGCTTCCCAACCCCCGGCTCCCCTACCTCTTGCATGATTCCATCCCGCTTTGCGGCCTTTTCGCACGCTCTTGCCAGGCCCGCATCCTCTCTGTTGTATTGTAGGCTCATCCCGGCGGGCCTGTCAAGGCCGATTTTATCCGCCTGGTGATCTCCCAGGCAGACCGCTATACTCGTCCTCCAGGGGAAGAAAGGGGCGTAAATAGCCTGTTTTTCTGACCTGAATTCGGCTATTTTCGTCATATTCCTTTACAAATTGTGTATGAACTTCTTGACACAAGGCACGTCTTAACCTATAATGGGACAGGTTGGTATCTATTTCGGTGGGAGGTTGGTAGGGAAGATGGCAGAACACGCAGATGTGCGCCGTATGCGAATGTTGGAACTGTTGGCCGAGTGCGAGGAGCCGCAAGACCTGGAGACCCTGGCGGCGGCCCTGCGCTGCGATGCGCGCACCATTCGACGCGATATCGATCAGTTGCAGCATATTCTCCAGCGCGTCCAGAACCTGGAGGTGCGGCGCGGCAGCGTGCTGGTTTCACGAGCGGGCTTTAGTCCCGGCTATTTTACGGATCATCTGGATCGCAACGTCGCCGCCAAAGAGGTCATCGCTCGGGCCATCGTCTCCTCCCTTCCCGACGACCTGGCCATCGCGCTGACGGCCGGCAGCACGCCCTATGCCGTCGCGCGTGAGATGCGCCGCGCCGCCGTCGAGGGCACGCCGCCGCATAACTTGATCGTCTTCACAAACAGCGTCCCGGCCCTGATGGAGCTGGTAGCGGCAGGCATCTCTACCGGCGTCCTAGGCGAAATCTACTCGCCGGAGGATTGCGCCTTCCACACTCCAGAGTTCCGCAGTGCCTTCCAGCCGGGGCTTGCCATCGTGGGCGCCAGCGGCGTGCTGTTCTCCCAACATGGGGCGCAGGCGGCGCTGGACCTGTTCTCCCACCGCGCGGAAGAGGCCGCGTTCATGAAGCAGCTTCTCGCCAACATCCCGGAAGTCATCGTCGCCGTAGACAGCACCAAGCTAGGGCGGCGCCATCCCTGGAGCTTCGGCGGCAGCGTCCTGGCCGGCAAGGGCGTGCGGCTTGTCACCGACCAATTGACGGCGGCGCAGCAGGAAGAGTTAGCTCAATTGGCGGCGCAGTTGGCCCGCAACGGCACCCGCCTGACCTTTGAAGCCATCTGGCCGGCCAGCGACACAGCCCCGGAAACATCCCTTACCCTTGTGCAGAGCCACGGCGCGCAGGCCGAAGCGGCGGAAGCCTAGCCCTGCGCGAAAAGCCAGGAGAGAAACAGACTATGTGTGGAATTACGGGCTACATCGGCGCGCGTCCAGCGGTCGAGACCGCGCTCAACAACCTGAAACGATTGGAGTATCGCGGCTACGACTCGGCGGGCATCGCCTACCCCAGCCTCCGCCAGATCCGCGTTGTGCGGGCCGCCGGCAAAATCGCCAACCTGGAGCGCGCCCTGCTGGATCGGCCCCATGAGGCCCATATCGCCATTGCCCACACGCGCTGGGCCACGCACGGGCGTCCCTGCGAGGCCAACGCCCATCCCCACCGCGACTGTACGGGCCGGCTGGCCCTGGTGCACAACGGCATTATCGAAAACTATGCCGAGTTGCGGCAGGAGCTTCGGGCGCACGGCCATGAGTTCCTCTCAGAGACGGATACCGAAGTCCTGGCACACCTAATTGAAGCCGAGTTGGATAAGGGCTATGCGCCAGGCGGCTCCTTTACTGCGGAGGAGGTGGCGGTGGCGGTACGGGCGGCCTTGAAGCGTGTCATTGGCTCCTACGCTGTGGCCGTCATCTGCCAGGATACGCCGGAGACGGTGTTTGTGGCGCGCAAGGACTCGCCGCTGGTGATCGGCTTGGGCCAGGGCGAGAACTTCCTGGCCTCCGATATTCCCGCCGTGATGCGCTACACGCGCAGGGTCGTACTCCTGGAAGACGGCGATTTTGCGGCCATCACGACCGAGGGCGTGGCCGTGACCGACCTGGAGGGGAACTCGCTGGCGCGCGCGGTGCAGGAGATCACCTGGGACGACACAGCGGCAGAAAAGGGCGGCTATCCGCACTTCATGCTCAAAGAGATCTATGAGGGGCCGCGCACGGTGTGCGATACCCTGCGCGGGCGCCTGACCGAAACCGGCCACGTCGTCTTCCCCGGCCTGCCCCTCACGGCGGCAGACTGGGCGCGGTTCAAGCGCCTGGCTATCGTCGCCTGCGGCACCGCTTATCATGCGGGCGTGGTCGGCAAGCGGCTGTTCGAGCAACTGCTGCGCCGTCCGGTGGAGGTGAGCGTAGCCAGCGAGTTCCGCTATAGCGATCCACTGGTGGACCCGGAGACGCTGGTGATTCTGATCTCGCAGTCCGGGGAGACCGCCGACACGCTGGCGGCAATGCGGGAGGCGAAGCGCAAGGGCGCGACCACGCTGGCCATCGTCAACGTGGTCGGCAGCACCCTGGCACGCGAGGCGGATGCGGTCCTGCTGACTCAGGCCGGCCCGGAGATCGGCGTGGCCTCCACAAAAGCCTACCTGGCCCAGTTGACGGCGATATCGCTGCTGGGGGTCTATCTGGTCCAGAGCGAGTCAGGGGTTGCAGCGCACGCCGAAATGGCCGCCGCCCTGCGGGAGTTGCCCACGCTGATTCAGCGTTGCCTGGAGCACGAGCCGGAGATCGCGGCCCTGGCCGAGCAACTGGCCGGGCATAGCAGCTTCTTCTACCTGGGACGCGGCTACGATTATGCGGCGGCGCTGGAGGCGGCCCTGAAGCTCAAGGAAATTTCCTACCTGCACGCCGAAGCCTATCCCGCTGGCGAGATGAAGCACGGCCCGCTGGCTCTGGTCGAGCCGGGTGTGGCCGTCGTCGGCTTCTGCACCCAGCCTTCCACCAACGAGAAGATGGTGAGCAATCTCAAGGAGGTCAAGGCGCGGGAGGGAACGGTGGTAGCGGTCATCCGCGAGGGCGATACAGTTCCCGACTGCGCGGACGCGGTGATCGCGGTACCGGCGACCCTGGAGGCACTGATGCCGGTGGTGGCGATGGTGCCGATGCAGCTTCTCGCCTATCACGTCGCCCGCGTCCGAGGCTGCGAGATTGACCAGCCGCGCAATCTGGCCAAAAGCGTCACCGTAGAATAAAATCAACCACCCGCTCCGCTAGGGACACAAAGGCACAGAGGAACAACAAAGACAGAGAAAAGCAAAGAGAAAGAGATAAGAGTTTTAGACAGGATTAACGGGACTTACAGGATTATACAAAGAGAGAGAAGCAGGACTTGTTCAGGTTTTTAAAATCCAGTTAATCCTGGGTAATCCCTCCCAACGGTGTGGACGTATCTCCTCAGCAGCAGGCTGCGTGAGATTGATCCACACGGCTGGGAGTGTCTACCTAACCCAAGCTGCTACCTAGGAACACGTTTGAGAGCTACCTAGGAACACGTTTGAGAGAGAATCGCTCTGGAAACCGGCTTTTGCATCACCGTTTGCCTTCTCGAAGAGGCAAGGTAGCAACTTGAGTTACCTAATCCTGTAAATCCTGTCTAAAAGGTTGTTGTCTTTGTCTTTCTCCGTATGGCTTTTCCTCTGTGTCTCTGTGCCTCTAGCGTTAGCGGGTGGTTGATTCTTATGCCAGGCCGGCGCGGCGGCGCAGCAGCCACTCGGAGGTGAGCAGGCCGAGCAGCAGGGCAAGCACCCAGCCCCGATCCCAGGCGGTGCGCGGCTCCTCCTTGCGGACGGCAGCTTGCTCGGCGGCACGCAGCTTCTCCGGCAGGTTTTGCAGCGCATCCAGGCGCAATGCCTCGCCGCCACCAGCCTGGGCAATCTGGCGCATCAGCGCCGGATCGGCGGAGCGATTGGCGTCCTCCTCCTGACCGGGGTAGACGGTGAAGGCGGCGGAGGCCGGAACGGCCCTCCCCTGGCCGGGAGGCGGCGGCACGGTCGCAACGTACTCGCCCGGCAGCCGGGGCCGGAAGCTGGCGGTAAAATCGGCGGCATGGCCGTCGCCTTTGGCGCTAACGAGGGTGGCCGTCGTGCCGTCGGGCTGCGTGATGGTGATGATCGGTGGGGCGGCGGGCTGCGGGCCGCGCCGGTAGCCCAGGAAGTTGACCGTCTCCCGGCTGGAATAGGAGGTACGGTCGGTGCGCAAGGCGATGTTCTGGCCCGGCAGGAAGTCCGATTCGCTGACCAGCCAGCGGATCGTCTGCGTCCAGAACTCGCTATAGACGTGGCTGTACTGCGCCAACTCCGGCGGCAGGAAGGCCCAGCGCCAGAGCCCCTGCCCCACCACCGCCAGTGTCTTTCCCTGGCCGTAGCGCTGATAGGCCAGCAGCGCCATCTCCTTAGCACTCTCGTCCGCCGCGCCCTCCGCGCGCGCCAGCACGACCGCCAGCGCCTTCTCTCCCTGCACGCGAGTCGCCGAGATGAGCGCGGGCAGCTTCCGCACGACCGTCTGCGCGTCCTGGCCGGTGGAGAAGGCGAAGCCGGGATGTAGCCGGCCCGCTTCGGTCAGGCGCAGGCGCGCGGCCTCGATCTCCTCATCGCCGAAAGCGACGGGCTCCAGCGCGCCCAGGCCCGGCGTGCGCTCATCGGCGCGGCCCCGTAGGAAGACCAGATTGCCGCCCCGGTCCCCCACCCACCGCTGCAGCGCCTCCGTCGCCGCCGCGTCAAAGAACTCCTCGTAGCCCTTGCCTAAGATGATCACATCGTAGCGCGCGAAGTCCTCCACAGTGCGCGGCACGCGCAGGATGGGCCTATCGGCGCTGCCGCTCAGGGCAAAGTAGTGGTCGGCGGTCAGTTTGTAGAGGCAATCCAGGGTGACGGTCGGGTCTTCCCGCAGTGTCTGGGCCAGGAACTTCGCATCCCAGGTCGGGCGCCCTTCCAGCAGCAGCACGCGGGCACGGCTTTCCATCACATTAAGGAAGACGTTGGCGCGGTTGTTGAGCTCGTTCGTTTCGTTGGGAGCCAGAGAGCAGGCCAGCGCGTAACGGTAGAACCCCTTGCGCGGCTCGGAGAGCGGAAACGCGACCGCGCGCCGCCCCGGCGTGACGATAAGGTTCCGCGACGCCACGCGCCGGCCCTCCCGAAGCAGGTCCACGCGCACCGGCGCGCTGCTAATTCCGGTATCGCGTATCTCCGCCCCGATCTCGACGGTCTGGCCGGGCGCGCTGAACACCTGCGGGCGCTTCGCCGCCACCAGCAGATCAGTCTCCTTCCTCTCCTGCCCAACGCAGGCGGTATAAACCCGGTAGCCAAGCGCCCTGGCGGCGCGGGCCGCATCCGGCGCATACTCCGTGCCGTTATCGCGCCCGTCGGAGACGAGGAGCAGCCCGGCGACAGCCTGAGCATCGCGCGGCAACGGATTGGCGCTGACGGCCTGCGCGATGGCGCTGCCGAGCGCGGTGCTCTTGCCGCCTGGCTCTGTCAGGGGAAGCAGCGCGCCAAGGGGCCGGGCCGTCGCGCGGGCGTCGAAGCCATAGAGACGCACCGCATAGCGCTGGCTCAGGGCGTCCAGCAGGGAGCGATTGGCGAGCACGGCACGCCTGGCGGCCTCCCAGCGGGTTTCGCGCCCGGGGCGGCCATCGGCGACATCGGCGGTCGCCATGCTGCGCGAGGTATCCAGGAGCAGGAGAAACGGGATTTTGCCGCGCGCCTGCGGCGCGGGCCGGCTGACCACCGGATTGAGCAGGAGGAGGGCCAGCAGCAGCACGACCGCCCCGCGCAGTGCCGGCAGGGCCGGATGCCGCCGAACGCGCTGGCGGAGTTCCCGGCGGGCATAGAGCAGGAACACGGCGCTCACCGCGATCAGGGCAAGCGCCGCCGTCTGTACCGGCAGAAAGGGAGGCTCAAAATGGAGCGGGATCATGCTTTCGCGGGAAAATATTCGTCCACGGTGGCGAGGGCAAAGTCGTCGCCGTGACTGCGCGTCGAGAGAGAGAGCAGCAGGGCGCGGGCCGTATCCAGGCTGGTCAGGCAGGGAACACCCATCTCCACGGAGGCGCGGCGGATACGCGCGGCCTCCCGCTCGATGCGCTTGTCGCTGGAGAGCGTATTGATCAGCAGATCGATCTGCCCGCTCTTGATAAGGTCTACGATGTTACCCTCGCCCTCGTGCAGCTTCTTGACCGTCTGCGCCGGGATGCCTTGCGCCTGCAAATAGCGCGCGGTTCCCCCCGTCGCGAAGATGCGGAAGCCGAGTCTGGCAAACTCCTGTATGATCGGTACGGCCTCGGCTTTGTCGGCGTCGGCGATGGTGGCGATCATGGTGCCGCCCGTGGGCACGTCAATGCCGGAGGCGACCATCGCCTTGTAGAGGGCGCGCGGATACTCGGTATCCAGCCCCATGATCTCGCCGGTGCTCTTCATCTCCGGCCCGAGGCCGATGTCCACCTGCGTCAGCTTGGCGAAGGAGAAGACGGGCGCTTTGACGGCGATGCTCTCCTGGTTCGGGTAGAGGCCGGACTTGTAGCCCTGCTCCCGCAGGCCCTTGCCCAGCATCACGTGCGTGGCGGCTTTGACCATCGGAATGCCGGTGATCTTGCTCAGATAAGGCACGGTGCGCGAGGCGCGCGGATTGACCTCCAGCACCTGCGCGGTATCGGTCTCCTTATCAACGACGAATTGGATGTTCATCAGGCCGCGCACTTCCAGGCGGCGGGCCAGCAGCGTAGCGGTGCGCACGATCTGATCGATGACGGAGTCCGAGAGGGATTGCGGCGGATAGACGGCCATGCTATCGCCCGAATGGACACCGGCCCGCTCGATATGCTCCATGATGCCAGGCAGCAGGCAGTCCTCGCCGTCGCCGATCACATCCACTTCGACTTCCTTGCCGAGGATATACTTATCCACCAGGATCGGGGCTTTGGGCGAGACGTCCACAGCGTAGGCCATGTAGCGTTGCAGCTCCTCATGGCTGTAGACGATCTCCATCGCGCGCCCGCCGAGCACATAGGAGGGCCGCACGAGCACGGGATAGCCGATCTCTTCCGCAACTTGCAGTGCGGCGTCCGTGCTGGTCACCGCCCGCCCCGGCGGTTTCGGGATGCCCAGCTCACGCAGCACCTTCTCAAAGCGGTCGCGATCCTCAGCCAGGTCAATGGACTCGTAGGAGCTGCCGAATATCTTTACGCCTGCCTCATGCAGCGGTCTGGCGAGATTGATGGCCGTCTGTCCGCCGAATTGCACGATAACGCCCTCCGGCTGCTCGCGGTCGAGAATGTTGAGCACGTCCTCAGCGGTCAGCGGCTCGAAGAAGAGGCGGTCGGAGGTGTCGAAGTCGGTAGAGACCGTTTCCGGGTTATTGTTGATGATCAGGGCGTCGTAGCCGGCCTCGCGCAACGCCCAGACGCAATGCACCGAGCAATAGTCGAACTCGATTCCTTGCCCGATGCGTATCGGCCCCGACCCGATAACGACGATTTTCTTGCGATTCTCCCTCAAAAGCTTTTCTCCGTTCCATAGATACAAACCAGTTAAAGCTCTATTAGGCCGGGTACTTTCAGTGCCCGGCAAGCGCGCCGAGGTTGAAAACCCCGTCCTTGCCGGGCACTGAAAGTACCCGGCTTGGGGGCCTTCGGCCAAGCGTCCTCGCGGACGGGTCAGATAGTCAGGCCGTTCCCTACCTTAATCAGCCTCTTCGCCGGTGTCTTCTAAGGAGGCCCAGGTTGAGCCTTGCGCATGATGCTGTTTTTGATTTTCAATATAGGCTATCACCATCTTGATATGGGGACGGCAAACGCTAAAAGCAGCGTAGCCTTCCTGCCAGCGAAACGCGCCCGTCTGGTTTCTTAAGTCGTTGAGGAAAGCGGAGGAGACGCCTTTTATCTGCTGCATCAGCTTTGCCGCCGAAACCTTGGCAGGTAGTTTGACCGCCAGAGGAACATGATCAGGCATCCCGCCAATAGCCAGCACCTGACAATCCAGCCGCCTGGCCTCCTGTTCGATACAGCGGTAGACCTCCCGTTCACTCTCCGGCGTTAGGAGAAGCTGCCGTCCGCGCGTTGCCCAGACAAAATGGAGATAGATTTCGGCCTTGCTGGATTGCCGCTGCATGTTGTCTCCCGAATATTCCGTCTGTGTAGGATGCTCGCAGCCTTTAAGCTTTGCCGTCCTACTGGACGGCAAACCTGGCGTGGCAGGACCGTCCGCCAGGACAATTGGCCGTTAGGCCCTTGAGACGGGTACTTTCAGTACCCGTCTCCGGCTCTCCCCTTACTGCGCCCGCAGCGAGATCACTTCCTGGACCGCCTGCTCCACGGCGTAGGTCTGCTGGTTCATCTGGGCAACCGTCTCGGCGATCTCCTCGGCGGCCAGCGCCGCCTGCGGTTCCGGGCTGACCTGCATACGCGCCAGCGCGGATTGAGCCGAAGCCAGCGTGTGGATGATCGCCTCCTGCTGCACGTTGAGCCGCTCCAGGCCCTGCTGGAGGGCGCGGGCGTTCTCCAGGCGCGCCGCGCACATCTGCAAGCTCTGCTGGAGCGACTGGCGCGTCACGTTGTCGGTGGCCTCATCCAGGCGGCGGCCCAGTGCGCCGTACTCTTCCTCTAATTCCTTGACCACGTTCGCGCCGAGCAGCGGCAGCAGGCTCTGGCGGCGCGTCTCCAGTTGGCGGCTGCTCTCCAGCAGGTCGTTGAGTTGCCGCAGGGTCTCGCGCACGGTCTGTTCCGCCTCCGGCGTGGCGTCCATACGGGCCAGCAGTAGCAGGGTATCACAGTAAACTCGTTCGGCGCGGGTAAGTCGGAGCAGCGGAAAGACGGCGCGCATCTCCTCCAGGCGCACCTCCTCGCGCAAGCGCGCCTTTTGAGTGGCCCGATGCGACCAGCGGACGCCCGATGTCAGCCCCGCCGCGAAGGTCACCAGGCCAGAGAGTACGCCCGCCTCCACCGAAACGGCGGACAGCATTCCGCCGATGGCAGCGCCGCCGCAGATCGGCCCGAACACGGTCGCGACTATGCGTGCGCTGAACTGCTCCTCCCGCTTCTTGCGGAGCTCAAAGGCGCGGCGCTCGTCCTCGGTCGGCTCGCGCTTGCGCCGCACCTGCAAGCCGCCCGCGTGGAACTGCCAGTTGAACGGGAAAAAGCCGCCCCAGTGGATGTCCTCCTGCAAGAACTCTTTGAGCGGCGCGCAAAGGCGGTCTTCGAGCGCCTGCGCTATCTGAGGGTCTATGTCGCTCAATCCGATCCGCATCGCCATACCCCAGGGGAAAAGGAGATTGTGCCTTTCCCTATTTGCGCGCCCACAAAAGTAGGGTGTCGGCTTATCCCTATTTGCGCCCCCATACCTGCGTCATCTGCGCCATGCCGAACAGCCTCTCCTCGCCAACGGTCAGGGCGGCCATCTCCGCGACCAGCGCATCAATCTCCGCCTGCGTCGCCAGTCCCGCCGCGATCAGGGCCGGCGCGCTCTCGGCCAGCGTCCACTCCGGCAGCCGCCTGGCGTCCCCCCGCACAAACGCCGGCTGCGCCAGTGCCGCCTCCACATCCCGAAAGCCCGCCGATCTTACTATACCATAGAGCTTCCGACCGATCTGAAAATCTGCGCCGTGCCGCTCCCCAAGCTGCCGGTAGAGCTCAAAACAGCGGTCAAAGGCGGCAGAGGGCGGATAGCAGAAGGGCGAGGTAAAATCGCCGTCCTCCACCGCCAGGATGCCGCCCGGTTTCAGCAGGGCGCGCATCTCCGCGATGGCCTGGTCAGGACGCTGAATGTGCATAAGCATGAAGCGGCTGAACACCAGATCGAACGACTCGCGCTCTAACCCGGTGGCATAGGCGCTGGCGTTGACAAACCGGGCGTTGCTGTGTCCCGATTCTGCTGCCAACTTCCGCGCCTGCTCTATCTGCCCCGCGCTCACGTCCAGGCCGACAACCGCGCCTTCCGGCCCGACCTGCTCGGCCAGCCAGCAGGAGATAATCCCCGCGCCGCAGCCGATGTCGGCCACGCGCATCCCCGCCGCCAGGCCCGCCCGCCGCAGGAACGCCTCCGTGTCCGGGCCATGCACGCTGTGGACCACCCTCAGCCTGTCGGCACCCTCCTCCCCCGTTGCCAGTACGTAGCGCTCACTCATCATTTTGATTTCACCACCCGCTAACGCTAGAGGCACGGAGACACGGAGGAGTCACGGAGAAAAACAAAGAGAAAAGCCCAGATTATTTAGACAGGATGGACAGGATTTTCAGGATTACACAAAGGTAGAGAAACAAGGCTTATCTGTGAGGTTGAAATCCAGTTC
>DASRGZ010000167.1:0-55684 GCA_035650735.1 Chthonomonadaceae bacterium
CAAATGGGGCCGGGCCGTCAGGGCGTGGGCGACCTCTACCGCGCATCGCACCGGCGCACTGGGATCGCGGGAAAAGACCAGCGCCATGCCATCGCCCGTGTCCCGAATGATCAACTCGCTGCGCCGCTCGGCGCGCTGAAACTCCGGGGTGCTGCGGACGAGGTCTCGCAGTTCCCCGACCAGTAGGGCCTGCTTCTCGATAGAAAGGCGCGAATAGCCTACCAGGTCCATGAACAGGACATGGGCGATTTCGGTCGGCATTCGGCTCGGATCATCGGTCATAGGGTTGCTCCCGATGTGGTATTGTTGTTAGCGCCTCCTTACTTCGTTAAAACACGCGCGTGTTCCTGCCGGGAGCCACAAGAACGATTCATTTTCGCCTCTGGCCGGCACTGTATCGCCAGACACGATCCTCGGATAAATCCCAGCAACATAACCGGCCAGACGCCCCTTCCACGGCCAGCGCGGCGGCATACCCATCGCCGACGCAGAGGTCTTGCAGATACCAGCGCGCGGCCTCCTCTGCGCGGCCTTCCACAGCGAGAAGCTGCGCCGGAGCGTCGGCAGCGGCGGAGACCTCAAAGCGATCCAGAGGCAGGGAGAGTCCCTCGCCACACGCCTTTATGTAAGCCTCCTTGCGCGTCCAGCAGGCAAAGAAGGCCGCGCGCCGCGCTTGCCGGGGCAGGGCGCGCAGCGCGGCAACCTCGCCAGGAGCAAAGAAGCGCGCCGCGATCTCCTCGCAGTTTACCTCCGGGCGGATGCGCTCCACATCCACGCCGACACGCCGCGCTCGCGTTACAGCGATCAGCGCCAGCCCGTGCGTGTGGGCGACGTTAAAGGCGAGCGTATCGCCGCCGCAGGCCGGGGTGAGCGCCGGCTTGCCCCAGCGTCCATAGCAAAATACCAGGTGGCGCGCTGCGATCCCGGTGTAGTCGCTCAACAGGGTTCGCAGCGCGCCACGGCAGAAGATAAAACGCAGACGGTCGCGGTCGAAGCAGTAAGCGGCGGCCCGGGCGCGCTCGTCGGCAGAGAGGATTGCCTCCAGCGTTGCCGCGAACGTTTCCACAGAGGCGGGAGAGGCGTCCGGCCAGACCCGCCATACGTGGATTTCCCCATCGCGCAGCGTTGGCTGCGCCGGCGGCAAGCCCCAGACATGCGCCGCCATCCCGTCAGGCGCCCTTTCGGATCGCGGCGATTCGCTCCCAGTCCTCTTTGCCGACGGAACGCCCGGAGGTTTGCAGCGGCGCCAGCCGGAAGCCGTGCTTGCGCGCCAGCCTCTGAATATCCAGAATATAGCGCTTGTCCAACTCGCCGCCGATGGTGCCGTGCACGAAGCGGTGGTCCAGGGCCATCAGCATCGTCTCAGCCATGCAGGCGTAGGTCTGCCCCGGCGCTAGGCCGTACTCGATTCCCAGGTCTTGCCGTCCGGGGAGCTCGACCAGGCCCGCATCCAGCGCCAGCACATCGGGCCGGGCCGCGCGCACCGCCGCGCTGACGTTGGAGGGACGGGAGATCTCGCAGATGACCGCGCCGGGCCGCAAGTTCTCGGCGGTCAGCAGGCTGTGCGGGCTGGAAGTGGCCGTCACGATCAAATCTACCTCCGGCAGATGATGGTTGGCCTCTATGGTCAGGATCAGGCGCCCCCCGTGCCGCAGCGCCTCCAGGCAGCGCGCCATCCCGCGCGGCTCGGCGCAGCGCGCCAGCAGCCCCTCGCGGATCAGAAAATCCGCCAGGCTATCGTCCGGGTATTCCTGGCCCCAGTGATACCCGGACGCCAGGTGCAGGACGATCTCCTCGGCGACCTTTTGCAGCCGTTCCAGGCTGCGCTCAGGCTGCCTCGGATTGCCCACCAGCAGCAGATGGCCCACCTGCTCGCCCAGCAGAAGGGCGGTCGCCCGTCCGATGGAGCCTGCTGCCCCAACGACCGCCAGGCGCATCTGCGTCATGGACTGGTTCAGGTTCCGCGCCACCGCCTCCACCGTCTCCAGGGCGCTGACGACCGTGTAGCTGTTGCCGGTAGTCAGCGGCACGCCCAGGTCTTGAAGGTAGAGGCCGTTTTTGGTGACGATGGAGGTATAGCCGCCCAGGCCCACGATCTGCGCGCCGCGCTCCCGCGCGAACAGGACCGCCTTGCGCACCTTCTCCACGGCCTCCTCGCTGCTCAGGTTCATCAGATCCTCCGCCGTGCGGGAAACGGCGAATAGCTCGCCATAGGCCGATACTCCGGTCGCCGAATGCAGGCGAGACGAGCCGACGAGCAGGGTCTCCTCCAGGTCGTTAAGCTGGCAGTTGTTGAACCGCTCCATCAGCGCTTCCAGCTCGGCCTGGGAGAAAGCCGCCAGCCCCGCGTCCATGTCCACGTAGCTTTGCAGATCCAGCGGGTGTGCGATGAAGCCCCAGCGGGCCTCGCGCGGGTCGGAGGAGGGACGGGCGACGGCGCGCTTTGCCGGCGGCTCTATCGCTGGCGGCGCCTGATGTCCGACGAGATGGCCGAAGAGGTGGGCCGTGTTGCAGGCCGCCAACTCGGTCAGGCCGCGCTCCAGGGCTGCCAGGAAGTGATCGCACATCTCTGCCGTCGCCACCAGCGGCGGCTCAATACGCAGCACGCGCGCCCCGAAGAGCGTGGGCGCCAGCCGTATGCCCTCCACGTTGAGCAGGTAGCTGCACAGTCCGAGCGCCAGGCTCTCCTGCACGGCCATCGCCGACATCAGGCATTGCCGCCCGAAGTCGCCATGATCGTGGGTCAGCTCCAGGCCCAGCAGGTAGCCGCGCCCCCGCACGGACATGATCACCTGCGGGAACTTGCGCTGCAGCGCCTCCAGCCCGGCGCGCAGAGCGCGCCCGTTCTGCTCCACCTGCCGCACCAGCTCCCGGTCGTTGCGGGTGATCAGGTCCAGGCTGCGCAGGCCGACCCGGCAGCAGAGGGTGTTGTTGGCAAAGGTGGAGGTATGCTTCATCGCAAACTCCTCCGTGTAGCACTCCGCCGTGCAGAGCACGGCCCCGATGGGTACCAGCCCGCCGCCAAGCGCCTTCGCCAGCGTCAGAATGTCCGGGCTGACCTCCTCGGCGTCGCAGGCAAAGAGTGTCCCGGTCCGTCCCAGCCCCGTCTGGACTTCATCCAGGATGAGCAGCACGCCGTAGCGGGAGCAGAGCTCGCGCGCCCCGCGCAGATAGCCCTGCGGCGGCACAACGATCCCGCCTTCGCCCTGGATCGGCTCCACGAGGAAGGCCGCGATCTCGTCGGAATAGGCGGCAAGCGTCTCCTCCAGGGCGCGCAGGTCGCCGTAAGGGATGCGCCGGAAATGGGCCACCGGCGCGCCGAAGGCTTTCTGGTAGAGTTCGCGGCCCGTGGCGGAGAGCGCGCCCAGGGTCTTGCCGTGGAAGCTCCGCTCGGTCGAAAGGATGCCCAGGCACCCCGTGGCGGCGCGCGCCAGCTTGATAGCCGCCTCCACAGATTCCGCGCCGCTGTTGGTGAAGGTCACGTAGCGCAGGCCAGCCGGCGCGACCTCGATAAGCCTGCGCGCCAATTCGCCCGCCGCCTCCAGCGCCGAGGGCTGAATGAAGCTCGGCTCCAGCGCCGTAAAGACCTCCATCGCCGTCTGGCAGATCTCCGGGTGGTTAAATCCGAAGGGCAGGGCGCCGTAGGCCGCAGTGAAATCCAGGTAGCGATTGCCTCGCTCATCGGTGAGCCAGCAGCCTTCGCCGCGCACATAGCGCTTGTCCATGTTCACCTGGCGCAGCAGCGCGCCGACATAGGGATTGACGTAGCCCTCGTAGGGATGCACCGCCTCTATCGCCAGCGCCTCCGGTGCTGCGCTCGGCGCGAACGCCGTCGAGACCACGGCGCTGCCCTGTAAAAGCTGCGCCAGCAGCGCCCTCTTGTCCTGGGCGGAGAGTTCCAACACATCGGTATCGAACATTACTTTGACGTACCCTTCCCTTTCAACATCAGCTTCAACAGCCGGTCTACCTCTTCATCGCTAAGTCCGGCGACGGCCTCGGGCGTGAGGGGCACAGCCGCCTGCGCGGGCGGCGCAGACGTCACCGCGAGCGTTCCCGTAGGCATCTTCGCAGGCATCCCTGCGGGCGTTCCCGCGAGGTTTCCCTCCGCCAGTTGATCGCGCAGCCAGAGCGCCACCTGGGCGATGCTCGGGCCGGAGAGCAGCAGGTCGGTCGGCACGGCGACACTCAACTCACGCTCCACCAGGCTCTTTAACTCCACGACCATCAGCGAGTCCAGCCCTACGCTGGAGAGAGGCACGTTGGGGTCCAGCGACTCGGAGGGCGCGCGGCCCAATGCCTGCAACACACGCTCCCGCACGTACTGTTCCAGCGCGGCCAGCCGCTCCTCGGGCGCCGTGGGCAGCGCGAACGCGGGCGACTTTGGCTTCGGGCGGGCCGGGGGCGGCGGTGAGGCCGTCCGTACCACCGCCTGCGTAGGCGATGGCGGCGCGCTCTGGATGGGCCTGGCATTGGCGGCGTATGCAGCGGGCGACGGCGGCGCGCTGTGGCTGGCGGCGGGCGCAGGGAGCCAGTACCGCTGCCGCTGGAACGGATAGCACGGCAGGGAGATCGGCCTGCCCGCCGGATAGATCCGATCCCACGCAATGGGCTGTCCCTGCGTGTAGAGGTCGGCGACGGCGGCAAGCAGCGCGTGCCCCTCCTTCCCGCGCCGCATACCGGGCAGCGCCGTTCCCTCTATCTGTGGCTGCTCAAGCCCCTGCTGAATGTAATGGGTCAGCGCGGGCTGCGGGCTGATTTCGACGAAGGTCCGATATCCATCAGCAATCAGCGCCTGGATGGCGGGTGCGAAGCGCACCGTCTGGCGCAGATTGCCAAACCAATAGTCCGCGTCCAGGCAATGGCCGGGCAGGCACTGGCCAGTCACGGTGGAGTAGAAGGGCACGGCCTCCGACTGAGGCCGCAGGGGCGAGAGCGCCGCGAGCAGATCCTGCCGCAGCGCCTCCATCTGCTCGCTATGGAAGGCATAGTGGCCGGGCAGAAACTGGCAGCGGACGCGCCGCTCGCGCAGCGCCTGCACCGCCGCCTCCACGGCCGCCGCCTCGCCGGAGAGCGTGGCCGCATCCGGGCTATTGAGGGCCGCGATCTCCACGCCCTCCCGCTCGCCCAGTAGGCGCATCACCTCGTCCGCGCCCGCGCCGACGGCGGCCATTCTCCCCGGCCCGGCGGATTGGGCCATCACCTGCGCCCGCCGGATAATCAGCCGCATGGCGTCGGGCAGGGAGAAGACGCCCGCGCAGTAAGCTGCCGCCACCTCGCCCATGCTGTGCCCCACGACCGCATCGGGCTCGACGCCCCAGTGCCGCAGCAGGCCCGCCAGCGCGGCCTGCACCGCAAACAGAGCGGGCTGGGCGATCTCCGTCTGGTTCAGACGGCTCTGCGCCTCCTCCCGGGCGATCTCGGCCAGCAGCGAGCGGCCCGTCTCCGCGCGATAGACCGCCTCGCACTCCTCCAGGATGCGGCGGAACACCGTCTCACGCCGCATAAGCTCCAGGCCCATGCCGGCCCACTGCGGCCCCTGCCCGCCGAAGACAAACGCCACTTTGGGCCGCGCGCCGTCGGCAGGGGCTTCCCGCTCCGCGCTGCGCCCGGCGAAGGCCGCCAGCTTGGCCGCCAGCGCCTCCTTCGATTCGCCGACGACGGCGACCCGATGGCGCAGGTGGTTGCGCCGGACGCCGGCGGTATGGCAGAGGGCGCGCAGGTCGTTTCCCGCCGTCGCGGAGAGCAGATAGTGGTGCATCTCCTCCGCCCGTTGCTGTAACGCCTGCGCGCTGGCAGCGGAGAGCGGCAGCAGGTACGGCCCGGCCTCCTCCGCTTCGGGCGCGGCGGGCTGCACGGCGGGCGGCTCGCCCAGGATAAGATGGGCGTTGGTGCCGCCGAAACCGAAGGAGCTGACGCCCGCGTAGCGCGGATGGCTGCCTTGCGGCCAGGGCGTGCACTGCCGGGGGACAACAAACTGCGACTCTTTAACGGCAATATGGGGATTCCAGCGCTGGAAGTGCAGGTGCGGTGGGATGAGGCCGCGCTGTAGTGAGAGCACGGTTTTGATCAGGCCCGCCAGGCCCGCCGCTGCCTCCAGGTGGCCGAGGTTGGTCTTGACGGAGCCGACAAAGCAGGGTGCCGCGTCGTGGTCGGCCCGGCCATAGACCGCCTGCAGCGCGCCCATCTCGATAGGGTCGCCCAGCGGCGTGCCCGTGCCGTGCGCCTCCACGTAGCCGACCTGCGCGGGCGCGATGCCGGCAGCGGCGAGCGCCTGGCGAATGACGGCCTGCTGCGAGAGACCGTTGGGCGCCGTCAGGCCGTTGGTGCGCCCATCCTGGTTAACGGCAGAGCCGTGGATGACGGCCAGCACGCGATCTCCGTCGGCCAGGGCGTCCGAGAGCCGCTTGAGCACGATCACGCCGCAGCCCTCGCCCCGAACAATGCCGTCGGCGCGGGCGTCGAACGCCTTGCACCGGCCATCGGCGGCCATCGTCAGGGTCTTGCCGGTCACGAGGGCCGATAAGGGCGACAGGATCAGGTTGACGGCCCCGGCGAAGGCGACGCGGCACTCTCCGCCGCGCAGCCCCTGGCAGGCCAGATGCACGGCCACGAGCGAAGAGGAGCAGGCGGTATCCACCGTCAGGCTCGGCCCGCGCAGGTCCAGGAAATAGGAGAGCCGGTTTGCCAGGATGCTATGCGCGCAGCCCGCGCTGGTGTAGGGGTCCACGCCCTCCGGATCGGCAAGCTGCATCCAGAAATAGTCGCTGTTGTAGGCGCCGACGTAGACGCCCGTGAGGCCCTGCCGCAGCGCCTCCAGCCGCAAGCCCGCATCCTCCAGGGCTTCCCAGGCCACTTCGAGCAGCAGCCGCTGCTGCGGGTCCATGCGCTGGGCCTCGCGCGGGGTGATCCCGAAGAAGTCGGCGTCGAACCCGTCCACGCGCTCCAGAAAGCTGCCCCAGCGGGCGGCGGTTTTGCCGGGCCGGGCGGGATCGGCGTCGTACCACGCCTCCTGATCCCAGCGGTCGGGCGGGACGAGGGCAACGGCGTCCACGCCGTCGGCCAGAAGCTGCCAGAACGCCTCCGGATCGTTGGCTCCGCCGGGGAAACGGCATCCCATGCCGACGATGGCGATAGGCTCCTGCCGGCCCACGCCGGAGGGCGCCGGCGCCGTCTCCGCATGGCCCGCCAGATATTGCGCCAGCAGGCGAATGGTCGGGTACTCGTAGAAGAGCGTGGGGGCGAGCTTCCTGCCGAGCCAGTTCTGCAGGTCCCCTGTCATCTCCACCGAGGCCGCCGAGTCGAGGCCGTACTGAGCGAACGTGTGATCCAGGCGGATCTCCGTTTCCGCAACGCGCAGGTACCGGGCCAGCCTTCGGGCCAGCCACCCCGCGATCTCCTGCGCGGCCGCCGGGGCGCTGCCTGATCCGGCGGCTCCCTTCCCTGCCCCTTCCCCGCCGTCATCGGCGGCCTGCTGCCAGGCTCCTGCCACATTCAGCGTCCCGGCCAGCCAAGCCGCCCGGCAGGCGGATCGCTGGATTTTGCCGCTGGTGGTCCGGGGCACGCCTCCCGGCCCGACCAGAACAATGAGATGGGCCTGAAGACCGTGCGACTCGGCCACGGCGCGGCGGATGGCTGTATAAATTTCCTCGAAATCCGAGCGCAGCGCCGTCCGCTGCAGCTCCTGCACGATGGCCAGCTGCTCCTCGCCGTCCACTTCCAGGGCGAAGGCGGCAGCGCCGTTGGGCCGCAGCGCCGGATGGCAGCGCTCCACCGTCTGCTCGATGTCCTGCGGATAGTGGTTGGCGCCGCGAATGATGAGAGTGTCCTTGAGCCGCCCGTTGAGGAAAAGCTGGCCGTCCTGCATAAAGCCCAGGTCGCCCGTGCGCAGGAAGGGGCCGGTCACGCCATCGGCCAGGTAGGCTTGAAAGGTCTGGCGCGTCTCCTCCGGGCGCTGCCAGTAGCCCTGCGCCACGCTGGGCCCCTGCACCCAGATCTCGCCGATCTGGCCGGGCGCGCACAACTGCCGGGTCTCCGGGTCCACGATCAGCGTCCGCTGATCGGGCAGCGCACTGCCGCATCCGACGATCCGCCGCGCGCCGTCGGCGTCCTGAGCAGGCACGGCGCGCCGTTGCTCCAGGGCCGCGCTCTCAAAAGCGCCGACCGTGGGCGCAGCCTCCTGACACCCGATGGAAACCACCAGCGTCGCCTCGGCCAGGCCGTAGCATGGGTTGAACGCCTCCGGGCGGAAGCCGCAGGGGCGATACGCCTCCGCAAAGCGCTCCAGGGTTTCGGCCCGCACCGGCTCGGCCCCGTTAAAGGCCAGGTTCCAGCAACTTAGATCCAGCCCCACGCGCTCCTCAGGCCGGATCTTCTGGACGCAGAGATCGTAGGCGAAGTTCGGGGCGCCGCTCGTGGTGCCCCGATACTGGGAGATGGCTTCCAGCCAGCGCAGCGGCCTCTGGATGAAGGCAGCCGGGGAGAAGAAGACATAGGGGATGCCGACGTAGAGGGCGTGGAGCATCATCCCGATCAGGCCCATGTCGTGAAACAGAGGCAGCCAGCCCACCAGCACCGAATCGGGCGTGGTGCGCAGCCCTCGATGCACGTGCTCCACGTTATGCATCAGGTTGCCGTGGCTGACCATGACCCCTTTGGGCGTCGCCGTCGAGCCGGAGGTATATTGCAGGAAGGCGACGGTTTCGGCGGCAATCGTGGGCGCTTGCCAGGCGTCGGCAGCCTCCTGCGGCAGAGTATCTACCGCGATCCAGCGCAGCCGCGCCAGGCCGGGAATGTCGGCCTGCATTCCCTGGACGCGGGCGAGAATGTCGGAGGTTGTCAGCACGACCGCCGCCCCGGCATCGCCGGCAATCGCCTGCAGCCGCTCCCAGCTACGGTCATGCGGGCTGCGGCGGGGTTTGGGCGGATAGGCGGTGACGCTGATGGCCCCGGCATAGAGGCAGCCAGCAAAGGCGCGAATATAGTCTAGCCCTGAGGGAAAAAGCAGCAGCACGCGGTCGCCCGCCCGGCAGACCTGCTGCAAGGCCCCTGCAATGGCGCGGGCCCCGGCATCGAGCTGCGCGTAGTTAATTGTCAGCGCCTCCCCCTCGCCATCGGCCAGAAAACGGAAGGCGATTCGCTCCGCTTGCCGGTCGCCGCGCGAGCGAAGGATCTCTACCATATGTTGCATGTCACTCTCCATCAACATTGCGGACAATCCCCTGCCCAGGCAGACACGCGCCCAAAGGCGAAAACGTCGTTTTAAACCGGCCCGGAGGAACCGGGCCTGCCCAGTCTAGCAAGACGTGATTACAGCATCATTACCGGGCCATTACAGGCGCGTGCCCTGGCAGATTTCCCCTTCGTGCAGATAGCGTGCCAGAAATTTACAGGATTTGCCGTATTGCCAGGCGCGAGGGTAGATTTCAGGCGCGGTAGGACGCGAATTGAGATGGGTAAAGCTGAGGTTCCTTCCGGATTCTGCCCTCACCCCCAGCCCACTGCCAGGGTCGGGCCTGCAATGGACTGCCAGGGTCGGCAGGGTTACGGCCCCTGCCTCCGCCTTGCCACAGCCCTCCGCCTAGCGCCCCCCGGCGCTGCGGCAGAGGGGAGAAGAGAAGCTGGGTCCCTCCCTTCCCCACAAGGGAAGGGGGCCGGGGGGTTAGGTAAGTCGCCGCAGGGCGACTTGGTGCCCTGGTTGCCGCGAATGTATTCGCCCGCAACCGCAAATGGAAGCACCTTAGAATAAAGCAGGGAAATTTAAGGAACCATGCGGGGAAACCTGGCCCGCGCCCTTGCCTTTCCGTGGCGAACAGGGATGCATCCCACCGGGGACAGCGAACCCAATCTGGCGAGCGCAGCCAGGAGTAAAAGACGAGGCAGCAAGCAGCGCGGCTTACAACCGACGAGGAGTATATAGTATAACGGTGGGGCAGCTAAGTGTCAATATATTGCTAACGATAAAACGTAAATAAAGTGATAATGACCTGGTACCCTTGTTGCTGCGGTTTAAGGGCTTTGATTTTCTATTGGCATGGTTTGCTAGTCTCGGAATGACCTGATGAGAGTGGCCAAAATCGTAAGCCGCTCGATCCGGCATCTGAAAATCCTGTGCGGTTTCCCATTTAGAGCGCAACTAAGGGTTGACACCAAGCGTAGTAACGAAGTATAATTTCCCAAACCCGACTAAGTTGACTAACTTGGTAACCTTTACCGGAGGAGCGCCCGAAGTTATGCCTGCAACGCCTGTCGCCCAGAAAGAGGCCGTTCCGCAGACCATTGCCCCGCATGGCGGCACGCTCATCAATCGCTTCGTTCCCGAAGCGCGCCGCGCCGAAGTCGCGGCCCGCGCCGCCACGCTGCCCAAGATCCCGCTGAATGCCCGCCAGATCAGCGACCTGGAGTTGATCGCCATCGGCGCTGCCAGCCCGCTGACCGGCTTTATGTCCCGCGACGACTACGAGAGCGTCGTCCATAAGATGCACCTGGCCAACGGCCTGCCCTGGACTATCCCCCTCACGCTCGCCGTTACCCAGGAGCAGGCGGAAACGCTCCGCCCCGGCTCCCAGGCCGCGCTGACGGATGAGGCCGGCACCGTCCTGGCCGTCCTGCACGTGCGCGACATCTATCCCTACGACAAGCAGGTGGAGGCGCAGAGCGTCTATCGCACCACCGAGGAGGCCCATCCCGGCGTGGCCGCCCTCTACGCCCAGCCGGATCTGCTGGTCGGCGGCGACGTGGACGTGCTGGCGCTGCCCCCCCACGAGGATTTCCCGGAGTACTACCTGACGCCCGCCCAGACTCGCGCCTATTTCGCCGAGAAGGGCTGGCGCAGCGTGGTCGGCTTCCAGACCCGCAACCCTGTCCATCGCGCCCACGAATACCTGCAAAAGTGCGCCCTGGAGATGGTGGACGGCCTGCTGCTGCACCCGCTGGTCGGCCAGACCAAAGGCGACGACATTCCCGCCGACGTGCGTATGAAGTGCTACCGCGTGCTGCTGGATAACTACTATCCCCTGGATCGCACGCTGCTGTCGGTCAACCCGGCTTCCATGCGCTACGCCGGCCCGCGCGAGGCCATTTTCCACGCCCTGATCCGCAAGAACTACGGCTGCACCCACTTTATCGTCGGGCGCGACCACGCGGGCGTAGGCAACTACTACGGCACCTACGACGCGCAACAGATCTTTAACGAGTTTGATCCGACAGCCCTCGGCATCACCCCGCTGAAGTTCGAGCACACCTTCTGGTGCAACAAGTGCGAGGGCATGGCCTCTTCCAAGACCTGCCCGCACGGCCCGGAGGATCGCGTTTCGCTCTCCGGGACGAAGGTGCGCGCTATGCTGGCGGCGGGCGAGATGCCGCCCATGGAGTTCACGCGCCCGGAAGTCGCCAAAGTGCTGATTGAGGCGATGCGCGCCAAATCCTGATAATCCCGCCGCGAAGGAGCTGCCGGACATGGACCCCAGGTTGCTGGAGTGGATAGGAACCCTTGGCTTCTGGCTGATCGAAGCGTCCTATATCGCTCAGATCCTCAAGCTCTACCGCATGAAAGAGGCCGAGGAGTTCAACCTGCTATTCCCCGGTTTGAACCTGCTGGGCCGCATCCTGGCCGTTATTTACGCGATCTCGCAGGGGAAAGGCGTGTTTGTGTTCGGCTTCACACTGGGCATTGTGCTGCGTTGCGTGCTGCTGGGACAGGTGGCCCTGTATCGCTACCGACGTCGTGTCCGGTTGCGGCTGCAAGAGGAAGCGGTTTCTATTTAAGAGCCTCTCCCATTCGGCATATTGTTGAGAGGGACAGCCCTCCCTCAGGGGAGGGGTTCTAAGCCGGGTCGTTTGACGATCCGTCCCCTTCTAAGGAGCAAACAAGAGATGGCGAAAGCCGATGTAGAAGCGATCAAAAAAGAAAAAGACGGCCTGGATGTGTGGCCCGATATCCTGCGCTATGCCAAGGAGGGCTATGACGCCATCACGCCCGACGACTTTGCGCGCATGCGCTGGTACGGCATCTATCAGCAGAAGCCGAACGTGGGCCACTTCATGATGCGCGTCAAGATCCCCAGCGGCGATATGAGCGCGGAGCAGATGCGTGTCGTGGCCGAGATCGCCCGCGACTACGCCAACGGGTTTGCCGACATCACCACCCGCCAGAACTTCCAGTACCACTGGCTGACCATCGAGAACATCCCGAAGGCGGTCGAGAAGCTGGCCTCGGTCGGCCTGACGACCACGGGCGCCTGCGGTGACATTACCCGCAACGTCTGCGGCTGCCCCGTCTCCGGCATTGACCCCGACGAGCTCTACGATACGCGCCCGATCATTCGTGAGGTGACCGACTACTTCCTGGGCAATAAGGACTTCTCCGACCTGCCGCGCAAATACAAGATCTCCATCTCCGGCTGCCCCATCCACTGCAACCAGCCCGAGATCAACGACCTGGGCATCACGGCGGTCAAGCGCTGGCGCAACGGCGAGGAGGAGCTCGGCTTTCACGTGCGCGTCGGCGGCGGGCTGAGCACCCAGCCGCACTTCGCCCAGCAACTGGATATGTTCGTCAAGCCGGAGCAGGTGCTGGATGTCTGCCGCGCCGTCACCGAGATCTTCCGAGACGATGGCTACCGGCAGCGCCGAAACCACGCCCGCCTGAAGTTCCTGGTCGCCGACTGGGGCGCGGAGAAGTTCCGCGACGTGCTCATTCAGCATCTGGGCTGGACGCCGGAGCCCGCCACCGACTGGGCCGACCCACGCGGCGCTTTGCAGCAGGACCACCAGGGTATCCACCGCCAGAAGCAGGAAGGGCGCTACTGGATCGGCGTCTCTATCATCACCGGACGCATCACCGCCGACCAGATGTTTGCCGCTGCCGAGATAGCGGAGAAATACTGCGAAGGTAACCTGCGCACGACCAACCAGCAGAACTTCCTGTTCCCCAACATCGCTGAGGAGCGCCTGGAAGAGGCCAAGCAGGCCATCCTGGACGCCGGCTTCCGCTGGGATGTCTCCGAGTTCCACAAGGGCGCGGTCGGCTGCACCGGCAACGAGTTCTGCAACCTGGCCGTCACCGAGACCAAATACCGCCTGCGTGAGATCGTCGGCTACCTGGAGCAGGAACTGCTCTGGGACGAGCCCATTCGCATCCATCTCAACGGCTGCCCCAACTCTTGCGGCCAGCATCATATCGGCGACATTGGCTTGCAGGGCTGCCTGGCCCGCCTCAACGACGGCACGCAGGTCGAAGCCTACGACATCTGCCTGGGAGGCCGGCTGGGCGCCGACGCCAAGTTCACCCGCCCCATTCAGCGCAAGGTGCCCGCCGACAAGGTTAAGTACGCCCTGGAGAACCTGCTGCGGGCCTACAAGGCCAACAAGGAGCTGGAGGAGACCTTCGGCCAGTTCGTGGACCGGCACACCAACGAGCAGTTGGGCGAGTTCCTGGGCATCCACCTGCTGGCCCAGGAGGATCCGACCTGGACGCCTCCGCCCATTCGCTCGCACGCTCCTGTCGGCGTCGAATAGCCTATTCCTTCCTTCCCAAACCCAAAGCGGCGCTCCAGCTTAGATGCCGGAGCGCCGCTCTTTGTTTATAGAAACGAATAGCTGTAACATTTTTGCCGTGTTACACTTCGCGGTCAGGGAGAATGGCGAGGTGACGTAGATTATCCCTGTCGCGCCGCCTTACCGGCGGTATCGGTGGGCCCCGTGAAGCCAGGTCCGCCTGCGGCCACATAGCCCCGGCTGGCTCCTTTCGGGTCGGGACTGACCCAGAAGGCATACAGACGCCCATTCGTAAGATGGAATCGGAACCGCACCGGCCTGCCGGAAAAAGCGGACAGGTCCTTGACGCCCTTCCACTGGACGGCGTGCAAGGTGCTATCTGTCTGGATGGACTTACAGCGCGCTCGCGAGAAGGGAGCGATCACATGACCGTGGACATCCAGGATCTCGACCTGTAAGCGGCCCTGCGGAGCCTGCACGTTGACGAAGGGGTAACGGCCCGTAAAGGCGACTGGCCGCGTGGTCAGCGTGCCTTCGGTCGTGTCGGCGTCCAGGGAGGCGAAGCCGTCCCTGCGCAGGAACGCCAGCCCGGTTGTCGCCACCTCATCATGGCTGCCATCCGGCTTGTCCACGAAGGTGCGGCCACTACAGTAGAGATAGAGTTTATCTCCCACTACCAGGCAGCAGCCGCCTGCCGACTGCACATTGCCCCAGTTCCAGGTGCCGCGCGTCTCGGAAACCGGCAACAACGGCTGCCTGCGTGTTTCGGCGGGACGGTCCCAATAGAAGCCATCCCGACTGAAGCCCACGCAGACCTGATTGGGCTTGGGACGTTCTTCAGGGCGCTGCCCGTACCATATCGAAAACAGGCCCAGCAGCAGGCTCTCATAGGCCACGCAGTCCAGATTATACAGTTGCGGGACGATCTGGAGGTCCGGGCGGGGCGGATCCAGCCGGTCTGCGCCCACCCACATGATCGGCTCATCAATGCGCTCCCAGCGCGGGTCGCCGGTCAGATCGCGCGTCTCGAAGTAGCGGCGGCGACGCGGCTGCCCCCAGCCATGCCGCAGGCTATAGACCCAGACTTTACGGAAGGGGTTCCAGAACAGCGTGCTGCGGTCGCCCACCGAGCCGGTCTTGACGACAGGCTCTCCCCAATGGATGCCATCCGGCGAGAAATAGCCGTACAGGCCCCAGCGCTCGCCCATCGGAGCGGAACGGAATAGCTTATAACGCTGCCTCGGATCGTGTGTCTCCAGATCTAGCCACACCGTAGCCGAGTCGCGTCGCTGGGGCAGCACAATATTGGTTTCCGGCTGGACGTCGAGATCGAGTTTCTCCCAATGGAGGCCGTCATGCGAGGCGGCATAGCAGGTGGCCAGTCCGCTGCCGCCCATGTACCACATCTTGAAGAGCTTGTCCTGCGGGTCGTACCAGACGCCATCGCTAAAGGGCATGGCCGTCGGATGATTTCCGGTCTGTTCCCAGGATCTATCGGGCGTGAGCACCGGGCAGCCCGCATAGTATTGGGCCGCGTGAAAGGTGCGCTTGAGGGTGGTCTGGGCAATCAGGAAGTCGTCCACAAAGAGTTGTCGGCCCACATCAATGGGGATAACTTCCGGTGGAGAAGCCAGATACGGAGGCGACATCGGCTCGCGCGTGATCTCTGGCTGCGGGGGCGGCCAGGCAGTCGGCAGGCGAATGCCGTTGTAGAGGGTTTCCCCCTGCGCCCGCGCCGAGTCGACCCTAGAGAGAAAAGAGCCTGCTCCCAGGATGCCCGTTGCGCTAGTCTTGAGGAAATCGCGACGGTTGAGGAGATGAAAGTTGCTGTCACCACAATCGCTCATCATGACCTCCCTCGGAGGGATGCACGGGCAGGCCGCTTCAGCAAGACGAAGGCGGCAAACTCTCCTTTGACCGGCGCCGGCAGGGCCTTGCCGTCATAGACGCCCTCCGCTATCGGCTTGCCGTAGAAGTCGCGCGGGTCCATCAGACGATACGCCTCCCCTTTACGCAAAAAGGAGCCAGCCTTTACCGGCACGACGGGCGCTTTGTCCCAGTTATAGATGGCCAGATTGGCCCGGTCGGAGTCGTACTTGTTGGGCCGCAGGATGACTTTCGAGCCGCGCGGACGCGGCTCCGCCTTCGCCAGGATCAGGTTGCCTGCGTTGACGACCTTGCGGTAGTTGTTGATGGCGAGCTTGCCGTTGACGATGATATTGTTGCGCACCTCGCAATCCTCGTTGTAGGGCGCGTCGTAGCCCAGGCGCATCCTCGGAACATTGTACAGGTAGTTTCCAACCACATGGATGTTGTGGCTGGGATTGCCGCCGCCCAGGAGGAACTCGTTGGCATTGTAGACGATGTTGCCCTCCACATAGTAGTTATCCACATAGGCTTGCCACGATCCATAAGCATGCAGGCTGTAACCATAGCCGCCGGTCATGATGCAGTCGGAGATGATCTTGCGGCCCTCTCTATTCTGCGTGTAGATGGCGTGACCATGACCGCGGTCGGTGCCCTGCCAGCCGTTATCATACAGGATGCAGCCATACGCCTCGCCATCCGTGGTCGCCCACCAGCCCATGCCCTGATTGTTGTCGTGAATAACCAGGTTGATGAACCGGCAGTCGTGGCCGCTCTGGCCCGTCACCCCGCCCCACGGGCGGTTCACCCCGCGATAACCCGCCGCGACGTTGCTCAACTCCGCAGGAACCGGGTCCCTGGGCCGCGGCTCGGAGACCAGTATCTCCAGGTCGCGCACCCAGACGTAGGTGGTCGGCGGCAGCAGGGCCAGACCGCCGTCCAGGGTGACGCGCTGGCCCGGAACGCCGCGAATCTGGATGGGGGCCTCTTTCGTGCCGACCAGCTTGACCTCATAGCCCGATCCGTGGGTGCCAAAAGGGTATTTGTAGGTCCCCGCCTGCAACCAAATAGTGTCGCCGGGAGCGACCTTATGGGCGCCGTTGAGGGCCGAGATGATGTCCCAGGGTGAGCCTTTGGTTCCCTGCCCGGTGGGCGTCCCATCGGGAGCCACATACCATTGCGTGGCCCTGGCGGGCACGGCCATGAGGATACCCCCCGTCAAAAGCACGATTGTCTCCATCAGCAGTCGCTTCATGGCTTGTTCCTCTCCACCAGCCGTCCGCAATGTCTTCCAGGAAAACGCGCACGGACAAGAATTATGCGTTGTGCAGCGTCAGTGATTTCTCCCCGGCTAAAGCGCAGGGTCTTAGCGACATGAGGATGATAAGGCTATAAGCCAAACCTCCCCGTCGGCGGCGCAGGTTCTTCCGCATCGAGTCTTAGCGACATGAGGATGATAAGGCTATCTTCAGTGATGCAGCCTTGGCTACGGCATCCCGGCGTAGAGGCTTTTTCGACACTTGCCCGGCGCGTCCCTGTCGAATAGATTATTGCCGTGTATAATCCTTGACTTCGCGAATCGTTCCGGACTGTTCGGAACGCGAACCCCAAGCCCTCCGTCCTATGGATGTGCTGTTATCTTGCTCCATCAAAGGAGATCCTTCATGGCAATTCGCTGCTTTCTCTCTGCTATATCGCGAGGCCGCTGCGCCGGGCATAGGAGCCTGGCGGTGCGGTGGCTGTTGATCGGGCTCTGCTGTCTGCTGCCGCTGGCCCTGCGGGCGCAGCAGGCTGCCCCGGACCTGAGCAAAGGCGCGCTCTGCGGCAAAGTGGTGGATCTGACCACCGGCAAGCCTATTGCTGATGCTACCGTCGCGCTGCAAGATAAGAACGGGAAAGTCCTGGCCTGGACGAAGACGAACGCTCAGGGCGAATATGCTCTGGCCGCAGATCCGCTGACCGCACTCCATCTACGTCCCTCGCATGGGCGGGGTTTGCTGGAGCAGATCGTGCGCGCCGTCGGCGATGTGGTCACGGCTCCGGTCAAGGCTGTCGCGGGGATAGTCTCCGAGCCGAGCAAGGTCGCCGAGTCGGCGGCGGTATCGGCGGCGACGGGAGACCCTCTGCCGACCGTGGCCCAGGTGCTCGCGCCAGCGTTAGGAACCCAGGATACCAGGCAGGCGCCGGCTAATACGGAAAAGAAGGCTAAAGAGGTGGCGGTAAGGACGGCCTTCGGCGAGCGTCTGGCCGGCACGAACGACAGACCCGACACGCTGGCGCCCGGAGAGGTGTTTCTGGCCGTCAGCGCCCCCAATTACAAGGACGTCAAGGGCAAGGCGGGCGCGTACTGGCTCGACCCACCCGATACCGTGGACAATAAAAAGGTGGGCCTACGCGCCTGGCTGGAGACGACCCAACTGGCGGCCTGTACGTGCGACAAAAACTCGGCTATCTGTAAGGAGGCGTTGCTGCTAGCGGAGCCACGCCTGGAGCCTGCTCTGGCGGAGGCGGGAGACGTCGTGAAGCTCAGCGTTAAAGTGCATATGCCTGCCGGATTGACAAGGAACATCCGGGTGTTTGCGCGCGAGGAGAAGAAACGGACGGTCGCGGAACTGATGCGGGATGGGAAACAAGGCCCCGATGTCTATGCGGGCCGGATGCGCCTGGACCCCAAAACCCCCAGCGGCGACACGACGATCACGCTGGTGGCGCTGCGGGCCGAGCCGGTAGAAGTCAAGCTGGACAAAAACAAGCCGGACCCGCTGGTCGAGTTCGTGCGGCGGCTGGACGACCTCTCCCCAAACAAGCCCTATAATTACGATCCGCGTATCCTGGCCAGCGAGAACCGCCTGGACCTGAAGCTGACCATCCTGGACCCCAAGAAGGAGACGCCGCCCGCCTATCCGGCCACCGTGCCTCCCACCCCATCGAGCAAGAAGTAACCACTTCATCATAAACGGGCCGGGGCAAGAGGCCGCAGCGGAAGCAACAGGCTTCTTGCCTCAACGGCGCTATTGTCCTGCGCAAGAATGAAGTTCCGATTCTGGATGATTTTCCCCGCTCGATGGTGAATCTCCCTACAAACACGGAATTCACGGGGAGGCACAGGGGGTTAAATGGCGAAGTACAGCATAGGGTGGTTGTGCCTATGGATTCTGCTGGCAGGAATCGCCGGGCAGACAGGTGGGCAGTCTGTGGAGGGATTGCCGGACGCCCTGAAGCGCGAGGTTCACGATATCCGGAGCCTGCCCGCAGGGCGCTATCTTCCGGCAGGGCAGTGGGAGGCCGAAGGGAAGGAGGCGGCACATCAGGTCGGGCGCGCGGTCGCCGATCCCGAAGCCAGCGGCGGCAAAGCCTGGGAAGTGCGGGTCGGAGTAGACAGCCCCGGCGGCCATCTGCTGTACGGCCCTTACCGGACGCTTTCCCCCGGCGTCTATGTCGCCTTCGTCCGTATCCGGCTGCTGGAGGAGGCGGGCGAGGAGACGGTGGGAGAGCTGGACGCCGCGACCGCCTACGGACAGAACATCCTGCGCGTGCGGGAACTGCTGGGAACCCACCTGGCGACCAACCGGTACGTTGAGGTTCCGCTGGCGTTTGCCTATCCGGAGGGCAAATTCGAATGCCGCCTTGCCTGGAGCGGCTCTTCCGGGCTGCGCGTGGATTGCGTGACGCTGTTCCGGGTGGAGGGCGCGAAACTGGAGGTGGCCTCGGAGCGGGCGCGTCCGCCTGTGCCGAGCGGCCTGCCGAAGAACCTGGCCTATCGTCCCGAACCGCGCCCCTTTCCGGACATCTTTCCCCGTTCCGCCCGGCCTGCCGCGCGCCTGTGGGTGGCGGACCTGCGCCATCTGCCGCCCGACCGGCAGTTGATGCTGCTCTCGCTACAGGGACTGGTGAACCGGAAGCGCCCGGAGATATACTGCCTGTTCAACGACACCGATGAGAAATGGCTGGCCTGGATGCGCAGGCGGCGGTGGATTCGCGACGCCACGCCCGTCTCCCAACCGGAATCGCTGGTGACGCGCTTTCGGGACAGGCTCCGGGGCCTGATCGTGACCGATCCGATGCTTCCGGCCTCGAAAAACGTCGCCACGATGCTCGCGGGCGTGAAGGATGCGCTGGTGGTCTCCCCTCGCCTGGCAAAGCGGCTCTCCCTGCCCGTCCTGGAGGACCTGCGGGGCCGCTGGCGGACGAGCGCAGAGGCCTATCGCTGGGCCTTCAACCATCTCTGGCCGCGCCTGAATCACCACGTCCTCGCCTGCTCGTATCCTGATCACCTGGGGCTGCGGGACTATCTGGTGCAGCACCGGGTCTTTATCTTCTGGCTCTCCGGCCCGATTGACGGCGCGCGGCCTTACGCCAACCCGGACGCGGAGGTGCGGCTGATGGAGCGGCTCTTCGCACGGATGCCGGCCAATATTCCGGTCATGAGCTATCCCTGGGCGGGCAAGGATGTCGGCATTGGCGAAGGGCCGGGCGTGACGCTCTTTGCCGAGTTCGCAAAGTACCTTGTCGGCTCCATCAACTGCTCGAACCTGAGCGTCCACTCCGGCATTCGCGCCCCCAGCTTCCGACAGCGCGTGCCGCCGCCTCCCAAACTACAGCCAAATAGGGTCTACGTCTCCTGGGTGATCTCGGACGGCGATAACCTGCCCGTGCTGACGACCTCCAACTTCCCGCAGTTGTGGCAGGATCGCCAGCGCGGGCATCTCCCGCTCGGCTGGACGATCTCGCCCTCCGCTTCCATACTGATTCCCGACATCGTGGACTATTACTATCGCACGGCGACGCCAAGCGACTGCTTCCTCGGAGCCGTCTCCGGCATCGGCTACACCTATCCCGACTCGTATGCCCTGCGGTACCGTGCCTCCGACCGTACGCGCCTCTTTGACGGCTTCCTCGATCAGACTGCCGACTATATGCAGCGCCTGGATCTGCGCGCGCTCTGGCCGATGAACGTGACGCGCCCGGAACTGATTCGCCGCTACGCCGAACGCATTCCCACGCTGCAAGCCCTGTTTCCCGACTATGGCCGGCGGGTTGCCGGCTATGAAGATGCCGTCTATCCTACTGCGCGCAATATCCCGGTCTTCCATGCCGTGACCAACTGGGCGGAAGGCGTCTCGCGGGAGCAGCAGATCGCCAGCCTGGTCGGTCAGATTCGGGCGATGACGCCTATGGAGCGGCCTGCCTTCCTGCACCTGTTCGCGCTCAACTGGTTTACCGACCTGCCCATGCTGGCCGAGATCACGCGCCGCCTGGGACCGGAGTACGTTCTTGTCCGGCCTGACCATCTGGCAGCGCTCTACCGACAGGAACTTGCCCGCCGTAAAATCCTCGTGCGTGTTCCCGCGACTATCGTGGGCATTGAGGGTCAGCCGGTCGCTTTTGAGGCGACGGTGCAGAATGTCTCGGCGCGCTCCCTGGAGGCGCGCGCCGGAATTGCCGTCGGCCTGGCGAACGCGCAAGTAAGGCCGGAGCGCGTGCGGCTGGCGCCGGGACAGGCGGTAAAGATTCAGGTTGCCGGGCTTCCGACGGGCGACCGTATCCGCATCGCGGTTGAGGGCGCGGGCAGGAAAAGCCGCAGCCTCCTGGCCCTGCGCCGGATTGCGGAAGGGGAGCTTGCCGGCCCTCTGCCGCACGACGCCTCGCTCCGGTTTGTGCGTCGGTTCGCTGCGGTCGAGCTGGCGCATCGCAGCGGCAGAGAAGAGACGGATACAGGCGGGCAGCGGGTCTGGACAGCGCAGAGAGGGGAGACAGAGTCCGGCTTCCTTGTCTACGGGCCGTATGCGCCGCTGCCCCCGGGCCGGTATCTGGCGCTCTTCCGCCTGAAGCGCATTGGAGAGGGCGGGGGAACAGTAGCAACCCTGGATACCTGCACGTCCGGAGGAACGCGGATCATCTCGGAACGGCGGCTCAGAGCCGAAGAACTGCCCCCGGAACAGTACCGGGCAGTGCCGCTGCTGTTCGACCATCCGGGCGGGGAGATCGAGACGCGCGTGCAGTGGACCGGGAACGCTTCGCTCGCAGTGGAAAGCATTACGCTATGGAGGCTCCTTCCCTCCGGGTAGCGGGCGAATGAATTCGCAGCAACAAAGGCACGAAGTCGCCCTCCGGCGACTAAACACCCAACCTGCGAAGGCAGGTTTTGTGCCCTTGTTGCTGCGGCTAATGACCTTTGATTTTCTAATGGGCTAGTTTTTCTGTCTCAAAACTACCCGATTAGATGGTCAAAGGTCATTAGCCGCCCGAAAGGAAAACGGAGGGGCGCTGGAAGCCTACCGGGTTTTGATGCGCAGGATGTTCACCGAATGGGCGGGGAAAGTCTGGGAGAAGGCCGGCGCCACCCCATGTATCACCAGGGTGTGCGGCACGATATGCTCCGGATCGGCAATCGTGTTGACTTCCGCCGGGTTGCCCTGCAACTGTTCCAGGGTGGCGGTCTCTTCCGGCCTGGCGGCACCCTCCAGCGTAAAGTTCACCGTGCGCGGGGCATCCGTTACGTTGACCACCTTCACAATCAGCGTGCCGTCCGCCATGCGGCTGGCCTCGGTATAGAGCGGATCGACCTGCAGTGGGGTATCTACCGCCTGGCTGACCAGCTTGTTGTCCAGGTAGCAGGCAATGCGGCGTCCCTGCACTTCGATCCGAATATCGTACCAGCGGCCCGTCTCAATGCGCATGGGGGTATTGTTGCCGAACTCCTCCTCAAGGCCGTTCTTCGCGCGCTGCAAGCGCGTGCGGGTATTGCCCCACCCCCCGATGTTCCACCAGACCCAGGTATCGGGCGATTGAACATGGAACAGGATCAGAAACCCTTCTCTGCCGCCGAGTTTACGGGCTTTGAGGGTGTAGGTATAGTCGGTCCAACCCGGATCGCCCGCCAGGGCGCGGCAGTTGATCCCGGTTCCCGTCTGCTCCAGCATGCCCTCCCGTACCGCCCACTCGCCATTTCCCAGCTTCCAATCGCCGGCTCCCTGAGAGAAATCGGTCTGGTACAGGGTCTTGCCATCGTGGGTGACCTGGACGTCCTTAAAATCGGCCTGTGTCTGCCAGGTTCCCACGCCCACGGCCCCGGAAGGCAGGGGCGGCGGATTCTGGTCGGGAGTCAGGGTGAGGCTTGATTCCAGTACCTCCACTCCCCGGTTCTCCGCGTACATTTTCTGCACATAGTAAGAGGGGGAGCCGAAACTGGTCAGGGCGTTCAAGCCGATCAGGTTGGTTCCCCACAGGTAGGCTCCTTTATTAACATTGACTAGCAGCGGCGCGTAGGAGGAGAGTACCACCAGGTCGGAGTTACGCTCCAGCCCTATCAGCCAGGCGGCGTCTCCCAGCGCGGCGTTCATGTTTGGGGTGGGGTTGCCCTCGGTAGAAGCCCACTCGCCGACAAAAATCTTGGGGCCGGTGCGAGAGTAGTGGTCATAATGTCCGGCGTCGCGCTCCATCTGCGCCGCGGAGCGGTAGTAGTGGTCATCCACCAGGTCCGGGGTTACGGTGCGTACCGGCATGGTAGCAATGATTTGCAGTTGCGGATACCTGGCTCTAATGGCCTGCTGGAATTGAGCGAAGCGGCCCTCGTAACTGCCGGAGCGGTCAAAGAAGTCCTCGTTCCCTATCTCCACATAATGAAGAGGAAACGGGGCAGGATGGCCGTTCCGGGCGCGCTCCGCCCCCCATTTTGTGTCTGTGCCGCCCGTGACATATTCGATCTCGTTGAGGGCCGACTGCACATACGGCTCCAGCGCCGGCCCTGGTTCGATATAGTCTCCCCGCAGCGAGTAGCCCGCGTATACCCCCAGGATAGGCTCGATCTTGAGGTCTTCGCACCATTCGAGATACTCCAGCAAGCCCAACCCATCGCTGGAGCGGTAGCCCCAGGGGCCTTGATGGCCGGGGCGCTCCGTCAGCGGGCCGAGGGTCTTCTCCCAGATAAACCGCTCCGGAATGGTATCTCCCTCCAGATAGTTGCCGCCGGGCAGGCGCAGGAAGGCGGGATGCATGCCGGCCATCAGGTTCATCAGGTCCGGGCGGTTGCCATTCGGGCGGTTGTGGAAGGTCGGCGGAAACAGAGAAACCAGGTTCAGGTTCACGGTTGCCGGCTGGTCCGTCTTGATGGCAAAGCGCGCGGCATCCGTCGGGGTTACCTTCCCGGTCTCAAGCGCCGCCCTAAACTGTTTCCACCGTGAGGTCAGGCCGGTCACCCGGGCGGAGGCATAGGTGACACTGCCGTCCGCGCTCTCGATGCTCAGGAGCAGCGGGCCGCGAAAACCCGCATTAGCGCGGGCATAGAAAGAGGCCCGATACCGGGTGTGCGGCTTCACCGGAATACCCCAGTAGCCCTCATTAGCTACTCCAGCAGGAGAGGAGACTGTGGCCGCCATCACCTGCACTTGCAGCGAAACCGGCAGCGCCGTGCTGAGCGGACTCTCCCGGTCTAGCGAGAGGCGAACTTCTCCGCCGCCAACAGGCATCCAGTGTACCGGTGTGGTAGCGTTATCCTGGAACGTTCGGTTCTGAATAAGCTCCGCATACAGGCCACCATCATAGGAGTGGTTGATCTCTTCGGTCATCATGCCATAGAGGGTCGGGCTAATGCGGATGGTGGGCCGGTCTGTGTGGATGACCATTGCGTCGTCGGCGCGGCAGGTGGCGGCGGCGCTGAGTGCGGCCAGAAGGGAGAGGCACAGAGTCGTTAGTATCCTTCGGTAAGACATCCTTTATTCCCTCGAATACAGGTAATTTTTTATTGCCCGGCTCTTCTATCTCTATCTCGCTGCTACCAGATGGCGGCACAACCTCTGGGCACGCGGGGAAAGCTGCTCGTAGAGCGCACGCGGCAGCACCTCCGCCTCTCTGGCCCGATACCAGGGGGCATAATAGCCTACGCTGGTCATGGGACGGGCCTGATCCGAACGGTTGGCGGTGCCCCCATGCCAGCAGCGGACATCGCGGACGACGGCGGTTCCTGCCGGAGCGCACAGCAGGCTCTGCTGCATCCAGGCAGGCTCCGTATCCAGATCCGGGATGGACGCCCGCGAGCGCTGGGTGCCCGGCACAAACCGGATGGCTCCATTCTCCGGGGTGAAGTCCACCATCAGGAAATTGACCACGATAAAGGGGGCGGGCAGATCGCGTGTGGTCACCACGCCCAGCGGATCGTGGAGGATCTCTCCGAGATCGGAGTGCAGCGGCTGTATCTTCGCTCCGGGCAGAGAGTAGTCCCCACCCGCGCCCATGCAGGTGAACTCCTGGCTCTGCCAGATAGCTTCCAGGACCGGCAGGATGGTGGGTAGATCTACAAGCATGGCCCATTCCGGGTGGTGGATCTGATCCCCGAAGGAGTGGCGCGCATAGCCCCGGTTCATGTTCTCCAGGCCCACGGCGGCAAGCTGCTCGGCGATGACCCGGCGCGCTCCCTCCTGGGCCAGGGCTAACTGTTCGGGGGTCAGGGCGTCGCGGATACAGGCAAAGCCGTCGCGATGAAAGACGGAGGCGGCAGCCGCAGCCTCGGTGGGAGCAAACAACGTTACCTGGAGTCCTCTTGCAGACATAAGGGTCTCTCCTCCTTAGCACTCTTCAGCAGACACTCGGGTCAACGTGTCTGTCGTGTCGAGAGCTACCTTCTGTGTTTATCTGAGCCATGGGGCAGGGCAGGCTTCCTGGCATTGGGGTTCTGCTAACGAAGATAGTGGTTGTGTACGGGAGGAGCAATCTCCTTCCTGACTGCACGCTGCCCAGGGTCTTTCCGTTCTCGGCGCTTTTGCGTTTTTGGCGTCCGCTAGGACGCTTGGCCGTAGGCCACACAGACGGGTAATTTATTGCCCGGCGTCTTTTCAGCAGGAAACTCTACACCGCCGGTGAGCCAAAGAGACATATTCAGAAGGCCAGAGTGCGCTTGCCTGTCTCTTGGGGAAACGCATTTCTTACTATCCGGCAGCTTGCGCGCTGGCGCGTCTGGAACGCATTTCTTGCCCGTCTGGACTATGCGTACAGCCCTGATCCCTTGTTGCGAGCCGACAGATGAAATGGATCTACCTCGCTACCCTCGGCACGTTCCTGATGCTCTCCCCAGGACTGGCCCCTGCCCAGAAAGCGCATCGCACGCCACACGCAGTGACGCGGGCGGCTGCCCATCGGGATCGCGCGTATACACCCAGGCCCGGCAGCCGGGAAGAAAGGGCCATCCTGGCTGCGCTGCGCCAGGCCAGGCCCAACCTGCGCCGGCCCGTGCCAGCGGCCCTGATGGTGGACGCGCTCAAAGTTCATCACGGCTGGGCCTATCTCTCCGTCACGCCGACCGCTCCCGGCAATAACCCGGACGCGCCCCACTATGCGCGCGAGGCGGCCTTGCTGCACCAGGTCAAAGGACGCTGGAAGCTCGTCTAGGCCTTCGATCCGGTGGAGGATCCGGCACAGTCCATCCAAAAGGCACAGTCAAGATACCCTGCGGCTCCCCGGGACATCTTCCCGCACCCGTAATGAATGAGACCTGCCTTCCCAGAGGCCCTCCTGAAGATAGAGATAACCGAACCCAAGCCTCCGAATACCAGGGGAACTTTTTTCTGCCTGCCACGTCTCTTCGACAACGATGCGAGCGGGCGAGAAAACCTTCCCTGTTCGCGGCTACGGACAACCTCCTGACGGCGTGCCCGCCCTCTTCGCGTAGGAGATCCCGCCGCCAGGACATGGCAAACACGGAGGTGAACGATGGCTAGCTTACTCTGGACGGTAATTGTGATCTTGTTCGTGTTGTGGCTTTTGGGCTTGCTGCTCCACTTTGGCGGCAGTCTCATCCATATTCTGCTGGTGGCGGCGGTCGTTATTCTGGTCTACAACCTGCTGACCAAGGGCAAGGCCACCCTTTAGCGAAGGCACGGTTTTACTCCCTCGCCCTTTAGGGCTGCGGTGGACAAAATCGAAATGTGCCAAGCACACTCAAACAACCTGTTGACAGGCAACACGTCTACTTGCTAGAATAGTGCCCGCTGGTTCCCAATAGGGAGCTATGTAAAGCCAGCCAGCAGAACGGCGGGTCGGCAGCGATTTGTCGCTCCGGGCTTCAGGCTAAGAGCGCCTCCTGCGATGCCTCAGACAAAGGCAGAGCATAGGCGCTCTTTTGTCCTGCTGCACAGAAACCTATGTCTCTGTTACGGAGAGAGGAGAGAGCGTATGGGGCCGGGCATTTTGAGCGGCTTGCCCTACCAGAGCGGCGTTATCACCCGGCAGATATCCGCCGAGAACCCCACGGGCGAAAAGGGCGGCGCGTGCCAGTGGGACCCCGACCCCACCAATCCCTTCTTGCTGCATAGCGAAGCCGCGCTCGACCTCGGACGCGGCTGGAAGGTCCGGCCCTTCATCGCCGTGGCGGCCGGGGAAACGGTGACCCTGGCCGATATCGAGGGGCCGGGATGTATCAATGAGGTCTTCCTTACCAGCAACGTCCCGGAGTATCGGTCTCTCGTATTACGCTTCTACTGGGACGGCGAGCCGACCCCGTCGGTCGAGACACCGCTGGGCGACTTCTTCGCGATGGGCCACGATCCCGCCCCGCATCTGGTCAACTCCCTTCCGGTCGTAGTCGGACCGCACCGGGGCTGCAACTGCTACTGGCAGATGCCCTTCCGTACGCAGGCCCGCATCACGCTGGAGAACGAAGCCGAGGAGGAAGCCCGGATCGTCGCCTACCGCCTGCTCTACAAGCTCCATCCTATCCCCGACGAGGCCGCCTACTTCCATGCTCAGTGGCGGCGCAGCAGGACGCGGCGGGACTATCCGGAGCATGTGATTCTCGATGGCGTCCGGGGAAGCGGGGTCTACGTGGGAACCTATCTGGCTTGGACGGGCCTTCGCTTCGGCTTCTTTGGGGTTGGGCAGGCCCGTCTACGTGGGAACCTATCTGGCTTGGACGGCGTTGTCGAGCGGGTGGTGGGGCGAGGGAGAGGTCAAGTTCTACCTCGACGGCGACACTGAGTTTCCGACGTTTGCGGATAACGGGACCGAAGACTACTTCGGGGGCGCCTGGGGCTTCGACGAGGGCGGTCGGGAGCGGGAGTTCAACACGCCCTTCTTGGGTCTTCCGCTGGCGAACGTCAATGAGCAGTCGGGGCCGCGCCGGTACAGTCTCTACCGCTGGCACCTGCTCGATGCCATCGGGTTTGCGCAGGATCTGCGGGCGACGGTGCAGGCGCTCGGCTGGCGGCCAAACCGCCAGTACGAGCCGCTCACGGACGATATCGCCTCGGTGGCGTACTGGTATCAGCGGGAGCCGCACGTGCCGTTCCCGCGTTTCCCGGCTTTGGCAGCGCGTCGGGGCCGCCAGGAAGGGAATTCATAGAGAGTAGTGTTGGCGTATCCCCAGCTATCCCAGAGTATTGAGTGGGAGGGCTACGTTTTGTATTGCCGAATGGGATTTTAGGAGCCTATCCATGCAGCCAGGAAACAATAAGGCGCTCACACGGCGCGAACTGATTCAACGCTCCGGCTTGGCCGCAGGCGCGCTGCTGCTGCCGCATTTGGCCGACGCATTGGAGAACAGCGCGCCCGCAGCGGGGACGCCGGGGGGCGCTCCCACCGACGCGCCGCTGCCTAACGGCGTCAAAGCGGTCTGGGACCTGAAGCGGGCCTACGCCGAGAAGACGCCCACGCGCGAACGCGTCTGCCTGAACGGTCTGTGGCGCTGGCAGCCGGCCCAGGAAGCCGCGGATGCCGTGCCCGCCGGGCAGTGGGGTTACTTCAAAGTGCCTGGCGCGTGGCCCGGTATCACTGACTATATGCAGAAGGACTGCCAGACCGTCTTTCCTCACCCGGACTGGAAGGAGGCAAGGCTGGACGGTGTGACTGCGGCCTGGTATCAGCGCGAAATTACCGTGCCGGGCGACTGGGACGGTCGCCGCGTCGCCGTCTCTGCGGAGTGCCTGAACTCCCTGGCACTCGTCTACATAGACGGCAGGAAAGTGGGCGAGATGCGATTCCCTGGGGGCGAAGTGGATCTCACCTCGGTCTGCCGTCCGGGAACCGCACACGTCCTCAGCCTGCTCGTCGCGGCCCTGCCGCTCAAGGCGGTCAGGCTCTCGTATACGGACACCACTGCGGCCAGACAGGTAAAGGGCACGGTGGCACGGCGCGGGTTGTGCGGCGACGTCTATCTCGTCAGTACGCCGCAGCCCGCCCGCATCGGGGATGTCAGGATCGCTACCTCGGTGCGTCAGGGGGAGATCACCTTCGACACCGCGCTGGAAGGACTGACTCCGGGGGCGTCGTATGCCCTCCGCGCTAAGGTTCGGGACAAGGAGCGCGCGGTCCGGGAGTTCACCAGCCCTACTTTCCAGGCGGGCGACCTCCAGGATGGGCGGTTCGCGTTCACCGCGAAGTGGAAGCCGGACAAGCTCTGGGACCTGAACACTCCTCAAAATCTCTACACCGTACAGGTTACGCTGCTGGAACCAGACGGCAGGCTCCTGGACGCGGCGTATTGGGTGCGCTTCGGCTTCCGCGAATTCTGGATACAGGGGCGGGATTTCTATCTGAACGGCAGCCGCATTTTCCTTTCCGCCGTCCCGCTGGACAATGCCCAGGTCGGCGCGGCGTGGGCGACCTATGCGGGGGCGCGGGAGAGCCTGGAGCGGCTCAAGAGCTTTGGCATCAACTTCGTCTACACCCACAATTACGACTGCGAGCCGGGCGCGCACCTGAGCTTCGCGGAGATACTGAGGGCTGCCGACGATGCGGGAATGCTCGTCGCGCTCTCCCAACCGCATTTTGCCAGCTACGAATGGCGCGCGCCGGATGCCGACCGCAGCAACGGCTACGCGCGCCATGCCGAGTTCTACGTCCGCACGGCACAGAACCATCCATCGGTCGTCGCCTACGCGATGAGCCACAATGCCACCGGGTACGTCGAAGACATGAACCCGGACATGATAGACGGACTCCAGGACCCGCGCGATTTCTGGGCGCGGAACAACTCCCGCCTGGCGCTGCGCGCCGAAGCCATTGTCAAGCGCCTCGACCCGAATCGGATCGTCTATCACCACTCTTCAGGCAATCTGGGCGCGATGCACACGGCCAACTTCTACGTGAACTTTACGCCCATACAGGAGCTCTCCGACTGGTTCGAGCATTGGGCCACGCAGGGCGTCAAGCCGGTCTTCCTCTGTGAGTACGGCGTTCCCTTCTCCTGGGACTGGACGATGTACCGGGGCTGGTACAAAGGGCATCGGGAGTGGGGCAGCGCGGAGGTGCCCTGGGAGTTCTGCCTTGCCGAATGGGATGCGCAGTTCTTCGGGGACGCGGCGTACCGGGTCGGCGAGCGGGAGAAGGTGAACCTGCGCTGGGAGGCGGCTCAGTTCCGGGCGGGCAGAGTCTGGCACCGGTGGGACTATCCAACCCCGGTCGGGTCCGGGGCGTTCGAGGAGCGGAACCCTGTCTTCGCCCGCTACATCACGGACAACTGGCGGGCCTACCGTACCTGGGGCGTCTCGGCGTTCAGCCCCTGGGAACACGCGATGTACTGGCTGTTACGTGAGGGCGTCAATAAGGGCCGCAAGGCGCTGCCGGTGGACTGGGAGCGCCTTCAGCGTCCGGGCTTCAGTCCGGATTATCTGGAGGAGCAGCCGGAGGACCGAGTCCTCGCTTTCGACCGCGCGGACTGGATACCCACCGCCGTCGCACAGGCGATAATCCGCAACAACCAGCCGCTTCTGGCCTACATCGGCGGCAAGCCCGCGCGCTTTACGAGCAAGGACCATAACTTCCTGCCGGGCGAAACGGTCGAGAAGCAGTTGATCCTTATCAACAACTCCCGCTCCACCATCTCGTGCGATTGTAGCTGGTCGCTCGGTCTTCCCCAGGCTGTCACGGGCAGTAAGCAGGTCCCCCCGCTAGGCTCGTTTTCCCGTCCGCAGGACGGCTGGCGGCGTAGCCGCCCTAGAGACGGGTCATTCATGGCCCGTCTCCTCATTCCTACTGGCGAGCAGGCGCGCATCCCGCTGCGCTTCTCCCTCCCCACCGGACTCGCTCCCGGCCAGTACGAGTTGACGGCCACCGTCCGATTCAGCAGCGGCGAAATCCAGCAAGACTCCTTTGCCATTCACGTCCTGCCAACCCCGCCTCCTCTCCCGGCGACCGCCAAGATCGCGCTCTTCGACCCGAAGGGCGAGACCGCCCGGCTTCTCGACGCCATGAGCGTGCGGTATCAGTCTGTGGACGCGGCGGCGGACCTCTCCCCCTACGACGTGCTGATCGTCGGCAAGGGCGCGCTCACGCGGGAAAGTCCCGGGCCGGACATCCGCCGCGTGCGCGAAGGACTGAAAGTCGTCGTGCTGGAGCAGACGGCGGAGGTGCTGGAGCAGCGGTTTGGCTTCCGGGTGGCCGAATACGGGCTGCGGCAAGTCTTCCGCCGGATGGCCGATCACCCTTTGCTGGCCGGACTCGATGCGGAGAGCCTGCGCGACTGGCGCGGTGAGGCGACTCTTCTCCCGCCGCGCCTGAAGTACGAGATAGGGCCGCGCTACGCCCCCCAGGTGAAGTGGTGCGGCATGGATGTGACGCGCGTCTGGCGCTGCGGCTGCCGGGGCAGCGTCGCCTCCGTCCTGATCGAGAAGCCGGCGCGGGGCGATTTCCTGCCGATCCTCGACGGCGGCTACAGCCTGCAATACAGCCCGCTTCTGGAGTACCGCGAGGGAAAGGGGATGGTTCTGTTCTGCCAGATGGACGTGACGGGCCGCACCGAGAGCGACCCGGCAGCAGACCGCCTGGCGCGGAATATCGTCGGGTACGCCTGTGCCTGGACGCCGCCGTCACGTCGGGAAGCCCTCTACATCGGCGACCCCGCAGGCAAGGCGCACCTGGAGGCGGCAGGCTTTACTCTGGGAACCTACTCAGACGGGAAGCTTCCGGCGGATGCCGTGCTGATCGTAGGCCCTGGCGGCGGGCAGCAGCTGGCGGGCCGTGCGGAAGCCGTTCGCGACTGGCTTCAGGCAGGCGGCCACGTGCTGGCGTTCGGGCTGGACGAAGCAGACGCGAGTCGATTCTTGCCCGCAAAGGTGCAGATCAAACATGGAGAACACATCGCCGCCTACTTCGATCCGCCCGCTGCGGACTCCTGGCTGGCGGGTGTCGGTCCGGCCGATGTCCACAACCGCGACCCGCGCGAGTTTCCGCTTGTCCTGGGCGGGGCCAGAGTCGTCGGTGACGGAGTGCTTGCCCAGGCCGAAAACGCGAACGTTGTCTTCAGCCAATTCTTGCCCTGGCAGTTCGACCCGACAAAGCAGATGAACCTCAAGCGCACTTTCCGCCGCGCCGCGTTCCTGACTGCCCGGCTGGCGGCGAACCTGGGCGTCCCGTCCTCGACGCCGCTCCTGGACCGTTTCCGTGCCTCCGTAGAAAGTGCAGAAAAGCGCTGGCTGGACGGACTTTACCTCGATACTCCGGAGGAGTGGGACGATCCCTACCGTTTCTTCGGCTGGTAACGATGGCGCATACGCACGGCGGAATGGGTCGAGTTTCTTAGAAAAAGGGTCAGCCGTCCTGCATCAGACTTCTTCGAGGAGCACAACATGAGTCAGAAAGAACCTGGCCCGCGCAAGGTAATCGTGGGCACGGCGATGCACAATATGTTTCGTCCCTACCCCGGTCTGCAAACCCGACTCGCAGAGCTTGCCGGCCTGGTTGGCCGAATGGCCGAGGAAGCCGCTGCCCGCTACGCCGACGCCCGCCTGGACATCGCCGCCCTGCCGGAAATGGCGGTCAACGGCGGGCAGAAAGGAACGGCGGCGGAAGTCGCCTACCCGCTCGAAGGTCCCGTGCTCGATGTGATGGGCGCCAAGGCCCGCGAGCATCACTGCTATATCGTGGTGCCGCTTTACCTCGTGGATAATCGGGAGACGGGCCTCCACAGCAACGCCGCTGCGCTCCTGGATCGGCAGGGCCAGATCGCTGGCGTCTATCGGAAGGTCTTTGCCGTGGTGGATCGCGGCGCGGAAACGGCCGAGGGCGGCGTAACGCCCGGCGCGGATTTCCCGGTTTTCGATTGCGATTTTGGCCGCGTCGGCATCCAGATCTGTTACGATATGGCCTTCGACGAGGGGTGGGAGGCATTGCGCCGCAAGGGGGCAGAGCTGATCGTCTGGCCCAGTCAATGGCCAGGTCAAATCCATCCCGCCAGCCGCGCGCTGCGCGGTCGGTGCTTTGTGCTCAGCAGCACATGGCGCAACAATGCCTCCCTGCTCGATCCAACCGGCCATCTTCTCCGCGAGATCCGCGAGGACGGCGTTTTTGTCGAACAGATCGATCTCGACTACGCCATCCTTGGTTGGCAGCCCACTCTCCGAAACGGCAAAGCCTTCGACGAGAGGTTCGGGACGCGCGCCGGATACCGCTATTCCGAAGTCGAAGACTGCGGCATCTTCTGGTCCAACGACCCGGCCATGCCCATCGCAGAGATGGTGCACGCGCTGAACTTGGAGATGCGGGCGGAGGAGTTGGAGCGGTGCCGGAACGTGCTGGTCAGGCTGCGCGGCGGGCCACCGGCCCGAGACTGATCGAAAAGAGCACGAGGAGGAACCTGAGCGGCGTTCCGGCATCCAGGTTGGAACGCCGTTTCGCTTGTGCTCCCTGCCTGTTCCGGCACAGGTGTAACGCGCTTTTAATGCTCCTGTAATGAGACAGGTATAGAATAGCGCCATCGTCCTACTCAATCCACTGCTGTTATTCGAGCCGGAGAGAAAACCGATGTCGTCGCCCTTACTGTCTACCCGTTGTTCTGATTCTATCGCAGATGACCAACCCGATCACGCAGGCCGCTCCTCCTGCGACGATAGGCCGTCTCCAATCGCCGAAGGGCACAGGCCCGCTGCTCCTCTCGGCAACTCTTCCCGCCGGGAGTTGAGCCTTGCGGAACTTGAGGCTCTGCTGACGCCCAGGCAACTGCGCTCCATCCGCCGTTCCGCTCAGGACGGCCAGAGGCAGCCGCGTTGGCAGACGCTTTTGACCGCCCTGAAGCGGCTCTTAACGTACGCCGAGCGTCTTCCGCGCCTTGGGGATGACTATCGTGGAGGATAGTGAATAGAGATCCCGGTCCTTCTGACCGAGGGAAACAGCCAGGCTCTCTTCGGCGGCTGGAGACGAGCCCCGGAGACAAAAAATTACCGGGCTTCCATGCAGCCCGGTAAGGAAAACAAACATAGTGGTAGCGTGTCCCCTGGAAGACGAGCGCTATTCCCGTTTTGTTCCCAAAAAACAGCTTGCCACGCGCAAGAGCGGCCCCGACAGGAAACTTTCCTGTCGGGGCCGCGTTGCTTTGCAGCAGCCTCCCCGGCCCTGCCGATCCGCCGTCCAGAAGTAGCCCGGCTCTAAAGCGGGGCTGACTCTCGATGGCTCCCTCACAAACCTCGATTGCTTATGGTACTGCCGATTTGCCTTTCCAACGCATAAAATGCAATAAAAACCGGTAATTGCGACAGGTAGTGGCAGGAGTAAGTGGCATAGGTCTTGCTTGGCTAGAAAGTCATGGAGAGACCGCCTATGCACCAACTGATCGCAGACCTCGCCCGCAGCCTGGTGGATACCCCGGAAGCCGTGACTGTCACCTCGGAGACGCAGGGGGAGAAGACCATCTACTACATCAGAGTGGCACCAGGCGAAGAAGGCCAGCTGATCGGTAAGAACGGTCGGGTGGTCCGAGCCATTCGTGAGATTGTCAAAGCGGCCGCTCGGGTGCGGGGAACGGCCGTAGACGTGCAGGTCGTTAAAGGTGAATAAGAGAGAGCCTGCAAAAAGAAAAACCCCTTGTCCAGAGGATGAACAAGGGTAGTAGCACTGAAGGCTACACGGATTTTCAACTGCTGCTCTATTAGACGCCACCCAAGCGGAAAAGTTTCCGCCCAAGCAGAAAAGTTTTCCGCAAAATTAATGCACGCTGTCGAGTGAAGTAGGCAGTCCGCACCTATCGAGCCACCAGAAAGTGATTCAAGAGATTATGACGCGCAAACAAGATATCGCGGATCTGCTGGAATATAACCGCCGCCTCCAGGAACAGCGCGAGGCGCTGCGGCAGGCGCTGGCTTTCTATGCCGACTCTAACAACTATCGAGAGAGCCGAGAAGGCAATGTTGTCCTCCCGCCTGCGGTGCTGGTAGATGGCGGACAACGCGCGCGCGCGGCGCTCTCCACTCTGCCCCCCGGATAGCTCCGCCGCCGTCTATCGCCCCGACCCCTCCCGAAAGCTACTCCGATGCCCGTTCTGTAGAGGACGCAAGAGTCATACGCCCGCCTTCCTGATGGAAATAGGCGTTTTCGTCCGCTTCCATCAGGAGCAGGTGCGAGTCGAGGTCAATAAACTCAAACGCTCCGGTGCCGCAGGCCAGGGCTAAGGAGACGGCGATGCTGCGCCGGGTTTCCAGCATACAGCCCAGCATCAGGCGGCGGTCGGCAGCGCGGGCAATCGCGATGATATCCAGCACGCCCGCGATCCCGTTCTTGTTGATCTTCAGATTGAACCCATGTACCGGCGTGGTCGTGGCCAGGCGCAGTGCCTGGGCAGGGGTACGCGCGCTCTCGTCGGCAAAGACAGGCACCGGGCTGCGGGCTGCGACTGCCGCCAGGCCCTCGACATCCTCTTTCTTGACCGGCTGCTCCAGTAACTGCACGTTGACGCCCTCGGAGAGCAGGCGCTCGACAAAGCGCAGCGCGCCTTCCGGCGTGAACGCCTGATTGGCATCAATGCGGATCGGGGCCTCCTGAACGGACTCATGCACGGCCAGCACGCGCGCGTGATCCGCCTCCGCATCCGCCTCGCCGACCTTAATCTTAAACACCCGAATTCCCAGTTCCCAGGCCAGTCGCGCCAGTTCCCCGGCATTGGGCACCATGGGAATGGTGATGTCGCTCTCCATCGAATCCTGTGCCGCGCCCCAGAGTCCCCACAGCGTTCCGCCGGTCGTCTGCGCCCACGCATCCAGAACCGCCATCTCCAGACCGCAGCGCGCGCTCGGCGCCTCCGGCAGCATCCGCCCGATAACGTTGAGCGCCTGGCGATATCGGATCACGTCCAGCCCGACCAACTCCGGCGTTGCGCGCTCCACCGCTGCCAGCACGCTCTCCCGTGTCTCCCCGGTCACGTACATAACCGGCACCGACTCGCCGCGCGCCGTGCGCCCATCCTCCAGCGTCAGATGGATGGCGACGGCCCTGGCGGCCAGCGTAGAGCCCTGGGAGGTAACGAAGGGATTATGCAGCGGCGTATGGAACGGCTCGGCGGCAATGGCGGCTATACGGGCGGCTGGCATCTTCTGTAGCAGGTGATCGGAGAATGAGGTAACAGGGTGACGGGCAAAGGTCGGTTCACCCTGTTACCTCAGTTACCGGATCATTCCCCTTGCTTTTTGGCGCGGGCGGAGGCGGCCCGCTTGGTCGTGGCGCGCGTCGTGCGGTGCGTTGTCGTCGCGGCCTTTCTGGCCCCGTTCTTCTTGGCGCTTGTCTCAGAATACGTACAGACGAACTCCTGCCCCTCCTTCAGGGAGCCGTCCGTGTTGATCTTAAGCGTCGTATGGCATTTGGGATACTCGCTGCACCCCAGGAACGGCCCAAACCGACTCTGGCGCCGCAGCATAACACCCCTGCCAAGCGGACAGGCGTACTCCGTTGCATTGGGCAGGGAAGCCGGATTGACGGGCGTTTCCGCTTCCACGCCGTTGCGATACCCGTTGCCGGCCTCCTTCGCTTGCACCTCGGCAGCCTCGACGCTCTGCTCCGCCAGCCCACATTGGAAGTTTGTCCCCTCGACCGGCGTGCCATCCGGGTTCAGCTTCAGAATCTTCTTGCACTTAGGATAGGCGCTGCACCCCAGGAATGGCCCGTACCGGCTCTGGCGCAGCAGCATGACATGCCCGTGTACGGGGCAGCGGTACTCCGTCTCGACCGGTTGGGGCTTCAGATTCTCCATCTCCACCTGCGCCGTCGCCACCTGCTTCTCGAAGGGGCCGTAGAAGTCGCGCAGCAGATTGACCCAGTTCTCCTTGCCCTCCTCCACCTCGTCCAGCTTATTCTCCATGTCCGCCGTGAACTTCACATCCAGCACGGTGGGGAAATGCTTGACGAGTTGATCCGTCACCTTAAAGCCAAGCTCCGTCGGGTAAAAGCGCTTCTCCCGCAGGTCCACATAGCCGCGGTCCCGGATGGTGGAGATAATGCTGGCGTAAGTGCTGGGCCGTCCGATGCCAAACTCCTCCAGCGCCTTAACGATGGTCGCCTCGGTGTAGCGCGGCGGCGGCTCGGTGAAGTGCTGGCGCGGCTCTAGCTTGAGCAGGTCGAGGCCCTGATCCTTGACCAGCAGCGGCAGCGGCGGCTGCTCGTCATCGGCCAGCTCGTCGGTGTCCTTGCCTTCCGTATAGACGCGCATGAACCCGTCGAACTTGACCACGCTGCCCGTGGCGCGGAAAATATAGGGCGCGTTCCTGTCCGCTAACGTTGCCTCCGACGCCTTCGCCGAAGGGGAGTCGGCGGAATTCCGCGCGCGGGCCGGATTTAAGTGGGCCGCAACGTCGGCAGTCGTCACATCCATGACCGCCGGGTTCATCTGGCTGGCGACAAATCGCTGCCAGATCAGCCGGTACAGCCGCAACTGCTCCGGGCTGAGATACTGTGCGACGGAATCCGGGTCACGATAGACGGAGGTTGGCCGAATGGCCTCATGCGCCTCCTGTGCGCTGCTCTTCGATTTGTACTGCCGGGCTGCCGCCGGCACATATTCGCTGCCGTATCTCTCCGCGATAAACTGACGCGCCTCAGCCTGCGCCTCCGCCGCCACGCGTACCGAGTCGGTGCGCATATAGGTGATCAGGCCGACGCTGCCCTGCGCGCCCAGCTCAACGCCCTCGTAAAGCTCCTGCGCCACCGACATCGTGCGCCGGTTGCCAAAGCCGAGCTTGCGCGCGGCCTCCTGCTGCAAAGTGCTGGTGATGAAGGGTGCGGGCGCGTTGCGCCGCTGTTCCCGCTTCTTGACCTCGGCGACCGCGTAGCGCGCTCCCTCTAGGTCGGCCAGGATCACGTTGATCTCTTCTTCTGATTTCGGCTCCAGCCGCTGCCCGGCGCGACTATGCAGCTTGGCGGCGAAGGGGAAGCGCTTCTCCGGCGGCTGCGGGGTCAGGGTAGCGGTCAGCGACCAATACTCTTCCGGCACGAACGCCTGTATCTCGCGCTCCCGCTCGCAGATGAGCCGCACGGCCACCGACTGCACGCGCCCCGCCGAGAGGCCCTTCTGTATCTTCTTCCAGAGCACCGGCGACAGCTTATAGCCGACGAGCCGATCTAGCACGCGGCGGGCCTGCTGCGCGTTCACCCGATCCATATCCACAGCGCGCGGGTGCTGAAGCGCCTGCTGCACGGCCTGCCGGGTGATCTCGTTAAACTCGATGCGCCGTGCGTTGGGCAACTTCAGCGCCTCGACCAGATGCCAGGCAATCGCCTCGCCCTCCCGGTCCGGGTCGGACGCCAGATAGACGATGGGAACGCCTTTGGCGGCAGCCTTGAGCCTGGTGATGACCTCTTTGCGCTCCGGGATGGCCTGGTAGGTCGGCGCAAAATTGTGCTCGACATCCACGCCAAGCTTCTTTTCGGGTAGGTCCCGCACATGCCCCATGCTGGCCTCGATCCGGTAATCGCTGCCGAGGAAATTCTTAAGCGTTTTGGTTTTCGCTGGAGATTCGACGATGATAAGTGCTTTCGCCATACGACTGCTTCTATACCTTCCGCCTGTCTAGGCGCGGTTCCGACCGCTTCCATGTCTCGCCAATACGTGAAGGCAGCCCCGGCATCCCTCTTCTACCGCAGAACAGGACGCCGCAACGCCTCCCACGTGACGACGGCTTATGTTACCCCTGCCCATGCGCGATGTCAAGGGCATGGCAGAAAACTCTCCACAGGTCTTGCTCCTCCCGCAAACGAGCTTATGCCCTGCCACGCGTGACGGCCCGCATTGACGCCCGGCCCGGCAAGGTGCTATCATTCTTTTACGCGATCACAGACGCCCCTGTCACTCCACTACGCGACAGGAGGCTCAACCGGAAAATAACAATAACAAAGCGTGTAAGAAACGTGTAAGAAAGGAATATTTCAAGCATGAAAGCAGTCTTTGAGGGAATGCGTGTGGGAGAGCCAGCTATCAAGGACGAAGAGGGACGCCTTCTCAGCGTAATATTACGCCTTGTCCCGGAAACGCCGGAGGAGGTCGCCGAACTCAAGAAGTTCTGCCGCCTGACCGATGCCTTCACCTTCATCATAGATGAGGACTACCGCATGAACCAGGCGCATATCGCCCCGGTCTACGGCGAGCGCACCTTCCCTGTCGTCACCCGCATTCCCTTCGGCCCCAACGAGTAAAGCAGCGATATAGAAAACACCTCACCCCAACCCCGCAGCCACCTACTGCCGGACCGGGGTGAGAGCCACAACCCTCTCAAGCCGTCACATCCACCACCTGTAGCTCCAGGCAGGGCATATATACACGGGTTAGGCCGTCCGAAGCCGTGGCCGTGAAGTTGAACACCAGCGTATAAAATCCCGCTGCCAGCCCCGACGTATCCAGGTTCAGCCAGACGCGCGGCGCCGCCTGCGCCCCGGAATCGTAGCCGGAGGCCGTTAGCCCCGCAAATCCGGCAACCGCCGCTCCGCTCGCATCGTACAACGTGGCCGAAGGAATAGGCGAGGCGGCAATCGTCAGCGTCCCTATCGCCATCGTCTCCTGGCCGTAAAGCGGGCGCTTCTCGCCCCGCCGCAAACTCACAAACGCATCCGGCATTAGCCCCTCCCTCCTATCGTTGTCATGCTGTCTCCGCTTACGCCCGACCCGGCGCTATCGTTGCTTGCGCTCTCCTGCGCCGCCGCCAGCGGCGCCACCGAGGGACCCGCTCCCAGCCCCTGCGTCAGCAGGCGCGACCAGGACAGCCAACCTTGCACAACCGGAGTGCCTGCCATACCTCCTCCTTTTCCTCCCTAGACGCGCTGCGTCGGGCTTGTCGGATCGTTTAGCGTAAACGTCCGCACCACCGTCGTCCCATCCGCCGCGTAGAGCGTCAGCGTTGTCCCGCTCAATACCCACTTCCCGAAGCCCTGCGCCCGCGCTGCATTCAGTGCATCCCCCAACGTCTGCGCCGTGTTGGAAGTCGGCACTGCCTGGCTGAGATCCAGCGGCTGGCTTGCATTGATGTCCTCATGGGCGTACTTTGGCGTCGCCTCTCCCGTGTCCCAGGTCAGCTTGCCGCTAAATCCATCAGGAAACGTGACCGCCGCCTGGTAGCTGCCCGAACCTGCCGGAGCCTCCACAACGCCTGCCGTCGTGCGCGCCGTGTTCACCGTGCCATCTGCATTCAACAACCGGTATCCTACCGTCGTCAGCCCCGTCTTGCTCGTCCCAAAATCCACCGCTTTGAGCCGTGTATACGCCATCCCTAAAACCTCCCTCCACCTATTACACCGATCAAAGACAAAAGCCTTTGGACAGGATTAACTGGATTTCAACCACACAGATAAGCCTTGCTTCTCCCTCTGGCGCTAATCCTGTAAATCCTGTTAATCCCGTCTGAATCGTTTTTTTAATCTGTGCTAATCTGTGCTAATCTGTGTAATCTGTGGATTCCCTTAAACCGTGAACACCGACGCATTGACCGCGTTCTTGATCAGCCGGTGCCCATCATAGCTCGGATGAATGCCATCCACCGTATACTTCTTGGTCGTGCCATCGCACAGCCAGTACCCTCCGTTGCGCGTCAACACGTTGCTGGCATTCACCTCCACCGCATCGGCCACATCAAAGTAGCCGGAAAGCGGAGCGGGCACGGTGCGTATCCAGTCGTTCAAGGCCGTCCGATTCGCCTCATTGGTCATCACCGATTGATTGGCCGCGCTCTGAAAGTTATCCGTGCTCGTCGTGCGTGGAGGCAGAGTGCAGGCATAAACCTTCATGCCCAGCAGCTTCGCATAGTTCCAGATGGTCGTCAGGTCCGCCTGCATCTGCGCTATCGTCCGCCCGTTGCCCACGTCGTTCGTGCCGTACCCCACCACGCAATGCGTCCCCACGCTCATCATCGTATGCCGGTACCAGGCTCGCCGCTGCACGGCAAAATACTGCGCCGTCCCTCCGCCCCGCGAGACCTTCACCGTCGGAATCGTATCGTTCAGCGCCAGGTCAACATACCCATAATCGTTCGTGACCCCGCTCTGCGGCACGCCGTTCAGCGTAGCTGCGAAGTACCCCGTGATAATCGAGTCGCCCACGATCACGACCACCGGCCTGTGGCGCGGATTGGTGACGCCCAGCAGCATCCACGGGTGATAGAGATTTGCCTTGAATCCGCCCGGCCAGGCCACGCCGATGTCCGTTGCATCTACGCCGTCCGAATACCCCTCCGAGTAGGGCGATTGCTGGTTCACCTGGATACCCAGCGGCCACTTCTTGCCCGCCGCAATGCTGACATACGTATAAACATCCAGCCCCACCGCCGTCGCCACCCGTACATCAATGCTCACCGGGTCGGACAGCACCATCCCGCCCGGATCAATCGTCACCTGCCGCCTGCCGCTAAAGTAGACCGGAAACTCGATCCCGTTGTAGTTCAGCTTCGACTTGACCGTGATCGCCGCACTCGGATCGGTCGAAAGGAACGGCGGCGCCTCCACGTCGTCGTTGCCGGTGGCGATCTCATTGCCGCAGTTGGTATAAAGCAGGCGGATGTGCGTCGCATCGTAGCAGACGACATGGTGCGTCTTGTACGTGCCGTTGGTGATCACGCCGTCGCTATAGGTCAGGGACGGCCCGCCGGTCGGCCCCGTCCAGAGATTGCGCGTCGTAAACGGGGTCAGCCCCAGAAAATTCCCCGCGCGAGCCAGCAGAGCATCCAGACCGCTAATGTCGCTGATGCTATCGGGTACTCGAACGGCAGTCATAGCGTCTTACTCCTCTCTTATGAACACGAAAAACCTTGTTCTCTTTCTCTACTTTGGCATGATATTTGCAAGCCTCGCCTGGTAATACTGCTGGGTTCCCGCCGGCTCATGCCCAAACCATGCGGGAACGGAAAGGAAAGTAAAACTATGCTAAAACGTAGGGTTTTGTCTACTTTCGGAGGGGGGGGGGTAAATTCCTTCTGACATTCCATACCTTCCTCCTGGCGTTTGGCGCAAGTGCGCTCGCCTTATCCCAGGCGCAGGCGCAAATTCCGGCATACGACTTCACCAGTGCCGGGTTGTTTCAAGAGGGAACGTACACTGGCGGGTTTGTCTTTTCGATCTCCAGCCCTATCGACATTTCAAGCCTGGGTTTCTATGATGAAGGCGGCGATGGACTGGCCGTCAGTCACGACGTCGGCCTGTGGGATACAACAGGAACGCTGCTGGCCTCCGCGACCGTGGATGCTGGCGCGACCGACCCGTTGATCGGCAAGTTCCGTTACAAATCAATTCCCACGCTGACGCTGGCAGCCGGAGACTATGTTCTCGGCGGCTTGATTACCGCCGATGATCCGGAACGGGTCTATACACCGGGAGTTTCTACCGGCCTGACGACCGCTTCCGAAGTGACACTTGATCCCCTTGCCTCACGCTTTACCTATGCCCCGACACTCACCTTTCCCACGAGCACGACAGGGCTTTATACCCTCTATGCAGGACCGAACTTCCTTATTGGCGCGGCGGCTCCTCCCGGAGCCGTTCCCGAACCCGGCGCGCTCGCCCTGCTCATTGGCTCCGGCCTCTCCGGTGGCTTGCTCCTCCGCCGCCGTCGCGCCCGCAAGAGGTGACACTTGTTTCCGACGGGTTGAAACCCTTCGCTAGGTGGCCTACGGCCCAGTGTCCCCCTGCGGGGACACCCAAGAGCCTATCGAAAGGTTGTGTCCGCGTAGGCGGACACAACCTTTCGATAGGCGGAGGGCCGAATTATTGCAGGCCCGACCCTTGCAGTCCGAAGGCTACAAAACGAAGGAATTCTATTCCGTCGCTACAACCGATCTATCCGCTCCTGCCCCCAACAACAGGGGAGGGGAGAGCAGAAGCTGGGTCACCCCCTTCCCTACAAGGGAAGGGGGCCGGGGGGTTAGGTTATCGGCAGTACGCACCCTGCCGCCACCATATCAATCAGATAGTGCCCGCAGATCATCTCCTCATTCGGCAGCTGTCGCAGCCGCGCTCCCATCTCCGCCGCGCCCTCATCCTCCTCCGCCCAGCTTGCCAGAACGCGCACGGCGATCTTAGCGCCGCCGGTCCCATCCACAAACGCGCTTACCAGCCGCGTCATGCCCTCCTCGCCGACCCACTCGATACGCCGCAGCAAATCCTCCAGGCGATCCAGCACCAGAGGCGTGCCGGTAATGGCATAGCACCGCGTCTCCTGCCCCGGCCCGCTCCCCTCTTCCTCCCGCTCGGAAACCCCAAGCTCGCTATCGAAATCAAACTCCATTTGTACTGCCTCCTTCCCTACTTCAGACCGTTGACGGCCTCCTCGACGGCCCGCCACTCGGCGGAGAGGCGCGGCAAAATGTCCGCGATGGCCGGATCGGTCGTGAACCGCTTCCACGCGGCTTGCACCTCCTCGCTTTGCAGGCAGACCTCTACATCCGCCTTGAGCGTCCCGACCGCAAACAGCAGGCGCGGAATGCCCATCAGTCGCCGAAACACCCTTCCCAGCATACATCGAACCTCCTTCTCCTGAATACAAACGCCCCCACACTCAACACCCGGCCCTTCGATTCACGTCCGTACCACCCCCAGGAGCGCTCCAAGCGCCGTCGCCCCCGCATACGGCGTCCAGCGAACGTAATACGCCTGTTCCGGCAGCAGCCCCGTCGCCAGATAGACCACCGTCTGCGTTGAAAGCGGCGGCAATCCTCCTGCCGGAATCGGCGACCACACGTTGCCATTGGCGTAGTACCAGCCCGTCTGATCATCTGCCGAATTCGCGTTCACCGCCAGCGTCGCAAAATCAGGGGCCGTCGAAACCTCCACCTTCACCGCCGTCACGCTGCTGGCGCTGCCGATCTGGATTGCCAGCGGCACCGATCCCGTAGCCGCCGAGAAAAAGCCATCTACTGTGTTGGCTGCTACCACTACCTCGATATGCTCCTGCCCTGCGGCCTCAAAGATTTCCGGCGCTCCCCGCATCGTCCACCATGTCCCTCGATCCCGCCAGTAGACCTGCATCCCATCCGCCGCCAGCGCCTTCACCGAGATGTCCAGCCACAGCACCGCCATCTGGCTCTTCGAAACATCCTGTAGCTGAATGCGTCCGCCTGGCTTTAACAGCTCGAAGTAACCCGGCACATTCGCCTTTGCCAGAGTCGGACTCTCTCCGCCCACGCCCGGAGTATACAGGTCCAGCGTATGCGGCAAACTCAATCGCGCCATGCTTCCCTCCTGCGCCCCGCCCTCCCACCTTCCTCGCGCCTACCACACATCCATCGTGCCCACCGTCGAGCCGTCCGGAGCGCCCGACGTAAACGGCATTCCTGAATCCGGAGCCGCCTGCTTCAGCGGCCCCAGGATTTGCGCGCACAACGCCTGTGCTGCCTCCAGGCACTTGCTGCTCCGCGCCGTGTAATCCTGGCGCAGGTTGCCCTGCTCGGTATGGGCCGCCTGCTGCGCATACTCCGCCGCACGCGCTATCAAAAGCTCCACCGCCGCTGCCCGCACGTCGTTATTGCACTGCCCCAGCAGAAAGCCGATCTCCGCGTCCGTGCGCGTCCGGTCCCCGCCCGTCCGATTCAGCCCCGTCCCATCCGTATCCCCGGCATAAAACCGCACCTGCCCCACCGGCGTCGAAATATCGTAAGTAAACGCGATCTTCGTTGTCATCCCTGAACCTCCATCGCTCTGAAATGCCCGGCCTCCTCCGGCACAGGCTCCTTCGGCTGCCCGCAGTCCGACCACCACTCCGACCAGATCAGATGCCGCCGCCAGGGCTGCGCCTCCTCTGGCCGATAGGGGCAGACCACCCGCGCCCGGTTCGGCAGCGCCGAAGATACCTCCAAAAACCACAGGCTCAGCGTCCGCCGGTCCGCCCGGTAGAGCCGCCCCTGACCCAGCAGCGGCAGCCACTCCCACGCCATCTGCGCCGTATCAAACACGATCACCCGCCCGCCACTGCTCATAAGCTCCCATCGTCCCGTCACCGGGTTCACCACCGCCACCGCCGCGTAATCTGGCTGACTCATCCCGCTCCCTCCCACAAAACAACAGGGAACAGAAGCGAACGCTCGCCTCTGTTCCCCGTTTCTCTCCTTACTTGACCCTACACCATCAATCCCTCCCCTAGAATTGGGGATCGCTAGGCGGAGGGCCGAACCATTGCAGGCCCGACCCTGGCAGTGGGTGGCCGCAGGCCGGGGTGGGGGCCTTTTTCTGCGCTTACGCCGTCACGCTCGTCAGCAGGTAGCCGCCAAGCGCCAGGCCGGAGCCGTCCACCGCGATCAGCCGCCAATCGCGCAGGAAAGCCGCCTCAATCATCGTCCCCTTGCGCTTCTCCTCGCGCCAGCGGCGCACCGCCAGCCCCCGCGCCCCCGTCGCATCGTCCGGCGCCTCGAACGTATACCCAAAACTTACCGCCCGCAGGCTTGGCGTCGTCGGGCGATAAAAGATCAGCGCCATCGCCGACCCATCGTCCGCCTGCCACAGGTTGCTCCCGGAATAGGCCAGGCCCTCCGCCGCCGTATTCTTCTGCGTCGTCCCCTCAATCACCGTCAGTCCCCGCATCACCTTCGGCAGCCCCGAAACCGTCAGCGCATCCTGGTGCGTGTACTTCACCAGGTCCTTGACATTCGGATGATCCGCCAGCGTCCGCGCCGCATCCACCGACAGCAGGAAAGCGTTCGGCTCCCGCGCGATCCCCCGTATCACCGCCAGCTTCCCGTTCTTGATGTCGTTAAACGGCAGCGAGTTCGTCGAAGAATACGACGCCCAGCTCGTTCCCGCGCCTCCCGTCGTCAGCGCCGCCTTATTGCTGGACGGATAGTTGCCCCGCTTCCCCACCAGCGTCGCCACCATCCCCTCATTATCCAATAGCAACCGCTCCGTCAACTGGATCGTCTGGTCCATATCCGGCTGCAAGGGATTATCCGCCGCCGCAACCTCCGCATCGGACACAAACCCCCGATAGGCATACTCCTCCGCAAAGTAGTTCTGCGTGGACAGCCCATAATCAATCTCCGCCGCCTCCGTGCCCGGCCTCCGCAGCGAAGCCGGAACGCCTCCCGTCCCCGTCGGAGACGGACTCAGAAAATCCTCCTTCCGATACACAAAATACTTATCCGACCGCTTGCTCACCGGCAGTATCGGCAGCACCTGATCTGCCACATACGCCCCATTCCGATACATCACCGACAGATTCGTCAGCGCCTGGTCAATATGAACTTGAGCAATCGCAGGCATCTTCGCTCCTCCCTACAAACACAAATGGGCAACGCCTCCTCCCGGCATCGCCCTTCTTCTCCACCATCCAAAACAGCAAGATCCGACTTCCCCTCTCCCTTCTGCCTTGCTCAAGGGAGTATCTGCTCCCCCTTCTCCCTAGCAGGGAGAAGGGCCGGGGGTGAGGGCGGCCTACACCCTACCCCCTACACCCTAATCGAGGATCTAAGCCCCAATGTACACCATCGGCTGTATCAGCACATCCACCAGCACGCCCGCCGTGTTCGTCGCGCTCGAAAGCGCGATCCCCACCAACTCCCGCACCAACGTCCCCGAAGCCGGCGTCACCGTCTTCACCTGACCGCTGGCATTGGCAATCGCCAGATAATCCCCCGGCGCAATCGTCGCCGACCCGTCCGACTGCACCTGCGCAATGCCCGCCACCTGCACCGCGATCTCGCTCGTCGTCGAGTTCGTCGGTATTCCCTCCATCGTCACGCCCACAAACTTCGTCGCCAGCGCCCCACCCGGCAGCGCCACATTCCCCGCGTTCGTCCCCGACATTACCACGCACACATTCGCGCTGTTCACGCCGCTGTCCGCCGCAAACGACTTAATCAGCAGCGATGTCTGCTTCGCCATCCTCTTTCTCCTTACAATCCCACAGAATAAACCTTGAAGCAAAGGGCATCCTAGAGCGAACCAACCTCTGGCAGCCCCATAAAGGGGCTTGCCGTCCGCAGCCCGGTCCTTTAGGGCCGGACGCTTAATACCCTGCCGCAATTTTCACTCCCGAAAACTCGGTTACTCCTCCCGCGCCGCCTGCGCCAGATCGGGATGCTCCGCCGCAACCAACGCAAACGACTGGACATAGCTCAGCCCCTCCTGACGCGCCCGCTCCCGCGCCAGCGCCACCAGGCGCTCCCCCGACGAGCGGCCGCGTCCCAACTCGCCATAGCGATCCACCCGCATCGCCTCGCCCAGCGGCACCACCGGCCCGTTCTCCGCCATGAAACGCGCAAACAGACCGCTCAACGGCACGCTCTCCGCATCAAACTCCACCAGACTCTCCTCCCCGCGCATCAGCAGCGTGCGCGCCAACCGCTCTGCCCGCTCCGTCGCCCGCAGGCATCCCTGCCGCTTCCACTCCCGTATCTGCTGCTCCACACGCTCGACCCGAAAACGTGCTCGCTCCTCCGCCATCTGTTCCCGCTCCAGCGCAAACCGCGCCGCCTCCCCCGCACGATCCGCCTCCTTCCCCTCCTCGCCGCCAAGAAAGCCGCGCAGGTAGACCATCAGCCCCTCCGCAAACTGCCGCACGCCCGTCATCATCGTCCCCCTTTCCCCCGCAAACAACTCAGGAACCGTAAACTCTACCACTCCCGTCTCCGAAAACACCTGCGCGCTCTTCACGCGCGGTCGGCATACAAACGACGTCTCTACCAGCCGCCGCTTCGCCACATCCAGCTCCACCGACAGGGCGCGCGCCCCCGCCCGTTGCGCCAGACGCCACGCCTCCACCGGCTGCCGCAGCGTCCCCCACAACTGCTTCCCCACCACGCGCAGATCCGTCACCACCCCCAGCGCCCCATCAAAAGGCGACTCCGGCAAATGCTCGATCTTCACCGGCACCCTCTCCCCCGAATTGGCCGCCACCGCCCGCAAGTCATCCTCCGTAATCGCCACTCCCTTATCCGGGTACTCCCCCGCCTCAAACAGCAGGCACGCCCGCTCCACAAACTCCCCATCCTCCGAAAACACCCACGCCCTGACCTCCATTCCCATCACTCCTTACTTCCCGGTCTCATCCCATCCAAACCGGGCAAAACAAAACGGCCGCCGGCACTCCCCGACGACCGCCCCTAATTCCATCCGCCAAGTAGCGCCTCCGGCTCCTTGACGGCCCTCTCGCGGCAGCACCTTTTCCCGCCCATCTACGTGGGCGGCAGGCGCTCTGCGCCCCACAGCGGCAGGGTTCAGCCTGCCGCAAACCTGCCGCACAAAGGACGCCCTCGGTTCGCTCACTCCAGCGGGGGTAAATCAAACACCTCGCGCACCGCCTGCTCCCGACTCTCCGCCACCCCGTGCCGCAACAGCACATCATACGCCTGCGCCAGCTTCACCAGGTCCTTCTCATTGAGCGTCCCCAGCGCAAAACGCGGACAGACAGCCCCCGCATCCGTAAAATTGTACTCCACCAGCGGGCGAATAATCTGCGTGTTCACCACCGCTTCAATATCGGCCTTCGCGTTCTCCAGCACGTACATCAGGATGTCGAAATGCACCTTCCCCAGCGCCAGGCTCCCCACGCGCCGCCCCTCGCCGCTCGTCAGCGTCTGCAACAAAATCCCCTGGGCGATCTGCTGATTATGCCACTCCACCGCCGACGTAAACGCATCTGCGTTGCTATGCGCCGCCTGAAGCAACTGCGGGGCCACGTCCCTCGGAAACACCGCGCTCGAATCCTGCTGCATCGTCCGCAGCATGTCCAGCAGCTTGTTCACCGCCGCATCCCCGGCCGTTACCGGCGCCTGCGCATAAACCATCGGCATCCCATACTTCTGCAAAGACAGATTCCAAAACCGCGTGATCGTATCCTTCGACCACCAGTGCTTATACACCGCCCGCAAATCCGACTCCCCATAGGGCATCTCATCGTGCGGATTGTAGATATACACCACGCACTTGCCGCGTGGAACCATTACCAGCCCCCGCTGCGGCGTCCAGCTTGTGATCGCCTCAATATTCAGGTAATCGTCCACCTCAAACCCGATCTGCTTGGGCGTCTTGGCCTTGATCGCCGCCAGCACAAACTTCCCCGCATACGGCCCCGACTCTTCCAGCCGCCAGACCATCTCCGCCACCGAAAAGCCCCGGTAAAACGCCGACATCATCTGAAACAGCGTCTGCCGAAAATCCCGCGCCGTCCCATCCAGCCCGCGCATCCCCCGCAGCGCCGCCTCCACAAAATCCCGCACCGCCACCGCCCGCGCCGACGGCTTCCCATCTGGCTGCGCCACCGCCGGAAAGACCTGCCAGGGCTTCGCCAACAGAGCGAACCGCTTCGTATTGATCGCCGCCCGCACCATCGCATCCCCCATCATCTTCTCGTAAATATCGAAGCCCTTCTGTGCGAGTAGCTCATCCGGATTATACGGCGCAATCCGAAACGCCGCTTTCAGCGCCGCATCCCACGCCGTCATCTCCTCCCGCATCAACTCCGCCAGCGTCAGCGGCGGCGCAGGCGGCCCCTCCCCATCCTTCCGGGTCTGGCTTCCCAAAGCAGCCATCGGCCTATCCTCCAACTAGTAGACATATGCTGATTTTTATTTCTACACCCTACGGCGCTCCCGTCGCCCCTTTTACGCACGATCTTTTCCAAATCTCGCATAAATCCCCGACTCACCAAAAAGCAGGTAATCCCTCCCAACGGTGTGGACGTATCTCCTCAGCAGCAGGCTGCGTGAGATTGATCCACACGGCTGGGAGTGTCTACCAAAAAGCAGGCGCAACCGCGCCCGCCGACTGAAATCACCCGAAGCGAAAACCCTGACTGTTAAGAAGCGTTTTATGGCGGCCTACGAGCCTCGCCGAGCGGAGAAGCCTGAGCGATGGCCCCGGAAAGGCCTGGCGGCACACGCGGCATTTGGGCGCAAAAAAGCGGTAGACAAATAGTTAAATATGTAGACATAAGTATTTGACATTGGGGACCTTTTGTGATAAAATAGACCCGGAAGGATTGGGTTGGTTAGCGAAAGGATATTGGCGGATGAAACAGATTTCGAAGAAAGATTTGGCCCTCTCTCTCCATGCTGCCGGGCGCACAGTGGAGGAAATTGCACGGGCGCTCCAATGCTCACCCAGCTATGTCGCCAATGTGCTGATAGCTTCCGGTAAGCCAAGCGACTATAGCGATCTCTATACCAGCAGCGCCGCTCAGAACGCTTACGCGCGCATGTTCAACGGCGTGCTGCGGTTTAAAAACGTGGAGGCGGCTAAGGAGTCGGTGGCGCGCATTGACGCGCTGTTCCACCAGTTCGCGCGGGAGCATGACCGACGCGGCCAGCACCAGGCGCAGTTGATGGCCCTGATCGGCAAGAACCGGGCGGAAGGCATCGGCAAAATGGAGGAGGCACGTATCTTTGCCGACTGGCTGATGACGCACCTGGATACCGCGCACGCGCCCGCCTGCGACCTACAGCCAGACTCCGAGGAGGAGCTGGCGGCGCCCGACGCCGAGGAGCGAGGCGACTACGCGGAGATGTCTCCCTACGAGGCGACCTTAGCCTTCGCCTGATAAATTACAAATCAGTCTGAATAAAAAGCCGGGCACGGATGCCCTTTGGTTCTCTAAATCAGGTAGTTTCCTATCTCGGAACTGCCCAATGAGATAGACAAAGAGTATTCGTGCCCGGCTTCTCGTATGGAAGGGCGCAGGTCTGTTTTAGCCTGGCATCATGGCCATTTCAGGCGGCTTTCGCTCAACTAGCGCTCAGTTCCGGCAGGCGGGCCGGTTGGGTGAGTTGGGCCAGATGCGCCAGTAGCTCCAGTTGCGCCGCAAACTGCTCCGGCGTCGGCACATCGAACATGTCGCCGACCGTAAGATGGTAAGCCAGGACGCCATTTTTGTAGCTGATGTCCGGGTAGCCGCCCCAGTTTTGCAGCCTCTCGACAATGCCGGAGGACAGCAGATGCTGCTTGAGGGCTTCGTCCTTAGTCTGCACATGCCAGCTTTTGGGGCCTGTGCCCAGCAGCTTCTCTCCGCCATAGCACACGGTCCAGCCTTTGCCGGAGGAGCCTACAGTCATGTGCAGGTAGTATTCATAGCTGGAAGACCCCTCCCCGGAGATCGTCTTGATGGCAGCCCGCACCGGATGCCCCTGATAGGTTCCGCTCAGAGTCGCTCCCTTCGCGGTCCCGTTGACCTGGGCCAGAAGGGGCGCCCACGCCTGCGCATAGGCGGCATAAGCCCGCTTGGTGAACCAGACAACAAACCAGACCGAGGCGGCGACGGCCACCACAAACACTGCCAACATATACTGCTCCTTACTCAAGCCGATGTAGGCGCGAACCCAGCAGCAAGCTGGACGCGACCGAGGATCTATTCCATAGATAGGCCGCAAAAGGAAATCCGAAAACGCCTACATCGGCTATCGCAAGGTCTTGGCAGCGCTCCTGAGGCCCGAAGGGCTAGCGCAGGGAGGCCGCCTCGTTGGAGGCAGAAGACGCCCCGCCGGACATCACCTGCACCTTGTCGCCATTCTGGATCTGAGCCTGGCCGACGGTAATGACCTCTTCGCCCGCGCGCACGCCGGAGAGAATCTCGATGACGCGCAGGTTGGAGAAGCCGGTTCGTACCGGCCGCTCCTGGGCTGTGTTATTGACAACCACGAAGACCCGCCCTGTCTTGCCGTTGAAATCCAGCACGGCGTCGCGCGGCACGATGACGGTGTTGGCGTGGGTGGCTAGCAGGATCTGGCCCCGGGCGAACATCTGGGGCCGCAGGATGTTGCCCTCGTTCTGGATGCTGATGCGCACCGTAAAGCTGCGCCCCGAGGAGGCGACCGGAAAGATCTTGCTGACCGTGCCCCGGAACGTGCGGCCCGGCAGCGCGTCCACCGTCACCGTTACCGGCTGCCCGACATGCACCTGCTCGTACTGAGTTTCCGGAAGCTGCGCATCGAAATAGATCGAGTCCAGGGCGACAATGCGCATCACGTCCTTGCCGGCGCCCAACTGCATCCCCGGCTCGACCTTGCGCTCGGCCACGACCCCGCTGATCGGGGAGCGCACCGCCGTATCCCGCAGCGCCTGCTCGGCCAGCCGCACCGCCGCCGCCGCCTGCCGCACGCCCGCCTGCGCGGCGGCCACTCCGGCCCGCGCGTTCTCCACATCGGCGCGGCGCAGATTCACTTGATCCCGGTTGGATACGGCGGCAGCCAGCGCCTGCTGCGCCTGCACGACCGCCGCCTCGGCGCGGCGAATCTCTTCGGGCCGCGCGCCCTCCTTGGTCAGACTGAGCGCCTGCACTGCGGAATTGTAGCGGGCGTCGGCGGCATCGGCGACGGCCTGCGCCTGGTCCAGTTGCTGCGCGGAAACCGCTTGCTCCCGGTAGAGATCCTGGTAGCGCTTCAGATCGGCGCGGGCCTTGTCGCGGTCGGCTTTGGCGGCGGCGACGTTCTCCTGGGCCTGCTGGAGCTCCTGCGGGCGCGCGCCTTCTTTAACGATCGCGGCCTGCTGCTTGGCGGCATCCAACGCGGCTTGGGCCTGACGGACGGCGGTGCGCGTCTGGTCGTCGGTCCATTTCAGCGTCGTCTGCGCGTTCTGAAAGGTCGCCTGCGCCTGCGCCAGTTTGGTACGGGCGGAGGCGAGATTGGCGCGCTGCTGGTCAAGCTGGGCCTGCAAGTCGGCGGGATCCTGCTGGGCCACGATCTGTCCGGCGCGCACGATATCGCCCTCGCGCGCGTAAACCGCCACGACCTTGCCCGCCGCCTTCACCCCGACGACCACATCATGCAGGGCGTTGAGCGACCCCGTGACCGTGATGGTGTCCGTGATGGTGGCCAGGCGGGCGGGCGTCACGCTTACCTGTGTGGCCTGACGCTGCGCCGCCGCCGGAGTCGCCCGCGGCCCAGGCGCGGAGGCGCCGCCCTGTGCTCCACGCCGGCACCCGGCCAGAAGCAGGCTGCCCGCCAGCAGTGCGGCCAGGGTCCCATACGCCGTGGTGCGCCCTGTCCTGCGGAGGGCGTCTCTATCCCAACGAAAAATCCTCATCTGCGTTCTCCGCGACCGGGAGCGCCGGTCACCTGGGGGGGCGGAGGCGTGGCATAGCCCGGCCCATTGCTTACATACGAATAGCGTCCGGCGGCTTTGTCCAGCCGGGCGCGGGCATTATTGTAGTCGTAGAGCGCGCTGACCTGGTTACTCTCAGCCTGAGTGAGCGCCGCCTGCGCATCGCTGACTTCCACCAGCGCCGAAACACCTGCATTATACCGCACGCGCGCCAGACGATAGGACTCCTGCGCCTCCCCAAGCGCCTGGTTGGCCACGGCCACCCGATTGCGCGCCTCCAACAGGTTCAGGTACGCCTGCCGCACATCCAGCGTCACCAGGTCTACGGTCTGCCGCCGATTGGTTTCGGCGGTCGCCACATCGGCGCGCGCCTGCGTGACGCGCGCCCGAGCGAGGCCACCTTCGTAGAGCGGCAAGTTAACCTGGGCGACGGCCTGCCAGGAGGTGGTCATGGGAGAGAAGCCGGCGGCGTCGGGTGTATATTGGAAGTTGAACGCGAGGCCAAGCGTCGGCAACTGGCTGCGCCGGGCCAGCAGAATTCCCTTGCGTGCGGCGGCGATGGTGGTATCGGCCTGCAAAATCTCCGGGCGCGTTTGCAGCGCCTCACGCAAGACGGCATCATAGGCCGTGCCCAATATAAGCGGCTCCTGGGTCGCGCCCGGCGCTGGCGCTGCTCCCTGGCCGCCCGGTGCGGTTAAGGGAGCGCCCGGTGCTGGGTTTTGCACGGGCGGCGCCACAGGCGTTTCCACGGGCGTCTGTCCGGGCGGCGTGGCGCCGGTGGCCGGAGCCGGGGCGAGCGCGGGCGGCGGCGCAACATCCGGCGGCGTCTCCACGGCCCCTGTGTCAGCGACCTGCAGCGGCGTATTGACGTCAATGCCGATGGTGTTGTTGAGATTGGCAATCGCCAGGCTGACGTTGCTTCTGGCCGTGATGAGCTGCTGCTGGGCGTTGGCCACGTCGGTCTGGGCGCGGATCACATCAAAGCGGGCTACCGTTCCGGCCCGGAACTTCTTCTCGGCATCGCTGAGCCGGTCGAGCGCGTTTTGCAGCGCCTCATTGGCCACTCTGACCAGCGCCTGGGCGCGCAAAACATCGTAAAACGCGGTTTTAACATCCAGCACGATTTGGTTGCGCGCCCGATTGACATCCAGCCGCGCGGCGATCTCCTGGAATTGGGCCTGCTGGGTTGCCGCCCGCAGCAGGCCGGTAATATCTATGGGCAGCGTGGCCTGCACGCCGATCTGCGACTGGTTTTGCTTGACCAGGGGGAACGATTGCCCGTTGAAAGTGACCGTCTGTCCCTGATTGAGATGGGTGAAGGTGTAAGTGGAACTTACCGTCGGGTTGAAGGCGGCGCGGGTTTCCGACGTGCGGCCCTGGGCGCGCAGCAGCGCTTCCTCGGCCAGCGCCAGCGATTTGTTGGTAGCCAGCGCGATGGCGACCGCATCGTTGAGAGTGAGTGGCCGGGCCTGGAGACCAAGCTGCGCCAGGGTGGGCGATTCCAGGCTGGGCCGATCCGGCTTGGGGATGGACGCTGCGGGCGGCGGCAGGGGCGCTTGCGGCCCGGTCGGCGGCGGGGTCTGGGGCACGGGAACCACGCCCTGGGGCGGGGTCGGCGTGGGCGGCGTTTGGGTCTGTGCCGCGCCGGGCAGGGCCATCCAGCCGAGGGCGGCAACGCCTGCCGCCCGGAAAAGCCGGGTTTTCCGGTTCAAAGGGCGCGCCATAGCCTTCCCGGGCGCGCGCCGCCGGGCCAGAATCGGGAATTCTCTTAACATAGGGGGGCTCTTCTCCACTCTCTAGCGCGAAGGCAAGGGGGATGCGCCTCAGTCCATCTCCTCTTCGGGATGCCGCTCGGCATGTTCCAGCGATTCGAGCATGCGGCTCATAAACTCACGCACCGACTCGATTTTGAACAGCATCAGCCCTTCTTCGGAGGGATGCTTCCAGATGAGGAGCTTGTCTCCCGGTAGAATACCGATCTCTTTGCGCGCTTCCGCCGGAATGACGATCTGGCCGCGCTCCCCGACCGTGACCGAACCGTAGAAGCAGGCGTCCCTGCGGGGTTTGTTGGCTCTACTCTCCATGGTGGGCTGCCTCGCCTTTCTCGCGCGTCTATCGCGCCGCGCTCCGATCTCCCCATCGAGATCACAGCTCTGGAGGCCGAGGCCCAAGAATACGGCTCTCTGCCTCCTAAAGCGGCGCATGTTTCTCATGTATTTCATACAGATCAAACTTGTCGGGTATACATACGAACCGGCGGCAGCCTCGGTTTCATAGCGGGCGAAGGAATTTACCTAATCAGGGGGATGGGTCAGGGGTAGCCGCTGGGGTTGTCCCCCAGGAGCCCTTCGAGGATGGCAGCGGCGTTCAGGTCGCTGTCGGCGGAGATCAAGACGATGGGCGCTAGCCCGCCCAGGAGGATGCGGTCATTGAGTTCCAACCCGGCAGCCAACTGCATCGCGTCGTAGCCTCGCAGCCCGTGCGTCTCCGCCAGGAGCATGGCGCGGTTAGCGAGCGCTTGCGTCACTTCGATCACCTGATAGTCGGCGGTCAGGTCGACGCGGAACTGCGCCCGGGCAGTAGCGGCGGTAGGAGCCGCAAGGGGCCGCCCCGCTCCCGCCAGGTGATGGCTGCGATCAGTTCAACGGTGGTGACGCGGGCCAGGTAGACCTGGTTGCCGCTAGTGGGATCTAACAGAGCTTTCACCCAGGCGGTTCCCGTCTCTGTAATGTAGCGTTTGGCTAGGCTGCTCGTATCCACGAAGAGGGCCGCCATCAGCGGCGCTCCTCAATGATGGTTTCTGACAGGGGCTTGCCGCAAATCTCGCCGGTGGGCCGGTCCAACTTACACTCCCGGCTGCGTGGCTTCACCTCTTTCAAAAGGCCAGCCTCGATGAGCATCTGGTGAACCCGCTCCTCTTCCGGCGTATAGCCGGCGGGCGACAGCTCCGGTTCGCGCACTTTCTCTTGGGCCATGGGACGCCTCCTTTCCTATGCCCCATAGTACTTTAGTTTCCGGTAAATCAGGCCGCCTTTCGGAGTTCGGGCGACATTGTCGAGACTTTACGGCGGCGATGCGCCTTCACCCCTTTGGGCAAGTGGGCCGTCACGCTTTCCTTTTTGCGAAATTGACCTTCCGACAAGGG
>DASRGZ010000168.1:0-9752 GCA_035650735.1 Chthonomonadaceae bacterium
CTGATCCATGCGGCGACGATGGTGGCGGCGGGCGTCTATATGGTGGCAAGGCTGTTCGTCCTCTTCGCGCCCTCCGGCATCGCCACCAATACCGTCCTGCTCATCGGCGCTTTCACGGCTCTCCTCGCGGCGACCATCGCGCTCGTGCAGTTCGACATCAAGAGGGTGATGGCCTATTCGACCATCAGCCAGTTGGGTTACATGATGCTCGGCCTCGGCGCCATCGGCCACGCCTACGGCAATGGGACGGTGCGGCAGGCGGGCCTGCCCTCGGAACCTGTCTTTACGGCGGGGCAGGTCGCCGCAATGTTCCACCTGACCACGCACGCGATGTTTAAGGCGCTGCTGTTCCTGACCGCCGGTTCCGTGATCCATGCGCTGCACCATGCCGAGGAACCCAACAACCTGCGCCGCATGGGTGGGCTGCTGCAACGGATGCCGGTTACCGCCTGGACGTGCCTGATCGGCGTGCTGGCCCTGGCGGGCCTGTTTCCCTTCGCCGGTTTCTGGAGCAAAGACGCCATTCTGGGGGTCGCGCTGGAGAGCGGACGGCAGAGCGCCCTGGCGATGGTTGCGCTGTCCGTTGGAATCCTCGTTGCGGGGCTGACGGCCTTCTACGGGATGCGGATGTGGATGCTGGCCTTTGCAGGCACGCCGCGCTCCGAGGACGCCGCCCACGCCCGCGAATCGCCGCTGGTGATGACCGTTCCCCTCGTCCTCCTCGCGATTCCGTCCGTCGTGCTCGGCTGGCAACTACACCAGGGGCATCATTTCGCGGCCTTCCTGGTTGGCGAGGGACACGCGACTGCCGAGCCGATGAACCCGGTACTGGTGGCATTGACAACGGTTCTGGCGCTGTGCGGCCTGGGGCTGGCCTGGCGGCTCTACCGCGCGCCAAGCGTGGCGGGCGATCCGGTGGAACGGCTGCCCGGTTACGCTTTTCTCGCCAACCTCTGGTACATAGACGCCTTCTGGAACGCGGTTGGGGCGCGCGGCACGCTGGCGCTGGGCCGGGCGGTCGCCTGGTTCGACCGCAACGTCGTGGACGGCCTGGTGAACGGGGTGGGAATGGCCTGCCGGATAGGCGGACGGGAACTGCGCCGCGCCACGAACGGGCAGGCGCAGACCTATACCGCCGCTGCCCTGGCCGCGCTGGTCCTGGCGGTCATAGCGCTCGCCCTGTATCAGAGTTGGGCGACGCCCGCCCACAACGCTGCCTCCCCGCGCCCGGTAGTCAACGCCGTCGGGCGGGCTGCGCCGGAGCCGTGGCAAGGGAAAGAGGGCTTGAAAGCTGAAGGGTTGCCAGCTCCCTCCAAACAGGGCATCTTCTTTGTAGAAACAACCCGCGAAGGAGAAACCCGTGCAAATCCGAATTCAGAAATGGGGTCGTAGCCTTGCCGTGCGTATCCCTAAGTCCTTCGCCGCCGAAATTGGGCTGGAACAGGATACACCGGTTGACATTGCCGTGCAGGGCGATAGCCTGGTCGTGTCTCCGGTTCGTCCCGCCTATACGCTCGAACAACTGCTGGCCCAGGTAACGGATCAAAACCGGCACTCGGAACAGGAGAGCGGGCCTGCCGTCGGTCGGGAAGAGTGGTGCTGACGCTGCTTGGCTGAGGCAGGAAGTGAAACCTTCCGGTGAAGAGGAAGCCTGATGAGTCATTCCATCCCTGTCTATTCGATCTCGCTGCCGGAGTATCGGATCGAACCGGAGACGGACTGGCTGGCCGTCGGCAGGAAACTCGATAGGCTGATCGAGACCAACTTTCCAGAGAGAAAGCTCGCGATCCGGTGCATCGGGCTGGTAGACCATCCGGGCTTGTCCCGGGAAGAACTCGTCTCTATCATCGTGGAGACTGGAACGGATAGATACGATCCGCGACGGGAAGGCGTCCACGCTGATTTTTACCAGGACGTTAACGACATCTTTGCCGGCCCGGCCATCGTAACCAAAGATGGGCTGAAGACGCTGCGCGTAGGGCGTAAACCCATCCCTTCCGTGATGGCGAGGTTGTAGGACTCTTCTACGATGGGGCGCTTGCAGACAGAGGCTATTCCATACGGCTGGACATCCTAATGATCTACGATCTCGATCAGTTGGAGGGAGAAGATGTCCTGTACACGTTCAAACATCCTGATCGGAAACAGGAAGCGTTGCTAGGAGTTATCAAAATTCTGAGGTAACGTCACAGGAAAGGAACGACGAGGATGGACTTTCCACGCACAATGGTCGGGGGCATTTCGATGCCCCGCCTGATCTGCGGCACGAACTGGATGTTGGGCTACTCACACACCAGCGCCGCCAAAGACCGCTTCATCCGCGAACAGTTCGACACGCCGCAGAAAATGGCGAAGCTCATGGAAGTGTTCGCCCGCGCGGGCTGCAACGCCGTGATGGCTCCGCTCCATGATTTCATCGCGCAGGCCGTCCGGGAAGTGGAGCAGCGCGTCGGAACACCCATGATCTGGGTCTCCACGCCCGCCTATGCAGAGCACGGCAACCCGGACACCTGGAAGGCGAGCGTAGACCGCGCCCGTGAGATGGGCGCGACGTTCTGCTTCCCCCATCAGTGCGTGACCGATCCGCGCATTGATCGCGTCCGTCACCGCCTCGACCCGCAGCTTATAGAGCATCTGCGCGTCGTGCGGGAGGCCGGCATGATCCCCGGCCTGAGCAGCCATATGCCGGAAGCGATTACCTGCTCGGATGCGTGCGGGGCGGACGTGGAGACCTATATCCAACCCTATAATGCGGCGGGATTTCTCTGCCAGGTGGAGACGGACTGGCTGCAGCGGATCATCCATAACGCAAAGAAGCCGGTGATGACGATCAAGCCGCTGGCGGCGGGACGTCTGCTGCCGCCGACCGGGCTGACCTTCGTCTGGAACACCCTGCGCGACTGCGATATGGTGACCATCGGCACGTTGTGTACCTACGAGGCGGAGGAGGTCATCGAGATCAGCCGCGCCTGCCTGGAAAAGCGCAAGCCGGAAGTGACGCTCCAATTCACGCGCAGCAAGGCCAGCCTGGTCGCCACCGGAACCTGAGAGCATGGCCCTGAGCACAGAAAAGTGGCGCGAAGACCTGCGCTTTTTTGTCAGGGAACTGACCCACAGACACAGGAACCCCTATCATCTGGTGTCGAAGGAAGCGTTTGAAAAGGCGGTCGCCGCGCTGGAGGCGCGCATTCCCGCACTTCAGGAGTATGAGGTGGTCGTCGGGATGCAGAGCCTCGCCGCCATGATCGGAGACGGTCACACTTTTCTTGGCACCGGGAATCTATATCGCTTCTTTCCGTTTGAGGCGTTCTGGTTCGGCAACGAGCTGCGCGTCGTGCGTACTATCCCGGCTTACCGGCAGGCGCTTGGCGCTCGGATCGTCCAAATCGGAGACTGTAGCACCAACGACGTTCAGAAGCGGCTACAGGCCCTCATTCCGCAGGGAGAGAACGAGTGGTACGTTCTGAACCAGAGCGCCTATCATATCGTGCGCGTGGAACCGCTCGCGGCCCTGGGCGTTCTGCCCGACGTAAGCAGCGCCCCTTTCACGTTCGAGGACGACACCGGCAAGCGGTTTGTGCTTGAGGTCGCGCCTGTCCTGCCCAACACTTCCTTAGATTGGGTGGATGCGATTACGCAAAAGCCGCTCTACTTACAGAAGCGGGAGGAGGCGTTCTGGTTCACCTATCTGCCCGACGCGCAGACCGCTTATGTCCAGTTCCGACGCTACACGGACCTGGACAAGAACGCTGAGAGACTGTTCGCGTTCGTGGAGAGCCATGCGCCGAAGCGTCTGGTTATAGATATGCGCCAGAATGGAGGCGGTAACTATACTCAGGCGCGGGAGCATTTGATCTACAAGCTACAGATGCTCCCCTCTATCAACCGTCAGGGGCGTCTGTTCGTCGTCATCGGACGGGGGACCTTCTCCGCCGCCATGACCAACGCGACGGATTTCCGCCGAGAGACTGAAGCCATTCTGGTCGGAGAGCCAACGGGAGCGCGCCCGAACGGCTATCAGGAACTCTCTCCTTTCACCCTGCCAAACTCGAAACTGAAAGCCTGTTGCTCGATTCTGCGCTACCGATTTCAAGATCAGGATACGCCAGCCGTCCTGCCGGATAAGCGGATAGACCCGGATTGGACAGCTTACAAGGCGGGCCGCGATCCCGTGATGGAATGGATACTGGCGCAGCCTAAATAGGCGCTCCTCCGTTCTTGCGCTCTCTGCCGCTGCTTTCGAGATAGGGAGGCTGCAAAGACTTTGGAGGAGCTACTTGTAAGCTTTTGAAACCTCAGGGACACCGATGACCGACTACCTGCTGACCTTCATTATCCTCTCTCCCCTGATCGCGGCGGCGGTTCTGCTCCTACTGCCGGAATCGCGCGGGCTGCTGATCCGTCTGGTTGCGCTGGCGGGGGCGGGCCTGACGCTGCCGGCCTCCGTATGGCTCTGCCTGGCCTACGACCGAACGCGGGGCGGGTTTCAATTCACCCACGATGTCCCCTGGGTGCCGAGCCTGGGCATCCGCTATCATGTCGCCGCCGACGGCATCAGCCTGACGCTGATCCTGCTCACGGCCATTATCATCACGGGCGGCGTCTTCGCCTCCTGGACCCGGCCCGACCGGACGAAGGAGTTCCTGGCGCTGCTCCTGCTGCTCGTCAGCGGCGTCTTTGGCGTCTTCGCCGCGCGCGACCTGTTCTTCCTGTTCCTCTTCTACGAGATCGCCGTCCTGCCGATGTACCTCTTGATCGGCGTCTGGGGAACCAGCACGAAGGAGCGGACGAAAGAGTACTCGGCCATGAAACTGACGCTGATGCTGCTGGGCGGCAGCGCCTTCATCCTGGTCGCCATTCTCGCGCTCTACTTCCAGCACGCGCCCTACTCTTTCGATATGGACGATCTGGCAAAGGGAACCTATGGCGCGGCGTTCCAGCGGTGGGTGTTTCTCGCCCTCTATGTCGGCTTCGGCATCCTGGCGGGCATCTGGCCGCTGCATACCTGGTCGCCGGACGGCCACGCCTCCGCGCCGACGGCGGTCTCCATGCTGCACGCGGGGGTGCTGATGAAGCTGGGCGCGTACGGCGTGCTGCGCGTGGGCATAGGGCTGCTGCCGCAGGGCGCAGAGATGTGGTCGTTCCTGATGGCCTTCATCGCCGCGATCAACATCCTCTACGGCGCGTTCTCGGCGATGGGACAGACCGACTTCAAGTACATCATCGCCTATTCCAGTGTGTCGCACATGGGCGTGGTGATGCTGGGCCTGGCCTCGCTGAACCCCATCGGCATGAACGGCGCCGTATTGCAGATGTTCTCACACGGCATCATGACCGGCCTGTTCTTTGCGGTGGTCGGCCTGGTCTATGAGAAGTCGCATACCCGCCTTCTCGCGGCGATGGGCGGCTTTGCGCGGCGAATGCCCGGTATTGCCGTCTGCATGACGATTGGCGGCCTGGCCTCCTTCGGCCTGCCCGCAACAAGCGGCTTCATTGCCGAGTTCCTCTGCTTCTACGGGATGTGGCTGAAGTATCCGGTTCTGGCGCTGGTCTCGGTCGTCGGGATCGTGCTGACGGCTATCTATGTGCTGCGAATGCTTCAGCAGATATTTCTTGGCCCGTTCCGAGAGGACGCCTATCCGCACCTTTCGGATGCCCGCACGACGGAGTGGGTCGCCATTACGGGGCTGGCGGCGCTGCTGCTCGTTGTGGGCCTCTATCCCCGTCCACTCGTAGACCTGATTCAGATCGGACTGCGCACCCTGCCCGGCCCACAACTGGCGCCCGCCCTCGAATTCCGGCATATCACTCCACCGCAGGCCACCGTGCTGCCGCCGCGCTTCCGAGGGCTAAGGCCATGATTCCCACGTACCAACCGCTCCTTCCTTACGCAATTCTCACGGCGCTTGCGGTCGTGGTTGTGCTGCTGGACACGCTGCCCGCCGTCCGGCGCTCTGCCTGGCTGGGCTGGCTGACGGCGCTCGGCGCGCTGGCGGCGCTGGCGCTGGATGCTCTGGGGCCGGAGAGCGCGCCCTGGCAGGGAATGCTCCGGTTCGACGGCTACGCCCGCGCCTTTAACGCCGTCTTTCTGCTCACGCTGGCGGTCGTAGCGGTCGGTTCAACGGCTGAGGAGCGGAAAATGGGGTTCGCCGGGGAGTACTACGCGCTGCTGATCCTGAGCGCGCTCGGCCTGATGCTGATGGGATCGGCGGGTGGGCTGCTGGCGCTGTATCTGGGGCTGGAGCTTTCCACGATCTGCCTGTTCACGCTGGTCGGGTTCGCCAAGCGGGAGCCGCGCTCGGCGGAAGCCGCGCTGAAGCTGCTGGTCATCGGCGCGGTCGCCTCTGCCGTCGTGCTCTACGGCATCAGCATTCTCTACGGCGTGCTGGGCAGCACGCAGTTCGACCAGATGGCGGCGGCGCTGGCGACCCAATCGGGCGGTACGACGCCGGCGCTCTGGCTGGGACTGGCCTTCGTAATCGGCGGGCTGGCCTTCAAGATCGCCGCCGCGCCGTTCCACCTCTGGGCGCCGGACGTGTATGAGGGCGCACCGGCGACGGTGGCCGCCTACCTCTCGACGGCCTCCAAAGCGGGCGGCTTCGCGGCGCTGCTGCGCTTCCTGCTGCTGGGCCTGGGCGGCGTCAGCGGCTCGTGGCAGCTGCTGGTCGTCGCGCTGGCCGTGCTTTCGATGGTGATCGGCAACCTGGTGGCGCTGGTGCAGAGCAATCTCAAGCGGCTGCTGGCCTATTCGGGGATCGCTCAGGCGGGCTATGTCCTGGTGGCCGTCGCGGGGGCACCGGGAACCGGGCAGGGAATGAGCGTCGGGGCGGCGCTGATGTACCTGTTCCTCTATGCGTTTACCAATGTCGGCGGCTTTCTGCTGGCGCAGGCGATCGCCGATGCGACCGGCTCCGACGAGATCGCGGCCCTGCGTGGACTGCACCGCCGTTCGCCGTCGCTGGCCTTCGCCGCGCTGGTCGTGCTTTTCTCGCTCGGCGGCATCCCGCCGCTGGCAGGATTCGTCGGCAAAGTCTACCTGTTTGCGGCGGGCTGGCAGGGCGGTCAGCAGGCGCTGGTGCTGCTCGGCGCGCTGACCAGCGTGATCGCGCTCTACTACTACCTGATGGTAGCGCGGCAGGTCTATATCTGCGACCCGGAGGACGACCGCCGCCTGCCGGTCGCACGCCCGCTTGGCCTGGCAATTGCCGTCTGCGTTGTCGGGACGCTGGGTATCGGCATCTATCCCCGGCCCTGGGTCGCGCTCGGTGAGCGGGCGGCGCTGGCTCTGCGCCCCGCGTCGTCCGGGCAGGCAGTGGCTCGTCTTCCCCACTAAATTGTATCCAGAGCTTGCTTTCTCATTGGTTAGAGAGGAAGGAATGGCGAAATAGCGCAATAATGGTCTATTGGCATGTAGGGCCTCTTTCCTTCATTATACTGTAGCCGCCTGCTACTGTACCGCATCCTCTGGAGGGCGAAAATGATACGTACTTATGAAGCCCTCTATGAAAATGGGGTGATTCGACTTGCGGATGACGTTCGGCTGCCGGAGCATACCAAGGTTTATGTAGTGGTACCGGAAGCGGTCGAGGAATCAGATTACCGTATCAATAGCCCGCGTCTCGTTCATCCCCACCAGGCCGCCGACTTTGTGAAAGAGGTTGTCGAAGAGGACTCCGATGTCTCGCCACGATGATAGCCACTTCTCACCGGCCGCTCCGATCGCCAAAGTCACGCTTCGTTCCCCTAAAAGCAACGCCTCCTTGACCGACGTGCCCATATTGATCGACTCTGGCGCGGATGTTACCCTGCTACCCCAGGCTTCGGTTGACTTCCTAGGTATTGAAGCCAGCGCGGACGAAGCCTATCAATTGGCAGGATTTGACGGCAGTATCAGCATCTCCCAAGCCGTGCATGTGGATTTGATATTCGGGCGCCAAACGTTCAAAGGACGGTTCTTGCTGATCGAACAAGCGTGGGGTATTCTGGGCCGAGACGTACTAAATCACCTTTGTCTGCTCCTAGACGGGCCGCAACAGGTGTGGGAGGAGCGTTAGAGCATAATCAGGCGTCGTCCGGGCAGTCGGTGGCGCACCTTCAGCACGCATCTAAAACAAGTTAGCAAAGGTCTAGTACTGATGTTACCAAAAACAGTTCGCGTTCCCTTATCGAGTTTTTGGGCTGGGTTTACTCCAAACATATTAATAACGCTTCTTGTTGCAAGTTGCCTGATCAATCCTAGTGCTGAAGCTAGCCCTGTCCATCGTTCTACCTCCGCATACTTGAAGCTGATAGGAATGCCATCATGGGCGTTCGGGGATAAATCTCTCCTCGTATTGGCGGCCAATTTGGAAGCACGCAAAGAATATGCTCTCGTCTTACAGCGGAGCCGTACGGGCTTTGTGATTCAACATCGAGTTGCCGAACCGTTCGGAACGCGATCTGCCCAATGGGTCGGACAAACGAACAGGGCAGTACTCGAAGTAAGGGTAGGCAGAGGAAAACCCAACCAGTTATTACTTCTCTATCTTAAGACTGCACGACGAACTCCTTTAGGAACCGGATTTGAGCCTATAATCAAGTCCTGATGGAACACGGATGATCTTGGCAGACGCAAATATGCAACTTTGGGTTCTCGATTTGGAACATCTCAAGCAGAAACCCATAAAGAATGTGGGACCGGCCCGACGCGGGGCTTGGTCAGCGGACGGGCGCGCTTATGCCTTTATGCGTATGGGTGGACGGTCCTACCAGCTCGTTGTAGTTATACTTGGCAGTAACAATTTGCAGCCGAGCGTTCTTGTTCCTAGTTTTGTTGGGACCTGTGCGAGTTTCGGCAACGGATGGATGAATAACCGTGTTCTCTTTGGCAGGTATGGAAACTTGGCTCCTCAAGGGCAAAACTCTTTTGCCATCTATTCAGTAGCCGCCATGGGTGGCCCTGTCAGATTGGAAGTTCCACCCGGAGTCGCGCCTCCGCCAGTCGGCGAGGCAATGTGGCTTAATCAAGGGGAGGTGGGATATCCTACGGTACAGAACGGTAGCCAATACGCCATCGTGGACGTTCATTCAAAGAAGCCACGAACCATTACCATAAAGGCGGCTCAAAAATTTTAACCTATTCGTTTTCCCAGAATGCCAGGTGGTTAGCCGTAGCAGACGCGCAACAAGGTAATCTATTGATTTGTGATTGCAGGTAGACACTCCCAGCCGTGTGGATCAATCTCACGCAGCCTGCTGCTGAGGAGATACGTCCACACCGTTGGGAGCGATTACCTGATTGCAAAACGGGGCATATAACAAAGCTACGCATTCCCGCATAGGAAGGAGGACTTACACAGCGGATACGCGGGTGAACTTTGGGAAGCGAATTACGTCTAGGAGAGTGAGAAACGTTTCTGCTGCGCCGAGGTTAAGAAGCGCGAAGCCTAGATGCAATTGGGAGCTACCGGAGCCAGATATGTTGTTTGCAGGGACCGCAACGATGCACGCCGATAAGGCGCTGGTTCGCCGCGCCCAGGCCAACGACCGGGCGGCGTTCAACGAGATCGTGCTGCGCTATAAGCAGAAGGTATATAACTACATCTACCGCATGGTCCATAGCGCTCCGGAGGCCGAAGACCTGACCCAGGAGACGTTCGTGCGCGCCTATACCAGCATTCATTCATTCGAAAGCCGCGCCAGCCTGAATACCTGGCTGTTTCGCATCGCCACGAACCTCTGTATAGATTACAGTCGGAAACAGAAGAAGGTTA
>DASRGZ010000169.1:0-8898 GCA_035650735.1 Chthonomonadaceae bacterium
TAGGCAGCAGGGCTGCCCCTAGAGAACGATGGTGACGCCCCTGGCGTTGTCAACGGGTATTCTGCCCGCGTCGGTGTCGCAAGGCGGAGGGCCGAATTATTGCAGGCCCGACCCTGGCAGTCAGCATGATCTCTGCCCACGTAGGTGGGCAGCGGGCCGCAGGCCCCACAGCGGCAGGGTTTAGCCTGCCGAAAGAGATGCGAATAGGAGCAAAATCGAGCAGGAGATTGCGAGGCAGGTACGAATACGGAATGGCGAGAAACGCAACCATCCGTTGGAGAGGGCTCGGTCGAGCCAGAAAGGAGCCTGGGTATGCCTACCTACGTCGTGCTCTACAAATTCACCGATGAAGGGGCCAAAAACATCAAATCCACGGTGGAGCGGTCCGAACAAATCCGCGCGGACAACGAGCAGCGTGGCTTTAAAATCCACGGGATCTACTGGACGCAGGGGCCGTATGATGTGGTGGTCGTTATCGAGGCGCCCGATGAACAGGCCATGATGGCCGGTCTCTTCAATATCGCGGCGGCCGGTAATGTTCGCAGCCTGACCATGCGCGCCTTTACCGTCGAGGAGATGCGCCAGATCATCCAGAAGATGGGTTAGCCTCCTTGCGCCGGGCCGGAGAGCCGGAGTCCGCTTTTCTGGCCCGAATAGAGGCGTTAGCCCTGCTTACGCCAGGTCGGAGAGGCAAGGGCGGGCGGAGTGGGCCGGGATGCCCCGCGCCTATGCGGTTGCCTGTGGCGCGGAAACGGGCATCACGAGGGTCACGAGCCCGCCCCCTTCGGGGTGGTTTGTATAGCAGATATGTCCGTTCAAATCCAGCCGACTCAAGTTTTCCACCAGCTCCAGCCCGGTATTGGCTGAGCGCGCCGGATCGAAGTCGGCCGGAAACCCGGGGCCGTCATCGCGCACGGTTAATGTAGCCGTCTCGCCCTGCACGACCCAGGAAACCTCCACCGCGCCCTGGCCGTGCTTGAGGGCGTTGCTCACCAGCTCGTTAGTCACCAGGGCCAGGGAGGTGCCCTGCCGCGCGGTCAGGTTGGCCTCATTCAGCCCCAGCGATACCAGGCGGCCCGCAGAGGTCGCCTGCAGCATGGATATCAGCTTCTCCAGGACCTCGCGGGCGGAGACAAACTGCGCCTGTCCGTCCATTTTGGCCTGGTGGGTTAGGATCTCATGCACCGCCGCCAGCGTGCGCACATAGCTGCTCAGCCGTTTGATTTCTTGAATGCCGATGTTGGGCTTGCCGTCCATCAGAAGCATATCCATCATCGCGGAGATGATCTGGAGGTTATTCTTGACACGGTGATGGGTTTCGGTCATGGCCTGCTGCAGCCGCGCGTTGAGCGCTTCGATGTGCGCCTGATGCAGGGCCAGAACCTCCTGCGCCCGTTTGCGCTCGGCGACCTCGTTCTTAAGCTCCAGGTTGGCCACTTGCAGGGCGGCCGTGCGCTCGGCGACCCGCCGCTCCAGATCCCGGTTAAGCTTGCGCACCTCCTCTTCGGCCTGCTTGCGCCGCGTGATCTCCTCCTGCAGCTCTTTGGTCTTCCGGGATAGCTCCACAAACGCGCCGACCTTGGCCTTGAGCACGGCCGGATCGAAGGGCTTGAAGACGTAATCCACCGCGCCCACGGAATAGCCCTGGCTGACATGGCTATCGCTTTTGTTAATGGCGGTCAGGAAGACAATCGGCGTGTTCTGAGAGCGCTCGCGCGACCGGATGAGCGTGGCCGTCTCAAACCCGTTCATCTCCGGCATCTGCACGTCCAGCAGGATGACGGCAAACTCCTCCTTCAGCACGTGCTTGAGCGCCTCTCGACCGGAATGGGCCTTCACCAGGTTCTGGCCCAGGTCGGCCAGCACCGACTCCAGAGCCACCAGGTTCTCTGGACGGTCGTCCACAAGCAGAATGTTCATCTTATCCTCAACTGGCATGGTCATTACCCTTGCGCGCCTTTCAGGGTTGGTCAACATCGGGCCTGGCGCTCCTTATAGGGGCTAGATGCGGCTTGCGCGCACAAAGCCGGACCAGAAACGGGCCGATCTCGTCCAGGGGCAGCACATAATCGGCTGCGCCGCGCTCAATAACGGTGCGCGGCATCAGCGGACTTTCCGCCGTAGCCGGGTCTTGCGCGATCACCAGCCCGCCCTGCGCCCTGATCACGGCGGCACCGTTGGCCCCGTCGTGGCTGGCCCCGGTCAGCACCACCCCGATAACCCGCTCGGCGTAGGCGTCCGCCGCCGACTCAAAGAGAACATCAATGGAGGGGCGCGCATATCCGACAGGCGCATCCGTCGTCAGCGCGAAGGCACTCTCCTCAATCAGCAGATGATAGTCGGCAGGGGCAATATAGACGTAGCCGGGTCGGATGGCCTCCTTGTCCTCGGGCTCGCGCACCGCCAGGGCGCTGTGGCGGCGCAGCACCGCCGCCAACGCCGCCCCCGAGTCCGCGCTGCGATGCTGCACCACCACCAGCGGCAGCGGAAAATCGGCAGGGAACGCGGGCAGCAAGATCTCCAGCGCGCTCAGCCCGCCCCAGGAGGTGCCTACCACGATCAGCGCATACGCCATTTATTGAATCCGCCGATAGAGCTTAATGCCTGCCTCCAACTGCTGGTAGCACGGCTCCTGCGGCATAAACTGCAGTGATTCCTTGCTCCCCAGGCCCAGAATCCCGAACATCGCCAGGCTGTCGTAGAGCAGCTGGTGAACGCGCTGCTGCAGGGGCCGCGCAAAGTAGATCAGGACGTTGCGGCACAGGATGACGTGGAACTCATTAAAAGAGCTATCTGCCGTCAGGTTATGCTGCGAGAAGATGATGTTCTCCTTGAGTGCGCTGCGAAAGATCGCGCTGCCATAGGCCGCCGTATAATAGTCGGCAAAGGACTTCTTGCCGCCCGCCTTGCTGTAGTTGGCTGCATAACGGTCGGCCAGATCCAGGCCGAAAATGCCCTCCTTCGCCTGCTTGAGAACGGCCTCGTCCATGTCCGTCGCGTAGATGCGGCATCGGTCATACAGGCCCTCCTCCTGGAGCAGGATCGCCATCGAGTAGACCTCTTCGCCGGTCGAGCAGCCCGCGTGCCAGATGCGCACAAAAGGATACGTGCGCAGCAGCGGCACCACCTGTTGGCGGAACGCCAGGAAAAACGGCGGATCGCGAAAGACCGCGGTGACGTTGACCGTCAGCGCCAGCAGAAACCGGCGCATAGCGGCCGGGTCGTGCAGCACTTTCTCCTGCAGGCCCGAGATCGTGGTCACTCCCTCTGCGCGCCGTATGTTCTCCACGCGGCGCTTGAGCGAGGCATACGCATATTCCCGGAAGTCGTAGCCGTAGTGGTGGTAGATGGCTTCCAGCAGCAGGTGGATCTCTAACTTCTCCAGTTCGCTGTTGCGTTTCTCCGGCAGCTCTTCGGTCTGTTGTATGGCAGGTACCATGAATCCTTGCATGGCCGGGCCGAGAAACGACCCGGCCACAGGGCATCCTCTTCATCCCAACGGGGGTGCAGGGGGTGGAAGCCCCCTTGCTTTAGCCATGGGGAGTAGTACCCCCTGCAAACCTCCCGCCTCGCATAACTTAGCGGTTCTCTATCTGCCTTTGTACTTCGGTAGACACTCCCAGCCGTGTGGATCAATCTCACGCAGCCTGCTGCTGAGGAGATACGTCCACACCGTTGGGAGGGATTACCTGTACTTCTGGCACGGAACTTGCAGCCAAGTAGTTGTACCTTGAAAACTAAACAATTGCCGGTTGTCGGAGGGAAGCGTCTCCGGCGTAAAACTGTTTGCGTCGGCAGTCCTACGAGGCTGCTGTTCGCTTCCTTCGCGAAACCCAAGCAAGGAAGCCAAGAACGTATTCAGTTACGACTGCAATACAAGGTGGCGCAGGGAAGAGGCACCACCTTAAAAACGCTCGTGGAGTCCTCATAAGCCCTGAGACTTCAGGCTAGGGACGAGGAAACGAGAAGCCCCTCGCGTTAGCGATGGGGTACTTCACTGGTAGAGCCAGACGCGCAGCAGCGAAAGCAACTGCTCGGTATCTACCGGCTTAGCGATATAGTCGGAGGCGCCCGCCTCAATGCAGGTTTCGCGGTCGCCTTTCATCGCCTTGGCGGTCAGCGCGATAATGGGCAGCGACTTAAACCGCTTCTGCTTGCGAATCTCGCGCGTCGTCTCGTACCCGTCCATTTCGGGCATCATCACATCCATCAGGACGATATCCACGTCTGGCGTGTTCTCCAAAATTTCAATGCCGTCGCGGCCGTTCTCGGCATAGAGAACCTGCATGTGGTGATGCTCCAGCAGGCTGGTCAGCGCGAAGATATTGCGGATGTCGTCGTCAATGATGAGGGCTTTTTTGCCCGAGAGGACCGGATCGTTGAGGCGCACCTGATCGAGCATCTGCCGCTGCGTCTGCGGCAGGTTATCCTGCACGCGATGCAGGAACAGGGTCGTCTCCTCCAGCAGCCGCTCCGGCGATTTGACATCCTTGACGATGATGGTATCCGCCACGCGCCGCAGCTCCGTCTCCTGCTTGCGGGTCAGGCTCTTGGCCGTGTAGATGATGATGGGCAGGTTGGACAACTGCAGGTCCTTACGGATGCGCTCGATCAGCGCAAACCCCGTCATGTCCGGCAGGCCCAGGTCCAGCACCATACAGTCGAACGGCTCGGCCTGGAGCGCCGCCAGGGCCTCCTCGCCGGTGCTGACAGCGATTGTCTTGACGTCGCCGTTGCCGATCAGCTCGACGATGCTATTGCGCTGAACCTCATCGTCTTCGACCACGAGCAGGCGTTTGACTTTGCGTTCCACAAAGCTCTTGATGGTCGCCAGCGCCTCCTCCACCGCTTCCCGAGTGACCGGCTTATTGAGATAGGCAATGGCTCCCTGCCGCAGGCCGCGCTGCCGCTCCTCCACGCCCGAGATGATGTGAATGGGAATGTGGCGGGTGCGCGGATCGTGCTTCAGGCGATCCAGGACGGCCCAGCCGTCCACGTCGGGCAGGCGAATATCGAGCGTGATGGCATGGATCGGGAACTGCCGGGCCAGGATCGGAACCGCTTCGCCTCGGGCGGTGACGATCCCCTTGAAGCCCTTGGCGCGCGCTAGATCCAGCAGGATGCGCGCGAAGGCCGGATCGTCCTCGACGATCAGCAGCACCTGATCGCCGGCCTGAATATCGCTGCGGTCATCGGCGACATCGCCGGGCGCCAGCAGGCTCGGATCGGCCGCTGGCGTGACGAGCACGGCCGTCTGCGGACGCGGCGCGGCGGTCACGGTCACGGTCGTGGCGCCGGAGCCCGCAGCGGCGTTGGCGGAGAGGCTGGCACCGCCCGCGCTGCCCCCGCCGCCGGTTCCGGTTTCTCCGCCTTCCCCGCCGGGTCCGACATGGACGACCGCCGAAGTCGGCAGCCCCGCCGACGGCGCGGTTCCGGCTGGCACGAACTCCTGAGGCAGGTAGAGCGTGAAGGTGCTGCCCTGCCCCGGCGCGCTGACCAGCTTGATCTCGCCGCCCAGCAGCGTGGCGATCTCGCGGCTGATGGACAGGCCCAGGCCCGTGCCGCCGTATTTGCGGCTTGTGGTGCCGTCTCCCTGCTGGAAGGCTTCAAAGACCAGGCGCTGCCGATGGGGCGGAATGCCGATGCCAGTATCGCTGACGCAGAAGGCGATCACGCGGTCGGCCTCATTCAGGAGCTTCTGATCGCGGCTCCAGCCCTCGGTGGCGGTGCGCATCTGCAGAGTCACCTGGCCCTGCTCGGTGAACTTAATGGCGTTCGAGAGCAGGTTCCGCAGGACTTGCTGCAAGCGCTGCTGATCCGTGCGCAGGGTGGGGGGCAGCTCTGGATCTAGTTCGATGCTAAAGTTCAGCCCCTTATCCTGGGCCACTTCGCGGAAGTTGCGGTCAATGTGGTCGCTCAGGGCCGTGAACGGCACATCGGAAATGTGCAGCTCCATCGTGCCGGACTCGATCTTGGCTAGGTCGAGGATCTCGTTTATCAGCGAGAGCAGGTCGTTGCCGGAGGAGTGGATGGTCGTGGCGTAATCTACCTGCTTGGGCGTCAGGTTGCCCTCGCCGTTCTCGGACAGCATCCGGGAGAGGATCAGCATGCTGTTGAGCGGCGTGCGCAGCTCGTGGGACATATTGGCCAGGAACTCCGATTTGTACTTGGAGGTCAGCGCCAACTGCTCGGCCTTCTCTTCCAGCTCCTGCCGCGCCAGCTCGATCTGGCGATTCTTGCGCTCCACTTCCCGGTTCTGCTCGGAGAGCAGTTGGGCCTTCTCTTCCAGCTCTTCGTTGGTCTGTTGCAGCTCTTCCTGCTGCTGGCGCAGCAGCTCTTCGGAGGCTTGCAGGGATTTGGCCTGCTGCTCCAGGCGGCGGTTGGTCTCCTGAAGCTCTTCCTGCTGCTTTTGCAGCTCCTGCGTCAGCGACTGCGACTGCTTGAGCAGCTCTTCCGTGCGCATCGTGGCCGCCAGGGTGTTGAGGACGATGCCGATGCTCTCGGTGAGTTGATCCAGGAAGGTGAGGTGGATCTGGCTGAACTTGTTAAACGAAGCTAGTTCCATCACCGCCAGCACGTCGCCCTCAAAGACGATGGGCAGCACCACAATATTGCGCGGCGCGGCCTCGCCCAGCCCGGAACTGACTTTAATATAGTCGTCCGGCACTTCGGAAAGCAGGATGCGCTGCTTCTCCAGGACGCACTGCCCGACTAGCCCCTCACCGGGGCGGAAGCGGTTGGAAAGATGCTTGCGCTCCTGGTAGCCATAGCTGGCCAGCAGCTTCATCACCGCCTCGCCGTCGGCGCTATCCTTGATATAGAAGACGCCGGCCTGTTCGGAGACTAGCGGGGCCAGTTCCGAGAGGATGAGACGGGCGACCGTGAGCAGATCGCGCTGGCCTTGCAGCAGGCGAGTGAACCGGGCCACGTTGGTCTTGAGCCAGTCCTGCTCGGTGTTGATGCGGGTCGTGTCGCGCAGGTTGCGGATCATCTCATTGATGTTATCTTTGAGGGCGGCGACTTCTCCGGCGGCCTCGACGGCGATGCTGCGCGACAGGTCGCCCGTGGTAACAGCGGTGGCGACTTCCGCGATGGCGCGGATCTGAGTGGTCAGGGTGGCCGCCAGGCGGTTGACGTTGTCGGTCAGGTCGCGCCAGGTTCCCGCCGCGCCGGGCACGTTCGCCTGGCCGCCCAGCTTGCCTTCGTTGCCGACTTCGCGGGCCACGGTGGTGACCTGATCGGCGAAGGTGGCCAGGGTATCAATCATAGCGTTGATGGTGTCGGCTAGCTCGGCGATTTCTCCCTTGGCTTCGAGCACCAGTTTGCGCTTGAGGTTGCCGTTTGCGACCGCCGTAACGACTTCGGCGATGCCGCGCACCTGATTGGTCAGGTTGCTGGCCATGAAGTTAACGCTGTCGGTCAGGTCCTTCCAGGTGCCGGAGACGCCCTTGACCTCCGCTTGCCCGCCCAGTTTCCCCTCGGTTCCTACCTCTCTAGCCACGCGGGTGACTTCCGAGGCGAAGGCATTGAGCTGGTCTACCATCGTGTTGATGGTGTTCTTGAGTTCTAAAATCTCCCCGCGTACATCAACCGTAATCTTCTTAGAGAGGTCGCCCGTAGCGACAGCGGTGGTCACGTCGGCAATATTGCGGACCTGATTGGTCAGGTTGTTGGCCATCGAGTTAACACTGTCGGTCAGATCCTTCCAGGTGCCGGAAACCCCCCGCACAACCGCCTGCCCACCCAGCTTGCCTTCCGTTCCTACCTCGCGAGCAACACGGGTAACCTCGGAGGCGAAGGCATTGAGCTGGTCTACCATCGTGTTGATGGTGCTCTTGAGTTCTAGAATTTCCCCACGGGCGTCTGCGGTAATCTTCTTGGACAGGTCGCCGTTAGCGACGGCAGTGGTAACTTCAGCGATGTTTCTCACCTGATTAGTCAGGTTGCTGGCCATGAAGTTGACATTATCGGTGAGGTCTTTCCAGGTGCCAGAAACACCTTTGACCTCTGCCTGACCGCCCAGCTTGCCTTCCGTGCCAACTTCTCTAGCCACGCGGGTGACTTCCGAGGCGAAGGCATTGAGCTGGTCTACCATCGTGTTGATGGTGTTCTTGAGTTCTAAAATCTCCCCGCGTACATCTACGGTAATCTTCTTGGACAGGTCGCCGTTAGCGACGGCGGTCGTGACTTCGGCAATATTGCGGACCTGATTGGTCAGGTTGCTGGCCATGAAGTTAACGCTGTCGGTCAGGTCCTTCCAGGTGCCCGAGACGCCCTTGACCTCCGCCTGCCCGCCTAGGTTTCCCTCGGTTCCCACCTCTCTAGCCACGCGGGTAACCTCGGAGGCGAAGGCATTAAGCTGGTCTACCATCGTGTTGATGGTGTTCTTCAACTCCAGGATCTCGCCCTGCACATCTACGGTGATCTTCTTGGACAGGTCGCCGTTAGCGACGGCGGTCGTGACTTCGGCAATATTGCGGACCTGATTGGTCAGGTTGTTGGCCATCGAGTTAACGCTGTCGGTCAGGTCCTTCCAGGTGCCGGAGACGCCCTTGACCTCTGCCTGGCCACCCAGCTTGCCTTCGGTTCCCACTTCTCTAGCCACGCGGGTAACCTCGGAGGCGAAGGCATTGAGCTGGTCTACCATCGTGTTGATGGTGTTCTTGAGTTCTAAAATCTCCCCGCGTACATCTACGGTAATCTTCTTGGACAGGTCGCCGTTAGCGACGGCGGTGGTCACGTCGGCGATGTTTCTCACCTGGCCCGTAAGATTGTTGGCCATCGAGTTAACGCTGTCGGTCAGGTCCTTCCAGGTGCCGGAGACGCCCTTGACCTCTGCCTGGCCACCCAGCTTGCCTTCGGTTCCCACTTCTCTAGCCACGCGGGTAACCTCGGAGG
>DASRGZ010000170.1:0-36336 GCA_035650735.1 Chthonomonadaceae bacterium
TCGGGCGGCTAATGACCTTTGACAATCTAACCGGATAGTGTTGAGTTAGAAAAACTGCCCCCTTAGACAATCCAAGGTCATCAGCCGCAGCAACAAAGGCACCAAGTCCGCCTTCGCGGACTCCTTTCTCCCCTCTCCTTCTCAAGGAGAGGGGCCGGGGGGGAGGTCTGTAGTCGCCGCAGGCCGACTTTGTGCTTTTGTTGCCGCGAATTCATTCGCCCGCAACCGTGTAGGAATCGCGCTTCCGGCTGCGCCGACGAACCGGCGTGTCCTCGGCATCGGAGCGCCGGCGCGTTGCCACCCAGAACTTGCCCTGACGCAATCCGTTGCGAGTGAACGGCCCAATATCGGGGGCTTGCAGCAGCCGGTTTAACTGTTCGCGCAGCTTCTCTTTGGGCAGGGGGCGAATGAGCTTGCCTTCGACGGCAATCGAGATCGTTCCCGTCTCTTCCGAGACAATCACCACGACCGCGTCGCTGTTTTCCGACATGCCGAGCGCCGCCTTGTGGCGCGTGTGGACCGTCACATCCACTTTGGGGCGGTCGGTCAGGGGAAGGATGCAGGCGGCGGCGGCGAGATGGCCGTTGCGGATCACCACGGCCCCATCGTGGAGCGGCGTGCCTTTGTAAAAGATCGTGTCCAAAAGTTGGGCTGTGACCGTCGCATTGACGGGCGTTCCCGTGGCAATGATCTCGTCCAGCCCGGTCTGCCGCTCGAAGACGATGAGGGCGCCGACCCGCTTGGCTGAGAGCGCGCAGACGGCCTGCACGACCTCCTCGATCATCTCGCTCACGTCTTCACGATTGATCAGACTCAGGCCCCGGCTCCAGAAGCGCGGCCCAAACTCTTCCAGCGCGTGCCGCAGTTCCGGATAGAACAGAATGACGATGGCGACCGGGCCGAGGGGAACGATCTGGCGCAGCAGCCAGTTGAGCGTGTTCAACTGGAGGCGGTCGCTCAGGATCAAGGCCAGCAACAGCGTGCCCAGCCCACCCAGGATCTGGAGGGCGCGCGTGCCCCGCACCAGCAGCAGCAGGCGATAGATCAGGTAGGCGACAACCAGGATATCCAGAATCTCCGTCCAGATACCGCTGCCTCGCAATGCGTTCAGTGCTTGCTGCGCCCCCATCAAGCTTGCTCCTACCGCCCGCGTCAGCAGGGACGGAATGCCCCGTGTGACGAAATAGTGCTCCTGTTTCAGTATATCATACGACCGGGATTGGGTCAAGCGAGGAATAACCCCAGGAATTTTTGAGCCAGAAGGCTTGACAAATGCCCGCCGAATCCGTTATGATGACCGACGAGCACTCTACTTATGTGAGAAAGTTCACACGTCAATCGTGAGCTTGACCACAAGAAGACAAGCTGCTCCACCCTTGTCTTCACGTCCTCCCCAGCAACACGACAACCAGAGCCTGAGCAGCGGCCCTCCACCACAAGTAGCTGACGAAGGCAAAGGCAGGAAACCTCCCTGCCCGAGCGGAAGCAGCGGGGCCATCAGGCGCAAAAATACCGTGCGGCCCTGGGCCGACACCAACGCCAAACAGGAAGGAGCAAACGGATTTGCGTATCCGCCAACTTCGCTGGGCGCGTGTGTGCGTCATGGCAACGTCTACCTCGCTTCTCTCCAGCGCCGCCTGGGCCTCCACCATCCACACCATCAAGCCGGGAGATACGCTCTTCCTCCTGGCGCGCAGGTACCGGGTAGCGATACGCGACATCACCAGAACCAATCACATTTCTGAGAACGCCGAGCTCAACATCGGCGACAAGCTCATTCTTCCCGATTCTTCCAGGCGCATCACAGCCCCTACGAGGATGCGCAGGACGGCCTATATCAAGGAGAATCGGGGCGTCAACGTGCGATCCGGGCCGGGAGCCAGCCATCCCCGTCTGGACACGCTGGATGCGGGCGCGCGTGTTGTTATCTCCGCCCGCCGCAACGGCTGGGCGCAGGTGAAGCTGCCGGACGGGCGCACCGGATGGGTGCGCCAGGATCTCATCGGGTACGGCAGGCGCGCTCAGCAAGATAGGACAGACCCCTCGCTGGCCTCGCGCCCCCCCAGGCCGGCCCGACGCAAGCGCGTGCCCCACTACGCCCCGGCGGAAGCCGTCTCGGAGAACCGCTGGCGCCGCTGGCGGCTGGCGCGCTACGCCAAATCGTCGGCCCATGCGACCAAGAGGCATCCTGAGCATCAGCATCCCGTGCGTTGGGCCAGGCGGCATCGCCGTCGGGCGGAGTGGGCCGTCCGTCCGCACCGACATCGCCGCAGGGAATGGGCAGCCAATGCTCCTCGCCGCTATCGCTCCTGGCAGCGTTGGGCTGGGCGTGGGCGCTTTCTGCCGGAAGCCGCCAGGCCGGCGGCGAGCACGGACATCGTGCGCACGGCCTACGCCTATCGGGGCACGCCCTATCGCTGGGGCGGCGACTCGCGTGGCGGCTTTGACTGCTCCGGCTTCACCAGCTATCTCTACCGTCGGCGGGGAATCGCGTTGCCGCACTCGGCGCGCGGCCAGTTCTCCTACGGCCATCGGGTGGAGCGCGGCCAGTTGAGGCCCGGCGACCTGGTTTTCTTCGAGACGGTGCACCCGGGCATCTCGCATGTCGGGATGTACGTCGGCAATGGCCGCTTCGTCCATGCCTCCAGTCGCCGTGCCGGGGGCGTGCGCGTGGATAGGCTCGACTCCGGTTACTACAGCGCGCACTTCCGGGGCGCGCGGCGCATCCAAAAGTAATCGGACCTTATCCCGTCCTACGGCAAAATCTGGCCCTGCAGATACCCGTTTCCAGGACCTGACAGCCAACCGATCTCCATGCGGAAGACCTCGCCTATTGGCAGGTACAAGCCTTTATTGAGAGGCGAGTGCCTGCCAATTTCAGTTGCGCCCGCCTGTTTCAACAACTCGACCATTTCCGAGGAGCGGAATTCCTTTGCGCGGGTCAATGGGTGAGCAAGCGCGGGCCGACGCGGGCTGTGGAGTGGAGGGTGAGCGAGCGCTTGCTGTGACAAATGACGGATTGCAATGTATAAAAACCATGGATTGCAGTGTATAAAAGAGCGAGCGAAGTTCTGTAACCTTTGGGCACGGCAGGTGTCTAATTCGCCAGGCCGTGCCTTTGCAGGTCACGGCAGTGTCCCTGCGACCTGCACGCGCACGGAAGGAAATCGATTCAAAGTGTTGAAGTCAAAACGTAATGCACGGTTGGCGGTCGGCAGGCTCGGCTTCCGAATGTTGATCGCCTTTGTCGCTATCGGGGGATGGATTTCGCCCCGGCAAGCGCTGGCGATGCCTACGTTCCCGGCGGTGGTCCGGCAGACCTATTCACTCAAGCCCGGAGGGACAATCTCCGCAACGGTAGATTCCTGCACCTTCTGCCATGTCGCTCCCGGACAGACCAAGCGCAACCCCTACGGTCTGGACGTGCAGGCGGCCCTGCGGCAGGCCAACACGAAGACGCTGACACCCGCGATATTGAAGTCTATCGAAAACAAGGACTCCGACGGCGATGGGTTCCCCAATGGCGTCGAGATCGCCGCCGATACCCTGCCCGGTGACCCGGCCAGCAAGCCGGCAGGCAAGCCCGTCAGCGCCCCGACGGCGGCTGCGGCGCAAGCATCTAGTCCGACCGGCCCCTTCGCGCTGAGGACGCTCCTGCTCCCCCGGCATGCCCAGCATCCGGTCGTGGTGCATTTTCCCATCGCGCTGCTGGTGGTCAGCCTGCTCTTCGATCTGCTAGGGTACCTGAAGCGCAACGGCGCCCTCATGACGGCAGGCTACTATAACCTGGTTGCGGCGGGAGCCAGCGCGCCGCTTGCGGTGGCTACCGGGCTCCTGGCCTGGATATTTGCGTTTGGTCAAACCAGGCTAACCGGTATCCTGTTGTACCACCTGATCCTCGGCGTGCTCACCACGGCGCTCATCGGCGTGCTGTGGTGGCTGCGGGCGCGCAACAAGGGGCAGTTGTCCGGCAGGATGGTGCGTGCCTATCTGATCTGCGGGTTCGTAGCCTTCGTGATTATCGCCCTGACCGGGCACCTGGGCGGGACCCTCGTGCAGGGTGAATAGCCTCCTCTCCGCTTTCCCCGGCAGGAAAGCGTGGTGCATGTTTAGGGCCATCGCCTCTTCCTCTCATCCCAGCCGACTCGCTCGATTAGACTAGAGGGGAAATGTGCGCGATGGCCCTGGCGCACGCTTGTTTCTGCGGAATTGATCAGGTAGAATAGTAATTGATGTTCTTCAACGAGATACGTCCCCTCTCTACCGACGTATACGCGTTCCACTATCGCGTGCTGCTTGTCACTCTGTCTGGCGGCGCGCCTCCCGGACAATCCTTGACACCAGGAAGAAAACTTCGCTCATGAATCGCCGAGATTTTTTGAAAGATGCAACTGCGCTCGCCATGACGGTCGCGATGGCGATGGGCGCGGAAGAGCTGTTTGCGGAACCGGCCCCCGAAGAGGAAAAGCCGAGCGGCCCGCCCGTCCCCTGCGGCGTGATCGGCCTCGGCCCGCAGGGGCGCGAGATCCTGGCTTCTCTGGCCAAGCTGGGCACCGCGCCGGTCGTCGCCGTCTGCGATACCTACACCGTTCCCGCCTACCTCAAGCGCGCCACCGAGATCGCCCCCAATGCCACCGTCCACAACGACTACCGCAAGCTCCTTGACCAGAAGGACGTGCAGGCCGTCTTCGTCGCTACGCCCTCGCACAAGCACAAGCAGATCGTCCTGGACGCGCTGGCGGCGGGCAAGCACGTCTACTGTGAGGCGCCGCTGGCGGTCGATCCGGGCGAGGCGAAGGAGATCGCCAAGGCCGGCGTCGCCGCCAAGACGGTCTTCCAATCCGGCTTGCAGTACCGCGCCAACAAGCAGCATCAGCACGTGCTGGGCTTCATGCGCGCCGGCGTTCTGGGCCATGTCGCCGAGGGACGCGCGCAGTGGCACAAGAAGATGAGCTGGCGGCGGGCTGCCCCCACCGATGAGCGGGAGCGTGAGCTGAACTGGCGGCTCTACAAGGCCACCTCCAGCGGCCTGTGCGGCGAGATTGGCATCCACCAGTTTGACACGGCCACCTGGTTCCTCAAAGCCCTGCCCGTCTCCGTCCTCGGCTACGGCAGCATCCGGCACTGGACGCAGGACGGCATGGAGGTGCCGGATACGGTGCAGGTAGTGCTGGAATATCCCGACAACGTGCGCTACTTCTACGATGCCACGCTCGCCAACTCCTTCGATGGCAGCTACGATGTCTTCATGGGCTCCGATTCGGCCCTGATGATACGCGACCAGCGCGCCTGGATGTTCAAAGAGACCGACTCGCCGCTGCTGGGCTGGGAGGTCTATGCGCGCAAGGACAAGCTCGGCATCGGCGAGGATACCACCGGCACCGGCATCGCGCTCGTTGCTGACGCGACCAAGCTGATCGCCCAGGGCAAGCAGCCCGGCGAGGTCGGTCAGGATGTGACCAAAACCGCGCTGTACCAGGCCCTCTCCGCCTTCCTTGATAGCATTCACACCGGCAAGAAGCCTGCCGCCGGGCCACTCGAAGGCTACCAGGCTACCCTGATCGCCAGCAAAGCCCATGAAGCGGTGATGACCGGCAGCAAGATCACTTTCCAGAAAGAGTGGTTTGACTTAGCGTAATCTGCCTAGCAAAGGAGCAACGACCTTGAGCGAGAACCAGGACAACCAAACATCGCGCCGCGAATTCCTGCGCAACGCTGCCGTCACCGTCAGCGCGGGCGTGGCAGCCACTACCCTCAGCTCTATGCCCACGACCGCCCACGCCATGGCGCGCATCCGGGGCGCCAACGACCGCCTTCTCATCGGCCATGTTGGACTAGGTGGGCAGGGCATGACCCACGTGCGCCTGCTCAGAGACAACGCCAATGAGGGCCTCAAGAACAATACCGAATCCATCGCGGTCTGCGATCTCTACGTCCGCCGCAAGAAGGGCGCGCAGAACTTCCTGGGTCTGAAGGACAACCAGACCTATGACGATTACCGCAAGCTGGTGGAGAACAAGGATCTGGATGCCGTCTGGGTGACGACCTCCGACAATTGGCATGCGCCGGTCGCCTTGGCGGCGATGGAGGCGGGCAAGCACGTCTATATCGAAAAGCCGATGTGTAAGACGCTGGAGGAGGCGTTCGCGCTGCATGACACCGCCAAGCGCACCGGCAAGATCGTGCAGGTCGGCTCGCAGGGCTGCTCGGATGAGAAGTGGCATGTCGCCGGGCGCGTGGTCAAGTCCGGGCGCATCGGCAAGCTGGTCATGGCGCAGGGCAGCTATTGCCGCAACTCCAAGGGCGGCGAATGGAACTACTACACCATTGACAAGGATGCCGGGCCGACCTCTACGGGCGACGGCTACGTCAACTGGGAGATGTTCCGCCGGGGCCAGGGGCCCAAGGAGTGGGATCCGGATCGCTTCTTCCGCTGGCGCAAATACTGGGCCTACGGAACCGGGATCATGGGCGACCTGTTCCCGCACCGCCTGCACCCATTGATGATCGCGATGGCGCAGCCGCAGGATGGCTACGACGGCTTCCCGATCCGCGTCGCCTCGCTGGGCGGCATCTATGTCCAGAAGATCAACCCGGAGACCGGCAAGCCCGACCGCGAAGTGCCCGACTTCACTAACATCATCGTGGACTTCCCCAACGACTGCTCCCTGATGCTGCTCGGCACGGTCATCAATGAGCAGGGCTGGCAGGACATGATCCGGGGCAACAAGGCTACCCTCTATTTCGGCGGCAGCGGCGTCGAGATCAAGCCGGAGCGCGTCTGGTCGGATGAAGTCGAAGGCGGCACGGAGCCGGTGAACGGGCCGGGCGAGGACATCGCCGTCCATGAGCGCAACTTCATTGACTCTATCCGCAACAACACCGTCCCCAACTGCAACATTGACCTGGCCGTGCGCGTCCAGACCATGATCTCGCTGGGCGAGATGGCCTACCGCCAGGGCAAGACGATGCACTTCGACCCCAAGACCCGCAAAGCCTGGGGCTAAAGAGAAGTCAAAGGATCAATACGTCAATGGGGCGAGGAGAAAACACGTTTCCTCCTTGCCCCTTTTCTTTTGGGGGTTAGATCAAGTGGTGACATTGGCGCGGCGCGCGATGGGAACGCGCTTTGAACTGGTCCTCTACGGGGCGAGGGAGGCGTTTCTGCGCGCGGCAGGCGAGGAGGCTCTGGAGGAGATCGAGCGGCTGGAGGCCCAGCTTAGCCTGTACCGCCCGGAGAGCGACGTAAGCGACCTCAACCGGCGGGCGGCATTCGCGCCTGTGCCGGTGGACCCGCGCCTGTTCGCGCTGCTGGCGCACGCCAAAAGGCTGAGCGAGGAGACGGAAGGCGCGTTTGATATCACCGTCGCGCCGCTGATGCGCTGCTGGGGATTTGTGGGCGGCAGCGGCCAGATGCCCTCGCCGGAGGCCATTGCAGAGGCGCGGGCGCGCGTCGGGATGCAGCACGTCCGGTTGGATGCCGAACACTTCACGGTGCGCTTCGACCGTGAGGGCGTGATGCTCGATTTCGGGGCCATCGGCAAGGGCTACGCGATAGAGCGCGCGGTGGATCTTTTGCGCGAGAACGGCGTCACCAGCGCCCTGCTGCATGGGGGAACCAGCACCGTCTACGGCCTGGGCGTGCCGCCGGACGCCGACGCCTGGACCGTCGCCATCCAACGCCCCTTTGATACCGAGGAGGGCCACTATCTAACGCAGGTAAAGCTGCGGGACGCCGCGCTTTCCGTCTCCGCCCCGCACGGCAAATGGTTTCAGTCGGGAGGACGGCGGTACGGCCACGTGATCGACCCGCGCACGGGTTATCCTGCCAGCCGCAGCCTGCTCGCCGCCCTCGTCTGCGAGTCGGCCACCGACAGCGACGCGCTCTCCACAGCCCTCCTGACGTTGGGCGAACCGTTCCTGCCGGCCCTCTGCGCCCGCCCTGGAACGCAAGGTGCGCTGCTCGCCATAGAAGAGGAGAGCGGTGAGATGCACGTCCTATCGCAGGGGCTTGGCTGAGCGGGGCCGTCCCGGCGGCTTGACTTCCGCGCGAAAGCCGGTATAATGGATTTGTCTCTGTCTGGTTGTCGAACCGTTTCAAGGAGGCGGAAGCCATGGATTACGACATCCCGACTGCGCGTGGCTTCGTGGCCTATGCGCCCGCCAACGTCCGCGCGGAGTTCATTCGCAAAGTTTACAACCTCTTCTTTGTCTCGATCCTGGTGACGGTCGGCGTCGGGGCGTTTTGCGCGCAGCCCACGGTCGCTCCGGCTATGCTGGGAATGCTGCCCGCGCTGCTCATCGGCGGGTTCCTCATCGGCATTATCATGGCCTTTGCGCGGCGGACGACGGGCCTGAATGTGCTCCTGTTCTACCTCTACTCGGCGATCCAGGGCGCGATCCTCGGCCCGGTGCTGACGCTGCTCAACCAGGCCGCGCCAGGCGTTCCCACGCAGGCGGCGGTGCTAACCGCTGTCGTGTTCGGTGGGCTATCGCTCTATGCGATCCAATCCGGCAAGGACTTTAGCTTCCTGGGCGGCCTGCTTTTTGCCGGAATCATCGGGCTGGTGGTCGCCGGAATCGTGATGTGGTTCGTGCACTCGTCGCTGCTGCACACGCTGTACGCCTTCCTCGGCGTGCTGATCTTCAGCGGCTACATCCTCTACGACACGTCGCAGATTATGAAGCGGCTCGGCCCGGAGGAGGCCATCGCCGGCGCGATCAGTCTCTACCTGGACCTGCTCAACCTGTTCTGGTTCATCCTCCAGCTTCTCATGGAGCTCAACAATCGCCGCGATTAAGGCCAAAATGAGAGCGGTCAGCTATGAACATCACCTTTACGCGAACCGGCGAGTGTACATATACGACTCAGGCCCTGCGGGATGATGCCGTCCTGCTGGAGGTGCCGAGCTACGACCGGACGCACGCGATCCCTCACGACCTCGCCCATTATGTCGTAGAGCGAGAGCTCGGACTCAAGCGTGGGTTCTGGGGATGCGTAGCCGCAGGCGCCCTGTTTCCCGGTATCAAGGTGATCTCCGGTCGGCAGCCGGACCATACCGCCGCGCGCTCTCAGGCGGTAATTCGCGAAGCCGGACAGCAGGGCACGGAGGCGGAAGTGCTGGTTGGCGTTCTGCTGCGAATCCTGGAGGAAGGTTTAGAGAATAACTGGCCTGCCGCACGGGCGCTATTGCGTGAGGCCTGGAAACCAAGCAAGCCATCGCGCGGGCCGCTTGAGGCCGAAGAGATGCGGCGTGTCTGCGCGGCTCTGTGCCAGGCCCAACAGCGTTGGCAGGCTTTAGCCGTTGGGGAAAGCATGACCGTCTCCTGGCGGCTGGACAAACGCGCAAAACGTTGAAGCGCGATTGCTCAGCCTCTTTGCTTTTCTCCGTGTGGCTTTTCCTCCGTGTCTCTGTGTCTCTAGCGCAGCGGGTGGTTTAATCTGACCCCTGTTCTTCTAGCCCGAACGCGAAAGCGACCGGATCCGGAGACCCGGCGCCGCTGAATGTAGCCTCCCACTGCTGCATCAGCGTATCTATTCCCTTACCGAGGGGCCTCGTGCCCTCTGGGATGGGTTTGCCCTGGGACTCGAATATCTCCTCAGCCACGTAGATAGGACGGCCTGTATGCACGGCCAGCGCGATGGCGTCGCTAGGGCGGCAATCCACTTCCTGAACGCGTTCGCCGCTGCGAATGCGGGCGACGGCGTAATAGGTTTCCTCCCGCAGCTCTACGATTCGAACATCTTCCAGTTGCGCGCCGGCGGCCTCAAGAAGGCCCTTGATAAACTGAATGGTCATCGGCCGAAGCGTACCCGGAGGTTGGCGCAGCCCCAGGGCAATTGACATGGCCTCAACGTGTCCGATCCACATGGGCAGGGCGCGGTGGCCCATTTGGTCGTGCAATACCACTGAGGTGGCCTTTGACCCTAAGTGCTCCTGTGGAACGACATCCGCGACCTTGACTTCCACCATTTTTTGCTTCCTCCGCGATTTAGCTGTCTTGCGCCCGGCAATAATGTCCTGCGAATAGTACGGAGCTGACATGCGCCCGCTTTTGAGTAGCGGAGGAAGAGTGAGTCTTCTCGTCAAACAACATGGACAAGGAGACGAGGAGAATGAAGCAGAAGCAGTTTAGCGACGAGCAGATCGTGGCTATCCTCTCGCAGGCAGAGAAGGGTGAGAAGCCCATCGTGGAGATCTGCCGCGAACACGGGATCACGGAGAATACCTTCTCCCGCTGGCGCAATAAGTTCGGCAGCGTGGGCGTGAAAGAAGTCCAGAGGTTGCCGGAGTTGGAGAAGGAGAACGCGCGGCTCAAGAAGTTGCTGGCCGCGCGCGACTTAGAGATTGACGCCTGCAAGGAGTTGCTGGCCAAAAATTGGTAGGCGCTCCCAAGCGGCGGGAAGGGGTACAGTTTCTGAGGCAGAGGAAGTTGTCGGAGCGGCGGGCATGTGCGCTGCTGCGCCTCTCCCCTTCCAGCCTGCGCTACCAGAGCCGTTCGCTGCAGCGTCCGAAGAACGCGGAGCTTGTGGAGCGCCTGAGAAAATTGGCTCATAGGAAAATGCGCGCGGGCTAGCGAAGCGCCTGGCAGAGGTTGCGGCGTGAGGGACACACGCTCAATCACAAACGCATCTACCGGCTGTGGAAACAGGAAGGTCTGTCTCAGAGAAAAGGGCACAAACGCCGCAAGAAGAGCCTGCTGCCGCAGGAGAAAGCGCCGCTGCGCGCCCCGCATCCAGGCCACGTCTGGACCTAGGACTTCGTCAGCGACAGTTGCCTGAATGGGAGAAAACTCCAAATCCTCAATGGGGTGGACGCGTTCCCGCGCGAGTGTCTGGCGCTTCAGGTGGAAAGCCGACTGCCTGCCAGCAAAGTCAAAGCCGTGTTGGAGCGTTTGTTTCGGGAACACGGCGCACCCGAGTATCTCCGCAGTGACAACGGGCCGGAGTTCGTGGAGACGGCACTGCGACGCTAGCTCAAGCAGCAGGGCACGAACACGGCTTCCCTCGAGAAAGGCCGACCATGGCAGAACGGGTATGTCGAGCGTTTCAATGGTCGGTTCCGAGACGAGTTTCTCAACCAGCAGGTGTTCCTCTCGCTCTTGGACGCGCAGGTTCGCATTGCCTGCTGGCGTAGAGAGTACACTGAGGGGCGGCCGCACAGCAGGCTGAGGTATCGAACGCCGCTGGAGTTCAAGAGAGAGGGGCAAGTCCACCTGCAGGACGGCCATTCAGGACAAATGGTACTGGTGTTTGCAGCAGACCGACCAGGCGAAGACTAACTCGACTTTCGCTCCTCAATACGGGGGCAGGTCAGTCTGGGGGCGATAGGGACGGCACAGGCGCGGCCCCCAGCCCCAGTAGCGGGCGAAATCGGCAAAGGTGGGGGTCAGGCGCACTTCGCCGCGTCCATCCACGCCTTCGGTAAGCGTCTTGAGGACGACGGTTTGGGGGTTGGCATACAGGCTCTCTTGTGGCACGCCGCCCAAGGGCTCGCAAGCCGCTTCGGGCAGACGCACAAAGGAGGGCCGTTTCTGGTCGGTAGCGATGTCCCAGACCATCGCCCGACTGTGTCCGCGCCTCATGACAAAGCCATAGAGTTTCTGGCGCGTTCCGTCCTCCTGCACGATCTCGCCCAGAGCGGCCCAGTCCACCTGGGCCTGCTGCCCCGGCGCAGTCTCAAAACGGCGCACGGCGACCCAAGGGCATGGTTTCGCAGGGGCTCTGGAGAAACTGGCCCAGGCTCGTATAGCCGCCGGTGTAGCCGCGCTCTTTCAACGCGCGCAGCCGCACGGACGCATTCCACACGCCTGCCGCCATACGCTCCTGAAGGTGGGGCTTGTAGGCATCGAGCCGGCTGGGACGCGGTTGGCGCGGGCCCCATAGCGTGGGGGCTGCGGGTTGTCCAGGTACTTGCAAATGGTCTTAGGATCGTATCCGGTCAGCGTGTGAATGTCGCTGAGGGAAAGCCCCTGGCGTTGGAGTTCGCGGATGTCGTGCACGTCTTTTCCTCGGAGCACAGGAGCCACCTCTTCTCACATGAAGTTGATGGCCTGTATTATGCTCGGTCGTGGGAAGCTTACTCCGCGATTTCAAGGATTATGACACCGGTAGTGACAGCAGCGCCTCGACCCATCGGTAAATCCTGTAGAAGAAGGTCCATAGGCCTGTAATGTACCCGCCCAGAGGCATGGGAAGCCCCGCCCATGGGCCAGGGGGAGCGTGGAGGAACCAGAGCATTAGGGGAATGAACATCGCCAAGAAGCAGAGGCGGGCTTACAATTCGGCTCCCCGATGTAGAATCTGTTCGGGCAGCGCGCGCTTGTAGAAGGGCCAGACGGCCGCGACAACGGCGGCTCCCACCAAGAAGGCAAGCAGAAATACGGCCAACTGCCTGACAGAATGGATTCGCGTTGGTCCGACCAAACAGACCGAGCAGGGCGCTGGCATAGAAGAGGAGCACGGCGACCTTGATCGTAGTCGGTCTCCACAGGAAAGGGAGAGCTGTCTTCCGTAAAGTCAGTTCGGTTTGTGTAGCGGCCATGCAGGGGTCATCCTCGGTAAAGCCCGATACAGGGCTGGTCTTTGCCGCAGCGGCCTTGCGATTGGCACCTGCGGGCGTGCAGTAATATTGGGCAAATATACGCCTTTCCCCTACCTATGCCTCTATCTGCCGATTGTAGGGTCCAGGCCAGAGCGGGGGTATGCGGCGAGCGGGAAGTGTATGGCGGAGTGGCTGGCGCGGGCTGACGAAAAAGAACTGGACAGGGTTAAAGGATAAGCGCCCTGCGCACCCTTAGTAAGCTGGGAAGATCGGGTGGATCTCAGGCATAACGCTACATGGTCGTCCGTGCGGTATCGCCAGATGTGGGTGGCGATATGGGTCAACGCCAATCTGGACGGGTGCGCAACAAGGTGGCTGGCTGATCTACACGGAACCTTGCGCAAACCCGTCCAGGTCAAGCAAACGTTGCAGGTTGGCCTGTCTAACTCTGAAGCGTCTGGCGGATGAAGGCAATGTCGTCGGCACTTAACGGCTTCCCCGACGCCTGGGCATTGATCTCCACCTGTCGCGCGTTCTTGAATCCAGGGATCACGCAGGCATTCGCCGACTGTGCCAGCGCGTACTGGAGCGCTACCCGCACAAGCGATTCGAGGGTGTCGCCGAATCGCTGCTTAATAGGAGCGAGGCGTCTGCGCATCTCTAATAGACGCTCCCGTGTGAATGCCGCGTTTCCAGCTCGCATATCGCCTTCACCGAACTTAGGCGGATTGTCGGGATCGAATTTGTCGAGTAGAATGCCCTGCGCCAGCGGGCCGAAAATGACCATCCCCAGATTTTGTTCGTCAGCCCAACGAAATAGGTTTGTCTCCTGCCGGTCATACTGGCTTCCGAGCGCATTGTAGTGGAACTGAAGCACGTCGGGCCTCGTGACGGGGCAGACCCGCGTGAAATCTTGGAAGCTGTAAGCCGACTGGCCGATCACGCGTACCTTTCCTGCCTGCTGGGCCTGTCTTACCGTCTCTGCGGCTTCCTCCAGATACTGATCATCGGGGCCGAAATCACCGTGGTGGAAGTAGTAAAGGTCGATATAGTCTGTCCCGAGATTAGTCAGGGATTGTTCAAGCTGGTGGCGAATATGGACAGGCTGATAGGCATGGGGAGCTGTTCCACGGAACCAACCCACTTTCGATGCGATCACCACCTGGTCACGCGCAACATCCCGGAGGAACTGGCCTATGAGGATTTCAGAATGGCCGTCGCCGTATACATCCGCGGTGTCGAAATGGTTGATCCCCAGTTCGTAGGCACGATGAAGTCCTGCTAGGGAGTCTTGATCGTTTGCCCCCGACCAGCCGACAGGATTCCCTGCACGCCAAGAGGGACCACCGATAGCCCAGCATCCCAGGCTAATCTCGCTCACACGCAGGCCAGACCGACCGAGTACGCGATATTCCAACTGCTATGTCTCCTTCTCTTTGCTTGTTTACACGACCAGGATAACTGATGGAAACTGTGAGAGCATCCGATTCCATACCTCAATGGCGGTTATGCCGCGACCTGTTCCATTAGTTTGAGCCTTGCCGATGTTTGAATGAGTGATACCAAGGTCGAAGGCGCGGAAGAGGCAGTCGCGCGCCGCGTCCTCGCCGCGATAGCCGCCGAACGTCTCCTACGTGCCGAGCGAGATGGCAGGCAGCATCAGGCCGTTGCGCCCGCAGCGGCGGTACTGCATCCGGTCATAACGATTGGGGGTAAATTCTCGTGTCATGGATACCTCTCTGGTCGGGCTTTGTTTCCAAACGGTAATTTAGGCATCGGACGCAGCGATCCTGCGTGCAGGAGACAAAAGCGAATGCGGCGAAAAATAGAGACGAGACAGAGGCAATCATGCGCTCCTGATGACCATAGACAGGAGCGAAGGGAGAGCGAGTATGTTCGATGGCGCCGTAGGGATTGCGGTGGTAGTGATCATAGGCTTTGCGGTCTTCATTGTGTGGGCGAAGTCGCAGCGCGGGCAGGCGACGCTGCGGAATACGCTTGGGGAGCCGCATTCGTTCCGCAAGCGGCAGCGGCTGGCAAAGCGGCGCGCCGCCATGAGCGGTTCTCGCCCGGCCAAAGCGGCCAAAACGTCGGCGACTACGACGAAGCGTTCTGCTCGCTAAAGGCGCACACGCGGGCCTCGATGGCGGCGTGCAGGGCGCGCAGTTCCGTGGGGCTGAGCGGCTGCGTCTCCAGCAGGCAGGCTACCAGTTGTGCGGGCGAGCCACCGAACAGGCGGTCTATCAGGTCGCGCAGGACGCCGGCGCGCGTGTCTTGCGCCGTCACCAGGGGGCGATAGCGGAACATGCGCGCGCCCTCCAGGGCCTCATGGGCCACCAGGCCACGCTTTTCCAGGTTGCGCAGCACCGTCAGGACTGTGGTATAGGCCGGTTTGCGCTCGGAAGGAAGGGCAGCCCGCACCTCATGGACGGTCGCCGCCTGCCGCGTCCAGAGCACGTTCAGCACTGCCAGTTGGAGATCGCCCAGTTCAGAGAGGCGCGCAGTCATAGCATCGCTCCGTGGATGTGAACTATTTCACTGCCGCCCTGTGATCTTGGCTCTATCCCGACCCGGCGGGATCGCTTATAATGCCATCGTGGCGCCGGGCGCGGCCTGAGCCTGAAACGGAGGACATGCGCATAGGTCAGGGGCCCGGCGCTATCTATACAGGCGCTTATCCCGCATCGCCTCGCGAATGGTCTTGGTATCCAGCGGCAGCGGACGCACCCGCCCGTTGGGAACAAAGTCGCGCGGCGTGATCAGGAGGGCGTCAATCGAAAAGGCGTAGTTGGGCGGGGAGGCGGCGCGGTCGGTGACGTAGATGGTCAGCCGCTGCCGTTCGCCCTTCTTCAGGTTGGCCGTGCCGAGCAGGAACCACCCGAAGCGGTCGTTGAGGTAGAGCGGGCCGCGCGGAGTGGGGTCGGCGACCTCCTGGGCCGGTTCCTGGTTGATGCGCCACTGGATGGGCGAAGTGCTTGGGCCAGGCGGCGTGCCGGCCAACCAGAAATTATACCTGCCGTCGGCGGGCACGTCGAACAGATAGAACGCGCCGTAGGGAAGCCGACCGGGCGGGTTGGGCGTGGAGAGGCGCAGGTAGCCGCCCCCGCTGGCCGCGGCGTTGGGCGCGATCTCGGTGAACGTGCTGTACCGGGTCTCGCCCTCCAGCCAGATGTAGGGCTTGACATCCTGCAGCAGCTTCTCCAGCGAGGCGCGCGCGAACGTGTAGGCCGTTTCAAAGTCCTTCTGCGTCCTGTAGGCGTATTGGGCGCGATCCAGGGAGAACGCCTCGGTTTCCGCCGCGGGGATCTTTTGCGCCCTGGCGGTAGCCAGCAGTGCATTAAGCTCGATGATCGCGTCGGCAGCCGCTTCCTGTGGCACGAGCCGCTGCCCGCCCGTCTGGAAGAGGACCGGCGTTTCGTCCAGCGTGACCACGACAACCGATTTGCCCTCGACCTTCACCGGCACGGGCGTGCCGTCGGGCGCAAAGGCCCGCACCTGCCGGGCGTCCGGGCACCATAGATGCGTCTCCCGCTTGCCCTGCAAGGAGACTAGCGCCGTCTCCATCTCCCCCTCGCCCTTCTGGAGGATGTAGCCGCTATAGGAGGGCCACCAGTCTAGCTCCTCGCCGGGATAGAACGAATCCATCCACAGGACGTTAGGTGCGCCGGGCACGGGGCCAATGCGCGCGGGGCCGGGCGCAGATTGCGGGAAGAAGAGGATGCGCGGGGCGTAGTCGGCTGCGGGCGCGACCCGGGCCGCGTAGTCCTTCAGCCAGTCCAGCGAGTCGGGGTGGCGCAGCCATTCCATAGCGCCTCCCGCCGCCTCCTCCGGATTGGTCTGGAGGCCGTCGGCGAAGAATCCCTTTATGCCGACGGTACGCAGCCAGTTCAGGTCGTCAAAGAGGCTGGCGCGGCTCGTATAGCCGCCGCTGGAGGCCGGCTGGCCCGGCGGGAGGGCGGCGGTGGTCGGCTGTGGGTTGACGGCGGGTTGGGGAGTTGGTTCAGCCGCGCCGACGATCTCGGTCGCCACGCACCACATGGTGCGCGCGGCCTGCTCGGCCTCGCTGTAGGCCGGAGCCACCACGCGCGAGACGAGCGCCGCGCCATGCGCCCTGGCGGCGATGCCCAGGCCATCAAAGCCGCCCTGCGGGTCGGTGTTGCAGAAAATGGGGTGCGAGTGCGTCCAGGTGACGACGACCGGGACATCGGCGACCTGCTTCTTGAGCACGTTCGCCATTGTGTTCAGGTAGTAGAGGATGGCCTCGTTGCGGTATTGCAGGAAATCCTGCCACCAGCGCGACTGCTCGGCGTCGAGGATGCGGTACGGGCGGTGGGCAGCCGGGTCATAGAAGTAGGGGACGCCGCGCCCGTTGGCCCAGAGCGGTACGAGCCGCGCCAGATCTCGAAGCGTCTTGAAATCGCCCTCGTTGATAGCCCAAGCCAGCTTCAGGTCGTCTACGTTCGGGTATTTGCGGGTGAGATATCCCTCCCACTCCAGCAGGAAGTTGGGCGAATCGGGGACAAGGTAATCCGACTCGTTGAGCAGGCCGAGGTGCCGGGCCAGCGGATCGAGGAAGAAGCGCAGCCCGCCGCCGAACTTGACCTGCCCCAGATAGGTGAGCACGCGATCCCGATAGTCGTCGAAGCCGGCCCAGAGGTCAGGCAGCTCGCCATCCCCGGCGGGGATCGCCTTGTGCGGGTAAAGGATGGCGACGACCTTGCCGGCGGCCTCCGGCGCGTCTATCGGGACGCTGACGACGCCGTCGCGTACGGTGACCTGGCCGCTGCGCCCCTGGAGGATCTTGTTGTCGTCATCGGCGTCGGTCAGGATGAGGAGGGCGGTATCGGCGTGGGGAACCTGCCAGGTCGCGCTGACACTGTCCTTATCGGCAAAGCGGTAGGCGGCGGGCTTGACGACCGTTCCGGTCAGCGGGGCGCTCAGGCCGGGACCGAACGCCAGGCCGTAGCGGAACCCGTTGGCATCCAGATAGTCCACGAGGCGCTGAAGGGCCTGGAGGGGCACGTCAGGAAGGGGCTTGCCCGGCCAGAGAAGGATGTCCTGCAAGCCCTTGCTCTTGAGCGTGGAGAGCGCGGCGACATCTTCCTGCCAGGCGGCATCCGTGTCGCTGGCAAAGGAGCGCGGAGCGAACGTGCCGCCGACGGGCAGATAGGGCTGGCCGTCCCAGATCAGGGTTTTGGTTTCGGCGATCTGCCAGCGATGGGCCGCGCCCGTGCGGTCGGTAAAGGCGCCGGTCGTGACCGGTCGGGCCGGCTTGGGCGGCGTGGGCTCGGCTGCGGGCGGGCGGCGCTGCGCGGCGGCAGCGGGGCCGAGGGACGGGGCGGCGAGCAGCGTGAAGGCCAGCAGGCCGGAGAGACAGACGGCAGGCACGCCGCGTTTGTTGGCGGCAGCGGCACGGACAGCCCTGTCGTGTCGAGCGCATGTTTCCTTGCTATGCATGTTGGTAGAGCTTTCGGGGATGGACCGCCTGTGGTGAACAGGCGATCCAGCGCACAGCCGGCCCGCCACTCAGGGCAGGGCCGAATACTCCGAGATGGGCGAGAAGTGAATGACCGTGACCGTATCCTCCACGGAGATGTCATCCGAATAGATGCGCCGCAGCAGGTGAACGACGTCCTCGTTCGTGCGGAACTCCGGGTTCTCTTTCTGGATTTCGCGCGGGGAGAGCTGGTCAATTGTCTTGACTTCGACGCGGTCCAGGATAGCGGTAAAGAGCTTTTGGCGGCGCGCAAAGCGCGGGCCGACCGTCACCCAGACGATCATGCCGGACCGGTATTTATCGGTTTTATCGCCGAGACGGATACTAACGGTCTTGCGCCCGTTCTTAAGGACTTCCTCATAAAATTCGGAATAGAAATTCAAGGCGAACATACTTCCGCTCGCTTCCTTCTCCATAGGATAGGCTGCCGCAGGCCCGCATAGATAGCGGAGAGGTCGCCTGGCAGTCAACCATCTTAGCATAAAGAGGGCTCGCCGTCAACCGGTAGCTCTTCGTGGGGCTAAAAACCTTACCCCCGGCTCTATAGCCCTCACCCCCTGTCCCCCCACTGCCAGGGTCGGCCCTGCAATGGACTGCCAGGGTCGCGCCTACAATGGCTGGGCCCCTGCTCGGGTCGGCAAGGTGCTGCAAGGAACGGGCCTGCCATGGTTGGGCCCTCTGCCTTGCGAGGCCCGTGCCTCCGCCCAGCCACACCTGGCCACAGCCCTCCGCCTGGCGAGCCACGCTGCGGGAGAGGGGAGAGGACCTCACCCCCTACCCCTCTCCTTCGTAAGGAGAGGGGAGAATTTCTCGCTCCCAGGCTCTTTCGTTCTCTTTTATCTTCCCTTCTCCCCGGCCCTTCTCCCTGCAACGGAGAAGGGGAAGCAGAAGCCAACGCTGACTCTCCCCTCCCCTGTTCTTGGGGATCGCAAGGTGTCGCAAGGCGGAGGCAAGGGCCGTAACCTTGCCGACCCTGCGAACGCAGTGAGCGAACTAGGGAAGGGGGACGGGGGGGTTAGGTCAAGAAGGGCCTGGGTGGGGGCCGCGTTCTCTTCCCTGATCGTGAGCGCCTACATCTGCTGGGGCGCGGTGACGCCAAGCAGCCCAAGCAGATTTCTCAGCACGATCCGCGCGCCGTTGACCAGGGCCAGACGCGCCGCCGTCAACTCGGGTGAAACGGGCTCCTCCTTGCCGGGCAGAACCCGGCAGTTCTCGTAGAAGATATTGAGCAGGCTCGCCAGGTCTATGGCGTAGCGCGTCAGGCGGTGGGGCGCGTAGTTCTCGGCGGCCAGGGCGACTTCCGTGGGGTAGTCGGCCAGCTTGCGCAGCACGTCCAGCTCGCTCGGATGCGAGAGCAGCGAGCGATTGACCGTGTCGGCAGGCTGAAGTTCCCAGCCCTGCTCTGAGGCCCGCCGCCGGATGTTGCAGAGGCGCGCATGGGCGTACTGCACGTAATAGACCGGGTTCTCATTGGACTGCTTCTTAGCCAGCTCCACATCTACCGTCGCTGGCGTCTCATAGGAGTTGAGCAGGAAGTAAAAGCGGGCCGCGTCCTTGCCGATCTCGTCAATCAAGTCCTCTTTGAGCTCGATGACGTTGCCCTTGCGCTTGCCGCCGAGCACGGTCTCCCCATCGCGCACCAGGGAGACCATCTGCGTCAGGATGATCTCCAGGTCGTCCGGATTATAGCCGAGCGCGGCGACGCCAGCTTTGAGGCGGGCGACATAGCCGTGATGGTCTGCGCCCCAGATGTTGATGAGGTGATTGTAGCCGCGCCCGAACTTGTTGGCATGGTAAGCCGCGTCGGCAGCAATATAGGTCGCCTTCTCGTTGGAGCGGACGAGCACGCGGTCTTTCTCGTCGCCAAACGCGGTGGAGCGCAGCCAGAGCGCGCCGTCTTTCTCGTAGGCGTACCCGCGCTCGCGCAGGATGGCGATGGTGCGGTCTACCTCGCCCGACTCGTAGAGGCTGCTCTCGAAGAACCAGGTGTCGAAGTGGACGCCGAAGGCATCCAGAGCGGCCCTCTGCGCAGCCACCATTCGCTCCAGGGTCACCCTGCGGAAGAAGGCGATGCGCTCCTCCTCCGGCGCCTGGGCGTAACCTGCCCCCACTTCCGCGACGATCTGCCTGGCAATGTCCTTGACGTACTCGCCCCGGTAGCCGTCTTTGGGGAAGTGGATCAGGGGAAGCTCGCCCGCCTGGCCCGGCTGCGCGGCGCCCGGCTCGATCACGTCTTCTTCCTCATCGTTGCCCGCCGGGATCAGAACCGGATAGCCAAGCTGCTGGAGATAGCGCACGTAGACCGAGTGGGCGAAAATCTCGAGCTGCCGGGAATTGAGAGCGTCGTTGATATAGTATTCGCGCGCTGCCTCGCCCCCTTGCGCAGCCAGCAAATTGGCCAGCACGTCGCCAAGCACGGCGGCGCGTCCGTTGACGACGTTGATCGGGCCGGTGGGGTTGGCGCTGACGAACTCGATGAGCGTCCTCTGACCGGCGCGCTGGCGGCTCGTGCCGTAGCAGACATCCTCCGTCTCGATGCGCACCAGCGTATCGTGCAGCCAGTCGGGCTTGAGGTAGAAATTGATGAAGCCCGGCCCGGCCACCTCCACGCGCGCAATAAGCGGGCTCTCCGGTAGATGCCGGAGGATGCGCGCGGCGATGTCGCGGCTATTTTCGATGCCGGTCGCCTTTTTCAGGGTCAGGGCGATATTGCTGGAGTAGTCGCCGTGTGCTTTGTTCTTGGGCGTCTCCAGCGCCACGCTCACCGCATCGTCAGGAAGCGAGAACTCGCCCGCATCCCGCGCCGCCAGCACGGCCTGGCGCAGCAACGCGGCTAAATCATCCGTAATCACAGACCAAAGCTCCTTGAAGGTCTAATGTTTCCACAGGCCCCAGGTCAGGCTGAGAAGCTGGATCGAGCCAAGCATTAAGCTCGACCCAACCATGATCTGCAGCAGGCCCATGCACCAGATACGACGATAAAGACGCGCTCGCGCGGGCGCGCTGTGCAGATATTTCTCCAGCAGCTCCTCTCCCGCCGCAATGCCGCTGGCGATCTGGCGGTCGCTGGCCGGTTTGGTGGTGAAGCGCTCCTGCAAGAACGTGCCGAAGGTGCGCCAGGTGAACAGCGTAGCAAGCCCGGCAAAAACGAGAGCAAAATCGCCCACGTAAGGGATAGATTCCAGGGCTTGCCAGAGACCTCCGAACAGCACGACGGCCCCGACCAGATTGGTGCCGCAGCGCGGGTGGGCGCGGGGCATCCGACGGACGACCTCGGGCGCGAGCGTCTCTTCGCGCTCGATGGCGTGGACAGTCTGATGCTCGGCGGCATGGTAGCCCGCCAGGCCCGTTGCGCGCAGCAGCAGCAAGAAGAGCAACAGCACCAGCCCTTGCAGTCCGAGCGAGACCAGGCCCGGCACGAACTGGCCCGCTGGCGGCGTATCGGCCAGGTCAAACATGGGCGTTCGGGGCAGGTGGGCGTAATGCTGTGCCAGCCAGATGCCGCCGCTGACCAGCTTATACGAGAGGAGCATCAAGAGGCCCATCAGCATGCCGGTGCCGACCAGCGCCAGGTTGCTCGCGCCGGCCTGGATGGTTCCGTTGGTCAGATAGACGCCAAAAGGCGTGGCCATGCCGCCAATGAGGGCCGGGCGGGGCATGGGCTGATCGGAGAGCAGCAGGTCGCTGGCCCGCACGATGCCCAGGCAATACCCCTCAGAGTCGACCACCGGAACCAGGCTCATGCCGTGCCGGGCACATACCTGGCCGATCTCGGCGGGCGACATATCCGCGTGCGCGACGGCCTCCGGCGGGCGCATCAGGGCGGATACCGGCTGTCGCAGTTGCGCCTCGCGCTCCGCCTGCGAGCGCGCCTCCAGGATCGGCAGCACGTCGGTCAGGGAGACCATGCCGCAGAGATAGCCTCGTTGCAGCACCGGCAGCGTAGAGACGGCCTCCTGGCGAGTCACCTGAAGAAAGCGCGCCAGGCTGTCCTCGGGCGCCAGCAGCGGCGCGGGCCGCAGGAGCGCGCGCAGCGGCAATATGAAAAGATCGGGGGTAGCAGCCATTCTGTTTCCCGGTAAAATCCCTGGCGCGACGGCTTCCTGGGGAGGCCGCCGCGCCATCTGTACCTGAAATTATACACGCTAGAGAGGGGATTTGCAAGCGCCGCTGCCGTCGCAATCAGAGCAATTCCCTCTTCCTCGCATCGCAGATAGGCTCGCTTGGTTCGATGAAAAGGAAAAGCGCTCTGTGCAGTGGCCCTGCCGTCGCAGGCAGTATCCAAACGGTTGTCGGTGCTTTTATCGGGTGAGGGGACATCCAAAGCCCTAATTTTTTGCAACGTTGGGCGGCTCCTGGCGTCCATCGTAGTAGGATCGGTCGCCTTATGGCGACGTTTGCCCCGATTGAGAAGCGGGCGCAAGGGTGCGCTCGGAAACGAGGCCGGGGAACAATCGCCGTGCGGTGCCGGTCAAACCGACTAAGGAGAATTCTAGGTAGACACTCCCAGCCGTGTGGATCAATCTCACGCAGCCTGCTGCTGAGGAGATACGTCCACACCGTTGGGAGCGATTACCGAATTTTAGGTTACAGGAGGGGAACCGCGAGGAGTCGGGCGCGGCGTCTCGCTCAGAAAGCACTTATCGTTTGAAAAGGGTATATGATGAACAGCATCCATGAACTGCTGGAAGTAGCGATACAAGCGAAAGCCTCCGATCTGGTGATCAAGGCCGGAACGGTGCCTATCATTCGGGTGGACGGTCGCATGCAGGCCACCGATCTGCCGCCGCTCTCCCCGGAAGGCACGCGGGAACTGGCCTATGAGGTCATGTACAGCGCGAGCCGGGACGTGCTGCTGCAATATCCCAATTCGGAGGCGGCGGTCGGCGTGGATATGGAGGATGCCGAGGCCCGCATGAAGGAGTTGGAGCACAAGCAGGAATTGGACATGGTCTTTACGATTCCTGGCCTGGCCCGCGTGCGGGCCAATCTGTTCTTGCAGCGCGCCACGATTGGGGCGGCGCTGCGCATTATCCCGCTGCATCCTTACACCGTGGACGAGTTGGCGCTGCCGCCCATCCTTAAGAAGATGGCGCTGGAGCCGCAGGGCCTGATCATCCTTACCGGGCCAACCGGCAGCGGCAAGACGACCACCATGGCCGCCCTCATCGAGGAGATCAACCGTAACAAGCCGGCCAATATCTTCACCATTGAGGAGCCTATCGAGTACGTCTTCACGGACAAGAAGAGCGTCATTCACCAGCGCGAGGTCGGACAGGATACCCAGTCGTTCGCGTCGGCGCTGCGCAGCGTGACGCGCCAGACCCCCGACGTCATCGCCATCGGCGAGCTGCGCGATAGGGAGACGATGGATGTCGCCATGACCGCCGCCGAGATCGGCCACCTGGTCATTACCACCCTGCACACGACTTCCGCCTCCGCCACCGTGGACCGCATCGTCAACAGCTTCCCGCAGCATTTGAAGCAGCAGGTCTGCCAGCAGTTGAGCGCCTCCCTGCTGTGTGTGACCTCGCAGCGCCTGGTCCACCGGGCCAACGGCAGCGGACGCCTGCCTGCCGTGGAGGTGATGACCGCCTCGCCAACCGTCAAGAAGCTCCTGGACGATGGCGATACCGGCGACCTCTACGCCTGTATCCGGGACGGGGCGCACTTCGGCATGAATACAATGAACCAGGCGCTGGAGCGGCTCTATCAGGCCCGCATCATCACCTATGAGGAGGCGATCCAGTACGCGGGCAACCAGACGGAGCTGCGCCAGATGCTGCGCCGGCAGTGACGACTTCCGCCTTGAAAGACGAAGCGGGGAAGCCCTCAATTAGAGGGAACTTTCCTCTTCCATGAACAGACTTACGGGCGGCATACGCTATCACTCTGCTCATGGAGGAATCGAGACGATGGCAGGAGAGAACATTCCCTGGCGGCATTCGCTGGAAGAGGCGCGTAATGAGGCCCGCCAGCAGAACAAGCTGGTGCTCATCGATCTGTTCAACCCCAATTGAGGGGGCTGCAAGACGATGGGTACCGTGACGTACCCCAATCCCGAGGTGGAACGCTACATTCACCAGTATTTTGTTCCCGTCCAGTTCAATATCGTGGAACGGCCTGAGGTGATGGATCAGTTTAACTCCACCTGGACCCCCACGATTATCGTGCAAGATGCGGACGGGCGCGAACACCGCCGCGCGCAGGGCTACCTTGATCCGCAGCGGTTCCTGGGGGAGTTAGCGTTGGCGCGCGTCAAAGCGGCCATTGATCGGCATGACTACCAGGCCGCCCAGCAGCGCGCGCAGGAGGCTTTGGAAATGACGGAGGGCGATCCGGTACGCGAGCCGGAAGCGCTTTACTGGGCCTCGGTCGCCGACTACAAAGCCAGCAACGACGTCAACAAGCTGCTGCATGGATGGCGGGAACTGCTCAACGAGTTCCCGGAAAGCGAATGGGCCAAGCGTGCCGAGTTCATCCGCGGCTAAGTTGCCGTGCCGCCAAAGTTGCGTAGAAACGACCTCTCGGAGAACTACCAATTTTGGTAGCGAACCGGCTTAGTGAACACAGCAGACGCAAAAGCGGGCGGTCCCGGAATCTTCCGGGACCGCTTGTTCTTGTCTGGGCAAGGGAACCACTCTGGCTCGATTAACTTCTGCCCTTTGCTTCTCTGTTGGGAGAAAATTCTCGACTCGCTCGTGCCGCTACCGAGGTCTGAGGAAGCTTCATGGCAGCCTCCCGAATCATTTCAAACTCAGTAACGTGCGGCGGCACGCCACCGTCTAAATGTCAGTAAACAGCCCAACACGACGGCCCGATAGAGGAGACCACCATGAGAACAAAGTTCTTTCGGCTCGGTATAGTGCCGACATGCATCCTCCTGCTCTGCATTGCACTCCCTGCTTTTGCTCTCTGGGTGCAGATCCCCGTGACGGCCAACGGCATTTACGACGGCCAGCGCTTCACGATCAAGGTAACGGATCACGAGCAGTTCAAACAATTCCAGATCACCCTCGCCCCCGCCTCGAAGGAGGTCTCGCCGTTCCTGAATGGGACGTTAAGCCTGATCGCCCAGGACCAATGGGTGGCCTCGGTCCCTGTGGCCGAGCATCGAGAAAAGGGGATCGTCACCTACACCTTTCGTGTCGTGCCGGGGGCGCTGGCGCAGTCCTCGTTTGAGATCAGCGCCAGCGCCTTTGCTCCTGCAAGGGGAGGCCCCAGCCCCTTTGGCACGGCGATGCTGGGCAAGCGGAAGGTGGAGCAGTTAATGGGAGGAACGATCTTTACGATCAAGTTGAGCGACTTCGCAACGCAGAAAAACCTGGGTTCTAACTGCCCCCTCTTCCCCGGTAAAGCCGGGAAGAAGGGCAGCGTGGCGGTCCAAGGTCGGGTGAGGACGAAACTTGCCTCCTCCCTCGCGTCGAAGTAGGCATCCCCACATTAAAACCGGGGATTTTCCCCAATAGACCTCACCTCCGGCCCCTCTCCTTCGCAAGAAGAGGGGAGAAGCGTTTCATGCTCGGTGGTTCGCACCACGCAGCGAGGGCTGGCGAAAAAACTCAAAAGGCAGGTCTGGAGCGGGTTGCTTGCGTTTTTTGGCAAAAATGTGGCTTTTGGGGCCTGGTATCTCTAAGGAAGGCGCGTAAAATAGCCGATACTATAAATGATTCGAGTTCACCTTCCTTCCTTGGGTGGCAGGCTTTGCTCTCCTTTACCTGCCGCCCTTTTTTCTTGCCTCCCGTAAGGCCCCGAATGAAGCTCTCGCACCGCTCTCCTCAGCGATAGTTGATAAACTCCACATCGTAGGGCAGGTTTTCCATGCTGCGCACCAACCGCTGCACGGCCTGCAGCGCGTCCTTCTCTTTGCTGGAGACACGCACTTGATCGCCCTGTAGCTGCGCCTGCGCCTTGATGCCCGACGCCTTGATCTGCTTGACGAGCGCCTTGGCCTCTTCGGTTGGAATGCCCTGGCGCAGAGTGACGACCTGGCGCACGGTGCCGTGCGCCGCCGGCTCAATCTTGCCGTATTGCAGGGCCTTGAGCGAGACGTTACGCTTGGCCAGCTTGCTGCGCAGGATATCCAGCACCATGTTCAGATGGAATTCATCGTCGGAGATAATCCGGATGGTATTGTCCTCCAACGCAAATGAGGTCTTGCTATTGCGGAAGTCGAAGCGGTTGGCGATCTCGCGCTCGGCCTGGTCCAGGGCGTTCTTAACCTCCGTCAGGTCCACTTTGGAGACGATATCGAACGAATACTCCTGCGCCATCAGACCTTTTCTCCCAATTGCTCCTTGCAGCCGCGCAGCAGGCCATCCACGGCCAGCTTGAGCGAGGTCAGCGCGTCCTCGATCTGGCGCAGCTCGGTACGCGACAGGTTGGCCGGCTGGATGCCGGAGAGTGTGGGCAGGAAGTCGAGGATGCGCTGGGCGAGGGGCGACAGGCGCGCCGGCGCGCCGGCAACCTCGATGCTTTCCAGGAACTCCGCCGCCGGGTCGGCGCCCTGGAAAAACTTGACGAGATGGTCGGTGGGGCTCTCCAGGATCTCCTGGGCCTTGTCGGGCCGCTTCTTGAGGGCCTTGACCAGGTTGCCGGTGTCGTCGCTGGAGAGGCGCTCCTCGCGAATGCGCTCCACGACCGCCGATTGTAGCTCCGGCTCGTCGTTAAGCTGCTTGAGAAAGCGCGCGTGTTTTTCGGTGAGTTGGCCGTCGGCAGGGCGATTGGGGCTGGAGACAACGGCCTCGCCGATCTCTTCCGGCAGCGCCAGCAGGTCGAGCAGATAGCCTATGGTGCGCTCCGACAGGCCCAGGCGGCGGGCGACCTCGCGGTTGGTGGCGCCCAGCGCCTCCTTGACGTGCTGAATCGCCTTGGCTTTCTCAATCGGCTGCAGGTCTTCGCGCTGGAGGTTCTCGATAAGCTGCTCGGTCAGCCGCTCCTCGGCATCGAGCTCCTTGACGATGCAGGGGATCGTGTCGAGATTGGCCATGAGGGCCGCGCGCCAGCGCCGTTCGCCGGTGATGATCTTGTAGCGGTTGACGTTATGCAGAGGCGTGACGGTGATGGGATTGAGCATGCCATGCTGGCGGATGCTATCGGCCAGCCCGCGCAGACTCTCTTCGCTCTGGTGCTTGCGCGGCTGGTCGGGGTCTTCGACGATCCGGTTGACTTCGATATGCTGGACGTTCAAAGCGGCAATGCCTCCATGAAGAAGTAGATAACACCTGTCTAGGCACGGGCGTCGGGCAATTATAACAAAGCGAGGAAGATGTGTCAACACTCCCTGTCCATTCCGTGCGGCTAGGGCAGAGGCGGGCAGATCCGTTTTGCGACGGAATAGAATTCCTTCGCTGGAGGGCGCTACGCGCCCTCCAGCGAAGGGTTTTTAACCCGTCGGTCAAAAGGTCCCCTTAAAGCGGCTAGGGCAGGGGCGCGGAGCGGGCTTGGCCCGTCGCTATATCTATAATCTCCAGGGCGCGCTTGCCCTCCTCAAAGCGGATCGCCGCCAGTTGCTTGCTATCCGGCGAGAAGGCGGGCAGGGTCATGGGGAAGGTCAGGCCCGTTAAGTCGGGGCCGGTCGGTGCGGGCGGCGCGGCATCGGGGGCCGATGGAGCGGCGGCGTTTGGCTTGGCTGCCGCGAGCGTCTGCCCGCGTCCGAGCAGGCGAACCTCCTTGCCCGTTAGGTCGCTGACGTAGAGCGCCACGCCGTTGGGGCCGGCTTCCGGCCCGCCGCGCGTGACGAAGGCAAAGTGGCTGCGGTCCGGGGCGAAAACGGCGGTAAGGACGGCCTCCACGGCGCGGCGGGGATGGGGATTGACGGCGGGCAGGACGGCGGGATAGTCTAATTTGCGCAGCTTGCGCGAGGAGAGCGCCAGCTCGTAGAGGGAGAAGATAATGTAGCGCGCGTTGCGGCTGCGCCGCACCCAGAGCACGCGCTCGCCATCGGCGGAGACCGTAAAGCCCAGCACGTCGCCGGTATTGCTGGTCAGACGCTCGACCTGGCCCTGATCGACGAGGTAGAGATCCGCGCGCTGGCCCTCGCCGCCGACCAGAACGACGTTATCGGTATTGGGCACCCAGGCGATAGACTGAAGGTGCACTGCAGGCAGCGATGGGAAGGGCAGGTCCACCGTCAGCGCCGTGCCGCCGGTTCGGTAATAGATGCGCATCTGCAGGCCGCCGTTCTCGGCCCGGCGCACGACGGCGAAGCTTTTGGAGTCGGGCGCCCAGCTTACGGGCGTGACCGCCGCTGCGTCCATGACCGTGCTCTTCTGGGTGGCCAGGTCGAAGAGCCTCAATTTCTGGCCGTCGGCGAGATAGGCGAGGGTCTTGCCGTCGGGCGACCAGGCGGGAAAGGCGCTCTGGCCGGTGCCCGCAAGGGGGGCGATGGCGGGCGGTGGCGGAGGCGTGCCGGCGGGCGTGTTGGGAGCCGGTTGTCCGGCGTTGCTGAGAAGGGCGGAGACATCGGCCAGCGCCAGGGAGGGACCGCCGACGGCGATCTGGCGTCCGTCCGGCGACCAGTCCTGCGCCGGACAGGGGCGACCCGCGCAAAGGAGGACGAGGGCCGCCAGGGCGCAAGCGCAGGCGCGAGAAAAGCTATCCGTTCGAGAATAAGTACACATTTTAGAGGAAACCTCGCGGTCTTTCTGTTGCGCACAATAGAGGTTTTGCGCGCTATAGAGGCGGCTGGAAGTTCACCGCTAGTCAGGGAACCCAAGAAAAAGAAGATCCCACAATTGGAAAGTCAGGGCACAGAAGAACGCCGCTGGTTCGAGAACCTCTCGGTTGGCTTGTGGGCGTGTCCCCATTATGGCGTGTGCGAGGCTGGCTGTCAAGCGGGGATGGGCGCGCGGCAGGCTGCAAATAAAACTCCAAAAATGTTGCCAAATTATCGAACAATTTTACGAATATTGCTTGACAGTCCGTAGAGCAGGGTGTATAATTTAGAACCTTCCCCTCCCTAGGGGTTGTCCAACGTCCATCCCTTTTGTCCCGAGGGAGCGTATACTGATGATTTATCCGGCTTCGGCTCGCGACGCCGTCCCAACGTCACGAGCGACGATACCGCCTGCGCTCATTGCTGCCGGGCCTGTTCCGTCTGCCCTCGATCCCGACGCCCTGTCCCCGCTGTCGGAACGAGGCGAGATGCCCCAGCGTGCGCCCCACACGACCCGCATCCTGATCGTAGATGACGACGAGTGGATACGGGATCTGCTGGCGCGCGTGCTGATGCGCAATGGCTATCAGGTGACCACCGCCCCCAGCGCCGAAGAGGCGCTTGTCCTGCTGCATCAGGCGCACTTTGACCTGCTCATCTCGGATATGATGTTGACGGGCATGAGCGGTCTGGATCTGACCCGCCACGTCGCCTACGCCCATCCCGATCTGCCTATCGTCCTCATTACCGCCCACGGCCACGCCGATCTGATGCGGGCCGCACTCCGGCAAGGCGCCACCGATTTTATTGCCAAACCGTTTAACATTGAAACCATCCCCATCATCATCGAGCGCAACCTGGAACGTCACTCCCTGGAACGCGAGCGCATTCTGGAGCAAGACAATCGGCTGATGTATAAGACGATCCAGGCGCTGGCTGCCGCGATTGACGCCAAGGAGCCGTTTACGGCCCAGCACTCGCGGCGGGTGGCGGCGCTGGCGGTGGCCGCCGCCAGGGTCATGCAGCTTCCCGATGCGGAGGTGCGCTACCTGGAGCTGGCCGCGCAGGTCCATGATGTCGGCAAAATCGGCACGCCCGACCATATTCTTAACAAGCCCGGTCGGCTTAACGATGAGGAGTGGCAGGCGATGCGCCTCCATCCGGTGCAGGGCGCAGAGATTGTCGGCCGCGTCGAAGAGCTTGCCTACGTCGCCGATATCGTGCGCCACCACCACGAGTGGATCAATGGGGCCGGCTATCCGGACGGCTTGCGTGGTGAATCGATTCCTCTGCTTTCCCGCATGATCTCTGTCGCCGATGCCTATGAAGTCATGACCTCGGATCGCGTTTACCATTCCCGCCTCCCCAGCGAAGAAGCGCTGCGCCGCCTGCAGGAGGCTGCAGGCGTCCAGTTCGATTCGGCGGTCGTACAGGCGTTCATACGGCTACAGCCAGGTTCACTGCTCCTCAAATAGCCCCTGCTCTTCCCCTCCCCGTGTTTACCGGGACGCAGGCAGCGCCAATAGGAGCGAAATACTGTAGAGCAAGAATACTTGCAGCGCACCCCCGCCTGCGCCCCGGGCTTTTTTACCCTGAGCGCACACGCTCTGCTCTGTTTGGGAGAGAGTGCCTGCTGTAATTTGAAGCCAGGAAGTCAGGAAGTGCTGCTGACTCTAACGTTCCGTTGAGTTAGCGGAGCGGGCCAGCGGATGAGGGAACCTTTTACCCCCCCACGCAAAGTACCCTCGTAGTTTTCCAATTTCGGAAAACTACGAGGGTACTGCAAGGATGTGTTAGAGAGTGTCTGCTTATTCTGCAAGAGTGCCGGGTCTGCGAGGTCATCGCTCAGGCCAAAACCAGGCAAGGCTGCGGAATTTGTGCGTACACTCTTAGAGATTTTCCTCGGTGAGGGCGTCGGGCAGTTTGGAGGATGTGGGATCCAGGGGCGTATTGATGATAGCAGAATGGAAACGCGGAGCTGAGACCACGCGATTGCGGCCCGACCGCTTCGCCTCATAGAGCGCCATGTCCGCCAGCCGCAGGAGATTGGCCTCATCTTCGGCATCTACCGGATAGGTGGCGACGCCGATGCTGACGGTGACGCCGATGGTGCCGTCCTGCGTGTCCTGGAAGGGCGTGCGCTCCACAGCCTGGCGAATGCGCTCCGCCACCAGAGCCGCGTCGGCTGCGCCCGTCTCCGGGCAGAGCACGACGAACTCCTCGCCGCCGTAGCGCGCCGGCAGGTCGGTATCGCGCAGGGAGGCGCGCAGCACCGAGGCCAGGTGCGCTAGCAGCCGGTCGCCCATCTGATGCCCGTAGCGGTCGTTGATCTGCTTGAAGCGGTCCAGGTCCAGCAGGAGCAGCGAGAGCGGGTGCTTGTAGCGGGTGGCACGCCGGACCTCTTCATCCAGCTGCGTTCGGAAGGCGCGGTAGTTCTTCAGGCCCGTCATGGCATCGGTATAGGCCATGCCGTGCAGGCGCTCCTGCTGAAGCGTTTTCTGCAAGGGGAAGGCGCTGCGCAGCGCAAAATCTTGCAGCAGGGTACGGTTTTCGGGCGTCAGCGCGTGCGGGCGGTCAAAGCCGATAAAGAGCACGCCCACCAGCGGATGGTTGGGAAGCGCCAGCGGGATAGCGGCGAACGAGCGCACGCCGGAGACCAGGCGGGCCAGCGGCGGCGCCTCGCCCCGTTCGACATCGCCGACATAGACGGGGGAGTAGGAGCCCTCTCTGTTCACAACGCCCGCCGCCTCGGTCGAGAGGCGGGAGTATTTGAGCGGCCCCGCCGAGCCGTTGGAGCCGTAGGCGATCAGCAGGGCCGGCGATTCGTCGCGCAGGAAGACGGCGGCCACGTAGTAGGGATGGACCTGCGCCAGCGCCGAGAGGATGATGTCTACGGCGTCCTCCAGGCTGTTGCTGGTGTTGATCCAGAGCGAGAGGTTGAGGAGATTGTCGGCCTCCTCAAGCCGCCGCGCCAGCGCCCGCTGGTTTTGCTTGAGCTGGCGCGCGTACAGGCCCCCGATGACCGTGACCGTGTTGATGACCATGCCGCGCACGGTCGCGTTGATCAGGCGCGCGATGAACTCTGCCTCCCCAATGGCCCGGACGTTGTTATGCACCACCTCGAATTCGATGATGGCGGCGCTGATCACCAGGCCCAGCACCACCACGAACTCAAACTTACAGGCCAGGATCGCCAGGATCAGCGGCAGGAAGAGCAGGGGCATCAGGGGAGAGATGCCGCCCGCCGGCGGCACGGACATCACCAGCCAGCCGCACAATAGCGCCAGGCCGGATACCAGAAGATAAGGACGCGCCGCCATCAGGCGGGAAGAAAGCCGCTGCGGTATCATAGGCGTTCACAGAGACTCACGGCAACCGGTGACTAGGGCGCAGGGAGAGAGCGGTTTCCGCCGGGAAGCAGCGGCCCTGGGACCTGCCCATAGACCCATCACAACCGAAACCAGAACGCGGGGGCCTGGACAGGAACGCCTGCGGGGCAGACGGCGCGGTCAGGAAGCGGCGGCTTTTTGGTCCGCCCTGGCGCGCAACCGCGACTGGGCTTGCTGCCATTGAATACGCACCGCCTCCGGGGAAGTTCCGCCCTGGGAGCGGCGCGTGGTCACGCTGGAGCGGACGCCAAGAACGCTGAGCGCGGCGCAGACATCTTCGCCAAGCAGCGGCGAGAAGCCGGCCAGCGTCGGGCCATCCAGGGATTCCAGGGTGATACCTGATTGTATGCAGTGCCGGACGATACGCCCCACGACCTCATGCGCCTCCCGGAACGGCAGCCCGCGCCGTACCAGGTAATCGGCCAGGTCGGTGGCGGTGGAGAAGTCGCCGGTTGTGGCGGCAGCCATCCGGTCGGCACGGAAGCGGGCGGTGGCGAGGGTGCGTTGTAAGGCCGGAAGGACCAGCCGCAGCGTATCTACGGCGTCGAACAGGGGCTCTTTGTCCTCCTGCATATCTTTATTATAGGCTAATGGGAGCCCTTTCATCAGGGTCAAAATCGCCATGAGGTCGCCGTAGACCCGGCCCGTCTTGCCGCGCGCCAGCTCCGCCACGTCCGGGTTCTTCTTCTGGGGCATGATGCTGCTGCCCGTCGTCACCGAATCGTCGAGCGCGATAAAGCCGAACTCCGGGCTGTTCCAGAGGATGATCTCTTCGGCCAGGCGGGACAGGTGCATCATCAGGATGCTCGCCACGGCCAGGAACTCGGCGATAAAGTCCCGGTCGGATACGGCATCTAGGCTGTTCTCCAGCACCTCCTCGAAGCCGAGTTCTGCGGCCACGCGCTTCCTGTCAATGGGGAAGCCGGTTCCGGCCAGCGCGCCCGCCCCCAGCGGCAGACGGTTGATGCGCTTGCGGGCGTCCGTCAGGCGCTCGCGGTCGCGGTCGAGCATCCAGAAATAGGCCAGCAGGTGATGCGCCAGCACAATCGGCTGGGCGTGCTGGAGGTGAGTGTAGCCGGGCAGGACGGTCTCCATCTCCCGGTCGGCCAGCGCCAGCAGCGTCTCCTGGAAGGCGGCGATCTCGGCGTCTAGGGCGTCGCACTCTTCCCGCAGGTAGAGGCGTACGTCCGTCGCCACCTGGTCGTTGCGGCTGCGGGCCGTGTGGAGCTTGCCTGCCACCGCGCCGATGCGCTCGCGCAGCAGGCCCTCCACGGCGGTATGCACGTCCTCGGCGTCGGCGGGCAGCTCCTCTGCGCCGCTCTCCAGGTCCTCCTGGAGCGCCCGCAACCCGGCCACGATCTGATCGGCCTCCTCCTGAGGGAGGATGCCGGTGGCACCCAGCATGGCGGCGTGGGCGAGGCTGCCCTGGATGTCGTGCCGCCACAGCCGCGCATCGAAGGTCAGTGAGTTGTTCAGGCGCTCAATGAGGGCGTCCGTCTGGCCCTCAAAGCGCCCGCCCCAGAGTTTGCGCACGACGAACTCCTACTTCCCCTGGTGCTTGAGCATCCAGTACATGCGCGATTGCAGGCCGTGCGTCTTGACGATGCCCAGCGACTCGGACTGGTCGAAGGTCTTGCTGTCGAACGAGGCCAGGTCCTCGTTGTAGAGGGCATACGGGCTGCTGCGTCCGATGACGACGGCGCTGCCTTTAGCCAGCCGCAGCGTGACGGTGCCTGTGACGCGCTCCTGAATCTTGCCGATGAAGGCTTCCAGGTCTTCCTTGAGCGGGTCAAACCAGAGGCCCTTGTAGGCCAGCTCGCCCCACTCGCGGTCCACCAGCGCCTTGAACTTGAGCTCGCCCTGCGTGCAGACCAGCGCCTCCAGCGCCTTGTGCGCGGTCAGCAGCACGACGGCGGCGGGGCACTCGTAGTTCTCACGCACCTTCAGGCCCAGCATCCGGTCTTCCATGATGTCAATGCGGCCTACGCCGTTTTCGCCCGCGATTTTGTTCAACTTTGTGACTAAATCCAGGCCAGAAAGCCGCTCACCGTCGAGCGCGGCGGGTGCGCCCTGCTCAAAGCCGATACGCAGAAGGCGCGGCGCGTCCGGGGCATCCTGGAGGCTGCGCGTCCAGTGGAAGATCTCCTCTGGCGGCGCATAGTCCGGCTCCTCTAGGCGGCCCCCTTCAATGCTGCGGCCCCAAAGGTTCTCGTCAATGCTCCAGATCTTATCCTTGGTCTGCGGGATGGCGAGGCCGTGGGCGTTGGCGTAGTCGATCTCTTCGCTGCGCGTCCAGGGCTCGCGGCGTCCGTCGGGCAGCCTGCGGCCCTCGCGCATGGGCGCGACGATCTCGGCCTCCGGCATCAGCGTGCGGATGACGTACTCGATGCGGAACTGGTCGTTGCCTTTGCCGGTGCAGCCGTGCCCGAAGGCGTGCGCGCCCAGTTCCCGCGCCTTCTCGACGGCCTTGAGCGCGATCAGCGGGCGGGCGATGCTGGTGGAGATGGGATAGCCCTCGTAGTCGCCGTTGGCGCGGACGGCGGGCCAGCAGTAGTTTTCGACAAACTCGGTTTTGGCGTCTACCGTGTAGTGCTCCGTGCCGAGGCGCTTTGCGCGCTCCTCGGCCTCGCGGATGTCCTCGGCAGGCTGGCCGACATCCACGGTGACGGTGATGACGTGATCAAAGCCGTATTCTTCCCGCATTAGCGGGATACAGACGGAGGTATCCAGACCCCCGGAGTACACCAGAACAACTTTGCGCATTCTCTCTTCCTTAAATGAGCGCGAACAGGCCCTTCTTGACCTAACTCCCGGCTCGGCAGGCTAAACCCTGCCGCTATGGGGCCTACGGCCCGCTGCCCACCTACGTGGGCAGAGAAAACACCCGGCTTCTCCTCCCTCCTCTCCCGCAGCGTGGGAGAGGGGTCGGGGGTGAGGGCTATTGCAGCTTATAATCCTAAAATCAGGGCGAGCAGGGCTTTCTGCGTGTGCAGGCGATTTTCGGCCTGATCGAGGATGGGCTTCTTGTATGCCTCCATTATGTCGTCGGCGATCTCCTCGCCCCGGTGCGCGGGCAGGCAGTGGAGGCAGATGGCATCCGGCTTGGCCTGGCGGACGAGCTCCATGTTGATCTGATAGGGCGCGAACACCTGCGCGCGCACCTGCTGCTCCTCCTCCTGGCCCATGCTGGCCCAGACATCGGTATAGAGGGCGTCGGCTCCCTGGGCCGCCTCCGCCGGGTCGGTGACGAGGGCGATCTGAGCGCCCGTCTCCTGTCCGATGCGCTGCGCCTCGGCAATATAAGCCGGGTCGGGCGCATAGCCCTGCGGACATGCCGCCGTTAAGTTTACCCCAACTTTGGCGCAGGCGAGCAAGAGGGCGTGCAAAACGTTGTTGCCGTCGCCGATATAGGCCAGTTTCAGGTTGTTGCCAAGCTCGCCTTTGTACTCCTGAAGGGTGAGGAGGTCGGCGAACGCCTGGCAGGGGTGCTCCCGGTCGCTGAGGGCGTTGATGACGGGGATGGTAGCGTTGGCGGCCAACTGCTCGACGGTTTCATGCTTGAAGACCCGGGCGGCGATGGCGTCCACCCAGCGCGAGAGGGCGGCGGCGACATCGGGGACGGCTTCGCGCGTGCCCAGGCCGACGTCGGTGGGGGCAAGGTAGATGGCGTGACCGCCGAGATGCGCCATGCCCGCCTCGAAGCTGACGCGCGTGCGCAGCGACGGCTTCTCGAACAGCATCGCCAGCGTGTGGGGATAAGAAAACTGATGTGTCAGAGACCGGCGCTCTTGATGCAGCAGTTTCATCGCCGCCGCGATGTCCAGAACGACGCGGAATTGCACCGGTGTGACATCAAACAGGCTGACGAGGGATCTCTTGCGCCACTGGGCGGAATCGGCGCGGATCTCACGAAGGCTGTTAAATTCTGCCAATCGAGCAGGATCGGCTGGCGCGCGCGTTACTTCACGGGATGCCACTTCGGGGTGCTCGGCCTGGATGGCCATGACCTCCTGGCGGGCACGCTCCAGATCCACGCCCAGCTTGGCCAGCACTCTCCCGGCCAACCCCTCGCCTTCCCGGATCAGACCCAGCAGCAGGTGCTCCGTGCCAATGTAGTTGTTGGAAAGCTGACGGGCCTCATCGTAGGCCAGATCGATCACCCGCTTGGCCCGGGGCGTCAACTGCATGTCCTGGCCTAAGCGCCCGTCGCCTCGGGTGACCTGGCGCTCGATCTCGCTGCGGATGCGG
>DASRGZ010000171.1:0-46033 GCA_035650735.1 Chthonomonadaceae bacterium
CATGATAGGTCAGGATGATGTCGGCTCCGGCGCGCTTAAAGGCGGTCAGGATTTCGTCCACAACGCGCGCTTCGTCGATCCAGCCGTTGCGAGCGGCGGCCTTGACCATGCTGTACTCCCCGGAGACGTTATAGACGGCGAGCGGCGTGTCGAAGTGATCACGCGCTTCCCGCAGAACATCCAAGTACGCCAGCCCCGGCTTGACCATCACGATGTCCGCGCCCTCCTCGATGTCGAGCGCGATCTCGCGCAGGGCCTCGCGGCGGTTGGGCGGGTCCATCTGATAGGTACGCCGGTCGCCGAACTGCGGCGCGCTGTCTGCCGCCTGGCGGAACGGGCCGTAAAAGCCGCTTGCGTACTTGGCGCTATAGGCCATTATCGGCATATTCGGGAAACCATTGGAGTCCAGCGCGGCGCGAATGGCGGTGACCCGTCCATCCATCATGTCCGACGGGGCGACCATGTCCGCTCCCGCTTCAGCATAACAGACGGCGGCGCGGGCCAGAAGTTCAAGCGTGGGATCGTTCGCCACGTCGCCATTCTGGATGACGCCGCAATGGCCGTGCGAGGTGTATTCGCACAAGCACACGTCGGGCACGATCAGCAACGCATCACCGACCGCTTTCCGAACGGCGCGGATGGCGCGCGGCACGATCCCCTGCTCCGCGTAGCCGCCGCTGCCGACCTCATCCTTCTCCTCCGGGATGCCGAAGAGCATGATGGCGGGCAGACCGAGCGCGGCGGCCTTCTCGGCCTCCCGGCAAAGGTCGTCCACCGTCAGCCGGAAGATGCCCGGCATGGAGGGGATCTCCTTACTCTCCCGCTCGTGCGTGACGAACATGGGATAGAGCAGATCGTTTTTCGTTACTAGCGTTTCCCGCACCAATCGGCGCATCGCCTCACTGCGGCGCAGCCTGCGCGGGCGCTTAATTAGTTCTTGCATCATGCTTTTCCAGCGGAATGTAAATGGCACCCAATCGCGCATCCTCGTCCAGGGAAATTCTTGCCCCACCTGGCACTAATATCAGAGTCGGATAGCCGGAGGGCTCTTTAACGGTGAAAGTCAAGCCATTCTCCCGTAGGTAGGCTTGAATGTCGTCCCGGTGCATGCCCGGCGCAAGCGCCCAATCCTCAATCTTACATATAGATGGCAAGCGCAGTGCGCCCTTCTCCCCCGCCTCCCAAAAGATAGAGGTCAACCCCCAGGGGGGCGACTTTGCGAACCAGAGTTCTATACTCCCATACAGATAGATAGATGGTCTGCTATATTGCCGTGAGGTTCCCCCAATGGCGTCGGGCGCCAAGCAATCTGCGAACCTGCTCTGCCGACATACCGGATCGCAAGTCGCCGAAATTTCCAGTCCTAAGAGCCTCAAGCCAAGAGATATTCATGCTCTCCCGTATAACGCATATAAAGTATCAGGCTTACTCTCCACCTTCGGTTCCGCTTATGCGGACTGGGAGTGAAAATGTGCCTCCAGCGCTGCGACGAGGCCGGGGATGGTGTGCTCCTCGGCGACGATGTGCGGCGTCAGGCCAAGCTCACGCGCCGTCTCCGCCGTGATGGGGCCGATGGCAGCGATCAGGGCGTTCCCGACAAGCGCCGGAAGCTGCGTCCTATCGCCTTCCGTGATGGCCTGGGCGAAGTTGCGCACCGTAGAGGAGGAGGTAAACGTCAGCACGTCCAGCTCGCCGTGTTGCAGTTGGGCGCGCAGGCTCTCGGCAGCGGAGGCATCCAGCACCGTCTCGTAGACGAGCAGCACGTCCACCTCCGCGCCCTGCGCGCGCAGCTTCTCCGGCAGGATCTCGCGGGCCTCGGCGGCGCGCGGCAGCAGCACCCGCTTGCCCTGTATCTCCGCCTCCGGCCACTGCGCGATGACGGCCTCCGCTACCGCCTCCGTCGGCACGAAGTCGGCGCGCAAAGCCAGTTGCCGGCGCAGGGCTTCCGCCGTCGCCGGGCCGATGGCCGCAATTCTCGTCCTGCCGAACGCCCGCGCGTCCCTCCCCAGCGCCTCCAGCCGCTCAGCGACGATAGGGACGGAGTTCGCGCTGGTAAAGACGGCCCAATCGTACTCCTGCAAGCGTGCCAGGGCGGCATCCAGCGCCGCGTTCTCTTCTAATCGCTTTATCTTAATTACGGGAAATTCGACCGGTTCCGCTCCCTTCGACCGCAGCAGATCGGAAAGGGCGCTGGCCTGCTCGCGCGCCCGCGTCACCAGCACCCGCTTGCCAAACAGAGGCCGTGCCGTCGGGTCGTCAAACCATCGCAGCGTCTCTCGCAGCCGCACGACCTCGCCGACGACGCAGACGGCGGGCGGCGTCAGATTGGCCTGCTGCGCCTCGTTCACAATGCTTGCCAGCGTTCCCGTCACCACGCGCTGCCGGGGCCAGGTGCCCCACTGCACCAGGGCGACCGGCGTTTCGGGGTCGCGCCCGTGTTCCTGAAGGCGCACGGCGATCTCCGGCAGTGCCTCCACGCCCATCAGAAAGATCAGCGTATCGGCGGCGTGGGCGATGGTCGCCCAGTTGCGCCGTCCCTCCGCCGCGCCCGGCTCCCGCGTTCCCGACTCGCGGGCCTCGTCGCGCTCATGGCCGGTGATGACGGCAAACGAGGAGGCCCTCTCGCGGTGCGTGACCGGGATTCCTGCATAGGCGGGCGCGGCGATGGCCGATGTGACGCCCGGCACGACCTCGAACGGCACGCCTGCCGCCCGGCACGCCTCCGCCTCTTCCCCACCCCGCCCGAACACGAACGGGTCACCGCCTTTCAGACGCGCCACCGACTTCCCCTGTCTGGCCCGCTCGACCAACAGAACGTTAATATCCGGCTGCTTCATGGCGTGTTGCGCGCTGGCCTTGCCGACATAGATGCGCTCGGCATCGGGCCGGACGTGCTCCAGCAGCGCCGGGGGGGCCAGCCGGTCGTAGACGACAACATCTGCCGCGCGTAAAAGCTCCAGGCCGCGCGCCGTAATCAGGCCCGGATCGCCAGGCCCCGCCCCAATAAGATAGACCGTTCCAATCGCCATAGGGTTAGGTGGTGGGCAGCAATACCGTGTCGTGGCGCTCGCTTTCGACCGGCTCCGGGTAGTCCAGGGTGAAGTGGAGGCCCCGGCTCTCGTGGCGGTGCAGCGCACATCGGATGATGAGCAGGCCGACCTGGGCGATGTTACGCGCTTCCCAGGCTTCGACGGAGGTTCCCAGGGCGCCCTCCAGTTGACGGAGCGCCGAGCCGACCGTCTCCTGCGCACGCTGCAACTCTGCGGTCGTGCGCACGATGCCGACGTAGCGCTGCATCGTCTCCTGAACGGTGGTACGCAGGCGGCCTATCTCTTCTCTGTCGGGAGCGGGCGTCTCCGAAGGGAACGGTAGGGAGACCGCCCGGCCATCGGCAGGCAGCGCCGCGCTGGCGTGGGCGATGGTGTGCTTTGCCGCACGATAGCCGAAAACCAGCGCTTCCAGCAGCGAGTTGGAGGCAAGGCGGTTGGCGCCGTGGACGCCTGTACAGGCCACCTCCCCGGCAGCATAGAGGCGGGCGATGTTGGTCGCGCCGTCCAGGTCGGTCACGATGCCGCCGCACTGGTAGTGCTGGGCGGGCGTGACGGGAATGGGCTGGCGCGTGATGTCAATGCCCACGCTCAGGCAGCGCTCGTAGACGGTCGGGAAGTGGCTTTTGAGCAGTTCGGGGTCGAGATGAGTCACGTCCAGATAGACGCAGGGCGCGTTGCGCCGCTTCATCTCGCTGACAATGGCGCGGGCCACGATGTCGCGCGGGGCCAGTTCCGCCAGCTTATGGTAGCGGGACATGAACGCCTCGCCGTCGGCGTGCCGCAGGATGCCGCCCTCGCCGCGCAGCGCCTCGGTGATCAGGAAGGCGCGGGCTTCCGGGTGATAGAGCGTGGTCGGATGGAACTGGATGAACTCCATGTTCGCCATCACCGCGCCCGCCCGCCAGGCCATCGCCACGCCGTCGCCGGTGGCGACCAGCGGGTTCGTCGTGTGCAGGTAGACGTGACCGCAGCCTCCCGTCGCCAGAAGCGTCGCCTTCGCATGAAACGTTATTTGCTCGTCGGTCTCGGCGTTGAGCGCGTAGGCGCCCGTGCAGGCCCGGCCCTGCGGCGTCTCTTGCAGGATTAGATCGGTAACGAAGAAATGCTCATAGACCCTGATCTCAGGGCGGGACTTGACCGCTTCCAGCAGCGTCCGCTCACACTCCCAGCCAGTATAATCGGCGGTATGGACGATGCGGTTGCGCGAATGGCCGCCCTCCCGTCCCAGCGCGAGCACGACCTTTCCCGTCTCGTCCACCTCCGTATTGAACTGCGCGCCGAGCCGTATCAGGTCGAGGATACGCTCCGGCCCCTCCCGCACCAGCACCTCGACGGCGTCCTCGTGGCACAGGCCCGCGCCCGCGACGAGCGTATCCTGCTTGTGCAGCTCAAAGGAGTCGTCTTCGGCCAGCGCGCCCGCGATGCCGCCCTGCGCCCAACTGCTGTTGGCGTCGGCGCGCGTCTTTTTCGTCAACAGCGCCACTGAGCCGTAGGGCGCGACGTTGAGGGCATAGGTCAGCCCGGCCAGGCCGCTGCCGATAACGAGGAAGTCCACCTCGACATTCATGCGTGACGATCTATCCTTTCAACAAGGCTTCTCCGCCCATGCGGAGCAGGCGCGCGGCCAGTTCCGCGCCGATTTGCCCCGCCCTGGCGCGATGTCCCGTCGCCTCACTGCGCAGCACGCTCGAGCCGTCCGGGGCGGCGATCATGCCGCGGATAAGGACCGCGTTGCCCCGCACGGCAGCCAGCGCGCCCGCCGGAACGGAGCATCCGCCGTTGAGCGCCGCCAGAAACCCGCGCTCGGCGGCGACGGCGTCGGCGGTATCCGGGTCGTGCAGGGGCGCGAGCAATGCACGCGTTTTCGTATCGCCCTGGCGCGTCTCCAGCGCCAGCGCGCCCTGCCCCACCGCCGGCATGCAGAGGTTGGGGTCCAGCCGCTCGGAGATGCGCCCTTCCAGCCCCAGTCGGTTCAGCCCGGCGCAGGCCAGCATAATTGCATCGTACTCTCCCGCGTCCAGCTTGCGCAGGCGCGTATCCAGATTGCCCCGCAGCGTTACCAGCCGGAAATCCGGGCGGTGAGCGAGCAACTGGGCCTGCCGACGCAGGCTGCTCGTCCCAATGACGGCCTCCGGCGGCAGATCGACCAGCGTCTTTCCGCCGCGGGTCAGCAGGGCGTCGCGCGGGTCTTCGCGCGGAGGAACGCAGGCCAGTTCCAGGCCCTCCGGCAGTTCGCCGGGCATGTCCTTGAGGCTATGGACGCCCAGATCGATCTCGCCCGCCAGCAATGCCTGCTCGATCTCCGTGACGAACATGCCTTTGGCGCCGACCTGGGTGAACGGCACGTCGCGCCGCAGGTCGCCGGTCGTCTGGATGGTCACCAGGACCACCTCTAGCTCCGGGTGCGCCTCCCGCAGCCGCTCCACCACCTGTTCCGTCTGCGCGCGCGCCAATAGACTCCCGCGCGTCCCTACCCGCAATGGTTGTCGCCGTTCCCTGCTCATGCGATTTCCTTCCTTACTACGTTGAGTATACCTGAAATTGCCGTTCGGCCTTACCCCAACAGGACCGCGCAGTAGGGCCAATGCCTTTGAATTGATGCGACAATAGCCCTCACCCCCGGCCCCTACTGCAAGGGTCGGGCCTCAACGGTTCGGCCCTCCGCCGACCTCCACCGATCAGGCCCTCGGCAGGCACCGGATCTTGCTGCATCGTCGGGCCTCAACTGTGCGGTTTCGGCGGAAACTCACGAGGATAGGGCATACCGGATCTTGCTGCATCGTCGGGCCTCAACGGTTCGGCCCTCCGCCTTGCGATCCACGCTGCGGGAGAGGGGAGAGGCGTTCTCATGCGAGAGGGTGCGCCCCGCGCAGGGAGGACTGGTTAGAAAGCCTTCGCAAAAATAGGGGATTGTCACGGAGGGGCGGATGGTTTATACTTTGCGTGGGTAGAGGAGGGACAGAAAAAAGAGAGCGAGACTGCCATCTCGCTCTCTCTGTCAACTTCTGCCTTGCACGGCAGGTCCTGGCGCGCCTGGCGTGTAGCCTAGCGGGGTCTGTGTTCTGAGCACAGACCCCGCCCTGCGCCAAAACTAAAGGAAGGAGGAAGCAGCTATGGAGCTAGCATACCTGCTCCTCGGCATCGTGTTCTACACGATGGGCATTGCCTACTACGCATATGCGTGGTATCGCATACTGCGCAAAGAGCGCAATATCTAGGGGCTAAGGTCCCTGCCACAGCCTCGCCGGAAATCTACTCCGGTAGGGCTGTCTTTCATTTAGCCCGTGCTTTGTTAGACGTGTAGTTTGCCCATCGGGTTTCTACACGACACATAGTTATTTTAGCACTCCGCAACCATTTTGACAAGAGCGAAGAACTCTATTTTCTCCGAATCTCTTCCGTTTTGGAAGTGGCGCCTCCAGCAAGTTCGCTGCCCTTTCATGACGGTGCCTTTCCCGCCCACGTAGGTGGGCGGCAGGCCGCAGGCCCCACAGCGGCAGGGTTTAGCCTGCCGCAAACCAGAGCCGCCTTACCGCCGATGCTTGTCGGGAACGACAACCGTGAGCGTCAGGTCGGCGCGGTTGCGGCTGACGACCAGCAGCGGGTTATAGAGGTAGGGCTTCTTGAGGTCCCAGAGGCCCGCGCCTTCGATGGCGCGCTCGGTATCCGGGCGGCGTCCGGGCGCGGTGCTCTGCGCGGCATAGGCTAGAATGCTGATGACCTGATCATCGCGCGGGAACCGCTTATCCACCTCAAACTCGGCCTCGAAAAGTCCGTCGCCAATCGGCATGAGCTGCCAGGTCTGCCCGGTGCGATTGTTGCGGGCTACGACGACCACATAGACGGGCGGATCGGGCGGCAGCGGAAACTTCGCCACGATGCGCACGCGCTGCCCCGGCTCCGCCAGGCTCGGCTCCAGCCGCGCTGCCGTGAAGCGCATATACCGGGCTTCGACCGCCGAAGGCTTCTCCGAGTCGACCGACGAGAGGCAGACGGGATCGAGCCAAGCCGCCAGCGTGCGCTGCTGCTTGCCGCCCGCTTTGAAGACCTCCTGCTGTACCCAGTAGACGCGGGCGACGCCGACCATATCATTGCTGCCGCGCGTCACCACCTTCATCAGCAGCGCGCCCGGCTGCTTGCGCTCCTCCTGCGGGGTCGGCTTTTTCTCGCGCGGCGACACCGCAAAGAGCAGTTGATCCGCCACGGCCCCGCCCGCCATGATCTCGCCTTTGGTCAGCGGGTCGGCAAAGTTGGATGCCTGGCTGGAAGTGATGGCGTGCACCCCGGCCCGCAGCGGGTTGGCGACGAAGCCTACCGCGCCGCCCACGAAGCGCGTAATGCCGCCGAAGACCTCCGTGAAAAAGCCCTTCCCGCGCTTCTCCAGGTGGAGAACGCGCCTGGGCACAGCCAGCGCATAGTCGCCGTTCTTATCCGTGCGGGCGTAGTCCACGACCTTGTTGGAGTCGTCATAGACGGCGACCAGCGCCCCCGCCAGCGGTCGGTTGTCCGCGCCGACGACGTGGCCCGTGACCCAGACCAGATCCTCAGCCCGCGCCGGCCCTTGCCCGCCGATAGCCAGCAACGCCAGCAGCAGCACCAGCGCCCATGTGCTGCCGGGCTTTAAGGTTGCTCTTCTGCTGGCTCTGTCCTCCCGTGCGCCAGACATCTCCTCTTCTCCTTTGACCGATGACTCTGTGCGCGCGCCGCCTCCGGGGATGCTGCCCGAAGGGTCAGGGAGTGTCGAACCCGTTGCAAGCAGGTTGGCGCCTTGACTACGTAGAACCGCACTTACCTGCAAGGTGCTTGCCACTCCCAGGGGCTACGCGCAAGTTTATTTCCAGGCCTCGCTACTCTTGTCATCCAGCTTTTGCCGCAGGTTATCCATGCCCGCCACGCGCGTGATCTTATTGCTGGGCGAGATGATAAAGAAGGTGGGCGTCATGGAGGCGCCGCCGGCGGTGGCGGCCATGCGATCCTGGTTGACTCGCTGCATGTACTTGGGGTTCTGCATGTCAGCCTCCAGGCGCTTGACATCAATGCCGGCAACCGAGGCTCCCTTGAGGAACTCCTTCGGCGAGAAATCTGGCATTTCCGTCTGCGTCTGGTGATCATAGATATAGTCGTGCATCTGCCAGAACTTGCCCTGCCCCTCCGCCGCTTCGGCGGCTACCGCCAACTGCGTCGAATACTCATGCATGGGCAGCGGCAGGTTGCGGAAGGCCAGCCGGACCTTGCCTTTGTACATGGAAAGGAAGTCGTCTATATGGTCGTGGACGTTCTTGCAGCTCGGGCACTGGTAGTCGGCGAACTCGACGACCAGGATGGGAGACTTGGGGTCGCCCCGGAGATGCATGCCCGCCGGCGCGATCAGCTCGCGCAGCGTCGTCGGCATACGCACGGCGCCTTCCCGCATGTTCTTCTGGACTTTACCCCATTGATCGGCGATCTGCGGCATGGCCATGAAGGCAAACAGGATAGCGATGAAGGCGCAGACGCCGGCCAGCATCTTTTGCTCTCCGGTCAGTTGGCGGCCATCCAGCCAGTAGTCCCGGGAGGCCAGCAGAAAGATCAGCGTGATAAGGATCGCAGAAGAGAAGCAGTAGGGACAGAAGCTAAAGAGAACGAAGAAGGCCACATATTGCAGCCACCAGGAGATCGCCACGCCTGCCAGCGACAGCCACCAGATCGCGCCATCCAGCCGGTTCAGGGCGGCGCGCTCGGCAAGCGGCTCTCCCACCTTTCCGTCGGTTCCCCGCATGGTCGAATCGGAGCGGCCCGGCGTGGGGGGCAATTCCGCCTCCGCGTCGGCGGCAGCCGGGGCTTCCGGGGCGATCCCGGCTGTGGCGTAGGCGGCAGCACGGGCGGCTTCGGCCTCCCGCAGCGCCTGCAGCCGGTTGCGGCGGACCAGACAGAGCGCGACCAGCGCCAGGTACATCAGCAATCCGAACGTCGCCGTCGGGATCGGCCCGATATGGCCGTAGGTGCTTCCGAGGGCGCCCTTACATCCCCCGCCCACGGCGCCGCAGGGCAGGCTAAAATCGGGGCGGAAGTGCTCGTAGGTTAACAGAGAGGCCACGATGACGCCGGCGCCCGCCAATCCTAGCGTCACGTAATTGGAAAGAGATCGAGTATTCATGGTGGTATTATACAGTAACCTGCCTCAAACCGCAACAGGGCCTGGCCGCGCGGCCAGGCAGGAGGCGGAGAAACGGCGCGGGCGGACCGCTTGCGGCCATCGCTCGCACCCTCCAGAGCAACAAGGAAGAGAAATACGCGGAAATCCACGGGAGGAAAAGCGCGGCGAACAACATTTCGGAACATATCGGGGGCATGGGCTAGCTAGCCCATGCCCCGGCAACAGGCGCGCTAGAGCGCGGCAGAGCTAGAGCGATTTCTTGGCGAAGTACCAGTCCTTGGCTTCTACCCCCGGCTCATGCATCCGCTTGTCGGCGCCTTCGGTAGTCTTGGGCGCCGGAACGATGACCGGCTCGCCCGGCTTCCAGTTGACCGGGGTCGAGACGGCGCTCTGATCGGTGGTCTGGAGCGCCTTGACCAGCCGCAGGATCTCGTCCACGTTGCGCCCGTTGGTCAGCGGGTAGTAGATCATGGCGCGCACGATGCCCTTATCGTCAATGATAAAGACGCAGCGCACGGTGGCGGTGCTGCTGGCGCCGGGATGGATCATCCCATAGAGTTGGGCCACTTTCGTATCGAGGTCGGCGATCATCGGGTAGGGGATCTTGACCCCGAAGTTCTCCTCCATGTTGCGAACCCAGGCGATATGCGAGTAGACGCTGTCTATGCTCAGGCCGACTAGCTGGGCGTTGAGCGCCTGGAATTCGTCGTTGCGCCGGGCAAACTCGACGAGCTCGGTGGTGCAGACGGGGGTGAAGTCGGCGGGATGGGAGAAGAGCACGACCCATTTCCCGCGCAGGCTAGATAGGGTGAGCGTTCCCTGAGTGGTCTCGGCGGTGAAATCCGGGGCCGGTTCGTTCAGGCGCGGCAGGGAGCGCGGCGCGGCCTGGACAGTCTCGTCCGACATGGCAATCTCTCCTTTTCTACTTTCAGATCGTATCTTCAGCCGACCAGGGCAGGTCCGCCTGCAGACGTGCCCTCGCCGGGGACACGCCGTCCCCGATGGCAGGGCCGGCGGTCTTGGCGAAGCGCACCTTGCGTGCTGGCAGGGCGGTTACTGGCCGCACAAATGGCGACTATCCTGACGGAATAGTATAGAGTAAACCAATCCAGTTTGTCAAGCAGCGCTATGCCCAGATCGGCCTCCCTGAAACAGTGGTTTGAGATTGCGTTATTGAGCCTCGGAAGGCAGCCATGCTTTCTTACCCTACCGGGGCGCGGCGAACGCTTCTGGCAGGTTGGGCTGCCGGCAAGGAGAAACGCCGGCCTGCGCCCTGTATACCTTTCGCCTCGAAGGTGGTCCTACTGCGCCGAGACGCTCGCGCTTGCCGTCCGGCCCGCCTGGATCGCGTGCATCAGGGTCGCGGCAGCCGCGCGGTTGGGATAGCCCGTGTCCTGGGCCAGGTTGCCCAGGAGCTGGAGCGTTTTCAAGTAATCCCTGCGGATCATGGCCGGGCTGACAAAATGGCCCAGCGATATCAGCGAGCGCGGCTCGTGGGCGAGGGCGTTGACGACCTCGCGTGGATGGGCCAGCAGCAGAGTCGTCTGCGCTTCGGCGGAGGCTTCGCCCAGTCCGCCGATGCCGCGCATGGCCAATATGTACTTTAGTACGTTGGTATCCCCGTTATGCTCATAAAGCCGCAGAAACAGATTCGGCGCGGCTAGTGCCTCAAAGAGCGAGTCGCCCGCCTTCTTCTGCAGCGCCGCCCAGCGGCGTGTGGCGGCAGTGGGGCGGGGAGCAAGCAGCGCGATCTCTTCGACATAGGGCCGGAGCAGCGCGCGCAGGTTGACTCCGTAATCCAGGTTGAAGTAGGCCAGGGTAAAGTTAATCGCGACGTTCTGCCAGGTCGCCGGGTTGGAGTAGGTCTGGCGCAGGCGCAGCAGCCGAAGCTTCAGATCGTCAGGAGACACGGCTGCCAGGTCGGCATCCGAGATGGGATCGTCCATATTGACGCCCATCGTCTGGTAGATGTCGCCATAGCTGCAGGCGCGGGAAAAGGCCAGCAGGCGCTTGAGCACCTCCCGGTCGCCGATGCCCTCTAGAGTCGCGCAGGGCGCAGACGGCATCCCGGATTCGGCCTGCTTTGTCTGCTGGGCCGGATTCTTTGCCGGAGCCGAAGCGGTAGGATGCGCCTTGGGGCTGGCTGCCTCTTTGTTGCTCTGGGATTGCGCATGGGCAGGCGCCGTCGCCGTGGGAGCGACGACCATACCGACGGCGAGGGTCAGGGTGCAGGCGGACAGGGTGACGAGCGAGAGTCGATGCGGGCGTGGGGTTGCAGGATGTTTCATACGGAATCGTTCCTTTAAGTCTTCCTTTACGTGTGACAAAAGGTGAGATGGGAAAGGGCACTGCGCCGAGAGCCGTCAAGAGTCGGGGCGATGCAAAGCTTTGCGTCAGGACAGAGAGCCGGGCTGGTCCCTGTCTCTTAACTATTACAGCCGCTAGCGGGCTATGTGACAGTGACATTTGCTATTTTACCCGGCAATTCCTCTTTTTGGTAGCCCTCCACAGGGCCATTCTGTTTTCTTTTTGGCCCCCACCCCCTGTTCCCACTGCCAGGGCCGGGGCTGCAACGGACTGCAAGGGTCGGCCCTGCCATGGTTCGGGCTACTGCTAGGGTCGGCAAGGTTACGGCCCTTGCCTCCGCCTTGCGATACCTTGCGACAGCCCTCCGCCTTGCGACCCCTAGCTTTAGGAGAGGGGGAACCGAGAAGCTTTGACTCTCCCCTTCCCTGTTCTTGGGGGAGGGGTTTGCTCAGAGGGGTAGATAAGTTCGCCCGGTCTATCTCGACGACGGGCTAAAGCCCTTCGCTTTGTGGCGTTCCGCCCAGTGACTGCTAGGGTCGGAACTGCGCACGCTCGTTCCTCCGCCTAGCGACGCCCTTGCGGACACGTACCGCCTGAGAGCCTGGTACGTCTCCCCGTAGGGGCAGACTGGGCCGTAGGCCACACAGCGAGGGAATGGATTCCCTTGTGGCAGAGGCACCGAACGGGCATACCTGCCCCTCTGAGGGAGGGGGTTGGAGGTGGGGGCCAGAGTGGATTTCGCCCAACGCTGCTTAGGCGCTATCGCCGGGCAGCAGCGCAAGGTTGAGCACCTCGTCCATGTGCGCCACATGCCGGAAGCACATCTCCTCCCGCACGTTCTCCGGCAGCTCTTCCAGGTCTTTCTCGTTCTCCTTGGGCAGCAGGACGGTGCGGATACCGGCCCGGTGCGCCGCCAGCGCTTTCTCCTTGACGCCGCCAACCGGCAGCACGCGCCCGCGCAGCGTGATCTCGCCGGTCATCGCCACATCTTTGCGGACGGGGCGGCGCGTCAATGCCGAGGCGATGGCGGTGGCGATGGTGATGCCGGCGGAGGGGCCGTCTTTGGGCACGCCGCCCGCCGGGACGTGGACATGGACATCCAGCTTACGATAGAAATCCTCGTCCACGCCCAGCGCTGCCGCCCGGGAGCGCACGAACGAGAACGCCGTCTGCGCCGACTCCTTCATCACGTCGCCTAGCTGGCCGGTCAACTGTACGCGCCCTTCGTGGCCCTTGAGCAGGCTCACCTCAATGGTCACGATGTCGCCGCCAAACTCGGTATAGACCAGCCCGGTCGCCGCCGCGACCTCGTCCTTCTCCTCCATCACGCCGTAGTGATAGCGGCGCTGGCCCAGATATTCCTTTAAATCCGGGGCATCTATGGTCACGTGGCCCACCTGGCCGCCCGCCACCTGCCGCGCCACCTTGCGGCACAGCGTCGCTATCTCGCGCTCCAGGTTGCGAACTCCCGCCTCGCGCGTATATTCCCGAATCAGCTGGCGCAGCGCCGCTTCGGTGAGGGTCAGGTGCTCGGCGGTAAGGCCGTGATCTTTGCGCTGCTTGGGCACCAGGAAGCGGGTGGCAATGGCTAGCTTCTCCTCCTCCGTATAGCCCGAGAACGCGATGACCTCCATGCGGTCCTTGAGGGCGGCGGGGATGGGATCGAGGAGGTTGGCGGTCATCACAAACATCACGTCCGAGAGGTCGAAGGGCACCTCCAGGTAGTGGTCGCTAAACTCGTGGTTCTGCTCCGGGTCGAGCGCTTCCAGCAGGGCGCTGGAGGGGTCGCCCCGAAAGTCCATGCCGAGCTTATCAATCTCGTCGAGCATGAAGACCGGGTTGCGGACGCCCGTCTGCTTGATTCCCTGGATGATCCGGCCCGGCAGCGCGCCGATATAGGTGCGGCGGTGGCCGCGTATCTCGGCCTCGTCGCGCACGCCGCCCAGCGACACGCGAATGAACTTGCGCCCCAGGGCGCGGGCAATGCTCTTGCCCAACGAGGTCTTGCCGACTCCGGGCGGGCCGACAAAGCAGAGAATGGGGCCGCGCGTCGTGCCGGTCAGCTTGCGCACGGCCAGGAATTCGACGATGCGCTCCTTGACCTTTTCCAGCCCGTAATGGTCTTCCTCCAGGACGTGCGCCGCCTCTTCCACATCAATGTTGTCCGGCGTGATCTTGTTCCAGGGCAGCGCCACCAGCCAGTCCAGGTAGGTGCGGATGACCACGCCCTCCGGCGCGGCAAACGGCATCTTCTCCAGGCGGTCTACTTCCCGGTTGGCCCGCTCCACCGCCGCCTCGGGCATGCCGGCAGCGGCGATCTTGGCGCGGTACTCCTCCAGTTCGCCGCCGCGCTCGTCGCGCTCACCGAGCTCCTGCTGGATGGCCCGCATCTGTTCGCGCAGGATGAACTCGCGCTGGGTCTCGCCCATCTCCTTCTCAACGCGGGTGCGGATATGCTTCTGAATTTCGAGTATCTCCGCTTCCTTCTTGAGAACCAGGGAGAGCTTGTTCAGCCGCTCCTTGACATCCAGCGTTTCTAGGATCTCCTGTTGCTGATCGACGCGCATCTGGCGCAGATAGGGCGTGATGACATCGGCCAGCCGGCCCGGCTCGTCCGTGTTGACGACATTGATCAGTGCTTCCGGCTGGATGTTCTTGCCGATGCTGACCACGTGCTCGAACTGAGCCACGACGTTGCGCATCAGCGCCTCGGTGGGCAGGTCTTTGGACTCGTCGGTGGGCAGCGGCTCGACCTGGACGCGATAGAACGGCTCGGCTTGCAGATACTTGGTGATGCGGCAGCGCTCCAGTCCCTCGAACATCACGCGCACGGTGCCGTCGGGCACGCGCAGTATCTGCATGATCTCGGCGACAATGCCGATGGAGTAGATGTCTTCCGGGTCGGGGTCTTCGGCCTGCAAGTTCCGCTGCGCGACAATGAAGATGCGGCGGTGCCCGGCGGCGGCCTCTTCCAGGGCGCGCACCGACTTTTCCCGTCCGACAAGCAGCGGGAAAATCATATGGGGAAAATAGACCTGATCGCGTATGGGCAATAGCGGCAGCGCCAGCGGGAATGCCGGGGTAGCGGGCTCGATCTCCGCCCCGGATGGCGCCAGCGCTCTGGCATTTCGGGAGGACGCCGTTCCCGGGGTGGGCGCGGACGTCTGCAGGGTCTGCTCTGCCTTGCCGGCAGGGCCGCTCTGTTTTTTGCGGGGCATGGTTAAGCTCTCCCCTCCTGTCTGGTTTGCCTGGCAAATTTCGCGAAAGCAGGGCCGAATTCCTTTTCAAGAGCCTTAAAGACAGATCCTTCAGCCGGGCCATGAATGAACCGTCTGCGTGGCCTACGGCCAAGCGACTGCAAGGGACGCCGCTCAACGGCTCGCGGCTCGGCCTTGCGACTAGCGGACGCACCGTTTCGGAAGGGTCTTCCCGTTCTACAAAGATATCCACCTGCCGATAGGCCCGTTTTCCCGTCCGAAGGACGGTTGGCGGCGTAGCCGTCCCCCAGACGGGTATTTCAATGCCCGGCTGGGTGGCCTGCAACAACTGGCATGGTTTATGCAAGCCTGCATTATTACAGGTAACCAGGCTCTATCTGTGTATCCCTGCATGCAGTCAACCGAGCTTACGAAAGGAGACCCATCCATGCGTAGCAAGTCCTTACTCACAGTGATTTGCTCTGTCATGCTCGGCAGCCTCGTGCTAGGACCGACCCATGCACAGCAGATCTTCAGCGGCGTCGGCGCGGGCGCAGCCACAGCCTTTCAGGACATGAAAAACGCTATCGGCGGCGTCAATAACGGTGGCGGAGGCGGGCCGCAGGTTGGCGGCTTCCGCACCATTGACTGGGACGCCGTCAAGCTCGACGGCACCGATTTTGGCGGCAACACCACCGTCATTGACCTCAACCATACCATCGGCATCCCTACCAACCGATTCCAGGCGCGCGGCCTCGTCTTCGCGGAGGAATACTCCGTCAGCGGCGACCAGTTCGCCACCGTCAACCCGGACACGGCGACAAATTTTAACTTCTTCAGTCCCAGCAACACCTTCGTTATGTTCGATGCCTCCAGCGATAAGTTCGATGACCGCTTCATCGATCAGCACTTTACCTTCGCGGGCACGCCCAACCAGGCCGGCACGCGCGGCTTCGGCGCGATCTTTAACGATGTAGAGCGGGCCGGTTCCAGCAGCATCGAGTATTTCGGCCACGACGCCAACGGCAACTTGGTCAGCCTGGGCAAATTCGATGTGCCGGTTGGAGCCAGCGGAGAGTCGGAGTTCCTGGGCGTGCTGTTCGCTCAGCCTATCGTCACGGATGTCACCCTGACCGTTGGCGACAAAACGCTGTTTAATTTCGACGGCGCCACCTTCCACTCGTTTGGCCCAGAAGATCCAGCGGGTGGCACTGACCTCGTGATCACGGATGACTTCCTCTTTGCGGAGGCGACCACGTTCGTCACCGTTGTGCCGGAGCCTTCGGCAGCGGCAGTGCTGGCCTGCGGGGTTCTGCTGCTAACGGCGCAGCGGGTTCGCCGCCACCGGCGACGCCGCTAACCATTCGTCTCGCAAGAGATAGAGCTGCCCTGTAGGCACCGTCCTGAATTCAGGACGGTGCCTAGCGAAAAAATGGCCCGGCGTTCTGCTGACAGCGCCGGGCCAAGAACCAACAGAAGAGACAGAACAGATTGCAAATCAAACACCACTGATGTTATGCCCGTTTTGAGGCTCACCCTGATTCATCACAAATGCCAGTTCTTTAGTAGACATTTTCCCCTGCTGCCGGTCTTTGGGCAAAATTCCTGGTATCCGTGCTCGTTTTGGGCCTAACTCCCGCCCCACAGACCTCATCCTCGCACTTGTGCTATCCGCTTCCGCCTCCCTCCGATGGAACGACAGAAACGACTCCGGTAGGTAGTCCTTTCGGCCCTGTGCTCTCTCCTGCGGTTGCGGCGTGCTATTGCCTGCGTCCGCGACAGGAAGACCGAAACGGACTGTCTGGAGCCCAATCTGTAGATTACCGTTTTCTGTTGCGACCCTACGGAGGAGCCCGAATTGGCTTTGCAATTCAATACCAATCTGGACGCCCTCACGGCGACCTTCAACCTGCTCAAAGTTTCGTCCGCCATCAGCACATCCATCCAGCGGCTCAGCTCCGGCCTGCGCATCAACAGCGCCGCCGACGACCCGGCCGGGCTCGTTATCGCCAACAGCCTTCAGGCGCAGGTAGATGGCCTCAACCAGGCCCTAGAAAATAACCAGGATAGCATCAACCTGGTGAAGACGGCTTCGAGCGGAATGGATGAGATCAACTCTCTGCTCGATACTATCCGGCAGAAGGCGCTGGATGCCGCCAACACGGGAGCGACCGATCCCACCGCTGCCCAGGCAGACCAGACGGCCATCCAATCGGCCATCCAGTCCATCAATAACATCGCCTCCAGCACCCAATACGGCTCCAAGAAGCTGCTGGATGGCTCTGCGGGCGTCACCGCCGCCGTCACCAACAGCACTCTGATCGGCGGCATTAACTTCGGCGGCACCTATGGCGGCGGCGTGACGCAGGCCGGCAACGTGACCATCACCGTCAACAACGCCGCCACCCGCGCCCAGGTCAGCGGCGGCACGGCGGCCACCTATGCCAGCGTCAACGCCTCCATTTCGACGGTGAACGGCACGACGACTGGCACCGGAGGCACGGTGGTCATCAACGGCCAGACCGTCACCGTTAGCGGCACGGATACCGTCCAGACCCTCATTGACAAAATCAATGCGCTGACCGGCACGACCGGCGTCGCGGCCAACTTTGTGTCGGCCAACGGCTCCGGCAGCATCACCCTGACCAACCAGAACTATGGGGCCAATTTCAAAATCACCGAGTCGGAAACGGCGGCGTTGATCGCCGGCACGGCCGGCACGACGGTGGCCGGGCTGAACGCGACGGTGACGGTGCAGGCCTCTACGCTGGTAGGCGGCAACGTGACGACGGTGGTGGCGACCTTTACCGGCGGGCGCTATGCCTCCGATTCTGGGTTGCGCGTTACCGATACCAACGGCAATTCCATCCTGTTGACGGAAGCGGGCAACAACACCAGCACCTCCAGCAAAGCAGTGGGCGCGGTGACCGCCAACTCATTGCAGTTCCAGATCGGCGGCGGCGTGGGCCAGACGGCCAACATCGCGCTCAACAGCGTCTTTGCCTCGAACCTGGGCACCACCTCCGTGCCCGGCCAGACGCTCGCCACCATTGATGTCACGACCACGACCGGCGCCAACAACGCCCTGCAGATCGTCGGCGAGGCCCAGAATCAGATCAACCAGTACCAAGCGCAATTGGGCGGATTCCAGGACAACGTACTCCAGGCCACCAACGACTATCTCAACAATAGCGTGCTGAACCTGACCGCCTCCATCACTAATATCACCGGGGCCAACATCGCTCAGGAGGTCATGAACCTGACCACCAACCAGTTGATCCAGCAAGCAGGCGCCTCGGCGCTGGCTACAGCCGAGAACCTGCCCGCCATCTATCTCAAGCTCCTCTCCTAAAGGCCGTTGCGAGGCGGCTTGCCTGCCCGCTAGTCCGTTGGCTATAGCCCGGCTGCCGCCAGCAGCCGGGCGATGATCTCAGCCCAGCGTTCCGGGTGCGACTCATGGCGGTGCTCCGGGACGAAGCCCAGGTTCTGATAGGTCTTGATGGCCGCCAGGCGGTGATCATCCGTTTCCAGCACGGCATCCTTGCAGCCGCGCCGGACGAACTCGTGGAGTACGGCCAGCGTGACGGCATAGCCGAGGCGCTGCCCGCGATGGTCCGGGTCTGCGGCGACCCAATGCACGTAGCCGGAACCGGGGTACTGATCCGGCAAAAGCCGCGCCGAGGCGGTGGCGACAGGTATGCCCTGATAATCAATCACGAACGTCTTGACGACGTCGGGCGCATTTATCAGGGCCTGACGCACTTTTTCCGGCGTCCACTGCGGGTCCTCAAAGGCTTTGCGCATCAGCGCGGCCAGCCCCTCCAGGTCGCCTGGCTGATATTCGCGCAGCGTGTAGCCGGGCGGCAAGGGAGGTATAGGAGGCAGGTCGTCCAGGTTGGGACGGCGCATCAACAGTTGGTGCATGGTGTTTCCTCACAGCTATAAGCAGCTTTAACGCGGCAGGCTAAACCCTGCCGCTGTGGGGCCTACGGCCCAGGCGCCCGGCCCTAAAGGACCGGGCTGCGGACGGCAGCCCCATAAATGGGGCTGCCAGAGGTCGGTCAGTCCTCTTCAAGGGCTACCAGAAAGGAGAGCCCCCTTCAGGGGGCTTGCCGTCCGCAGCCCACCCCTTCAGGGGTGACTGCCAGCAATTACCGTAGACACTCTAAGAGAGCGGGAGAACTCATCCGGATTTCTCCTCTCTGGCGAAGCGGCGTTCCCAACCCTCCGCGAACAGGTTAAAAAAGGTGGTCTGGAACGGATGCTGGCCGATGACCTCTCGATTGAGTTGAACGCCTAGCCCCGGCCTTGAATCCAGGGCGGCGCGGGGAATCTCGCTCTCTATTACGTTGGGATGGCCGGGAACGGCTTCCTTGACGTGGGGCGGCATGAAATCGTCGAAGACCTCCTGCACCAGCAGATTCGGACAGGTCAGGGCAAAGTGCGCTGAGGCCGCCGTACAAACCGGTCCCTGTGAGTTGTGCGGCGCAACCATAATGCTGTAGGCGTCCGCCCAGGCGCAGAGCTTGCGCATCTCGGTCAGCCCGCCGACGTAAAGGACATCCGGCTGGAGAATATCCACGCAGCGGCTCTCGATGACCTGCCGGAAGCCGTAGCGCGTGCAGAAGTGCTCGCCGCCCGCAATCGGCACGTCAACCTTGTCCTTGACCTCACGCCAGGCCAGCGGGTCGTCCCAGGGGCAGGGCTCCTCAAACCAGCCGATTCGGTAAGGCTCGAGCGCGCGGCAGAGATCGATGGCCTGGCGCGGCGCAAACCGTCCGTGGCCCTCGATATAGATCTCGAAGTCGTCGCCGACCGCCGCGCGTAGGGCCTTCACAATGGCGACCGAAAGCGCAAACTCCTGCCGCGACAGCGTGTAGGAGCCGCCGCCGAACGGGTCAATCTTGGCGGCACGGTAGCCCCTGGCCTGGACGTCCTGCGCCCGCGCCGCGATCTTTTCCGGGTCGCGCCCGACCGTGTACCAGCCGTTGGCGTAGCAGGGCACCGCCTCGCGGTAGGCGCCGCCGAGCAGCTTATAGACCGGCACGCCCAGCGCCTGTCCCATGAGATCGTGGCAGGCGATGTCAATGGCGGAAAGCCCAGCACAGGCGATCATGCCGCCCCGGATGAAGTCGCCGCGATAGAGGCGATTCCAGAGGGCTTCGATATCGAAGGGATCGCTGCCGACGACGTGCCGGGCGGCGATCCCCTCCAGATAGGCCAGGACGGCCTCCGTGCGGTTGGCAAGCGTGGCCTCGCCGTGCCCGACCAGCCCCGCGTCGGTGTGCAGCGCAACGAAGATCAGGTTGCGCCAGCCGTCGTGCATCACATAGGTCTTGAGCTCGGTGATTTGCATTTTGGGCTTAAAGCTGCTCGTTCTGGAAGAACTCGATCACCTCGCCGTTCAACCCCTTCACGAAGGCAATGCGGAACTCCATTGGTGTGTCGCCGTTAATGGGAAGCGTCTTGGGCTCCATGGTCACGGTCGCGCCGGCGGCGCGGGCGCGCTCCAGGGCGGCGTCGCAATCCGTGGTGCGCAGGGCGAAGTGCAGGATCGCTCCCTCCGGTACCTCCTCGCCGGGCTGGCGCGTGCCGCCGGCAAAGACTTCCAGATAGTTGCCGTCGCCGGTATCCAGCATGACGGCGCGGCTGTCGCGCTCGCCCTTTGCCCTGCCATCCTCGCCCCAGCCGTAGACGCGGCGGAAGCCCAGCCCTTCGATGTAGAACCGCAGGGTGGCCTCGAAGTCATTGGCGCGAATGGCGACATGATGAAAACCGCCGCCCTGCAAGGCGGCGTTCTGACCGATGTTGGGCATGGAAGGCCCCTCCTTCTCTCAGGTTATTTTCTGTCGGAAGTTTCCGGCAGAGTCACGGGGTCGGCGCGCCGGATGGCTCAAGGTGGACGCGCCGGATGGGGATGCTGGCGATCAGGGCGACGGCGCCATCGGCGCGCTCCAGGCTGACATCCAGAGCCTTCTCGTCAATATCCACGTACTTGGAAAGGACGAGCAGGATCTCGCGGCGCATCTCCTCCATCATAGGCGCGGGAATATCCGCCCGGTCGTGCATCAGCACCAGACGCAGCCGGTCTTTGGCGACCATCTTGGCCGATTTTTCGCTTTTGCCGAAGAGCCGTTCCCAGATATTAAGCGACATGATGTCGGGTTCTCCCTCTTGCCTTAGTTGCGTTGAAAGCGGCGCTTGAGCCGGTCGAAGAAGCCATTCTTCTCTTCCAAATTCAGGAACGGGACTTCCTCGCCCCGCAGGCGGCGCGCAATGTTCCTGTAAGCTTGCCCGGCCAGATTTCCATCGTCCATGGCAGCCGGCTCGCCGCGATTGGTTGAGGTGATAATGGCCTCGTCGTCAGGCACGATCCCCAGCAGCTTGACGGAGTTGCCCAATACCTCCTGCACGTCTTCGACGCTCAGCATCTCTTGGTTTTTCACCATGCGCATACGGAGCCGATTGACGATCAGCATGGGATTGCAAAGCTCCTGCGCTTCCAGCAGGCCAATGATTCGATCCGCGTCGCGTACCGAGGCCATTTCCGGGTTCGCCACAACGATAGCTTCGGTCGCGCCCGCCGTGGCATTTTTGAATCCCTGCTCTATCCCGGCGGGGCAATCAATCAGAATGTAGGTAAACTCCTCCGCCAACAGGTCGGCGACGACCTGCTGCATCTGCCGGCTATTGACGGCGCTTTTATCGCGCGTCTGCGCTGCCGGCAGTAGTACCAGATTCGGATTGCGTTTATCCTTGATGAGCGCCTGCCGAAGCTTGGCCCGTCCCTCGACAACATCCACAATATCGTAAACGATTCGGTTTTCGAGTCCCAGGGCGAGGTCGAGATTGCGTAATCCGATATCGGCATCTATGAGGGCGACCTTCTCGCCCAGAGCAGCCAGCGCCACTCCTATGTTAGCCGCCGTCGTCGTCTTCCCGACTCCGCCCTTGCCTGACGTCACGACGATGACCCTTCCGGCTTTAGACATTAATAAAAACTTCCTCCTCCGCTGAGAGTTGAGACCCTATTATACCCGTGAAACCTGAATTGCGCCGTTCTCGATTCGGGCAACTTCCGGCAGGCGCTCCCCCGGCCCGGCGTATCCGGCCTCTTCCGGGGCACGCGCGATCTGGCCCGCGATGCGTATCTGCTGGGGACGCATACGGCCTGCAATGATACGGGCCTGCTCGTTTCCCTGACTGCCCGCATGGGCCAGGCCGCGCAGGACGCCAAAGACGAGGATATCCCCCTCGGCGACCACTTCCGCTCCGGCGTTGACATCCCCGCCGACGATGATATGCCCGGCATGTACGATGCGCTGCCCGGAACGCACCGTTTGGGGCACATACAGCGCATTGTTCCGGGAGAGCGTGCCGCTCTCTTCCGCCGCCAGGCTGGTTCCCGGCAGCATCAGGTAGGCAGCGAGCCCCAGCTTGCGCGCCGCCTCTTGCGTTGCGCTGTCTGTTCCAACGACGGCGACAGTCAGCAGCTCGTAATCCCTTTTGAGCCAGTCTACCAGGGCCTCCAGCTCGGCCTGGAAAACCGAACGCACACCGAAGTTAATGGTTAACTGAGCGCCCCGTCCGAGGAGGCTGTTTCTGTTTTCCTGGAGTCGGGCTTCCACCTGCGTCAGCGCCTCCTGCCAGGCGCTCTCAGCGGGTATCACCAGTAACAGCTCTCTCAGCAGTCCGTTGCGCCATGCTTTCAGCTCCACCGGTTGCAACTTACAACGTTCCTCCCCCAAACATCCAATACTTACCTTCAAAGCTATCATCGCGGGCGGGGAGCACAGGAAACCCAGGGCACTTTGTCTTTAGCCCCGGCCCGTTCCAGCAGAACGATGACCTCAGTATGACCTCCCCACTTGGCATAACCAAGCGCGTTCAGTTCGTTGGGGTCCACTCCAGCACGCAGCAGCCGCTGGACCTCTAGGACATCGCCCTGGTAGGCGGCGTTACATAAGGCGTCTGCACGAGCCAATCGCCACACTTTGACCAGTAAGGAGCCAAGCACGGCGACCACCAATGCCAGGGTGAGCAGAATTGCAGCGGGGACAGAGACCCGCCGCAATCGGAAGGGAGAGGCCATTTGGCACCTCCTGTCGAGGAGATAGGCCATGCTTTACTGGGCGTCCTCATAGAGCTTTTCGCGGTCAAAGGCTTCTGGAGGCAAGACGGGAAGATGGCGGTTCTTCTCGGCAAGCTCATCCATGAGCCGAATACGCTCCTCGACGGAGAGGGCAGGGTACTCTATGCCTTCTTCAATCCGGTGCTCTTTTGGCAAAGAAACCCGCGTCAGACGGAACCGCTCCTGGGGCGGTTGCTGCTTCAAATAGCGGGCAAGCTCCTCGGCCGTTCCTGCGTATTTGGAAGCGTCCTCTATGCTTTTGGGGCGAGCCATCTGCCTTTCCTCCTCCGGTTCCATAGTCCCCAGGTCCCTGACGATCCTGCGGGGATAATTCGCTAAGGCTCCGTCCTCATCCTCCCTGACTTTACGGGCCGAATTGCTCACTTAAAGGCCACGAGGCCGAACGCCTCTGGCCGGCGCTGGACGCGCCCGAACCCCGCCTCTTGCAAGCGGCGCACGGCGCCTTTGGCGACGCCGCTGCCCGAAGCGCTCTCCAGGTCGCCGATATAGTGGAACAGCCGTCCGCCGCGCTTGAGCACCCGGAACAACTGGCGGTAGAAGGCGCCGGAGTAGAGCTGTCCGGCCAGGCTGAAGGTGGGCGGGTCGTGGAAGATGCGGTGGAACGACTCGTCCTCCAGCTTTGCGATCTCTACGGCGGCGTCGCCGACAATCTGGCGGATTTTGGGGCTTTCAAAGAGCGCCTGCGCCCAGGGATTGAGTCGCGCCACCTCCAGCGCCGTGGGATCTAGCTCGATGGTGATGACCTGCGAGGCGGTCTTGGCGGCGGCGATGGCTGTGTAGCCCAGCCCGGTACAGACATCCAGCACGCGCCCGGTGATCGGGGCGATGGCGGCGACCTTGCGCTGGGTATCCTCGTCGGGATCAATGCCTTTGATGCGGTGCATGAGGAATCCGGCCACCAGCATCGTCGGGGCGCGCTCGGTGGGCATCAGACTATAGAATCGATTCAGGGATTCGGAGAAAAATTGAATCCGTTGCGGCGTACTCCCCTGCACGAGAAAGCAGGTGGAGTCGTTATCGGCAATCGCTTCGACGTCGGCCCAGGCGAGTCGCTGCCCATCAGGAAAGACGACGCCCTGCGGCTCCAAGCGCACTTCGCTCTGCGTCCGATTCAGATCCAGGGAGGTGAGCGCGGCGCTTTTGCCCTCCCGCCGCGCCTCCAGCAGGGGCCTGGCCTGGAAGTGTGAGAGAACGATAGACATCATACCCTTTCAAGGAGAGGGGGCGGAGGTGAGGTCTCTTGGAGCGCTACCACTCTGGCGGCTGGATGTCTTCCACTATGAACTGAATATAGCGCCGTCCGTTCCAGTCGTTAAAGGCCGGGCGATAGCACAGGTCGAGCGTCATGCCGGGCTCCAGCGCCTCGGCCAGTTCGCCGCGATTCCACCAGGGCGCCTGCACGATATGGCGCCCGTTGAGCCCGTCTACCTTAAGCGTCAGCCGGAGATGCTGCTTTTCAGGGCCCATGCGTATAGTCTCCAGCACCGGCACGCCCCGGCTGACAAAATAGGGCGGGTGGTTGCCGCCGCCGAAGGGCGCGAGCGTTTCGATCTGGTGGAGCAGGTCGGCGCTGATTTCGGAGGGGTCGAGATCCATCGCTACCTCGATGGAGGGCTGGCAGTCCTCCTTCGAGAGCAGCGCGCCCGCCAGGCGATTCATCTGCGCGGCGAAGTCTTCGACCTGCGCGCCCTCGATCGCCAGCCCGGCGGCGTGGGCATGGCCTCCGTACTCCAGGAGCAGGTCGCGGCAGGCGTCAATGGCGTCGAAGATATTGAAGGCATGAATGCTGCGCGCCGACCCGCGCCCCGCGCCCGTTGCCTCGTCTAGCGCGATCAGAATGCAGGGCCGGTGAAACCGATCCACGATCTTGCTGGCGACGATGCCGACGATGCCCGCCGACCAGCCCGTTCCCGCCACGACCAGGCAGCGCGCCTCCATCCTGTCCTGCTGCGCTACCTGCTCCAGCGCCTCATTAAGGATGCGTTCCTGTTCCTCTTTGCGCTGTATATTGCACTCGTTGAGGCGGCGTGCCAGAAGGCGGGCCTCCGCCTCGTCTTTGGTCAGCAGCAGGTCGAGGGCGATCTGGGTTTCATCTACGCGGCTGGCGGCGTTCAGGCGCGGCCCAAGCCCGAAGCTGATGCTGCTAGAATCCAGGGTTCGCCCCGTATAGCCGCTGACCTCGATGAGCGCGCGCAGGCCCGGCTTGTTGGTGCTTTGGAGGGCCTCCAGGCCGAATTTGGCGATGACGCGGTTCTCGTCTATGAGCGGCATCATGTCGGTCACGGTGCCGATAGCCGCCAGGTCGAGAAACTTGCGGCGGAACGAGTCGGGCTTGTAGCCCAGGTAGCGGGTAAGCGCCTCGCAGAGCTTGAAAGCCACGCCCACGCCGGCCAGGTCGGGGAAGGGGTAGCGGGAGTCTTTGCGGTGGGGATTGACGACGGCGACGGCCTGGGGCAGCGCGCCGCCGGCATTGGGCGTGTGGTGGTCGCTAATGATGACATCTATGCCGTACTGGCGGGCGTGCTCCACCTCGTCCACGCGCTGAATGCCGCAGTCGGTGGTGACGATGAGCCTGACGCCTTCCTGCCGGGCCTGCTCGATGATGGGCACGCGCATGTCGTAGCCGTCGCGCTTGCGGTGGGGCACGAAGACATCCACGCAGCCGCCGAGACTGCGCAGCACGCGCGTCCAGAGCGCGGCGGAGGTGACGCCATCGCCGTCGTAGTCGCCGTGCACCAGGATGCGCTCTTTGTTATTCAGGGCACGCTTGAGGCGCTCACAGGCGGCCTCGGCATCCGGCAGGAGGAAGGGATCGTGCAGGCGATCCAGGGAGGGGTTGAGGAAGGCATCGGCGGCTTCCGGCGTGGTCAGGCCGCGCTGCACCAGCAGGCGCGCCATGATTGGATGCACGCCCAGCTCCATCTGGAGCTTCGCTTCGGCCTGTATGTCGCCGGGCAGGATATGCCAGCGTTTGGAGACATGGGGGCGTCTCATGAATCGCGCCTCCCGGATAGGAGATTGGATGCCTTCGCCTGTAAGCCTTGAGTTATCCGCATCAGAAGGTTAGGGTCTCCCCGGATGTTCCCGCTCCCCGGCGCGAATAGTCTGAACACCTTCTAACTGGCGACCCTCCTGCGATGTGAACAGCCCCAGAAGGCTATGCCCCAGTATTCCGATCCCGACTCCCAGGCCGAAGGCAATCGCGATGACGAGGGTAAGCGGATAGTAACCCGGCAGCGGCCAGACCGGCACCCTAGGGACGTAATTCATGAACGCAAAGGAGGTCACCAATACAGCCAGGACCACCAGAAGGATAGTGCGTAGATTGATTTTACCCTTCATCGGCCTCTCCTTTGGACCTAACCCTTCCGGCAGGCTAAACCCTGCCGCTCGGGGGCGCTTTGCGCCCGTCGCCTAACCTGCGTGGGCGAGACGTTCTGCCTGCGAAAGAAAGCATTCTGCCCGCGTAGGCGGGCAGCTAGCCGGAGGCTCTACAGCGGCAGGGTTTAGCCTGCCGGAAGGAGAGTTAGGTTTTAGCAGACCGGAGCACCGCACAGATACGTTCCGCCGCGCTGCCGTCGCCGTAGGGATTGACGGCCCGGGCCATCTGCGCGTGCGCCTCCGGGTCGGTGAGCAGACGGTGGGCCTCCGCGACGATGGCATCCTCCTCCGTGCCGACCAGCCTGGCCGTTCCTGCCGCTACGCCCTCCGGTCTCTCGGTCGTCTGGCGCAGCACCAGGATCGGCACGCCCAGCGTCGGGGCCTCCTCCTGCACGCCGCCGCTATCGGTCAGGATCAGCGCGGCCCGCTGCATCAGCTTGACGAAAGGCACGTAGTCGGGCGGCTCGATCAGATGCACGCGCGGCACGTTCTCCAGAATCGGGCAGAGCGTCTCCCGCACCACCGGGTTTTTATGCAGAGCGACCACGATCTCGCAGTCGGCGAACGCCTCCGCCAGCCGCGCCAGCGCCCGTCCGATGGAGGCCATCGGCGCGCCCCAGTTCTCCCGGCGGTGCGCCGTCACCAGAATCAGCCTCCTGTCCCCTTCTACGATGGCCCGCAGCTCCGGGTTCTCGAAGCGGTAAGGCCGCTCCGCCACGGATCGCAGCGCATCAATGCTGGTGTTGCCGGTAACGTAGATCGTCTCTGCCGGGATGCCCTCGGCCAGGAGGTTGGCGCGTGCCTCTTCCGTTGGGGCGAAGTGCCAGGTCGCCAAGGCGCTTGCCAGCCGCCGGTTCATCTCCTCCGGGAAGGGATCATAGCGGTTATGGGTGCGCAGGCCCGCCTCCACATGGCCGAAGGCGACCTTGTGATAGAAGGCGGCCAGCCCCGCCACGAACGTCGTCGTTGTGTCGCCCTGTGCCAGGCAGATATCCGCCGGATGCGCGCGCAGATCGGCATCCAGCCCCTCCAGGGCGCGCGTGGTGATTTGTGCCAGCGTCTGCCCGTGCTGCATGATCGCCAGGTCCTGATCGGGTTGGATATCAAAGACGCGCAAGACCTGATCTAGCTGCTCGCGATGCTGGCCGGTGACGACGATACGAACCTCAAAATCCTGCGGATAGCGCCGCAACTCCAGCACGACCGGGGCCATCTTCACGGCGTCCGGGCGCGTGCCAAAAACACACAGAACGCGGGTTTTGGAGTTGGCTAGAGTCATGCGCTGCTACGGCCCAAAGCGGCCCCGGCCTGCAAAGAAGATCGCAAGCGCGGTAATGCAGAGTGTAAAGGCGACGCTGTAGATGAACCAGACGACCTGCTTCTGGTTCCAGCCGCGCTCCAGCAGGCGATGGTGCAGATGGCGCTTATCCGCAACGGTGAGCGGGGCGCGGGCGATCAGGCGCCGGGCCAGAACGTGCGTGAAGTCCAAGATCGGCACGCCCAGCACCAGGATCGGCACTAGCATGGAGACCGCAGCCGCCATCTTAAACGCGCCCAGGATCGAGATCGCGGCCAGCACCAAGCCGAGCACCTGCGCGCCGATGGTGCCCATGATGATCTTGGCAGGGTGGTAGTTGTGGCGCAGAAAGCCCAGGCAGGCCCCGGCGATCGCTGCCGCCATCAAGGCCAGGGTCGGGCCGTCCGTGGTATGAAGCTGCGCCGACATCAGGGCCAGCGTCGCCGCGGAGATGGCGCAGACGCCCGCCGCCAGGCCGTCTACCCCGTCAATGGCGTCTACGGTCTTAGTGACGATGAAGACCCACGCCACCGTCACCAGCACCGAGGCCCCCATGCTGAAGGCGTGCCAGTTCAGCGCAGGATTATATTTTAGCCCGATGGCGCCGCCGAGGGGATTGGTGACGCCTTCGATCCGGACGCCGAACGCGGCCAGTATCAGCCCGGCCACGACAATTGCCAGCGCCTGCCATTTGGCCGAAACGTTCTTAAAGTCGTCAATCAGGCCGGCGATGGCGATAAAGGTGGCTGCTACCAGCACGCCGACCACCTGCAGCGTCCAGGTATGCTGCCCAGGGCGTGCAAAGTGGCGGCAGGTAACGGTGAGGATAACCGCGATGAGAAATCCGAGGAAAATGGCGACTCCGCCCGCGCGCGGCATGGGCTTAGTGTTAATGCGGCGCGCTTCGGGCTGGTCCACCGCGCCCATCTTCTCCGACCAGCGGCGCACGCTCGGCGTCAGAAGAGCGGTCACCACGGCGGCGACAAAGGCGGCTACGATTATCCCATACATGCCTGGCCCCCTCGCGCCCTGGTAAGGCGCCTGCTACAGTAGAGGAGGTACTGCCCATAAAGAACGTTCACTCTCGTCTTCTTCCTCGTGTCGAAGGTCGTCCGTCCCTGGCAAGAAACCTATCCGTATGAAACCTCGGCAGTGGTGCCGGAGATAACGTCTCAGCGGCTGCCGTGCAAGAGCTCCTGCACGGTCTTGCGTTCGGTCGCGTCTTTAGGAGGGACAAACGCGAAGACCTTATCCGCAAGCGGCGGATTGGCCGTGACTAACAGAACCGTATGGCGCAGGCGGCGCACGACCGGATACTGCCGCATCATGATCTTATTGCCCTGGCGCACCGGAACGTTCATTCGTATGTCCCGGTTCTGCGCCTCTATCTTCTCCAGCAGAAAAGTCCGTTTATTGATCCACCAGGTCCAGTATTCCGTTGAGGGAGGGAGCACCGCCTGACGTCCCTTTTTATCCCGAAGGGTCACTTTTTTGGTATGCGTTACGCCGGTTACAACATAGACCGGCTTGTTATTATACGTGGTACTGGCCTTGAGTTGCAGCGAACCAAGCGCATCCGGCAGCCGATTTTTGCTCAGGAAATAGAGCGGGTCCAGGCCGGCCTGAACGCCGGCGCGCGCAAAGAGGAGCGGAAGCAGCATCGCTTCCAGCGTCGGAGCGGTTGGGTAGCGGTTATACTGGCGAACTCCGGGGAGGTAGACGGTGAAGTTGGCGCCGTCGCTGACGATCAGGCGGCTTCCCGCCGGGCTGGAGAAGTTGAGCAGGAGCTTGTTGGGCCGCTTTACCTGCATCTCCACCTTCATGGCCTGCGTCTGTATTGGCCGACCGTTATAGAGATAGGAGACCTCCACGTTGGCGGAGCCCGTATAGCTCTGAAGGCTCTGGTAGGCGGCCACGCACTTCTGGAGCAGCGCGCGGGCATTCTGTGCCTTTGCCGGCGCCGCGCTCAGCGCGGCCATCCCCCCGAGGAGCAGGAGCGCACCCAGCCGCTTTCCAGAGCAGAAGAGGCCCTTGCCGTGCCAATGGCGCAATGCTCCGGGGCGAAGTACTGTTGGCGGCCTTATCATCCATACCTCCGAGCCGATGACGGCATTGACAAACATAGGCTCAGTACTGCTGCAAGCTGTTTCAGTATAACAGACACATCTGCCCGCCGTCAACCGCTATTCTCTCCGGGATACCGGGGTTGACCTAACCCCCCGGCCCCCTTCCCTGATGCGCTCACTGCGTTCGCAGGGAAGGGGGTGGAGCAAGGCTGTATCTTCTCCTGCTAGCTCTGTCTTTCCCCTCACCTAAAGGGAAGAGGAGAGAAGAGCGCGTACCCACCTGGGTCACCCCCTTCCCTACAAGGGAAGGGGGATGGGGGGTTAGGTCAAGAAGGAACAAGGATGAGAAAGGGAGAGCGGCCCGGGAACCGGGCATCCCTGCAATTTCGGTAGAAAAGAGGGGCGTGAAACTTTTGACAGCGCGCAAGCGTCCAATCGAACAGGAGAGCGCCGCCGGAATCGGGGAAGGGAGCTTCTAAGGTATGTTTTTAAAAAACTGGCTGCTACGCTGGATCGCCAGCGCTCTGGCCCTGTTTATTGTCACCAAGCTGGTGCCGGGAATCCATGCCGACAATCTGCCGACGCTGCTGCTGGTGGTGATTATCCTGGGGCTGATCAACTCGTTCATACGCCCGATCATCATGTTCTTTGTCTGGCCGATCAACTGCCTGACGTTCGGCCTGCTGGGGTTTGTCATTAATGTGCTGCTGTTCTGGTTCGTGGGCAGCAACCTCGTGCCGGGCTACCATGTCAAGTCGCTGGGCGACGCGCTGATCGGCTCGATTCTGATGGGCCTGCTCAGCGGCTTCTTTAACTTTATCCTCAAGGACAGGGGCGACCGGGACAATCGGCGCTGACCGTCCTCCCAGCGTGGCAGTCGGCAAACGGGCGCGGAAACTTCGCAACATAGGAAGTCCGCGCCCGTTTGTCATACCAGGACAAGTGGAAAGAGGCGGCTACAGGCGAAATCGGGCCAGGATCGCCAGGAGCGGATCGCCAAAGCCAGGGAAGTGCAGATCCATCTCGACGCCAAGTCGGTCGGAGATGTCGCCCCCGATAAACACCTTGCCGCCAAAGCGCGTCACTTCGCCGATATAGGCGCCGATGCCCGCGCCGCCATAGAAGCGCACGCCGCCCACCGGCCCTGCGGTGATTCCCCGAGAGTAGAGCTCGTTAATGGTAATCGGGAACAGAGTGCTGATCCCGCCGAAGTTGAAGGAGGCGATGGCCTCCGCGTCCAGGCGCGTATGCCAGTACTGTCCGATGCTCACGGAGGCGGGAAGCATATAGTCAACGCCGCCGGTGAACTTGGTGCGCGGTGAGACGACAGCGCCCAACCGTATGCTCAACGGGAAGATGGATGGCGGCACAACCTGACCGCCGCCTCCGCCGCCTCCCGCAGCAGCAGAGCGTGTGAGGGCGTTCAGGGCCAGCTTCTGGGACAGAACCGCCTCCTGAATGGTAGGAGCGGTTCCGCGCAGAATATCCGGAGTGGAGGCCACGCGCGTTGCCTCCTCCGGGCGCACGGCCTTATGCCAGCGGGCCGGCGCGATTATTCTCGCCATATCGGTCGCCGGCGTGGAAGGGAGAATCGTCGCGGCCTGGTCTGCGCGGGCCGGAGCGGAGAGGCCCGCCGCGATCAGGGCCAGCAGGCCCAGCGTAAAAGCTCCAAGAAACGTAGATCGGGCGCTTGCATTTCGGACGGCCGCGGCGAGGCGATACGTCATCAGCATGATTTTTCCTCCTGTGTGGTAAGGTTGGCGCAAACTATCCGGAATCTACAGCTCGCTCTCTATGGCAAGCACGGAAGGCTTACGCGCTCTGTCCGATGCCGTGCGCGCCAGGGGAAGGACAGGCTCAGGCGCCAGGCGCTTCCCTGCGCGTCAAGGGCCTTTTTGTGACCCTCCGCTTCACAGGGAAACGCGCAAACGGCGAAGGTAAGTTTCTCCTTGCCTGCCGCGCGCTCAGGCCGGGACAACATAAAAAGCGGTTAACAACAGAAACTTGGCGGTGTAGTCGTTGGCCGGTTCGTTGGTTACGTAGTCCTGCACCGCATCATGATAGACGCCCACCTCGCCGGGTATCTCCTCGGCGACGGGTGGGCCGGGATTCTGGGTATCGAAGTCCGCGGCAGCCAGCGCGATATTCTCGTCCTGGACGCTGCGGTAGTCGGCCGGGCCGCCCACGAGCGCACCGGAAAGCTCGACGTTCCGGATATTGGCGATCTGGTGGTGCGGAAACAGCGGGTAGCGCGTTCCCGCTCCGATGAGGCAGCAGAGGCCGAACGGATTGCAGCCCAGCACGAAATCGCGCTGCCATCGGGCCACATCCAGATAGCCTTTTTCGCGCGAGAGTATCGCGTAGAGCAGGCAGGTCAGCGCCGCGCCGGTGGCCGCCTCCGCCGTTCCCCAGAGGTAGGGCGTGCCGAGTCCATAGGGATTGGCGGCCTGGCGGCGGATCATCTCGGCGTCCGCGCGCAGATATTCCAACAGGCGGTCGCGAAGTTTGTCCGACGCATGGGGGTATAGGGTGTAGTGCGCCAGGGCGTGCGTGTTATAGACGCTGGTGACGGCGTGGGCGCTCTGGGCCTGACGGGCAAACTCCAGCGCCTGCTCCAGGTAACCTTTGCGGCCTGTCGCCTCATAGAGGCTGATGGCGCCCCACTCCATATCGTCGGCCCAGGTCTGTTCAGGGTAGAAGCTATAAGGCGTGGTGGAGAGCACCTCCCGATGTTGCAGGCCCAGGCGATAGGCTGTCTGCCCGGCTTTGAGGCAGCGCAGGGCAAAGCGCGGATCGTAGGGCGCATAGAGTCGCGAGGCCATCGCCAACGCTGCGGCGGTGCGGCCCGCCAGGTTCGCGCCCACGCCATAGTAGACCCGGCGCGGCTTCCAGTCCTTGTTGGCGATCAGGTTATCCTCTTCCGGCAGCCGCCAGGACTCGTGATCGCTCTCATCGCCGACCTGGTAGTAAAACTCGTCGGGCGTCGGGTGCATCTTCAAGAGCCACTCCAGCCCGACTCGCGCCTGATCCAGCAGTTGCGGCAGCCTGCCGCGCGGCGTCTTCTGCGGAAAGGCCCGCTCAAAATGCAGGTGTGTGAATAGCAGGAGCGCGGTGACGAAGCTGGTGGTCTCGACGAATTTCAGATAATCGCCCGCGTCGTGCCAGCCTCCGGAGGTATCCATCGGCAGGCCGTTGCGCGGGCCGCCGTAGGCAATGCCGTCGTCGAGATGACAGGCGCCGCGCAGCGCCGAGCGCGGCAGGCCGCAGGCCTGGACATCAAAATACTGGATCATCAGGGGCGCCAGGCGGGAATAGATACCTTTGGCGAGAGTGAAGGGCGTGGAGAGCTTGCCGTCCGAGAGGCGGACGCGATAGCGTCCGGGACGGTCGAAGGCGCTAAAGTCGGCGATGAAGTGCCGGCCAAACCGGTCATAGCGACCCGGAGTTTCGGATTCCACCAGCGGGCCCTGGTAGCGGATCTGGGGCGTCACATCGTCGTCAATGATGGCGAACGCATTGCCGGGAATAGGGCCTTCGGCGGGAATGACGGCGCGCTTGGCCTCTCCCGGCAGGTAGCCGACCTGGTTGACATGGACGTGGGCATCCACATGCTGGAGCACCGGAGGCGACGTGACAACGGCAGGAGGGCGCACGGGCAAGCTGCCGGCGGAAGCGTCCTGGGCCGGGTTTTGCAGAGCGCCGAGGGTCTGTGCGCCCGCCGAGGCGCTTACTTGAGACGCCAAGCCGACTCCCATGCCGGCCATGATCCCCTGCAAGAAGCCTCGCCTTGAAATCTGCGTATGCCGTTTGTCTGCTCTCATATCCAAAACGCCTGCCCGGCAACTTATTCACTGACAGGACGAACCAGACCCTATGAGAGTTCCGGCGAATAATTTCCCCTTCGTCGAAGAACATGCTAACAGCTTTATATTGACTGCCCGACTTACGGCCACCTCGGTAAAAAACTTCGTCGAAGAACATACTAACAGCTTTATTCCAGGTCGTCCTGGAGGTTTTCGGAGCCCTGGACTGCCTTGCTAAGAGGCAATGTAAGCTACACAAAGGTGTCGCAAGACGCCTGTGCGGGAATAAAAAATAGGCGCTCAGCCAGTTAACGGAAAGTTGGTTTTCAACTTGCGGACGCCCCGCAGATTTGCTATAATCAGCGCGTGCCAGATGCGCGCGGCCCGCACCGGAGCCAGGGGCACACCCCCCGATAAAGCGGACCGCACCCACGAGCCAAGCGATGAGAAGCCGCAATCCGGTCCCTGCCGGGCGAGCGGACGAGGGGTGGGAGGCTGAGCGTGAGCGGACAACTCGAATTTGGTGAGGAGGATCGGTCCGCCACGCTGCGCCGCGCCTGGGAGCTCTCCCTTCATCTGCTCGCCAGCAAAGTCAGCAAAGTCACCTTTGAAAGCTACGTTCGCCCCATACAGCCTCTCTCCTACGTCGGCAGTCGCGTCACCCTGGGCGTAGCCAGCCCATTTGCGCGCGAGTGGCTAGAGAAGACGGCCGCCAACGCCATCCGCAGCGCGCTGGAGTTTCACCTGGACACCCAGAACCTGGAGGTCCAGTTTGTGGTGCTGCCCCGCGAGTCCCAACGCTCTCCGGAGGGCGGCGCGAGCGCCAAAAAGACGGACGGCCAGCGCGCCGCCCGGTCCGCGCAGCCGGCCCTGCCGCTCGACGCGGAGGCGGAAGCCATTGAGACGACCGCCGACGCGGTTGTCTCCGAGCCGGTGGCCGCTGCCGTCAGCGCCTCCCCGGTTCCCACCGCGCGTCCTTCGGGCCGCAGGTCGGAAGCGCGCCGCAGCCAGGGCGTCGGCCCGATTCCCTCCCTGGCGCTCAACGACCGCTACGTTTTCGGCAATTTTGTCGTGGGGCGCTCGAACCGGTTGGCGCACGCGGGCGCGATGGCCGTCGCCTCCCGGCCTGGCTCCGTCTATAATCCCCTGTTCCTCTACGGCGGGCCGGGACTGGGCAAGACGCACCTGCTGCAAGGCATCGCCCACGCGCTGCGCCAGAGCCATCCCCACCTGCGCGTCGCCTACGTCTCCGGCGAGTACTTTGCCCAACACTACATCGCCTCCCTGCGCGAGCACGCCACCGAAGACTTTCGCCGCAGCTATCGGGAAGTGGATGTCTGGCTGGTGGACGACATTCAGTTCATCGCGGGCAAGGAGCACACCAAGGAGGAGTTCTTCTACACCTTTAACTCGCTCTACCAGAGCAACAAGCAGATCGTCATCGCCAGCGACCGCAGCCCGCGCGAGCTGAATACGATGGACGAGCGGCTGCGCTCCCGTTTTCAGAGCGGCCTGATCGCCGACATCGGCGCCCCGGAGCTGGAGACGCGCATCGCCATCCTGGAGCGGTGCCGGCAACGCGAGAACGCTGCGGTGCCCGACGACGTACTGATCTATATTGCCAGCGCGATCCAATCCAACATCCGGGCGCTGGAGGGTGCGCTGACCAAGTTGCTTGCCTACTCCTCTATTATGCAGGCGCCGGTCAGCCCGGAACTGGCGCAGAGCGTGCTGGGCGAGTACTTCATCGAGAAGCCGATTCGCACCCGCAAGGTGACCATAGAGGAGGTAGTCGCGGAGGTTGCCAAGCGATTCGGGGTGACTCCGGAGGCCATCAAAGGCCCCAGCCGCAATAAGGATATCTCATTAGCCCGCCAGGTCGCTATCTATGTCTGCCGAGACCTGCTGCCGGAGATCAATACAACAGTGATGGGGGCGGCGTTCGGAGGCCGGGATCATGCCACCATCGTCTACGCCTGTCAGAAGTTAAAGCTGCTGCTGGACGCCGATTCGGAATTACAAAACATGGTGAACAGTTTGATCAAGAGCCTGAGTCATTGACTCCCATGCCCCAGACGGGCCATGAATGACCCGTCTGTAGGGCCTGCGGCCAAGCGACTGCAAGGGACGGCGCTACCACTGCTAGGGTCGGAACTACGCACGCTCGACTGCCAGGGACGCCGCTCAACGGTTCGCGGCTCTGCCTGGCGACACTCGCCCCTCTGCCTTGCGACTGGCGGACGGAACCATGACTCGCCAAGAGGGCGCCTGCGCAATGGATTCATTGAGTGCGGGCCGATTCATTGTTGAAAACTAGAGTCCTAGTAGCGCTAAGTTGGGCGTGAATCGGGCGCAAGAATCGGAGGCAAACCTGCACAAAAGAAGGGGTTATTGAAAACTAAGGGGATAGTTTTGAGTCCTGGACTCAAAACTAAGGGCATAGTTTTTAACAATGCGACTCAAAACTCGCTGTCAACAGTCATACAACGGTTCGATTGTTGAAAACCGGGCAGTTTTCAACAGAGTTTTCAACAAAGCTAACAGCCCTTTGTTAAAAACTACTCCTATAGTAACAGGGACAGACGTAGACTCAAGTGCGTTATCAGTAAACGTAAGAGTCTGCTTGAATCGCGTAATAACTTGATTCAACAGTAAAGTCAATACGATTCAACAACCTACTAAGGGCTTAGTTTTGAGTCTTTTCAACAGGATAATAATAACCAGAGTCTGATTCTATATAAAAGGCTGTGGTAGATTCAAAGACTGTGGAAGGCTGTTTTGGTCGTCAGGAGTCGCCCTTCAGTTGAAGAATCCCATTTTAGCCTGCGAACAGGAAAGACAAGAAAGAATCGGCGCGCTTTTTTGCTCGGAGCTTTCCCGAACAGGCGGCCAGGCCGGAGTAAGGACGTCAGGACTGTTGTCAATGTTCCCTGGAATAGCAACCGATAGAAAAGCCAATCTTCAGGAACGGACAGGAACGGAGCGGTAAAGCTTTATGCGGATACGCCAGTTGAAACTGACCAACTTTCGAAATTATCGGGAGTTGGAGCTCGTTCCTGGAGAGGGATTGAATCTATTGCATGGCGCCAACGCGCAGGGCAAAAGCAACATCCTGGAAGCTCTATCGCTGTTGGCGACCACGCGTTCCCTGCGCGCCAATCGCGAGTCGGAGATGATTCGCCACGGGGCCGAGGTGGCTCACGTCGCCGCCGAAATAGACCGCGAGCGCAAGGGTGACGTGGATTTGCAGGTCTCCATCTTTCAAAGCGACAAGAAGACGGTGCGCATCAACAGCCTGAAGCGGGCGCGCGTGATCGAGCTGCTGGGACAGTTCAACGCGGTCTATTTCGGGTCTATCAGCCTGGCTATCGTCACCGGCGAGCCTTCCGAGCGCCGGCGCTACCTGAATGTAGAAATCTCACAAATCAGCCCGCGCTACGTCTACGACCTGGAGCACTACAAGCGCGTCCTGGAGCAGCGCAACCGGCTGCTGCGCGACCTGCGGGAGCGGCCCCGCCCGCCGCAGGAGAGCGGCTTGGACGCCTGGAATGAGCAGCTTGTCATCCACGGCGCACCGCTGATGGAGAAGCGGCGCTTCTATATCGAGCGCCTGGCACCGCTAGCCGACCAGATCCACCGCGAATTGACGGATGGGCGCGAGGGGCTGGAGGTGCATTACCTGCCCAACATTCCCCTGCCGATGGAGGCGCCGCTGCGTCCGCGCCGGCCTTTCGGGGCCTCGGTGGTGCGAGAAACGCCGCCGGAAGAGGGCTATGCGCCGGCGGGGGCGGAGGGCGGCGCGGAGTCGCCGGCGGACTCGGCGGCGGTGGCCGTGCTGCCGGAAGCCCCGGAATCGCCCCTCAGCGCCACGGAGGCGATGGCACTGGCCTTTCGCCGACAGTTGAGCCTGGTGGCCGAGGATGAGCTGCGCCGGGGCGTGACCCTGGTCGGTCCGCAGCGCGACGATCTCAGCTTCCGCATTAACGGCATGGACGCCCGAATCTATGGCTCGCAGGGGCAGCAGCGCACGGTGGCGCTCTCCCTGAAGCTGGCCGAGTTCCGCCTGATTGAAGAGTACGTCGGCGAGCCGCCGGTGATGCTGCTCGACGACGTGATGAGCGACCTGGACGATACGCGCCGCGCCCATCTGCTGGCCTGGATACGCCGGCGCTGCCAGACATTCCTGACCTGCACCAACCTGCGCTCGTTTCCGAGCGAGATCCTGGCGGAAGCCACGACCTTTAAGGTGGTCGCCGGAACCGTAACTCCCGATGGCAACAGAGAGACCAGAACCACAACGCCCGCAGTCTCCACGGAGCCGACCCAGGAGCCGCAGCCAGGCGGAGGCGAATCCTTCCCCGGCAGCGCCGGAGGCCCAGACGAATCCCCCGCGCCGTGAGGCAGGCCGTCCACCTGGCGGCTCTGCGCCTGGCGGCAAGACCGCCGCGCCCGGAGAAAGGCCGGAAGCGCCGGCCAGAGTCACGGTGCGCGGAGGCGGCGGCGCGCTCGTGGGCATCCTCCAGAACGTCATCAACGGGATGGAGAGCGGGCCTAAGATTCGCGAGAGTCTGGCGCTGGCCTACTGGCCGCGCATCGTCGGGCCGCAGGCGGCGGCAGCCACCGAGCCGGAGACGGTGCGCGACGGCGTGCTCTTTGTCCGCACCAAAAGCTCGGTCTGGTCGCACGAGCTAACGCTGCACAAGGCGCGCATCCTGCAAAACCTGAATCGATTGCTCGGCGGCAAGGTCATCGCCGAGATCCTCTTTCGAGCGCAGGGCGTGACTCCGAAGTCAGTAGAGGAGGAGCCGGACGTTCCTTCGCCGGAGGAGTTGGCAGCGGTCGTATTGGAGCCACCGGAAAAGGCGGAGCTGCGCGCCCGCCTGCAAGACCTCTATACCCTGGAGGACGACCGAATCCGCAAAGCCATCGCCCTCCGGCTGACTCAGGAGGCCAAGCTGCGCCACTGGCGGCTGGAGCACGGCTGGCGTCTCTGTCCGCGCTGCTCTACCGTCCACAAGACGGATTTTCCCCTCTGCCCCATTTGTCGCCTCTGCCGCTGAGAAACCTCTCTCCTGCCTGCTTTCCGGTAAAAAATACAAGCTGGTCGAATGCCTCATTGTCCGGTATCATTAAAGATATGGGCAGGAGACTCCCTGCGTTCACGCGGGGTATCAGACTTAGGTATGGATGCCTTGGAGAAAAGAGGAGCAAAAGAGCCATGACCCTGACGATAGAACTGACCCCAGAAGAGGAGGTCCGGCTGCAACGGGCGGCCCAGGCCCAGGGTGTCAACCCTAGCGAGTTCGCCCGACGTCTACTGGATACGACCCTGCGCGAACGGGAAGAGCGCGCCGCGCGCCTACGCGCGCTCAAGGGCAAGTACGCCCATATCCCCACCAGTACCGAAGTCTATTTCCAGGAGAAGCAAGCCGAGATCGAGCGTGAAGATGCACGCCGATGAGTCCGATTATGAATGCAAGTGCCCTGCTAGCCTTCTGCGTTCTCCAACAGGCCAACGACCCTATCCGGCCACCCCGGACGAGGAGCTTTCACCAACTGCATTCCCAACCGTCTCATCAGCTTCTGCGAACGGGTATTGGCCTCTTCCGTCTCTGCCAGAATGCGGGCAAGCTTCATTTCCACTAAAGCATATTCGACCATGGCCCGCGCCGCTTCGGTGGCATAGCCTCGTCCCCAGTAAGCCGGCGAGAGGGCGTAACCCAGGTAGTACTCCAACGTGGCGAATGGCCCTACCGGGTCCTCTTCCGGAGAGACAAACAACGCGCGCACGTCTGGCGTGAGCAGAGCGACATTGAGCCGAACCATTCCCATTAAGCAACGGTCCCCCTTGCCAACAATGGCTCTCCAACCGCAGGGAACATCCAGATCATAGGCGGCGATGTTGCCCTCCAGGATCTCTTGCCGATCCTGGCGTGTCAGCGGCTCGCCCGACCACTTCAGCTCAAAATCCAGGATGCGATGGAGCACTTCCAGATCGTCAAGCGCGAAGGGCCGGATGCGGAGGCGTGCTGTCTCAAGCACGGGGAAAGCCATGTCACTTCTCCATCAATCGAGCGGCGCCGTTGATACGGAATAGAGCGGCCAGGCCGGGACCATCACTCGTTGAGGAGGAAGACCGGGCGGCACCATGCGCCGGAGTGGCCGCGCAGGTTGATGGGCAGCGCCATGAACGTCTGCGGCATGGGCAGGGCGTAGACTTCCGGCGGGAAGCGCAACTCCTCGACGATCCAGATGCCCTTGCCCAGCAGAATCGTATGCACCGCCGCATCGTTTTCCGGGTCCCAGCCGCCAATGCCCCAGTGATCCACGCCCAGCCCACGGATTTGCTTTTCCACCAGCCACTCGGCGGCGGCGGGCGTGAGCTTGGGCGACGCGTAGAGCCAGCGGTCGGAGCGTTCGCGGATATCGCCCCAGCCTGTCGCCATCAGCACAATGGTATCGGCAGGAAGCTCCGGTAGCGTAGCGGCCAACCGCTCCGGCGTGATGAGTCCCAATGGCTCAATGCCGCGCAGGTCGGAAATGCGCGCCGGGCCGACGAAACTCTCCAGCGGCAGAGAATCGATGGCAGCGCCGCCTGCGATCTTGTGCAGGGGCGCGTCGAGATGGCTGCCGGTGTGGCTGGCCAGCGTCAGCGTCTCCCAGTGCCAGTTGCCCCGCGCGTGGTCGGAGGTGATCTCCGAGCGCACGGGCGGATGGGCCGGGCAGTTGGGGCCGCAATCGAAGATAGGCTGAGAAAGATCGATCAGACGCAGAGGCATAGAGAATATCCTCCCATTCCCGGTAGGGAGAATCGGTGAAAGGACTCCGCGCGGTGGCTCAGGCCAGTTCGCGGGAGCGGGCGGTGGCACGCTCCACAGCATCTATGAGGGCGGCGCGCAGGCCGGAGTGTTCGAGGGCAGCCAGGGCGACGATAGTGCTTCCGGCGGGCGTCGTCACCATATCGCGCAGTTGGGCCGGGTGCATCCCGGTCTCGATGACCATCTGCGCCGCGCCGAGCACCGTCTGGGCGGCTAGCTGGTGGGCTACTTCGCGCGGCAAGCCGACCTTGACGCCGCCATCCACCAGCGCCTCGATCATCAGGTAGACATAGGCGGGGCCAGAACCGGAGAGGGCCGTGACCGCGTCCATCCAGGATTCGGGCACCTCGACGGCGATTCCAACCGCCTCAAAGATCGCGGCAGCCTGGGCGGTGTGGGCGTCGTCGGCATGGGTGCCCCGGCAGTAAGCGCAGGCGCCCTTGCCGACCTGCGCGGGCGTATTGGGCATGGCGCGCACCACCGGCAGCGGCGCGTTGAGATGGGCCTCCAGCTTATCAATATGGATGCCGGCGGCGATGGAGATGATCAGCGGCAGCGGCTTGCCTTCGTCGCGCTTAAGCGCGTCGCGGATCTCATCCAGGACGGTAGCGACCATGTAGGGCTTGACCGCCAGGATGATGATGTCGGTGTATTTGGCGACCTGGCTGTTGCTTTCGGCCACCTTGACGCCCAGAGTCTGCTGGAGCTTCTGGACGTGGGCGGCGTGCGGATCGCTGACCAGGATTCGGTTGGCGGGAGCGGCGCCTTCGTGGACGATGCCGCGGCAGAGCGCACCGCCCATCGCGCCGGCGCCGATGATTCCGATGCGTTTATCGCGGAGCATAGGGTGATAGGCGCCCGTGGGCGCGGTAGTCGGCGCGGAGGTCTCTCCAGGCGGCCTGGCGGGTGGGGGGTCGGCCCGTACCTCAGGGTTGGGCGGGGAGGGTGTCGGCGCTGAGGGCGCAGGGCTTGCGGCCTCCGCAACGGTGTCGCTTTCCGGCGCGGGCGGCTCAGCGGCAGGCGCTTGTGAACCGGCAGCGCGCCTGGATGCGGACGCGGCGGGCCGGGCGCCGGACTCGGATGTCGTCGGAGGCGAGGCCGAACGCGTGCGCTCCGGCTGCGGCGCGGGCGACTCGGCGGGCGCTTCCTCGGAAGGCTCTATGGGCGGCTCGACGGCAGGGCGGCGGGAGGCTGGCTTATTCGCGTCCCTCCCCGTAGGCGAGCCGTCGGCTGGCGGTGTTGGCGGTGGCGCCATTGTCTACCTCTACGGTGATATTGGCGGGTACGAACATATAGACCTTCTCGCCGACGCGCTCCACCGTGCCGTCAATGGCATAGCAGACGCCGTTGAGGAAATCAATGATGCGCTCGGCCATCTGGGGCGTCGCCCGCTCCAGATTGACGATCTGGTGCTCGCCGCTCTTGAGGCCGTCGGCAGCCAGCTTGGCGTCCTCAAAGACCTGCGCGTTCAGGCGCACGGCGACGCGGCCTCCGCGTGCGGTCTGCAAGCGCAGCGGCAGTTGCTGGCGGCGCGGATTCTGCGCGCCCGGCGCGCTCTGGGCCGCTCCAACGCCAAGTTCTTCCTCGTCGGGCTCTTCGACGCCAAAGAGGCCATCCCGCAGGCGTGTCAGCCAGCTCTTATGCTCGTACTCTTCCGGCATAGGTTGTGGATTCACCGTGTCCATTCCTCCCTGATTTCTAAGAATTGCGCCCGACGGCCAGGATGCCGCCGCTTTACGCTCGTCTCCCAAAAATCGCCGTGCCGATTCGGACCAGATTGGCCCCTTCCTCCACGGCCACTTCGAAATCTCCGCTCATGCCCATTGAGAGATACCGCTGTGCGGCGGGCGGTAACTGCACATACAGACGGCGCAGGTGTTGGAAATAGGGGCGGGCCTGTTCGGGATTGGCCGAGAAGGGGGCCATGCCCATCAGCCCGCAGAGGCGCAGGCCCGGCAGCGCCCCGATCTGCGCGGCAGCCTCCAGGACCGCTTCCGGCGCAAAGCCGTACTTGGTGCCGGAGGAGACATCGAGCTTGACCTCCAGCAGAATATCCTGCACGATCCCGGCCTTTTGCGCCCGCTTTCCTACCTCTTTTGCCAGCGGCACCGAGTCGATGCTTTGCAGCAGCGTGAACCGCCCGATAACGTCTTTGACTTTATTGCTTTGCAGGTGCCCGATAAAGTGCCAGCGGATATCGGGGGCATCGAGCGGCGGCTGCCCAAGCTTGGCGAACGCTTCCTGCAGGTAGTTTTCCCCAAAGTCGCGCACGCCAGCTGCATACGCCTGGGCGATGCGCGCCGCCTCCACCGTCTTGGTGACGGCCACCAGCGTCACCGCTTCGGCAGGCCGCCCGGAGCGCGCGGCGGCCTGGGCGATCCGTTCCCGCACGCGCGCGATATTGCGGGCGATTTTTGCCTCTGCCATATTCTCCTGAATCTTGCCGGATAGCTTTGCGCAGCCCTACTCGGGGCCAGGCGTTGCGTCTAGACATAGCCGGGACTCATAGCTCGGCCCCTATATATGCCGTTTGCCCAACAGTTTAGCAGATTTGAGTCGGCTGTGCAAGAGTCCAGACGTACATTTTTACAAATATTTCAGAATTTTTTGCGGTTGTTGGAACTTGTCGCACTTTGGAAGGATACTGTGGGCCTGTTTTAGACTCTACCGGTAGTGGTCGCAGGGTCTTATGTACACTACGATACATTACCGAGATCGGCGAGGCGGCCCCAGCGGGCAGGTCACGGAGCCTTATAGACGAACCAGTTAAAGGTCGGATGCTGTCCGTGCCCGGCACGGATCAGAGGTTTTCAACCCCCGGCTCCAGGGCCTACGGCCAAGCGACTGCAAGGGACGGCGCTACGCTTGCTCGCGCCTTTGCCTTGCGACTGGCGGACGCACCATTGTACGAGGTGTAACTGGTTTCTCTATTATATACGGCGTAGATGCGGCGTCCCACGCCTCCGGGGAGATGGGCGTGTGCTATGGCATCGCCAAAAAGAACGCCGGACGAGGTCCCGCCCGGCGTCTTTGCCAGGGAAACGACCAATCAGGAGTCGCCATTAGATGGGAAGCGGGCGCCGCCAAAGGGCGAGTCTTCCCCATTCATCCCGCCAAAGCCTGCGCCCTTTTGGACCTTCCAGACCCCGCCGATCCGCTTCATTTTCAGCTTGCTGGTGGTCTCTGATCGCCCCTCGATGCTAAAGGTTGTTTTGACGGGAACGGTCGCTTCATCACCATCAATACTTGGTTCGCCTACCTCAAAGCGCATCATCTCGGACAGGCGATTCATCAAATCGACAGCCTGGGGATTCTGCTGTATTTTGGCGTTCATCTTGTTGGCGAAATCCTCGGCGGTCGGGTATTCGTTGGTATCTATCTCCGAGGTCTCATACAGGGCTTTCCAGTCCATCTGGGTGAGGGCGGTGAGATATTTTTGCGCCTGCGCCTGGATCTCGCCGGACACGGCGGGGGAGGCTGTGGCGGCGAAGGATGCCTGCGCGAGGGCGCCGCCTGAGCGGGCGTAACTGGTAACGCCGCCCACAGCGATGAGCGCCAGCAGGATCGCGGATATAACGGTCCCTAAAGGCGAGGTGGAGCGGGGAGTCTCGCGCTTGCGGGCCATCATCAGAGGGCTATAGGCGGCGGGAACGGTCGGGCGCATGGGCAGGGTCGTCTGCGGGCCTGGACCTCCAGGCACATAGCCGGTCGGCTGCAACGGCGGAGTCGGGCTCAGAGGCGGCGCTTCTGGCGGCACAACTTCCCCGGTCAGAGAGACGTGCGGCGTGGAAAAGCCCAGGTTGGGCGGAATTGCCCCTGTCGGTGGGTAGGACTGGAGAGTGGGCTCAGGCAGGCCGGGAATCCCGGCGCCCGAGGTCGGCGGCGGCGCCTGCAAATAGGACGGCTCCGACGGCCCGGTCAGCGGCATCGGGGTGCGGCCTGCCGGCAGAGTCTGGGGATGGGCTGGCGGGACGTGCCCATACCCTGGCTGCGCCGGAAGCGGCGGCGCCTGAGAAGCGAGCGGCGGTGGGTTTTGCTGCGGCGACCTTTGCGGATAGCTCTGCGGAGGCGTGGACGCCGGTTGCGGCATGTGAACGGGCGCAGCCCCCGCCGCAGGCGGCAACGGCTGCGTGGTGAAAGTTGCCGGAGGCGCCTGTGGCGGCGCCGCTTGCGCCTGCACGGGCGTAAAGCAGATCGGGCAGGTGGACCGCCGCGTCTCATCAAAGACGAACTCACAACGGAGGCATTTTGTCATTCCGAATCGTTACCTTTTCCCTTTCGCTAACGGGACAGCCTCACAAAGGATAAAGGATGAAGGATGAAAAAGGCCGTGCTTTCTTCATCCTTCATCCTTTAAACAAGGGACGTCGTCATTGTTTCCCGCCCATGCCCCCAAAGCCGCCCATACCACCCTGGCCGGGAGCGCCCATGCCGCCCATACCTTTATCGGCATCCAGGTTGATATTCTTGTTATCGCTGGAGACTTTCCAGATGCCACCAAAGTTTTTCATCTTGACGTTAATCGTTCCCGACTGGCCCATCTGACTGAGGTTAATGCCCGCCAGGGAGATCGTGACGGGAACGGTCGCCTCGTCGCCGTTAATCGTAGGTTCCCCGACCTTAAAATCCACTGAGCTCGCAAGCCCCTTCATCATGGCAGCAGCACCCGGATTCTGATTGATCACATCGTTCATCTTCTTCTCAAACTCCTGGGCGGAGGCGTATTTGGTGGAAGCCTGCTCGCTGGTCTCATACACGGTCTTCCAATCCATTGTTTTTATCGCCGTAAAGAATTTCTCGGCCTGAGTCTTCGGATGGGTGCGGTGCTGCAAGTACCACCAGCCGCCAAAGGCGCCCAATCCCAGCACGAGAATCGCGATGACGATGGCGATGGCATTGCCGCTGATGCTTCGGGAGCGTGCTCCCTCCCGCCGCAGGGGCATGGTGACCGCGCTGTGCGGCCTACCCGGGCGCGGCGGAGTCGCCGGGACGCTGCCGGGATAGCTGCTGGGGCGCGGAGGCTGCGGCGCCGGCGCGGAGAGTCCCGGATCGATAATTTCGCCGGTGAGCGAGACGCGCATACCGGGCGCGGGCGGCGCCGATTGGTATGGCTGCGGTCCGGGCTGACCTAGAGCGGGCACGTCGGGAGAGGCTCCCAGCGGCTGCGCCGTTAAGGAGGCCTGCGGAGAGCCGGGCTGCGCCTGTGGGTATCCGGGCTGAGCGGCAGGATGGCCCTGTTGCGCTGGATCAGGCAGGCCGGGAATGCTAGGCCCCGGCGTGGTCGGTTGCGGGGGCGGAACGGCCTGCGGGGAGCCGGGCTGGGAATGCTGGTATTTGGGCTGTATAACCGGCTGGCCCGATTGTGGCAGGAGCGGCACATGTGGCGCACCGGGCTGTGGGGCGGGCGGCACAAGCCTGGACGCTGCGCCCTCCGGGCCGGGCGTCGGTTCCATCAGTGGCGGCGCGGGCTGAGGCGTGGCCTCTGTGGGGGACGACAACGGCGTGAAGCAGATGGGGCAGGTGGTCCGTTTCGTTTCATCAAAGACGAACTCACAACGGGGGCATTTTACCATGGGAGGCTTCCTTTCGGGAACGGCGCGAACGATATGCGCCAACGCAGCACGATCAGGGAATAGAACGGATTAAACCCGGCGCCCTTTTGGCGGCAGGCTGAACCCTGCCGCTGTGGGGCCTATGGCCCGCCGACTGCCAGGGTCGGGCCTGCAACGGACTGCCAGGGTCGGCAGGGTTACGGCCTCTGCCTCCGCCTTGCGACATCAACATCAAGGTGGAAGGGTTGCGAATACTGGCCGTCGGCAGGGTTAG